>JAGYKM010000022.1 GCA_018401675.1 Alphaproteobacteria bacterium | reverse complement strand
CTTATTGAAGGCCGAAATCTGTCCAACGATTGGGGTCCACCTCACCCGATGTTATCGAAATTGTGGGCACAAGGTGAGATTGTGAACATCCTCAAAGAATTTGAAAAGAGGTTCCTTGTTGCCGTGTATCTTCTCGTTGTCGCCTTTTTGGGTATGGCTACCTTGGGAGACTTCTTGCTCACGGTCATGGATGCAAACGTTAAGCTTCTTGACGTAGATTACCTCATCCCGTATGGATTGGTTTATGTTTATTTGAGAGCCAATGGTCTTTTTCTCGCTTTTTATGAATTGGGAAATAGTTATGTAATGATCTTTTCGAGGGTCATGTGCGGTGGGCTTAGTTGTGGCATCGCGTACTTTGGTTATGATTATTTAGGGCTATGGGCGATTACCATAGGGCTGGCTTTTCCATCGTTGGTTCTGTTCAATGTACGACCGATCAAAATGCTTGTTGAAACAGTTGGGCATGATAAGAAGAGGACTCTCTATAGATTAGCAATCGTACCCATTTCAGTGTATCTCGCCTTGGGAGCAATTACCGTCCTTGTATTTAGGGGATATAGATCGGTTGCTTATCTTGGTAATTAGGTAAAGGTTGAAGCGTAAAGAATGGGCAAAATAAAGACGTTAAAAAATGAGATTCTTCGCTTGAGAGCCTTGAGAGGATTAAAGAAAATGCTCTCTGAAAGGGCGCAATTAAGAAAATCAAAACGAATTAGCCCTATGTATTTTAAAATCCACAGTTGTGTGGAGGCATTTCTTGCCGGTGACAATTGTTCAAAAAGTAGTCTCGAAGAGAATGACGTTATAGAGCTTCTAGAGAAGATATACTCTCAAGATGTATTGAGAGAAGATCGCTATGATCAAGTAGCGGCCATTCTGTCTGAGAATATATCTGATGCAGAGGAGTTAGATGCAGCATTTCCATTGATCTATTCTAAGTTTATAAGAGAGCGAGATTACAACAAAGACCACGATCTTCGCTCGACTGTTCTCGTTAACTTCTTGGCTTCCTTATCTGAAGAAATGAGAAAAGCGGGTGCTCTTGGTCGGGCGGGGATTGTGACCTGGCTCTTCTTGAATGGTGTATCAGGGCATTCTGTTGGAAGAAAGCAATTGGTACAATCATTGATTCAGAAGTACTTCAATAAGTTCCGTGACGGAGATTTTATATCGGTGTTCTCTCAGCCTATCAACCTTCAGGTATTGATCAAATGGTCAAATAGGCATGGGGTAGGAGGGTTTGACGAAAGAGATATTTTTAGACTCAACATGGCCAATCATGCTGCCGGGGCATTAGATGGTCCTAAGCTCAATGATGAATTAACGATATCAGACTCTCTAATTCAAAGGGCGAGGGGCACCGTTGGTTCAAATAAATATCAAGAAATAATCTTCAATATAAATGCTATCAGAGAGAAGGAGGAAGAAAGGCCCGTGAAATATCGAATGTAAAACTTCACATAAGGGGAGGGCGGCCCAAAGTAGCGATATGTGTGTCCGGGCAGTTCAGAGGATGGAAATACTCTTTAGAGACGTGGAAGCATACGATTCTTCGTGATTGCGACCCTTCTATTTATATACATACTTGGCTGCATACCGGTCGACGGGAGCCGGTTACTGGGGATCATGCTGCAAGAACTTTCGGGGGAGCATTTCTTTTGGCATATCAAAAAATCCTCTCAGAATTTGGTTATGACTACATGTGCGAGAATTATAAAAACTTGATCTCCGAAGTTAGATTTTCAGGTCATGTTGATGTTGCCGAATTAGAAGCGCGTTATGAAACGGACCACATTGTGGTCGATGATGAGACCAATGGAAAATTCAAGGATTACTCCAATCTAGATAAGATGCATTATAAGATCTGGAAATGCCATGAAATGGTGGAGAAGGAAAGCGATGATTTTGACTTCTATCTTCGTCTAAGGCCAGATCTTCCAATTGATTTCTGTTCAAGTTTTTTTCATGGAAAGCAATTGAGAGAGACTTGAAGAGGGAAAAGAGCTTGTTGATGGATCTAGGTTTTGGGTTCAACAGAAACAATCCCAATGGTATCCACATGAGTGACTTCATGGCTTTGGGTTTCAAAGATGAAATGGAAAAATACA
The DNA here is from genome assembly GCA_018401675.1 of Alphaproteobacteria bacterium. Classification (GTDB taxonomy): domain Bacteria; phylum Pseudomonadota; class Alphaproteobacteria; order 16-39-46; family 16-39-46; genus M30B67. The sequence goes on along the minus strand of JAGYKM010000022.1, from coordinate 1,566 downwards.
GTCGCACTTGGCTGGAAAGCAAGAATTGGTGGAAATATGGCCATCCTTGGCCAAATGTATTCAAGGGGCATACAAACCTTGCTCTTCAGTGTTTTGTTTATGGCATCTCAACGAAACGCTGTGATCGTTTCAAGCTTGGTAAATTCGAATCAATGCCTCCCCTCGAACCAGCAAAGATCATTCGAGCGTTAGAGAAAGAGGAAGGGAATCCAGCTGCTTTTGACGAGCTCATGGCAGCTGCTCGTTCCGATGTTCGCTAGAGATATAATGGATGCATTAGAGTGGTTTGAGATGACATATATTACAAAAGTTCAGAGAGTTGTAACTAGAATCATTGGGTTGAGTAGGGGCCTAGACCCATTGCTTGAGGCAATGCCTGCTTGGATGGGAAGCCGTGTAAACGTTGGCTATGCGGTGCGGTGCATCTATAAAAAAGTTAAACCACTTTCTGGTCAGCCAATTTTCTTGCAGGCTCTGCCAAAATCAGGTGGCTCTTGGTTGAGTTATGTCCTTTCAGATGTCACGGGTAACATCAAGGTTGGTAAGGATTTTCTGGACTTCAGACCAATTTCAAGTGATGGGACGGGATGGGGCGCAATGGATGAGTTCTTTCGAGATGTCAGATTGCAAGAAAGTGCGGGCCTTCAAAAATACAAATGTACTACCTCTCTACTTCACACTCATTTCCTTCCAAAACCAGATCTATTTGAGGAGATAGGGAAAAGTGGCTTTAAATTAATCTATTTGTCCAGAGATATGGTTGAGGTGATGTTGAGCCTATATCACCATATATTAGTGAGAGAATGTGATATGTCACAGCAGTTGAGGGGAATGGAAACGTCGAAAGGAATTGATTTTATTTTAGATGAATTTCTGGAGCCGTTCTGTCGTTATGATACGCTTTGGAAGAACTTTTTGTCGAAAAACGAGGGATCCTATCTTCTAGAATATAATAAAATATGCGAAGATTTAGAGTCCGAGATGAGCAAGTGTCTAGGTGAACTGGGCCTAGTCGCTGATGCGAGATGGATTGAATGGGTTTCTTCTGTGTACAAGAAGCCGGATACAATTCCTAAGGAGGACATGCATTCTGGTCTTAAGACCAGGAGTAAGAACTCTGAAGTGGCGTTGTCTCATGAGCAAAAGAAGAGAGTCCGGGATGAATATTCCTCAGCAACGACAACATCATCAAGACAAAGTGGAGTAAATAATGAATAAACAGGATAGAATGAGTTTTGTTGACTCGATTCTGAGTCTTGATGAAGGTGACTTGCAGATATATAAAAGTTACATGGATTCTAATTTCATAAGAGTCCATAAAGATTTCGAATTTGTCTCAAAATATGTATCTAAAGAACAGAGGATTCTGGATATAGGAGGAGTCCCACCATTATTCTCAGCACTTCTTAAATCAGCTGGATACAAAGATGTGAGTGTATTAGATCCATATCCAGAGAAATTTTCAAAGTTCTTGGATTCAAATGGAATAAAGAAATATAAGTTAGATATCCTTAATGATGACGGGGAAATTCCCCGTGATGAGTACGACTTGGTCTGCTTTTCTGA
>JAGYKM010000021.1 GCA_018401675.1 Alphaproteobacteria bacterium | reverse complement strand
ACCATTCTTAGTTAGATGGTCTACCAACACAAAAAAATAAGGATCCAGTAGTTGGTCCATATCCACATCCTCCCTATCAGCGTAAACGATCACCTTTTACCCGGCTCAATTGAGTTAAAAAGGACACCTGAACTCTATCAAGTTCTTTATCTCGGTCCTAGAGTCAATTTTAAAGTGTAGGAGTGCGTAGGATTTGAAATGACTTTCTCCCCAGGATCCAGTGGGTTAATGTATCCCATAAGCGTCATATCTTTCAAGGTCCTATAAAGACGGCACATTGGCACATTCAGGAGCCGTTGCACTTCACCCTTGAATCTACCCTCTGTTAAAATCGCTTTATTGAGGTTCAAAAATGTTCTTTTAAGCGTCTCACTTATTATCAGCTTTGCACTTGTTTAGTGAATCATAATACTCAGCGCCGGCATCTGTATGAAAATATTGCCTACAGCCACTCTGACCTTGAATCCCGCACCATGTACTTCCCTCATCTTGAGCCTGATCGAAATTTGACGACACCTTAAAGTACGATGGGGACTTTGCCTCTTCCGCGGGCCTGGGAATCCCTTTTTATTTTTTAAGCCAACGTTTGTGCACCCATTTGTATATTCTTCAGCCCCTGATCGCTCACTGACAACGAAATAACCTATCCCCACTATTCCCATAAACAAGATTTTTTGAAGCATAGTTATCTACTTTTTTTAAATTATTTTACCAGATTACCAACCCGAGTATTATTTGTCAAATTTAGTGGGAAAAGTATGCGACTTAATATCACATGAGACGACTTATCCCCAAAACATAAGAGACTTTGATCTCGTATCTCACATAGCTCTTACCAAAGTCAGCTATGGACCACGGAAGTGCTTTTCTCCGAAGACCCTATGGCCCCTTTCTCTTCCACCATTGTAGGCTGGTTTTTTGGGAAGTAGCACGATAAAGGAAACATCTCGTTATTGCCCTCGCTTTTTCAAACTTTCCCCTAAAATAGGATCCCCCATCACCCTGGATAGACTAGATCTTAAAAGGCGTTTTCTGAATAGCTTGTTCCAAGAACTTCCCCGCACTAGTGCGGGTAACGGTAGAATATAGCTGAGCATGAAGGCCTTTAGACTTTCTATACGAGGATCTAACCAACAGATTCCCTCATAACGACTCCCATTCTATCAAGCCCACGAAAATACCATTTCATGAAATAAAAAAAAAGAGAGGCTCAAGGCTTTTCATAATTAGAAACTTGATGACTTGAATAAATTGTGGACATTTATCGTAAAATCAAGTAGAGTGAAAAAAAATTGGATAGTAGACGTACTTACTTAAGATAGCTTTTTATAAGTGATTTTAAAGAAGATACAGATCATAAATTTGAACTGAACATTAGAAGAGTTAGGTATTGATATGAATCAAAGTCCTTTATTTGCGAAGGGTGATACAGTTGTATACCCCTCCCACGGTGTTGGGTACATTCAAGACATAGAAGCTCAAGAAATCTCTGGTTATAAAATACAAGTCTATGTTATTGCCTTCGAACATGATCGGCTTACTGTACGTCTCCCCTTGGGACGCGCGCAGAGTGCTGGTTTACGGAAGCTAAGTACCGTTGAGACTTTTAATCAAAGCATGGAAATACTTCGTTCCCAGCCTCGAAAAAGCAAACTCATGTGGAGCAAGAAAGCCCAAGAGTTTGAAGCCAAGATCAATTCCGGTGATCCGCTTTCCCTCGCAGAGGTACTCCGGGATCTTTATAAAATTAAGCCTGATGGCGAACAATCCTACAGTGAGCGTCAAATATTCCAATCAGCACTGACACGTCTTGCGCGCGAAATGGCGCTGGTCAAAAGCACTGATTTAGGACAAGCACGTCAACACATAGAAGAGTCTCTGGCTCTCTAAGGAGCCCGGAAAGGGGCCACAAGGTCCCTTTCCACCTCTCCATGCTTGCCACAATAATAATTCCCCACAACTCACGGCTCGGCTGTCTTTTCTATTGAGACATCTCCCCCGTCCTTTGGCATGCGATTTTATTCTTTATTTTCTGGAACGCAGAGCAGAGAATTATTGGAAATACGCATCTGACTAATTTGTCGAGCCATGAAGGCTTTCTTTTGAGGCATACTCATTTTACCAGCCCAGTCATTGACTTGGTGGTAGACTTCTGTGCCCAACTCTCTCAAAAGCTTTTCTTTTATCTCTTTTTTCAAGTGTTCGCTTTCGTGAAGAAAAAGGCTCGCGTATTTCATTTCTAATTCTTGTATTCTTTGAGATAGCTTAAAATCTAACTTCTCAATTTCTAAAGAAGTCTGTTTCATGGCATAGTCACCTTCTTCGCTCTGTTTCTTTTGCTCATTTTGGAGACAGGAGACTCTTTCTTGGGCCTCATGACACAAATCCTTGGCTCTTTGGAATTGATTTTCTATGTTTCCTATATACTGATCAAGAGTTTGCTTGATCTTCCCCACGCCTTTATACAAAAACACCATAAAGCACAAACAAAAGGCTATAACTATCCAGACCTGTGGATTATTAAAGCTCATTGTGCCTTCCTTTTCTTGTTTTTTGCTGGCGCTTTTTCTCCGGAGATTTCATCCACAGCCAATCGGACAAGTTCAGAATTTCTTCTTTTAAAGGGGCATGAATTTCTTCATAGAGCCGTTCAGAGGGTCTTTTCACTTCTACGTTTTTTGGACTCATAGGTGGAAGCAAACTTTTTCTTAGGGCTTCTAAGACTGATCAAGCTGTTGAGCATGATCTAGTAAAAAAGGGCAGTCATTTCCCCTTGCAGTGCCTTCTTTTTGGAGTCAATGCGCTCCTCTAGCTCCTTGGCAATCGTACGGAAAGACTCTGCTTTATCCAATATGTTTTCGATTTGCATGAATCGATGCTCTTGAATGCTAGATAGCTTAGGCAAAATAACATAGCGGAGCCCCAGGTATAACAAACCAAAGCCCACCACCAACCATAACAATAACGAGGGAAAGGTGACCGTGTCTAATTGAGGCATATGGGTTCTTCAAGGCTACATAAAGAGAATTAAAAAAGCGATCAAGAGCGCGAAAAGAGCTACGGCCTCGGTAAGAGCAAAGCCCAACAAGCCAATAGGAAAAAGTTGATCTCGAGCAGAAGGGTTCCGCGCTATGGAAGAGATTAAACTTGAAAAGATATTGCCTATTCCAATTCCCACACCCAATAAAGCCACCACAGCAAGTCCAGCACCGATCATTTTTGCAGCTTGTAAATCCATTATCCTTCTCCTCAGGTTAGCTTTTTTCTGTAAACACATAGGGTTAGATTAAACACATCTTCTCAATGCTTGTGAATCACGTCATTAAGATAGATGCACGTCAGAATGGTGAAGACATAAGCTTGCAAAGCCGCCACCATAGTTTCAAAAACCGTCAATAGCACTATTAACAGGAAAGGAGCAATGCCCCATAGACCCATAATAACAGTAAATCCAGCAAATACCTTCAACATGGTATGGCCCGCCATCATATTGGCAAATAACCGAATAGACAAGCTAATAGGGCGGGATAAGTAAGAAATTATCTCGATAGGCACTATTAAAGGCAATAAAAGTTTAGGAACATTCTTGGGAAAGAAAATAGAAAAAAAGCCCAGTCCATTTCTAACAATGCCAATTATCGTTACGACCCCAAAGGCTAGCATACTCAAAGCAAACGTCACAACGATCTGACTGGTGACCGTATAGTTGCCCGGAATCATTCCCAAAAGGTTGGCCCCAAGAATGAACATAAACAAGGAAAATACAAAAGGAAAAAATACCCTTCCTTGAGCCCCCAAAGTCTCATTAAGCATAGAGAGGACAAATTCATGAAGCATCTCAACCAACGCTTGGCCCCTGGAAGGGATAACGCCTCTACTCCTAATACAAGCGCTGAAGAAGAAAAGGGTTCCAAAAACCACAATCATTATACTTAACGAAGCATTGGTGAAGGATAAATCCACGCCATGCCAGGAAAAAGGGATTAAAGAAGATGTCTCAAATTGGTGAAGGGGATTCACAAAACCTTCGGTTTTCTCAAGAGCATCAATAGGCATCAAATCTGTATGAACCATGTAAAATCTCTATTCAAATATATATACAAAAAATCACAATGAACCAATCAA
>JAGYKM010000020.1 GCA_018401675.1 Alphaproteobacteria bacterium | reverse complement strand
TAGCCCAGGGAGGAACTTTTGAGAAGCCAGTTCCAGGACACCAAACTTCTGACAGTGACTACTCAGTGGGATACGTAGGTTGGTGGGGAGAAACAGCAGATGATGACACTTTTGACATACTTGAAACTGATAGAGATTTATTGAAATCTCATCCCAAATCAGGCCAATTAAGCAAATCCGAATACAAAACACTTGTTAATGAAGCAGAGCAGATCTCACCTCTCAACAACCCAAGTAGTAACATTCACAAGCAGTCAGCAGAACTCACCTCCATAAACAATCGTTATACTCCGGAAATCGAAGAGACTTTTAACCCTAATTCTTCTGAAGCCTACGGCAAAAAGGCACAACGAGGTGACTTAGGCCAATTACTGGCAGATGAAGGTGCGTCCGATCAAGAAGTACGCGCGGCTTCACTCCAATTTCAAAAGATGCAAAAGCCTTTGAAAGCCGCTCAAACCAAAGCGAAAGCAGCCCAAAGACTGGTTTCTGAGCAAAAGACAATTGTCGACGGTGATAAACTCAGGCTTACCACCGCCCAAAACACCCTTCACCTTAATGAAACAAATGCATATGTATTGGGAAGAAGCGCTCATAGTTTCTTTCAAGACGCTGCCCAAGCTCAAAAAACTCTTCGAGAATCTGAAGCCACGCTAAAGATCCTGCAACAGCAAGCTACGAAAGCCCAAGCTCAAGTATCTACTCTTCAACAGACTAAACAGGGGCTCATGAGCAGCCTAAATACCTCGCTCTCAAACGCTAATGCCCTTCAACAAAAAGCAGGAGCTTTACGAGATAGCTGGGTGGAAACAGGCGATAGGAATACCCTTAACGCCTATAACGAAACTGCCCAGGAGCTCAATCAGTTGAATGAGACAATCTTTGATCTCTCTGGCGAAAGGCGCGATAACTTTGCTTTCCTCCAAGCTCCGCAAGAGACATCTTCCAATATAGATGAAGAACTCGCGACCATGGAGGATCAAGAGCGCGCTATTGACCTTAGCCAAAGAGAACAGAGCGAGAGTCTTTTAAATGACCCCGCTCTCTTTCCCCTAAACCCACAAGTTTAAAAATGACTATACATAGTTGACACTCCCTAAAAGGAGTCTTTTTTAGGACTCCTTTTAGGGGAATAGGGTTTCTTTCCAGCAATTTTTGCCGTATATTGAAACAGTTACTCCATGTTTCTCCTAGGTTAACAGCAAGGATTTTCCATGATTATTGCTATTCCCAGACCTTTCTATCTCCTGGTTCTCATGATTGTTGCCCTGATCAGTTTGGTAACGTGCTTTGTCCTTCAATATGTGGCCCATATCCCGCCGTGCCCTTTATGTATTTATGAGCGGATTCCTTATGCCATCCTTTTCCTAGGAGGGTTAGGAGGTCTTTGCTTCTCAAGATTTCCTTTACGAGCGCTTATTTGGATTTTTTGGATTACCTTCTTGGCAAGCACTGGCTTAGCTTCCTACCATGTGGCTATCGAATACGGCATCTTACCCTCTCCTTCTACTTGTGCCTCTCTTTTTTCCATGGGTGATATTCATACGGTGCAAGATTTTCAAAATCTACTGCCCTCTCATCCTAGCTATTCATGTAATGAGGTATCCGCGACTTTTTTGTCCATCTCTTTAACGGCCTATAACCTTCTTCTGTCACTAAGTCTGTTGGCCCTGTTAACAGTGGGACTCTTCTTTAAATCATTTATTCAAGAAAAAGAATGAAGACGCCTTTAGAACAAACTACTCCTCTCTCATCCTTGGTTAAAGGGATGATCCGCGTTAACCATGCTGGGGAATTTTCAGCAAAGCGGATTTATGAAGGACAACTCAGCATGCTGCAAGATCCCCACAGTCGTGCCTTGGTTCAGCATATGGCCGCGCAAGAGGCTGTCCATCTTGAGAAATTTTCTGAACTATGTGACAAACACCATGTTCCTCCTACAAAGTTACTGCCTTTATGGGATACTATAAGCTATGGTTTGGGGGTGGTTTCGGGTGCCCTTGGCCCTAAAGCCGCTATGGCTTGTACCATGGCCGTAGAGGAAGTCATAGAAACGCACTATGAAAATCAGATCAAGCGTCTTCAAGACATCCAACCTAGTTATGAACAAACGCTTCAAAATACCATTGGGGATTGCCTTGCGGATGAACGAGACCATCACAATCTGGCTAAGGATGAAAATGCCGAAGATCTCTTGGGATTTTCATTTTTAAAAAAGTCTCTTCAAGTAGCCCTTAAGGTGGCTATTGGGTTATCTGAGCGTACTTAATGCTCAGACAGGTACATTTATGAGCATGCCGTCATAGGCCACCTCAACCCCTTGAGGCAATTCTTTCATAAGAGTCTCGTACCTAAAATCAGGGCCCAGATGGGTTAAAATAGCCCGCTTAGGCCCCAATCGCTCTATCCACTCTAGAGTTTGGGCCAGATGAGAATGGGTAAGAGAGGGATCGTACTTAAGACAATCCACCACCCAAACTTCCACGCCTTTGAGTTCCTCAAAGGCTTGGTCAGACAAACGCACCACGTCAGTAGAATAGGCAAATTTCCCAATACGAAATCCTAAACTATTCATAAATCCATGATCTTGCTCAATGGGGTGAATGCTTAATCTGCCTATAGTAAAAGACGACTTAATTTCTCTCGGCTCCAAAAAAACAGGGTGATGAAGAGCGCTGAGTTCTTCTGCTTTAAAAGCATACTTAAAGCGGCGCTGGAGATCTTCAAGAGTTCCTCTATCTGCGTAGAGGGGGATGGGTTTTTGCGCAACTTTAGACAAGATATTCAATTCGTTAAGCCCAGCCGTATGATCAGCGTGACGATGGGTTATCAAAACCGCGTCGAGATGGGTAATACCAGCACGAAGCGCTTGGTAACGTAGGTCTGGAGACGCATCAATAAGAATAGACTGATCTCCATACGTCAACCACACCGAAGGACGCAAACGACGATCTTTTTCTTGGAGAGATACTATTTGTGAGTCCTTCTCCCCTGTCCAAACCGGAACCCCATAGGCAGAACCACATCCCAAAATATGAACTTGCACGTTTTGATACCTCGAAGGGCTCGTCTTCAATGTCATTGTTATTCCTCTAGTCTGTCTCTTGCCCCATTTCAAGACGAGGCACTTTCCAAAAAAGAGAATGGAAATTATCAGTTGTTATAGCCGCTATTTTCTCCAAAGAAAGGCCGTGTATATCTCCCAAAACTTGAGCCACTTCCCGCACATACAAAGGCTCATTGCGCCGTCCTCGATAAGGGGGCGGTGCTAAATAGGGAGAATCTGTTTCAATTAACAACCGGTCCAAAGGAACGGTTTTTAAAACATCTCTTATATCTTGAGCGTTTTTAAAAGTAGAAATCCCAGAAGCAGAAATATAAAAACCCATTTTCAAGCATTCATGAGCAAAGTCATAACTTCCTGAGAATGAATGAATAACACCAGGGGATCTATCTTCACATCCCCCTAGGCCTTCCTCTTTAAATACCTTCAAGAGATCCTCTTCCGCATTTCGAGAATGAATAATTAAAGGAAGAAGGCTTTCTTTGTGGAGTTCAATATGACACTTTAGTGCCTTTATCTGAGCCGTTTGAGGGCTATGATTATAATGATAATCAAGACCGGTTTCACCTAAGGCCACCACCTTTGGATCCAAAAGAAAGGCTCCTAGAGATTTTTTTAAAGACATAAGCGCAGAAACGCCATCATAGGGGTGCGTGTCATGAGGATGCACCCCTTGGGAACAGTATACACCAAGGTTGTCTTGGGCTAAACTTCGTACTTTCTCGCAGTCTTCTAAATCCACCGCAATAGAAAGTAAAGGATGAACTTGGGCCGCCCTCGCGCGCTCGATAACGGCGCTCACATCCTCTTGAAAATCTCTATTAGTCAAATGACAATGACTGTCCACAAAACGCATTATCAACCCTCTCTTTCTTGGATTCTAGGAAATAACCCCTGAGGCACTGGTAATGAAGTACCACTCACCAAGGGAACATCTATAGATGAAAAAGTAAGAAGCTCCGAGGACAGAGAAAGCTGATCCAGCAATCTTGAAGCAGAGGTCGGCATAATAGGCAAGAGCAGTATACCTATCTGTTTTATCACCGTACATAATACGTAAAGAACTGTTTGCATACGCTTAAGATCAGTTTTTTTCAAAGCCCAGGGCGCCTGATGGTCCACATATTGATTAGCCAAGGATATAACTTTCCAAATTTCTTCACTATATCGATGCAAGGCTTGATCTTCTAATACGAAAGGACGCACCTTAGATAACAGAGCTTGCGACGCGTTCATCAAAATATCATCTTCTTGGGTTAATTCATAACAGTTGGGAATTTCTCCTTGATTGTTCTTGGCAATAAAAGAAAGAACCCGTTGGCATAAGTTACCCAGGTCATTAGCCAAATCACTATTGAGGCGTTGGATAAATCGGGTATGAATGAAAGCACCATCTTGACCGAAGGGCACTTCTCTCACAAGAAAATACCGCAGTGCATCTACGCCATAAGTGTTAATGAGTTCATAAGGATCCAGTACATTCCCTAAGGATTTAGACATCTT
>JAGYKM010000002.1 GCA_018401675.1 Alphaproteobacteria bacterium | reverse complement strand
CTTAAAGATATTGCGCCTAAGATAAAAACTGAACGGAATAAAGTTGGCCTTAAAACAACTTTGCCGAAATGATTGGGACTTTCATAACGGTAGCACCCTCTGAATTGGATAAGAAATCATGACTTTTAAAAAAATCCTCACTACTTTTATTAAAGAATTCATTGCCTATAGCCTCATTGTGCCCTTATGCCTTGGATCATTTCCTGCTACAGCCCTCCATCCTTTAGATCCCCACATTCAAGATCACACGGTACGTCTCTCATTAAAAGGGGCACCTAATCACCTAGATCCAGAGACTGAGCAACTTATTTTCATACAACAACTACCTAAAGATGCCTCTCCCCATATCAGTCTTGATGCCTCTTTATGGACCCTCCCCGCAGAAGCCCAATACCTTCTTATGAAAGATGGTGGGGTTATTCTTACCGCCCACAAAACCTCTACGGATGGACTTTTTATAGACGCTCTATTTAAAAAGGCGTTTTTACATCCCACTGAGCAAAATACCCTCACCTGGGGAGACTTGGCGTTTAAAACCCGAGGAAACTTAACTCTTGTTCAAGGAAAAGCCACCAAAGAACTTGGTATTAAGGCCGTTCAATTATGTCTAGGCGTAGATATTGCCCATCCTTTGGACTTTAGGAAAGGTTTCTTTTCTAAATCGTCTAGCTTAATCAATCATACAAACGTCTCAGCTAAACACTCTTCCTTAGAAGTCCAAACCAAGAAATTTGATAACTATGGCCCCATAAAAGCTAACCACATTTTTCTAGCTTTCGAAGCGGGTATTAACCATTCTTCTGGGGTTTTAGGCTCCTTGGAAGCACTCACCCTAGCCGGAAGACCTGGAAAATATAACTCTTTAGACCGCTTTTCAAGTTTTCAAAATAAAGGGTTGGTTCGATCGGAAGGTCTGATTCGCTTAGATGGGAAGAAATTGTCCCAAAACCCACAAGGAAGGTTTCTTGCAGGCGTGGGTATTCTGGGGCACTTAGAAACTTATAACGAACAAGGTAGCATACGATCTCCTGGGTTCATTCGTATGGCCAGTAGCGGCTCTTGCAGTTTTTCCCCCTCTAGCCTCCTTGAGGGTGGAAATATTTTTGTCTCAGCTCAAGAAAATCTATTTATAAAACCCGAAGCCCAAATGAGGGCACGTGATGGCATTCTCCTTACCTCAAGCACCTCTCTTCTTTTTGAAAAGGGACGCCAAGGTGGGCTTGAGGTATTTGCTCATCATAGGTTTCCTTGGGATCTTTTTTTAGACCCTGAATGCAAAAAATATCGTCATCGCATAAAGGAGCTTCATAAGCGCGTCACTCTTTTGGAAAAGAAATTTTCATATCTTCAAGAACAACTGGTCGCTTGTCCTTTTGGTATACATCTTTACGCAAAAAAAGCTCTCATGCAAGGAGATGTACATTGCGGTAATGGATCTTTCTCATTAGTGGCAAGAGAAGCAAACGTGTTCTCTACTATTAAAGGGGGGGCTTTTACCCACTCAAGCATTAATCTTGATATAAGTCATCTTACATCAAGCGGGTCTTTAAGTGCCACCCAGGTTCATTATCAAAGCTTTTTTGCACGCATTAAAGATGAGCTCAAGACAGAAAAGCTAATGCTGTCTGGAGGCTCTTTTGTCTTGGGGCAATCCATTCCCGTTGCTCTTCTAGTAAGTTCTGCACAGGCTCTCATTGTAGAATCTGGTGTTAACGTTTCTTGTCAAGATGTCGCGTTTCAAGGAGGGGGGCTCATCCTTTCTCAAGGATCTTATTTTGATGCAAAATCTACAAAGGGCACTATGTCTCAGCTTTTGGTAGCTGGAACTTGTGATACTGGGGAGTCCAATATAACCTTTGAAATCATGAATCTTGCTCCCACTGGAACACTAAAGGGAAGAGGCGATTTAAAAACTGAAATCGCCTTTTTGAACGGTGTATTTGGATTTTCTGGTAATCTAGAAGCAAGATCTCTGACCGTCATCCAAGATATCTTTACCATTATGCCTCATCAGAAAATTTTATCCCATAAAGCAACTTTGAAGCCACGGGTTTTTACCAATCAAGGAACCTTCTATGCTGAGGATGTCCTTGCTGAGATCAACCACTGGGAGAATACCCCCCAAAGCAACCTCCAGGTTGGCTCTTTGCATGGAGATGTTGTGGATTTCGAAGGACATGGATTCTCCTCTTTTAGCCACATCTCTCTTCAAGGGAGTCAATTTACCTTATTTCCTACCAGTTCTACTAGCGTTTCAAGAAGGGCTTCTTTACATTTTCAAAAAGGTATCCACATTGCAGGCAACGCCTCCATAGAACAGGCCATGCTTGAAAGCCCAAAAACATACGTCGGTGGGGCATATCATGGAAACAGTATGGACCTTTCAGGGCAAGAGTCAGTCCTTTCTGGGTCAGTCTCTTTAGCAAGCTTTAGATCGTTGTGTGCGCAAACCTCCTTCACGGGTCATCGCATTTTTAAAGGTCTGTATATCCATGGATCTAATACCACCATTGGGCCTCATGGCGTCCTTGAAGCACTCACAGGGACTTTTTTCCTATCTGGAAGTTTTTCTGTACAGGGAAAATTATCTATGGGACAGATAAACGCTACCCTCTTCCAATTTTTGATAGGTCGAGATGCCGTCGCATTTACACCCCATGGGCGGGTTCAGTCCAATTACGCGCATAACCATGGCACTTGGACCGTTGATACTTTGAATTTCACCTTGACTCATTTTTATAATTACTGCCGTCTCCAAGGAAGTAGCGCGCTTATCTTAAAAGGGGACTATCTCCACAATCCAGGCGTTATTGAAGCCTCCCATATTGAGCTAGACTATGATCGGTATGGTTCATTTGGCACCTTAGCATCCGCTACTCTCGGCATGCGTCTCGATGACCGCCCTATTACCGCACAAGTGTTGGTGGCTCTTGATGGAATAGCCTCTCGAGGCACTCTTGAACTGCGGACTCATAATCCTGTCTGTATCACGTCTTCGGGACATCTTAGAAAATCCCTTACCCTTACTGCACCCTCCTTGGTCTTCCAAGCACACCGCCAGCACCTTTTTTCATTTTGGAAACGAGCTGTTTATGGCCCCGGGTTTGAATCTCTTACGTCAGGTAATACCCTGCGTTTGGTAAGTACTAAAGAAGGTATTCGGATATCAGACTTCCGAATTGACGCCCAAGTCCTTCTCCTTCATAGCTCCCATACTTTAGATGTCTTGGGGAGTCATCTGAGAGGGGAAAATTATTTAGAAACGTTCTCCACTCACAAGACAAATATTATCAAAACCCATCGTCCCAGTCTTTTACAAACATCAAGAAGTGTTCTGCCTTGGAATCTACCAGATGGCTCTTTTTTAAAAACAGACTCTGGTTCTAGTGACTTAACAAAACTTCCTGGGGGTCAACAGATCTCTACTTTAGGAATCGTTTCAGTTTCAGGCGAAAAGTTTTTAAATCACGCTTCCTCAATAACCTCTCCAGGCAGTGTAGTAATCCAAGGAACTGAGGGAATTTCCGCAACTCCTGAGATTACCACTCACCATGAGTCCCATACTAAAAAATCCTTTTTTGGATGGAAGAAAAAAACTACCCATAGAACTTGGCAAACGGCTGTTGAGCCTTCCCTTCTCTCTGCTGATCGGCTTATTCTTTTTGCGCCTCAAGGGGCTGTTTGCCTAACCGGTCTTCAGGCCATAGGAACTCAGAATCTTTATATTAGAGCTCAAAAAGATGTAGAGATACGGGGTACAGTAACGCAAGCATCTACCCAGATATCCAAAAGTTTTGGATTTGGACTTAAACGCTCTTCCACAACCGCCACTTCCCAAGCCGCACACCCAAGCATTATGGCCTCATTAAACAAGCTCCAAGTCCTCTCCTCTCAAGAAGGTATTTTGGCGCACGGTGTAACATTCTTTGCCCCTACCATGGAATTTTTTGCCAAAAAAAATATGGTTTTTACTTTGCCTGCTTTAACTTCTTCTACCGCCACAAAACGTCAAACTTTCTTCGTAGATCCTCATATTAGACGTTGTTATGATATTGCTACTTCAGCCACCCCTCGGGACGCTATACGAAAGCTGTTTCCCCTTATTAATCAGCTTGATTCGTTAAGAAGAGCTGAAGACCCTCTCTCAGCCCTGTCGCGAACCACTAGTTCTGGCATTACTTTGGTCAATATGACCCACCGTTTCAAAGGCGCGCCAAGTACAGGTTCTTTTTTAGGTCAGCAAGCTGGGCTTCTGAACGATAGCGGGGCCCTTAACACCTCTGTGTCCTTTGGATGGAAAACATCTCACCATAAGACCACCAAAGTTCTCCCTGGAGAGGGTGGCATATGGGCGGATGATGCCACTTTCCATTCTTTAGAAGGAGATCTTCTTTTTGATAATGCCTTTGGCGTTAATGCCTCTAAATCTCTTATTTTTGATATTCGCAAAGGAACACTCCATACTCGAGGATTTGAAGCTAGCCTCATTTTCGGTCAAAAAAACCAGTCTTACAGCCTTTCTCTAGATGCCCTATCTCCCACAGTTATTTCAGGAGGGGATTTGAGCCTTTCAGGACGCAAATCCACTGCTAAGCAGTGGATTCCCCAGACTATCCATAGTCCTGATATTACTTTTGAGGTAAGAAACATGACTCAAGAAAACGCACGCATCGGGGCGAAACACGTTTCAGGAAAAATTGGTGACTTTCGAAGTATTACCCATCTTGATACTCTAGAACATGATGCATGGGGAATTGCCTTCGGCGCCAATCGAAGTGGTATATCTCATGCCGAATGTTATTCTGAAACCCACAGTTCTGGAACCTTAGGTGTCCTTTCGGGCATTACTTGCGAATCTGGATCTTTAGAAGTTGGGACTTTTACCACCCAAGGTGGACAATTTTCTTTCGGCGATACGAAAGTTTCTTGTGACAAGCTCCTTATCTCTCCTGTTCTCATCTACAACCATGGAGAGCACATCGGGATCTCTTACCAGCAAGGCCCTAAAATAGGGGCCCTGGGTTTTGAGTATCATAGCTCAGAGTATGAGGCTTTATCCACCCCTGAGTTTTCAGGAACCTACCTAAAAGAGGCCGGTATTCCCTTTAAGCCCCTACAGTCAAGCCTTAGCGTTACTAGGGAAGAGAAAGCTAATTATGAAGTAACCATTCCTCTATTTACCCTCCAGAAAGAGTCAACTCCGAACCAATCTAAAAAACCATTGGATCCACATCCTACAGTTTCTTTTATTACCCCTACGAACGAATACGCCGATACTAAGATAAGAAATGTAAAAAACACACCTCTTACGGCTAGAAAACCTTTTCAAGAGAGCCAAATCCTCACTGAACAAGGAGATAGGTTTTCTCTTTCTGCCCAGGGTGGGTATACGCTTCCAACGAGGGTAGACAACTCCCTGGGGCTATCCCCTCTGTATCCAGACAAAAGAACCCACGCAGAAAAACTCCTGGATGGAGATTACTCCAAGATTTTAGCAGCTAAAAGAGCTGGCACTTGGAAAGATCTTCCGACACTGGATAAAACTCTTTATATTGGGCATGATTTGGTAATAGCATCCTATGGCGTAATTGAAAATTCCTGGAATGATTCTTTTGGAATGCTCTTTGATAGTGATAAAGCTGATCCGTTTTCCATGCCAGGAGATATAGTGGATTTCTTTTCTCTAAGAGGCAAAATCATATCTGCTTCGGCTCTTTTCGCGCCCAAAATCCAAACCGCCTACTACAGAGCCACAGGGTGCTTAAGAAAAATAAATATCAAAGATGAAGGGCCTGCCTTGGGTCTTAATAAGCATCAAATAGAAAGTTTTGCTCAAGGTGAGGTTTTTTTGATGCGACCCAGAAATAACGTAGCCGCAAAACGTATTTGGGGTGGAAAGTCTGGACCTGAAGGCGTGTATCTTGGAACTTTTCGCCCAAAAAATCCGCAAGAAGGAATAAAACTTTACGGCCTAGAAGAATACAATTCTCTTTCTAATATTCGTCCAGTCACTGTTGAGAGAGGGAGCACCTTTCTTATTGGGCGAGTTGCCCCCCAACGATCTATCAGGACTATCGAATTCGAAGGCCAGATTTTTAGAGTGCCCACCACAGGAGGAGCTCGTCAAATTCTTACCTTAGGGGATGGTAAAACACACCGCTTACCGGGTAAAGATATGCCCCTTTTTGACTTCATTTCCAAAGGCACAAAAAAAATCACACCGAAAACTTCTCACTCTATTCATAAAAAATAGTGCCTCTCTTTTTATCCTCCCAAAAATCCACAAAAGTTCTTTACTTTTTTATTTTCTTATTTTAGCATTTATTCTTCATGAATTTTGAAAAGACATTCGTAAGGAGATTTTTTGAACCCTACTAGGGTAGCCCCAAGGTAAAGTGATGATCCCTAATCTTATGGGAAAAACAGCCTAAATAAGGGGAGTTAGGGATCTAGCCTACGGGAAATTTAGATACGTTTTTCTGATTTCACAGTACAAAAAGGAGCGCTTGAGCTCATCCATTAGCACTTAAACCACATAACACTTTCACTTTATTAAACAAGAGAGACCCACCATGGAAAAAATCCCTATGACCGCCCAAGGGTACCAACGCCTTCAAAAAGAGCTTGATCGCCTCAAGCATGAAGAAAGACCCAGTGTCATTCAAGCCATTTCAGAAGCCCGAGAACTCGGCGATTTATCTGAGAATGCGGAATACCACGCAGCAAGAGAGCGCCAAGGATTCATCGAGGGCCGCATCACCGAACTGGAAGATAAAACTTCTCGGGCTAATGTCATTGATTTGTCAAAGCTCAGCGGGGATACGGTAAAATTTGGAGCCCATGTGAAACTTTTGGATGATGAAACGCAAGAAAAATCCAAATATCAGATTGTAGGCGCCGACGAAGCTGATATTGACCAAGGTCTTTTGTCTATTGCGTCCCCTTTGGCAAGAGCCTTAATAGGAAAAGCAAAAAACGATTCTATTGAATTTTCTACGCCCCGAGGCAAAAAGTTCTACGAGATATTAGAAGTTTCTTTTTCCTAAGAAACTCCCACCCTGCCTTGATGACAAAGAAGGCGCCTACCAGAACCATTTCTGGTAGGGTTTTTCACGAAAGTCTTCCGGACAAAGAAAGGTAACACCCATGGCCGTTGAACTCCCAAAAACCTGTTGGGTTGTTACCGATGGCAAAGTGGGAACTGAAAATGCTTGCTTAGGTCTTGCACAAATTTTGGACATGACGCCCCTTCCTAAGCATCTTGACCGAAAAGGTCTCAATGCTTTCTTGCCTGAAGCGCTTGGCCGATACTTGCCTTCTACCTACCTTGTGAAGGACTTGGGGCCGAATCAAGCCCCTTGGCCTGAGATTCTTATAACATCAGGTCGGCCTAGCGTGGCTGTTTCTCTGGCTATTAAACATCTTTCCAAAAATCGAACGTTCACCATTCACGTTCAAGATCCTCGGCTCTCTCCCTCTTTGTTTGACGTGGTTCTCGCACCTCATCATGATCACGTGAGTGGTCCTAATGTGCTCTCGCTCACCGGAACTTTGCATCAAATCAAACCTCGCCTATGTGAGGAGGCTGCGGGCTTTTTTTTGCAAAAACACACCTCAACCGTACCTGATTTAAAAAATAAAACCGTGATGACTTTTTTAATTGGGGGGCCCAATAGCTTATATAATTTTGGACACAAAGAAGCTGAATTTTTAGTCTTTGATTTGAAAAAGATGCAGGCTAAAAATCCAGATATTTTTTTTCTTATGACCGTATCACGCCGAACCCATAAGGATGTTTTCACTTATCTCCAACAAATGTGTGCGTCACTGCCAGGATATCTATGGGATAATAAGGGAGCCAATCCCTATATGGCCTTTTTAGGCCTAGCTGATGTCATCTGTGTCACCTCTGACTCGGTGGCCATGACTTCTGAAGCGTGTAGTATGGGCAAACCAGTTTACATTATTGAACTGCCTAAAAAACGGTCTAGAAGTTCTAAGTTTGATACATTTCATAGCTTGCTTCAAACCCACAATCACACAAGACAGTGCACGCTCCCCCTAAAAACCTACAAACCGACCATTCTTGATGAAAGCCAACGGGTCAAAGATTTTGTCCGCCAGCACTTTCAACTGTGGTCTCAAACCACTCAACAGTCATAACAACAATCAAGGAAAAAGTAAGTGGTGCCCAGAGGCGGATTTGAACCGCCGACACACGGATTTTCAGTCCGTTGCTCTACCAGCTGAGCTATCTGGGCCCGCTTAGTGATTTTTCTATACCAAATAAGGGAAACCTGTCTACCTAAATATCCAATTTTGGATCTTTTATCCTAAATCCTATCCAAAATCACACCTTCTTAAGTCATCTTGGAAGAACCGATTGACGCATTTGCCAATCGCGTGGTGCTCTTGTCAGGAACCAATACTACTCTGTGGACTTTACCCCCAGAGCTAAGAACCTCAGAGGCGCCAACGATTTGTTCGAGGGTATAATCCGCTCCTTTAACCAAAAGATCCGGCTGCAAAGCTTTAATGAGCTCTAAGGGTGTGTCTTCTTCAAACAAAACAATGCCATGAACTAACTCTAAGGCAGAAAGAACTGCCACCCGATCCTCTTGGGACTGCAACGGACGAGAAGAGCCTTTCAAGCGTTGTATAGAGGCATCACTATTCAAGCCTACAATCAATCGATCACATCTCTCTCTGGCTTCTTTCAACAATTGAATATGCCCAGGATGCAACAGATCAAAACATCCATTGGTAAAGCCCACACGCATACCTCGCCGCTGCCAGCGGATCCGTCTATCATACATTTGATTCAGAGGAAGGAGCTTTGAAGAAAAAAAGTGTCTATTTTCCTCAATGTCACAATAACTAAGCATTTCTTTTTTCTCAATAGGAGCGGTCCCTACTTTGCCCACCACTATTCCTCCAGCATAATTCGCTAAGCTTAATGTTTGCTGCACAGAAAGACCCGCATTGATACCAGCTGCCATTACCGCTACCACTGTATCTCCCGCACCCGACACATCAAACACCTCTCTCGCTTGACCATGCACATGGTATGGCTCAACATTCTTTTGGATCAAAGACATACCTCGGGACCCTCGTGTTACTAGAACGGCTTCTATCTTGTGCTTTTCAATCAAGGTTAGAGCAGCTGTTGCACACTCTTCGTCTGTATCCGTAGGAAGGCTCGTAGCCAAGGCCAATTCTTCCCGGTTGGGCGTAATGAGATTCACCCCAGCGTAACACCCGTAATCTTTCCCTTTGGGATCCACCAGGATAAACTGCCCAGCGGCCCTGCTTTGGCTAATAAGGGGATTGAGAATATTTTTGGACAAAACGCCCTTACCGTAATCAGAAATAATCATGGTGCGCACACCTTTTGAGGCACTTAAAACAGCCTCCAACAACGCTTGACCATGTTCTTGGGTGACCAGTTCAGGTGTTTCACGATCGAGTCGCAACAGCTGCTGGGACCCAGCAGTAAATCGGGTTTTTTGTGTAGTGTTAATAAAAGGAGATTTAATAACATAAGGATCGATTTGAGGAATTTCTTTGAGCAATGAGTCTATTCTTTGACTCACAAAGTCCTCACCCATTAACGCCACAAGACGGGAAGATATGTCTAGGGCTGCCAAGTTTCTGACCACATTTCCTGCACCCCCTAATACTTCTCTTTCGCTTTTATATTTAAATACGGGAATGGGAGCTTCAGGAGAAATACGTGAAACATCTCCTTCCACAAATATATCCAACATCAAGTCTCCTACACATACTATGGGTGGATTTTTGCTATCAAAAAGAATCGTTAGAAGAGACTCCATGCCTGTTACTCCAAAATCATATTTAGATGTACAAATCGCCCGGGAACCCTTTTTCTAATGGGGAAAAGGCCTCCTTTATTACCATAGTTTCCTTTATAGAAACAGGGTATTTTCAAAACCACAAGAGGGATGTACAGCCTGAATCCTTCTCTCAAAAAAGACGTAAAGATGACATAAGGGGTTAGTAGACCTCTTTAGGAATTCTCTTATAAGACGTCTTCTGTAAGGGATACATCATAGCTCTATACACAACTACTTAAACCCTCTCTTTGAAAACAAAAAAGAAAACACACGAACCATGGATGGGCCCTTTAGGCGATTCACACATCGCAAAAGACAATCCATTTTGCTTGCCCAGGGTTCTTTTTCAATTTCAATAAGAGCCTTCAGCTCTATCAAATGGTGGGCGTTGCACAAGCTATGCTCTCCAGCCTCCATCTGGAAATAGGGTTTCCAATGATCAGGGACCGCTGTGCCCCTCATGTCTTTCAACGGTTCTAAATCTTTACGTTTACTCGATGCACGATAGTGGGTTGCAGTCGACGTACTGACCACATAGAGCCACTGGGTCTTACCTTCAACGCGGAATCCTGTTTCGTCTAATTGCTTGACAGGGGTGAATTTTTTGCCTGTTCAAGAACAGCTTTCAGATGGGTCTCCATATTCCACAATCCTGTTATCATATCAAAGGTCATGGAGGTTTAAAAAAAGCTGTTCACCATACCCATAGGGCTTTACCTGATTATCACTATGTGATGCGAAGTTACTATGATTCCATTAACTTTGACGTTTTAATGGCCCTCATTGAATCTTACATCAAGGATCCTGCTCTTTTAAGCCTTATTAGCAAAGCGTTCCATCGCACCGAAACGTATGACGGCAATTTCTACGACTACCTTGAAAAAGGCATTCCTATGGGTAGTCCTTTATCTCCCTTACTTGGCGCTATCGCCTTAATGCCCCTTGATCAAGCCATGGGGGATGTTAAAGATATTTTTTTATGCCAGATTTATGGATGACTGGGTTTTCTTACCAAAAGCAAAACTGCTTAGCGTAAGGTTGTTAAACGAACCCATCAGATTATTAGTGCCCAAAAACTGCATCTTCATCCCATGAAAACTTACATCGGCAAAATAAGCCATGGCTTTAACTTTTTAGCTTTTTACTTCGATGACACAAAAATACTCCCTGCTAAAGAAACGATCAGGCGTTTTCACGAACGTGCCAACGCGCTTTACAAGGAAGACGATATTCCGTCGCTATCAAAAAACGGCTCCCAGACGGGATGTATCTTTATATCAAGTGAACGAGATCCTCCCTGTGACGACTATTTTAAAAACTTTCTCATATCATTGCTCTCACTGGCTTCTTCTACTCCTGATAAAATAAAGCGGTTGCGGCGGTACGTCGGTCAATGGGCGCGCTGGCTGAAATTAGGATTATCATCGATGGAGGCGTTTGCAGCCTGTGTGCAAACGGCTCTGCCCAGTCTCTTTTCATGTTGGAGTCTGGGTCCATGCGCTTTTTCTGGGTCAATTGCTAATCATTTTTTTAGTTCACAAACGAAATGTGAAATGCGATCTGATTTTCAACCGCGTTTTAAATAGCGTACACACGTCGGACGGTGCAATTCCATAATCTACCGTATCATCTTCCTGGTCCAGCGCAACTGGATGGGTGTACGCGGGTCCGTCCGTGTCACACCCACACGATAGAAAGTCGTACTCCGCTACGTCTCGTTTGCACCAGCGTCCCAAGAAATGATCTGAAGATAACGTAATAGTGCGAGCTGCCTGTGTAGTTCCGGCCAAGGAGTAGGGATGTCCCCATCCGCCCCAATTGAATAAAATGCCGACGGGAGCTGTACGTTTCCATTTGCCATGAACAATGGTACTCGCATAATGGACGGCCGGTCCTGATATATCCTTTTCTACCAAAAACCGCGGTGTGAGCCATATCTCGACCTTGCTGGCATTGTCAGCCTGCATCGTTTTGCGATACCCTGTCGCTATACTCAAGTAACGTCCTGTATTACCACATTTTGATAAATCAAAGGTGCCGTCAAGAGGATTAGCTAACGCTGCTATGGGCAGCTCTATTTTTCCCACATCACTGCTTTTCGTGGGACGATAAACCAAGACTCCCTTTAAAAATCTTCTATAAACGGCTTCGTGTCCAAGGGCTACCTTTGGGATGGACAACTTCATCGGGCGTGCCACGGGTCCCGTGGCCAAAAGAGGTGTTCGTTCGCCATCATCCATGCCCGTTGCCTCAAAGGCACTCATCCCGTTACCCATTCCTTGTACCAACGGTGACTTCATCATCAAAATCACGCATACACTTAAACCTATCTTTATTATTTTATTCATAGCCTTCACCCTTTGATTATTGCTGGAACAGATCAGTCCTTCATCTCTCTTTTCGTCCTTATATTTGAGCATATTATTCCAATATTATATGTCCCGCAAGTGGCCGTGACACCCCTCGCACGACCGTCTCATAAATTGCATGAAATAAGGCTATGAGCAAGAGTCAGAATATGGTGTTATTAGTTGAAATAATTAATCTTTTCTCATTTTTTCTTGACTTTCAATACGGCTCATTCATTATTATTTGCAATAAGCAGCTATCGAGGGAAACTTATCATGAGTTACCCAGAATGGACAAAAAAAACACCTTCTACGGAGTGGGCTTCACATTTTTAAGATTTGTATCTAATGGGAATTTCTGACAAAAGATAGGAGAGGTCCCGAGGGGGATAGACGGTACGGCAATTCCCCCATTAAAGGAATAAAGCCCGGGATCAGCCCAGAATTAGGGCTAAACTAACGAAGAAGGTAAAATCAGCATTTGTGTATTTGTTTAGAATAAGAAGTCCACAGTGCACTCAGAGCCATGTTCTTCTTGAGTATGCACTCTATCAAAGAATCTGAATTCAACGCTTGACTGAAAGCTCGAGACTCTGTTTAGAAACTAAAATATTGTTGCTGTTTCTTCCACTGATCTTTCCCATTTCTGCGCTATCACAAAATGGATATAGTGCCCACAAGGAAATTCACCATGGCCTTTAAAGATTCTCCTATTATAGATTTTCCCCATTGGTCCTTGTATTTGCACGAAAACCAGATTTACTTAGGGTGGGTTTATTTATGGGCAAGAAGACAAGATGGCTTAGATTTTTTGTCCATGACCCCAGAAGAAGAAGAAAGCTTTTTCGAACATGCTCGTTGTGTAAAAAACCTATTGGGGAATTTATTCCATCCAGATTTATTCAATTACGCATCTTTGGGAAACGTTACCCCCCATTTACATGTGCATATCATCCCTAGGTATAGGGAATTACGTCATTTCGAAGGTCAAACTTTCGTCGATACCCGATGGGGGGATAATTTTGCCCCCTATGACCAAAATTTTGTTATACCTAATGAAGTAAGGCATCGGCTAAAAACTATAATCAAAGAAGGTCTTTCGACCACATAAAGATAGATAAAAGTGAGCCTAAGATAGAGTCCTTCGAAATTTCGGGCTGCTTTCCACCAGGCTCTTAGCGCCCTTTTCAGACAACCAAAGGGATAACCATGATCACTAAAATGCATGTTGATGAATTGGACATAGATACCCATCTGGTACATCAACTCCTTCACTTACAGTTCCCTCAATGGGCCGATCTTCCCTTAGAAGCTATTGGGGCTCATGGTGCCGATAATAGGGTTTTCCGCCTAGGAAAGGCCATGGTCATCCGCTTACCTCGCATTAAGAAATCCGTGATTTCTTTAGAAAATGATTGCCAGTGGTTAGGCTATTTAGCGCCTCATTTGCCCATACCTATTCCCACCCTGATTGCCAAAGCAGATCCTTCTTCTTTCTATCCGTGGCCCTGGATGATCTCCCAATGGATCCCTGGGGATCATCCCACAGTAGAATCTTTAAGGGCCCCAAATGATTTTACCCAACAAATCGCCCTGTTTATAAAAGCGCTCCATCATATCGATGCCTCTCAGGGACCAATTTCAAGTCGAGGGAGAACGCTTCTCCAGCGAGATGTCGAAACACGAGAATGCCTTAATACACTCTCAAGCGTTTTAGATACTGCTGCTCTGCTTCCCATTTGGGAAGAAGCATTGGCCGCCCCGAGCTGGGATAAACCCGGCGTCTGGGTACACGGCGACTTATCTCCTTTGAATATCCTGGTAACCGGTACAAAACTTTCTGCTGTCCTAGATTTTGGGCTTATAGGCATTGGTGATCCTGCTTGCGATTTATACGTGGCCTGGTGTCTTCTAGCTGCCTCTCAAAGGCCAATTTTTCGTACCACTGTAGGCGTAGATGATGCTACCTGGACCCGTGGCCGGGGATGGGCCCTATCCATAGCTCTGTCTCAGCTGTCTTACTACCAAGATACCAATCCCAAGCTCATAGCCACTGCCTCTCACGCGATCCATGAAATCTTAGCCGCTTCACAAGAAAATCTTGGTCATATTTAAACCAGATAGGATTTCTTCTACGAAGTAATTTCTTGTCCTCCTTTGTAAAAGGCGGTACGCTGCCCACATAAAACAATTTTTCTTTCTTCGTCTTTGAATAATATGTCCGGGACCGTAGATGAAGCACTTAGGCTCTCCATGAAAAACCCTTCTTCCTACTTCAATTGGCGCGTGCTCTCTGCTGGGGTTTTTGGGCTTCCTTTGGGATTGCTCTTTGTTTTGCTTCTCTCCACTTTGCAAATATGGTTTAAAGAAGCTGGCCTCAGCAATACGGCCATTGGCTTTTTAGCTCTATCAACTTTACCCAATGCTTTGAAATTCTTATGGGCTCCTTTAATTGATCATTTCCAGCTTCCTCTTTTTGGAAAAATCTTTGGACGCCGTCGGAGTTGGGGAATTTTTTTTCAAGGCGGGCTCGTTATTTTACTCCTTTTCATGGGGACCCTCTCCCCGAAAACAGACTTGCCTCTCATTACCGGTTTAATGGTCTTGATTTCTTTTTTTGGCGCCAGCCAAGAAATCGTTCTTGATGCATATCGTATCGAACTCCTCTCTCCCAATCTAACAAGTACTGGTACCACCGCTAATGTCCTGGGTTATCGACTCGGAAGCATTATTGGGAGCGCCGGAGCCCTTTATATTGCCTCTTACTGGGGATGGTTTTGGGTATTTCTCGTCATGGCTTTGATTATTTCTCTTTCTTTATGTCTTTTGTTACTGGCCCCTGAACCCCTTCCAGAAGGTCCCAACTTAATGCAGGAGCGCAAGACTAAAGCCCTGGATTTTTTCGTGTCCCATAAAAATTATTCGCACAAGCTGGCTCAAGGTCTGGCTTGGCTTTATGCAGCAGTTCTAGGGCCCTTTAGTGAGTTTATAAAACGTAAAGCATGGCTCCAGATTCTCCTCATTATTCTTTTTTTTAGAACTGGGGATAATTTGATTAACAACATGGCGAATATTTTTTATCTAGACCTTGGCTTTTCTGTAATTGATATAGCCAATGTCACAAAAGTATTTGGTATAGTGGCCACTATTATAGGGAGGCTTTTGGGGGGATACTTTTCTAAAAAGAAGGGCATACTCCAAGGACTCTTTATATCCGGGCTCTTGCACGCCTTCTCCAATCTAATGTTCGTGGTCCAAACCTACCAGGGTCATAATATTGAACTTCTATATGCATCCATAGCCTTGGAAAATATTACGGGCGGTATGACCACTGCAGCTTTTGTAATCTATATCTCTAGCTTAACCCATCGGTCCTTTACGGGCACCCAGTATGCGTTTTTATCGGCACTTTGGTATTTATCCACCAATTTGGGGTCTTTTGGAGGCTGGCTAACCGATCATATGCCTTGGCATATATATTTCATTCTCACTTTTCTTTTGGCTTTTCCGGGGCTTATTTGCTTACTTTCACTCATAAAGAGGCAAAAACATTTTCCTCTCTCTCTTGAGCCATAGTTGTAAAATATAGAAGTGGAACACGTATCCCTCTTGCGACGAGCGCGCGCAAGGGCTAAAACATAAGTAGACCTTTAAAAGCTCGTCCTTTTTATTTTTACGTTCCCTTTAATTAAGCGAGAGCCCCCATGACTCTTCCTCCAGCTATTAATCGCATCTTGAAACACTATTCCAGTGATTCGCCTGGAACACGCGCCAATTTAGTCCGCCTTCTTCAACAAGGCGTTTTAAAAAATACTGGCCATCTTGTCATATACCCCGTGGATCAAGGTTTTGAACATGGCCCTTGGGTATCTTTTTCTAAAAATATCGAAGCCTATGCACCTTCTTATCATGTAAAATTAGCTATCAAGGCTGGTCTTTCGGCCCTTGCAGCCCCTGTAGGGTTTCTTGAATCAGTGGCTCATGACTATGCCGGACTCATTCCTTTTATCCTCAAACTCAACAGTGGGTCTGCTTTACAGCCCACTGGTGAAATGTCCAATCAAGCTATAACCTCTTCGGTAGAAACTGCCCTAAGATTGGGCTGTTCAGGTATAGGGTACACCATTTATCCTGGAGCGGATCAAGCTTATACTATGTACGAGAGCTTGCAGTACGTGATTGAACGCGCTAAAGAAGCAGGGCTCTTTGTGGTGGTTTGGTCCTACCCCAGAGGACACATCTCTAAATCGGGAGAGACCAGCCTAGATGTGGTTTCTTATGGGGCCCATATGGCCTGTTTGATGGGCGCTCATATCATCAAAGTAAAACTCCCCTCTTCACATCTTGAACGGGTTCCTGCATCAGATGCCTCCGATGATTTTGAGTCTTTAGATGCCCGCATCAGCCATGTGGTTCGTTCATGTTTCAATGGAGAACGGATGGTTTTATTTTCTGGGGGAGAAATGACGGATGATGCCCGGATCCTTGAAGAAATAAAAGCCATCCGCCAAGGTGGTGCTACAGGATCTATTATTGGAAGGAATTGCTTCCAACGCAAGGAAGAAGATGCTTTGGCACTTTTGAAGCGTATTACCTCTTTGTATAAAGAGTCCTAATGAGTGTCTTTTTCTATCTTCGGATAGGAACTACCACTTTTTTACCGTTGTGAGTTATCAAAAGGATTTGTCATGAAGATAAATGGAAACGCAATCCGCCCTGGTTATTTAATCAATCATCAAAATCGTCTTTGGGTTGCGGTTAAAACCCAACATACTCAGCCCGGAAAGGGAGGCGCCTATCTTCAAGTAGAATTGAAGGATGTCAAAACAGGCACCAAACTCAACGAGAGATTTAGGTCTAGTGAAGCCGTAGAAAGAGTGCGCTTGGATGAAGCCACCTACCAATTTCTCTACGAAGAAAAAGGTGATTACTCTTTCATGAACCAAGAAACCTATGAACAGCTTCAACTTTCTGACGAAACCATCGGGGAAGATAAGATAAAATTTTTACAAGAAGGTATGAATGTCCAAATTCTTCTCCACGAAGGAGCGGTTATTGGTCTCAACTTGCCAGATACTGTGATTCTGGAAGTGATTGAAGCTGATCCAGTTATTAAAGGGCAGACTGCAACTTCTTCTTATAAACCGGCTCTCTTGGCTAATGGGTTGCGCGTCCAAGTTCCTCCTCATATTGAAGCTGGAGCCAAGATTGTTCTGCATACGGAAGATATGAGTTATGTAGAACGGGCAAAAGAAGCCAAAAATTGACTTTTTAAAAGGACATACCATGCAAAACCATCACGCAGCCCGCAGCCCAAAGTCTCCGATTTTAAATGTAATGATTCAGGCAGTTCACAAGGCTTCTCGCAATCTTGTGAGGGATTTTGGAGAAGTTGAAAACCTTCAAATTTCCAAAAAGGGCCCTGGCGACTTTGTCTCTAACGCGGACTTGAAGGCCGATCGTCTCTTACGCAAAGAACTGACAAAGGCCCGCCCAGATTTTGGCTTTTTGACTGAAGAAGGGGCGCCTATTGTAGGGACAGATCCTACATCACGATGGATTATAGATCCTTTAGATGGAACATCGAATTTTTTACATGGACTGCCTCACTTTGCTATCTCCGTTGCCTTAGAGCAAAATGGAGAAATCGTAGCGGGCGTCATCTATGATCCTTTGAAAAATGACTTATACAGTACTGAGAAAGGCGCAGGCGCCTTTTGCAACGACAGACGAATTCGTGTCACTAAGATACAATCGGCCCAAGAGTGTTTTCTGGCCACGGGACTTGTTTTGGGTAAAGAAAGTTTTGACCAACGTGCCTTAACTGATTTAGCTCATCTACAGGGTCGAGGGATCGGCATACGCATGTGGGGTGCTGCGTCTTTGGATCTTGCTTATGTTGCTTCTGCCCGCTTTGATGCGTGCTGGCAAGATGGCCTAAAGCCGTGGGATGTTGCTGCAGGCGTTCTCCTTATTAAGGAAGCTGGCGGCTACGTACTGGATCGCGAAGGAAAGCCCTTTACCTTGGAAAGCACGTCTTTAGTGGCAGGACCACCTCTTTTGGTTCGTGACCTCTTAAAAGTTCTCAACGAACAATAGCCCATCCTATCTCAAGCCGCACCCTCACACATAATCTCTTATAGCATCGAGAGTGCTGGGTAGGTTAATAGCTTCTTCTTCATGGATAGGCATATCTTTAGGCCTAAAGTGCCGTGAAAACTGTGGCTGCAGCAGCCCTTTTAGAAGGGGTTTTTCATAAGCAGAAGAAAAAATATGTGAAAAATCATGCTTGAGCAAGGTTAAATAATGCTGAGATTTATCCACCTCTTCTGTGGGTAAAACAATCCACTGCCCATTAGCATCTTTCACCACTTTTTCATTAAATCGGGGAGAGATGATAAATATAACTGTCCGATCTAGTTGTTGCACTGCTTCATGGGAAAAGAAAAAGCTCGCCACTGGTACATCCTCTAGCCCCGGCGTCCCAGATCGTGCGTTTACTTTTACATTTTCCTTCAAACCACTCACAATCATACTTTGGCCTTTACCCAAAACTCCTGTGGCCGTCATAGAACTCGTAACGGTTTGCATAACTGGGGTTGTAATAGAACTGACTTCAACGTTTCCGGGCAAAGCTGAGTTAGAGAATTCACTCCGCTCCGCACTCACATCCAAAGAAATTCTACCATCCTCCAAAAACGTTGGCGTTACCTTTAAATTAACCCCAACTTCATGAGTGACTAAGTTGCCTCCCCCTTGGGTACTTGTTAGAGCCAAAGTTACTGCCGTCCCACTGAAAAATTTGGACTGCTTACCATGGGTTGCCACCAAAGAAGGTGTAGCTACAATGTCGCTATGGGTATGGGCGTTATTTGCAATATCCAATGAGTAAGATACACTCGACAACCCTAAAGACTGAGTCACTACAGAATTAGGGCTGGTAACCACTCCATTGGATGCATTAGAGAAAGCCCCCGCTGTACCATAAGTATAGCCCCAAAGTGGATTGCCCCCAAACCCTTCCACAGGACCTAGACTGCTCATGATGTTTTGTCCCAAAGACGCATCTCTAATCATCTCCGTTCTTATGATTAAGACATCTAACACCACCATTTGGTTGTGAAGTTCAAGTGGCGTCTCATTCTCAGAAGTCACATCAACCTCAGTAAGGTTCATGTGTAGAACCGAGTCCGCAGACGTTCTGTCGCTTTCTTCTTGGGAAGAAGTGCCCTCCAAATCAGAACTTTCAACCTCTTGGTGCTTTGTTCTTTTTTTATGGGATACTTTCTTCTTAGACGTTTTCTCCTTATGTGCTTTTGATTTCCCCTTGAGGGTAGAGGAGAGCCCAGGAAGCGCAGCTTTGGCCAAAGCACCCTTCGGCTGGGCTACGAGAGCCTCTAGATCTTCCCTTGGAATCAACCGAAAGAACTGCTCCCAAGATGCCACTCTTTCTTTCAGATAGCTCGTAAGCTCAGGTCGAGGCCGGGATTTCTCAAAAGATCTGAGGTTCTCTAAGGCTTTCTTCGGCTCGTTGCTGGCCGCATAGACTAAAGTCGCCGTTCTGTAAAATTCCGCAGACTGCACGCCCAAGGTCTCCAGTTCTTTCACACCTTGAAGAGCTGACACCACATCTTGCACCAAGTAAGAAGTCACTGTAAACGCCATCAGAAATTGGGTATTCTTGGGAGAAGATAGTAACGCATTAGCAAATTGGTCTTGCGCCTTACTATACTCCCCCAACATCAGATAGAGCTGCCCAAAATTATAAGCTGCCCAGGAATTGCCTGGATCTAAACGCAAAGCCACCTGGAAGCCAACTTGAGCGTTTGAATATGCCGCCGGTTTCGTGTGACCAAGAAAAGTATGAGCCAGAGCATTTAAGTAATGGAGATAGCCGTTTTGAGGGTTAAGTCTTATGGCTTTAGAAAAGCAGCCAATGGCCCGTTGGTATTGTCCCTTCCTTAAAAACTCTATTCCCTCATCCCCTTTGGACCTACTTTTCATTACACCCTCGGGTGTGGATTCGAGAGGTTTATTCTTATCATATGAAGATTCAATAGGATTCAAATCTGATAATATACTGGTACAGCCTGATAAAAGTGACAAGGCGCCCATACTCAAAGCAAAAGATGCCACTTGCAGAGCTTTCTTTCTCGTTTTCAAAGAGGAGCACTCCTTCCACCTGTTTAGAATTTTCATATTTATAGATGGTACTCTATCTATATTTCTCGTATTTTTCTAGAGACTTTCTTTCAAAACCTTCTGATAATGTATGTTTTTCCCCTAGATTACTGCTCCTCTCTTGCTGTACACTTACCTAAAGAACCGATAACGAACATCTTTGACGTTGGTACCCTAGGGGCGAGGCCTTCTGAAAACAAGACCTAGATCTAGTGCGCACCACACAACCTAGAAGGAAGAAAGCCATGCACCTCAAAAAATCTTCACTTTTTTTTCTTACTATTTTTGCTCTGGGTGGCGTAGTTTTTGAGGGCATAGCTGATGGCCAGATTTTGTCTTTACCCCAAGCCAAAAAAGAGATCTTGGTGCTAAAGGCCCGAAATTTGGCACTCCGAACCAAACTACAGACTGAAGAACAAAAAAACGCTCCCAGAGGCAGCAAAAGAAAACGACATAAGAACAGAAACAAAGCCTGTGCAGAAGAAACCGAAACGCTTGCCGAAACCATTTCAGAACTTCGCATCCGTCTCAATCGTTGCAAGTCCCATCTCCAAGCTTGCAACTGTGCCGCAAATCCCTCGTCTGCACAGTGCTCAACTAGCGCCTGAGCTCTTAAGCAAGACCCCGTTATGCAGGTGAGATGTTGTTCCCCCCAGCATAAGAAGTTAGCACCGCGTACTCCCAAGATTTTGATCTTAAGAGTCGCCCATTTTGAGTGCTTCTAAAAACGCCTTTTGAGGAATTTCCACTTTTCCGAATTGACGCATTTTTTTCTTACCTTCTTTTTGCTTATCAAGGAGTTTCTTTTTCCGAGAAATATCTCCTCCATAGCATTTAGCGGTTACGTCTTTTCTCAAGGCGGCTACTGTTTCCCGAGCGACAACCCGTCCGCCTATGGCTGCCTGGATAGCTATCTTAAATAACTGTCTGGGAATAAGAGTTTTAAGACGCTCACACACCACCCTGCCTCTCCCTTCAGCTCTATTCTTATGAGCTATCATGGAGAGCGCATCCACAGGTTCTCCGTTTACCATAATAGATAGCTTCACCAGATCTCCCTCACGGTAAGAATCAGGCTGATAATCAAAGCTAGCGTAACCTCGACTTAACGATTTAAGGCGATCATAAAAATCAAAAACCACTTCATTTAAAGGCAAACGATAGATGACCATGGCCCTCGATCCCACATAGGTAAGATCAATTTGCTCACCACGGCGTTCTGCACACAAGGTAAGAAGCGCCCCTAAATATTCATCGGGAACCAGTACGGTGGCCTTGATCCAAGGCTCTTCAATATGGGTAATCTCTCCCGCGTCTGGCATGTCTGCAGGATTATGAAGCTCAAAAGGATCCCCTCGAGATGTGTGGATTTTGTAAATCACACTGGGTGCGGTAGCGATAAGATCTAACTTAAATTCTCGTTCTAAACGCTCTTGTATGATTTCCAGATGGAGAAGCCCTAAAAACCCACATCGAAAACCAAACCCTAAAGCCGCCGACGTTTCCGCTTCGTAACTAAAGCTGGCGTCATTGAGGTGTAATCTCTCCAGGCTTTCTCGCAGCCGACCATATTCCTCAGAATCCATAGGAAAGAGACCACAAAATACCACAGGAATAGAAGGCTTAAACCCAGGAAGAGCTTCCAGACGATCATTCCTTTCGTCCCCAATGGTATCTCCAATTTGACAATCCGATACATGCTTAATACTGGCTGTAAAAAATCCAATTTCTCCCGCTTCGAGGCTCTTTGTCACCACCATTTTAGGAGAGAAGACCCCGACTTGCTCCACCAAATAGGATCCATGGGTAGCCAGCATTTTGACTTTCTGTCCAGTCTTCAATACTCCATCCTTAATACGCACCAATATAACAACCCCCAAATAGGCGTCATACCAACTATCCACCAAAAGGGCCTTTAGCGGAGCCAATCGATCCCCCGTAGGCGCAGGCAAGCGATGGACAATAGCTTCTAAAACCTCTTCAACCCCTAGGCCTGTCTTTGCTGAAATAAGCACCGCATCTTGGGCATCTAACCCAATCACATCTTCGATTTGATCCCGCACTCTTTGAGGATCAGCGGCTGGCAAGTCTACTTTATTGAGGACGGGGATAATTTCGTGACTATTGTCCAAGGCAAGATAGACATTGGCCAAGGTTTGAGCTTCCACACCCTGACTGGCATCCACCACAAGAATTGAACCTTCACACGCGGCCAAGGACCGGCTTACCTCATATGCGAAATCCACATGACCTGGTGTATCCATAAGATTGAGTTCATAAGTCTCGTTATTACGTGCCTTGTAGATAAGACGTACTGTTTGTGCCTTGATGGTAATCCCACGCTCTCTCTCAATGTCCATAGAGTCGAGCATTTGATCTTTCAAATCTCTTTTTTCCATAGTGCCCGTTTTTTCAATTAAACGGTCAGCAAGAGTAGATTTACCATGATCAATATGCGCAACAATGGAGAAATTACGGATATGAGTGATGGGGAAAGTCGTCGACATGGATAAAGATCCTTATAAATAGCTTCACGCTTAAGCGCGCAACAAAAGCCCTTCTTGCTCACACACAGAACTTATCCGCGTGCACAAATCCGTAATTTCATGGTCCGTTAGGGTTTTTTCCATAGAAGAAATCCATACCCTAAAGGCCACCGCTTTTTTAGAAGAGTCGATATTTTTTCCCTGATAAATATCAAAAACAATCACTTTTTCGATCAAAGATCCATCCACTTTCTTTATTTTTTCTAGTAAAGGACCGATGTCTTTGTGAGCGTTCATCAAAAAAGAAAAATCTCTTGTCACTTTAGGAAAAGCAGAAGGACAAAAAGATCCCCCGTCTTTTTTATTTCTTAAACGCCCTAATCTATCTAGATTAATTTCAAAACACGCTATGGGTTCACGCTTTGATAAATCCAATGCTTGAATCACTTGAGGATGGAGCGTTCCAAAATAGCCTAGATTTTTTCCTCTATTTTTCTCTCCTTTCCCATAGATCCGCCCTGACTCCTTAGGATGCAACCACGAAGGCAATTCTGATCGATCTATCTCAAGTGCTCGCTCATCTATATCCCAAGCCCTGATCATCTTAAATGCCCTCTCTTTGGCATCCAAGAAATCATAATTCCTGCTTGGCCCACGCCAATTTAGAGGATTTGCCATCCCTCGCAAAACACCTGCCACACTTTTTTCTTCAGTTATCCCCTCTCTGGGAAAGAAGATGGACCCCATCTCAAATACCCCCACATCCCCTATGCCGTGGGTATTATTTTTTTCCAAAACCTTGATCAATCCGGGCAGAAGACTAGGCCTCATGACACTTAATTCAGGAGACAAAGGATTATCCAAATAGCGTCTTTCATCTAGATCCCCGAAAAGAGCAGCTTCCTTTGGGTGGATAAAAGCATAAGTAATAACCTCATTTAACCCTGAGTGAGCTAACACATGCTTAGTGTGAAAAAGCTTTCTTTGAGCCTCTCCTTCAGACCGACTCTCCCTCGTTGAAAAGGAGCCGAGCTCTTTCAAAGGAATAGAGTCGTATCCCTTTATTCGTATGACTTCCTCGATTAAGTCCTCAAGCAAGGATACATCCAATCGCCACGACGGTACTTCTATCTCCCTCCCCCCTTTATGGATAAAACCAAGCCGCTTCAAAATGGATAGCCCTTCTCCTTCTTGAAGACTCACGCCCGTTTTTTGAACAAAAACCTCATCATCCCACGAAAGAACTAAAGGGGCCCTCGAAACGCCGCCATAACTCTCAAGAAAAGACACCGATCCCCCACATATCTCCTTTATCAACCTCACCCCATAAGATAATCCAAATAAAGTGCTCTGGGGATCTACACCCCTTTCAAGCCGAGATCGTGCATCGGAAATAATCTTAAGTTTTTGCCCGGTTTTGCCAATGAGCGTTGCATCAAATAGAGCACACTCAATGAGAATTGACTGAGTTTCACTGGTGCACCGTGAATCCATCCCTCCCATAATACCCCCCAGAGAACAGACGCTGTCCTCATCGGCAATCACCACCATATCTGGAGTGAGTTGGTAGGTTTTTCCATTTAGGGCTGAAAAAATCTCGTTTTCCGCGGCGAATCTCACTGTAAGGCCGCCTTTAATTTTGTCCAAATCATAAACATGCATGGGACGCGCAAAACTCAAGGATATAAAATTTGTGATGTCCACTAAAGCGGAGATTGGTTCCAAACCGGCAACCTCTAAGAAAGCTTTAAGCCATTCTGGACTTTCTCCATTACGGACGTCGCTCATGCCACATGCTCTGAATTCTGGACAGGCTGAAGGGGTTAACCCCAAGTCCACAGATACCCTTAGTCCACCAACTTTTGTATGCATGGCCTCAATTTCCGAATCGCCCACAGGAAGATCTTTCAGTACCCCTAAACCCCCAGCTGCAAGATCTCTGGCAATGCCATATACGCCCATACAATCAGCTCTATTGGGGGTAATGCTCACCTCAAACACACTCTTTGAAAATCCATCCAGATCCCCCAAAGACTGTCCGGGCGTTCCCCCATCCAGATCAAGGATGCCCGACCCGTCGCCTCCCAACCCAAGCTCTTTGGCTGAGCACAACATACCGAAACTCTCAACGCCTCGAATGTGAGCGGCCTTCATTTTAATGGTAGATCCCGGAAGAGTTACGCCTACGGGCGCCAATGCGGCAAGCATACCTACTCTCACATTTGGGGCCCCACATACAATTTGAAGCAAAACACCATCCCCTTGGTCCACACCACATACATTGAGCTTATCCGCGTCTGGATGGGGACTGACTTCCATTACACGAACCACTTTAAAGGGCGCATACTCTTTCCCCTCATCCACCATGGATTCCACTTCTAATCCCAAATCGGTCAGCTTTTCAGCTATAGCTTCTGGCGTCGCTGTGGTTGTCAAAAATAGCTTGAGCCAGGACATGGAAAATCGCATTATATATCTCCTTGCCCAAGTAAAGGCTTAAACATGGCCATATATCCATAGTGAGAAAGCCAACGCAAATCCCCCTCAAAAAAGGGCCGTAAATCACTCATGCCCCCTTTAAGCATGGTTAATCTCTCAAGGCCCATACCAAAGGCGAACCCTTGGTTATTCTCAGGATTAATGGCACAATTCTTTAATACATTCGGGTGCACCATGCCACACCCCAGTACCTCCAACCATTTTTCATCTCCACCCAATCGGACCTTCCCCTCATGAAGGCTGTACCCTATATCCACTTCAGCTCCCGGCTCAGTAAAAGGGAAATAACTGGGGCGAAATCGTATTTTTAAATTCTTATCATCAAAAAAATAAGTTAGGAAATCTGTCAAGATGCCCTTCAAATGGCCCATATCTATATGCTTTTCGATCACCAATCCCTCTAACTGATGAAACATGGGGGTGTGGGTGGCATCATAGTCAGACCTAAATACAGAGCCTAGGGATAGTAACCTAAAGGGGGGCTTCTGGTGTTGCATCTGTCTAATCTGAACTGTGGAAGTATGGGTCCGCAATAACAATGGCTCATTAGACTTATCTGGATTGATCGCCTTCAAGTAGAAAGTATCTTGGCTTTGTCGCGCGGGATGATGATCAGGCATATTTAAAAAAGTAAAATTATTGTCCTGAGTTTCAATCTGAGGTCCTTGGGCAAAATGAAATCCCCGAGATCCAAAAAACTCCAGAATTCTTTCTTGTGTTCTAGTGAGGGGATGTAATTTTCCCTCCCAAACTTCCTGGGAGTCAAGAGTAATGTCTCCCCATGCTTTTGCCACTTCTTCTTGGATTTTGGAAAGACTCAAAACTGCCCGCCGCTCAAGAAGCAAAGCTTCTAAAATTTCCTTAGAGTCATTAAGCTCTTTCCCACGGACTTTCTTTTCATCGGGACTACATTGGGCTAGGCCCTTCATGGACTCGGTAAGAATCCCTTTCTTTCCAAAAATAGAAACCCTCACTCCCTCCAAGGCTTCTATGGTGTCGCACGCTTCAATAGATTTGGTTAAGTCTGTTACCAGTTGACTTGCCACAATTTGACCCTCTTTTGATATCCGTACACCTCCAGGACACCCTAGTCCCAGACTCATTTATCTCACTTATTTAAGGAAATTACCTAAGATTTATTAGGCAATGAGTCTCTGCGCCGAATATGGAAAAACAACAATAAAGGCGCTGAAAGAAAAATAGAAGAAATAGTCCCTACTGCCACCCCAGCAATAATTGGCAACGCATAATCCGCAATAACCTCTCCTCCCAGGAGATAGAGCGCAAATAGGGCCAACAACGTGGTAAAAGAGGTGAGTATGGTACGAGATAAGGTTTCATTAATGCTCAAATTAAGGAGCTCATAGAGAGGCATAGTCCGGAATTTTCTTAAATTCTCTCGTATACGGTCATAAATCACCACCGTATCGTTTATTGAATAGCCTACTGTAATTAATATAGCCACGATAGCTTGGGAATTAAATTCAAGTTGACCAATGGTATAAAGACCTATCACGGCAATCGCGTCATGGGTAAGAGCCAATATGGCACACAGGGCAAACTGCCATTCAAACCGAATCCAGATATAAAGAAGCATGGCCCCCATACACCACATAACAGCATAAATGCTGTTTTTGACGAGCTCGGCCCCCATTTTCGGGCCCACTGTTTCCACTCGGCGAAAACTAACATCTGCGCCCAGGGCGTCATGGACTTTGGTTACCGCTTCCATCTGCCCTTTCTCTCCACCTTCTTGCATCCCTAACCGGATCAGAACCTGATTTTCATCCCCAAAAGTCTGCAAAGTGGCATCCCCTAGCCCCAAACTTGATACCTTTTCTCTCAAGCTCTTGAGATCAGCAGGGCCTTGGGTTTGAATTTCCATAAGCACGCCGCCTTTAAAGTCCACCCCATAATTTAAGCCTTGGATCCATAAGGAAATAGCTGTCACAGCAATTATACCCAAAGCAAACACAAAGGCAATAAACCTAAGATGCATAAAATTAATACGCGTATGAGGAACAATGTTAAGTCCACGCCAATGAAAGCTCATAGTGATCCTTTTATATCCAGAGAGTTTTAGGGTGTCTCCACCGAATCCAGGACGCCATAATAAGACGACTCAAAGAAACCGCAGTGAACATAGAAACAATGATTCCCAAAGACAAGGTAACGGCAAATCCGCGAACCGGGCCCGTACCAAAGATATAGAGCAAAATACTACCAATTAACGTGGTGATATTCGAGTCAATAATAGTGCTCATGGCCCGATTGTAGCCAGAATCCACCGCAATCATATAGCGCTTCCCATGCTTCAATTCTTCCTTGATGCGCTCGTTAATCAAAACATTGGCATCTACCGCCATCCCCAATGTAAGAGCAATACCGGCGATTCCGGGCAGGGTAAGGGTGGCCCCTAAAATCGAAAGCCCTGCAAATAACAAGATCAGGTTAAATATGAGAGCGATATTAGCCACAAATCCAACAGCGGCATAAGCAATGACCATGAACACGATAATAAGACATACCGCAAGAATGGTGGCACGAGTCCCTGCCTTAATAGAATCAGCCCCCAAGTCTGGACCCACCGTTCTTTCTTCGAGCACTGTCAAAGGCGCAGGAAGAGCGCCTGCTCTTAACAGAAGAGCAAAATCCGAGGCTTCTTCCACCGAGAAATTTCCCGTAATACGTCCCTCGCCGCCGGGAATAGGCTCGTTAATGGTGGGCGCACTGATCACCTTGTTATCTAAGATAATAGCAAAACTCTTCCCTACATTAGCCTTGGTGGCCTCAGCAAATTTTCTGCCCCCCAACGCGTCGAGTTTAAAACGCACACAAGGACGATTATTTTCATCAAAGGTAGGCTGGGCATCAAGAAGGCTCTCTCCGGAAACCACCACCCTTTTTTTGACATCATAGGTATAAGGACGTTCACCTTTTGTTGTCAAGCTTTCCAACCGCTCCACCTGGGAAGACAAGCCTTTGCCCTCTTCTGAAGAGAGATCACCATCGGCCAAGAAGCGAAAAGATAATTTTGCCGTTTGCCCAAGGAGAGATTTTACCCGCTCAGGATCTTCAATGCCTGGCAATTGAATCAAAATCCTGTCTTCTCCTTGCCTCTGGATGGTAGGTTCTTTTGTTCCCGTCTCATCTACCCGCCGACGGATAATCTCTATAGACTGGTCCACAGCACTACGAATCCTTGCCGAACGTGCACGATCCCCTACGAGAAGAAATACGCGTGCCCCTTCTGCGTAGACTTCCATGTCAGCATCTATCGATTTCAAAGAATTCAATAATCCCGGAGTAAGGTCTTGAGATCCATTCCTCAAATCAAAAGCAATAATGTCTTGACCTTTTACCCGTTGGAGCTGCCTATATGATATCTTTTCTTGGCGCAAAAATAGACGCGTACTTTCCAAAAGACTATCCATGTAGTCGTTAATAAAGGTTTTAACGTCAACCTCCATTAGAATATGACTGCCTCCTTGGAGATCTAGCCCCAACCGTATCTGAGTTTGAGGAAGCCAAGGAGAGGTTTTCTCAAGGGCTGATTTTGAGAGAAGGTTAGGGATAACAAACCATACCCCTCCCAAGCAAACCAGCATAATCAAAAAAACCTTCCACCGGGCCATATACATGGAGACCAATCCTTTTTCTCTGGAGGACTCATTCCCTCCTGTTATTTTTGCATCCGCTTTACTATTTTTTGCTTGCAGAGGCCTTTTCTTTTTTCTTTGGAACGAGTTTAGTCACTTTTGACGCTCCACCTGAAGAAGTTTCTATTGAGGAACTTGAGCTGGAAGAAACGGGCGCGCCTCTAAGAACATTCACCACCATGGAGCGTAGAACCGTCACGGAAACCCCAGGAGAAATTTCAACTTGCAGCTCTTGATCGCTTACCAAGCGCACTACCGAACCCACGATCCCGCCTGAAGTAACGATTCTGTCACCCTTAACTAAACTTTTTAACATATTTTGTTGTAGTTTAGCCTTCTTTTGTTGAGGACGAATCAATAAAAAATACATGACCACAAAAATGAGAACAAAAGGAGCTATAGACAGAAAATTAAACCCCTCGGTCACTGCCGCTCCTGTATCTGCATAAGCACTTGATGAAAAAAACATATCAGCATTCCTTTATTATCTAATGTAACGACGCCTGGGGTCTACTCAAAAGTCTTGTGCCCCGTTTGCCTAAAAAGTTAAAGAAGTATCAAAATTTAACGCTAAGAATTTGCAAAGTTACCCGTCACAAAATCCAACTCCTCATTCCTTGTACCCAAAAGATGGATCCCCTTCAAGAAGTTTCAATCACCCAAGCCCCTCTTCACCTATTAAATCTTCTGAAGTCTCTTCGTTGGGCTATTTATAGCGCTCATCGCTCATAATTTTCTTGAGCTTCCATTTGAGGGCAGTGTTGATCCACGCCACATTTCAAAAAACCACTTTATTATACTTTTTTATAATAAATTATGGACAAAGTTCTCCTAAGAGGCCATAACCATCTTATAATCATACAGTTATAGGTTGATTCATTAAAATTTAGACTGCATTGATCCTAAAAATAGGTCAAATAGCTGTCCGGTAGAATTAGGTGTTCCATGTCTACTCATATATCCCCTCATGATAAGTATTTTAAAACCATGATGGAATACCCTGAAGTCTCTTATTCTTTTATACAAGATAACTTACCAAGCCCCTTACTCTCTCGCATAGACCTTTCTTCTTTGACCTTAGTCAAAGAATCTATGATAGAAGACTCCTTGCGTACACAATTTACTGATCTCTTATTTAAAGCCCATTTTGCCCCTATTGCCTCTCTTGAAGACGAAAAGTCCTCTCAGATTCAAGCATTTGATAAATCTCTTGAGGAAGGGCTTATTTATATTCTTATTGAGCATGCCTCTAGACCAGATAAGCTTCTTCCCTTTCGCTTATGGAAATATACATGCGGGCTCCTCGATAGACATTTAAAAACGAATCCTAAAGGTCCTTTTCCTTTGATATTTCCTATGATTCTCCATTCGGGAAAATCTCCCTACAGCCATTCTACGGACTTCTTCTCTTTATTCGGTGACAACGAACATATCGTAAGAAATATATTCACTAACCCTTTTACCCTTCGGGATCTTGCTAGCAAGCCTGATGAAGAGCTATCCACCCACCTGAAACTAAGGTTTGTGGAAAGCACCATGAAGCATATATGGACCAAAAAGTGGGATGCTTTCTTTAAGCCCTTATTTAATGATTTTGTAGATAGTATTCCCAATGAAGAGATAGCTTTTATCTTGCCATCCCTTTATTACATATTCCATAATAAGAAAATGAATCATAGAGAATGGTCACTTTGCTTAAAGGACTTGGCCTCAAGCAGTACATCCAAAGAAAAGGAGACAACGATTATGAATATGGAAGAATGCTTCGAACAACGCGGTATTCTCAAGGGAAAGCTTGAAGGCATGCGTGAAGGAAAGCGTGAAGGAAAGCTTGAAGGAAAGCTTGAAGAAAGACTTGAGATTGCGACTAGATTATTACATAAAGGACATTCGCTTGATCATGTCGCTGATCTCCTAGACCTCTCTTTAGAGGAGATGAAGATGCTTAACCATCCCACTCATTAAAGATTCTTCGAGAAGCAGTCATCATGATGACTAGTGAAGAAAGCTTCGGGCAACGAGGCTTCCTTAAGGGGCAACTTGAAAGAAGCGGGCCTGGGAATCCCTTTTGCGGTTCTTATTAGTATTGCGCTATTAACACTGTATTTGCTGACAGTAGCCGTAGAATAGACCTGAGGAAAACTGTATTAAAGAGCTTCTTTCTCAAGAAAAAAGTGCTTATTCCACACCGTCCAACCATCACAATGGCCTCTTTCCCCACAAAGTTCACCTATTAAAAATCCGTGAAGTTTAGTTGACGGAAAATACCCACCAGGCGTACACTGAATCTTGGGGGAGATACCTTTCAGTTGAAAAGTATACGCCCCCGTGACTCCAACCCAATATTTATAAGGAGCATATCATGAACTTACAAATTTCTGGACGACACATGGACATCGGGCCTTCTTTCCAAACGTTTATCGAAGAACATTTTGAGACCGTGGTATCGCGCTATTTTGGACGTGCGGTTGATGGGGCAG
Organism: Alphaproteobacteria bacterium; assembly: GCA_018401675.1. Taxonomy (GTDB): domain Bacteria; phylum Pseudomonadota; class Alphaproteobacteria; order 16-39-46; family 16-39-46; genus M30B67. Next base: position 184,249 of record JAGYKM010000002.1, on the reverse strand, counting down.
CCGTTATTACTAAAGAAAACAGCCATATCCACGCCGAGATTTCCGTTCATCCAGGACGAAGTCTGAATATTCATGCCAGAGCCAATGGATCGGATCCGCACCAAACCTTTATGGACGCTTTAGATAAACTGAATATTCAAATGCGTCGCTATAAAGCCCGCCTTCGGGATCACCATAAACAAGAAAAGGAAACCTTTTCTTATGATGCCATGCAATATGTTGTGGGCGATCACCACGAAGAAGAGGCTGTGGTTCCTGATACACCTCCCATTGTTGCAGAAATCTCCGCCAAAATTCCTTCTCTCACTGTAAGTGAAGCTGTAATGCATATGGATTTATCAAATGACGGAGCGTTATTTTTTAAAAACAAAGCTTCTGGTGTCTTTAATATGGTTTACCGACGCAAAGATGGCGCCATTGGCTGGGTAGACCCTCAAAACTAGCATCGATTTAACCACACTGATCTCAAGACCCCGGGCTTTATTTTGGCTTAACTTTATTTCTTTACCTTAAGTGAATAAACTCGGGGTCTTTCTCCACATAGTACAAAGCACCTACGAAATATCTTGCATCCCCATCGCCTCAAAGATAGTCTGTGGATCCCTTCTTTAATTTAATTGTATCCCCTACGTCGGAAGTTGTTTTTTATGTCTGATTCCACCTCAGTTTCCTTACCCACCATGGTTACTTCAGGAGGAAGTAATTGGCTAGAGCCCAAGCAAGTGAGGCCGCTACCCAAAAACTTTGAGGCGGAGCAGGCTCTCCTAGGGGCTCTCCTCCATAATAATGCGTCTTTTGAAAAGGTGGCAGAATTTTTACAAGCTGACCATTTTGCAGATCCCATTCATAGTAAAATCTATGCCTGCATTTCGAGCCTCATCCAAAGAGGGAATATTGCGGATCCCATAACCCTTAAAGATTACATGGAAAGCAACAATGAATTAGAGACCATCGGCGGTTGGAAATACTTAATCCAACTGGCTTCCAGTGTGGTGTCAGTCCTCAATACATCGGAGTATGGTCGGGTTATTTACGATCTCTATTTGCGTCGACAACTTATTACTCTCGGAGAGTCCATTGTTAATGAGGCTTTTGAGGTGACCACAGAGAGTACGGCCCAAGACAATATGGAAAAAGCAGAACAACAGCTCTTTGATTTAGCCACCACGGGAGACTTTGACCGCGCGTATTTCTCTCTCAGTATGGCCTTAGCAAAGGCCCTTGAGAATGCTGAGCTCGCTTATAAAAGAGACTCGCATATAGTGGGGGTGACCACGGGCTTAGAAGATTTAGACAAGTGGATTGGGGGGTTACATCCTTCGGATCTTATTATCCTTGCAGGACGACCTTCTATGGGGAAAACGGCTCTTGCCACCAACATTGCCTTCAACGCTGCCCGAGCGGCTTTGACCCAAAAAGAGGGCGCTGGTGTAGGCTTCTTTTCCTTAGAAATGTCCGCTGAACAGCTGGCTACCCGTATTCTCTCCCAAGAAACAGGGGTGGGATCAGATCGCATTCGCCGAGGAGAAATCTCCAGCGACGATTTCATGAAATTCGTTCAAACCAGTCGGCTTCTATCGGATATATCTCTATACATCGATGATACACCTGCCTTAAGCGTAACCGCCTTACGAACCAGAGCCCGGCGCTTGGTGCGCCAGAAGAAAATTGGCTTGATCGTTATTGACTATCTCCAACTGCTTCATGTGGACAAAAGAGCCAAACATGAAAATCGAGTCCAAGAAATCTCAGAAATCTCTAGAGGGCTCAAAGCCTTGGCGAAGGAGCTTAATATTCCCATTCTCGCTTTGTCCCAGTTGTCTCGTGCAGTGGAACAAAGAGACGACAAGCGCCCCCAACTTTCTGATTTACGAGAGTCAGGATCTATTGAGCAAGATGCAGATATTGTTCTTTTTATCTACAGAGACGAGTATTACGAAGCGCGAAAAAAACCCCCTGAGGACTCTGAGAAACATCTCCAATGGGTTCAAAAGATGAATGATATATACAACAAAGCAGAAGTCTTGGTTAGCAAACATCGTCACGGCCCGGTTGGAACGGTTCATTTATTTTTTGACTCTAAATTTACGAAGTTCGGCAATCTCTCTCACGCCGAACGACCTTTGACCAAGGAATAATTATGACTTCTTCTCAAACTGCCCAAATACTCCCTATAGATCCTTCTCTAACCTCTCCTGATGCTTTTCTTCTGGAGGAACACACTGCATTTTTGCATGTGAACTTACGAGGCATCCAAGATAACTTCACTTTTATGGCCCGCCAAGCCCCAGCAGCCATTCCCAGCGCCGTTTTAAAATCTAACGCCTATGGGATCGGTATTGACCCTGTTGGCAAAGCGCTTTGGGAAGTGGGCGCACAGCATTTTTTTGTCTCCACTGTCCAGGAGGGAGTTCAATTAAGGGCCCTTTTATCCGAAGCCACTATTTATGTTTTAAATGGGCTCCAAAAAGGTACTGAATCTTTTTTTATCACCCATAATTTAATCCCCGTTCTACTAGATCTTCCTCAAATTCACCGCGCTCAAGCTTTGGCCACGTCTCGAGATGAAACACTACCCGTTATCCTTCAAGTCGATGTGGGCATGGGTCGTTTTGGACTTTCCTTGGATGAAGCCAGATCTTTACAAGCCACGCCTGAACTTTATAACCACTTAGATGTCACCTATATTTTGGGACATCTTTCATGCAGCTCTTTATCCACCCATCCAGCTAACCAAGAAGAGCTTGAGACTTTTTCTTTATTTCGTTCACTCTTTCCCAGAGTAAAAGGAACATTGGCTAATTCAGCGGCTATTCTTTTGGGCACACCTTATCATCATGATATGATCCGTATGGGAATAGCGCTCTATGGGGGAAACCCTTTAGAAGATCAAGATAACCCCTTGACCCAGGTTCTCAAAATTCAAGCCCGCATTCTTCAAGTCAGGACACTCCCCGAAGGCACACCTTTGGGATATGATCGCACCCATATCTTGAAAAGGAATAGCCGTATTGCCACGGTAAACTTGGGATTTGGCACTGGATTTTTCAGAAACCTTTCCAATTGTGGACTGGGCTATATTGACCACTATTGTCTTCCTATTTTAGGAAGAATCTCTATGGATTGGCTTTCTCTGGACGTCACTGATGTTCCCGAAACGTTGTCTTTACCTGGGACCTTAGTCACCTTTGTGGATGAGTTTCATACCATCGATAAGCTTGCAACGCTGGCGCATACGACTTCTTATGATTTTATCAGCCAGTTAGGCGATCGTTTTCATCCCCTTTATTCTTACTAAACACCCACTTCCCCCAGAGAGCTCCCTTCATGCCCCGATCCGATTCTTCAGCTCCTTTTCTTCACATTGATCTGAAAGCTCTTAGCCATAATTATCGGTCCTTACAAACGCTCATAGATCCTACCTGCACTTTGGGTTGTGTGCTCAAATCCAATGGGTATGGATTGGGGGCGCATACTATTGGTGAACATCTTCTGACCCTTGGTGCTAAACAATTCTTTGTGGCCAGAAGCGACGAGGGTATTTCCTTACGGAAGCATTTCAAAAAACTTTCTCCTTTATCTCACCCCCAACCAGCCATCTTTATCTTAAACGGCGTTTCCTTAGAATATCACAAGGAGATCATCGCCGCTGATTTGATTCCTATATTTTCAAATACAGAAGATTTAGCTTCATGGAACCAGACGGCTTCTTCCTTGCAAAGATCTCTTCCCTATGGCCTTCAAGTAGACACAGGCTTTTATCGTTTAGGGCTGAATTCAAAAGAAGTGGATACCATAGGGGACAATCCTAATCTTTTTCAAACCGAATCATGCATCTGTATCATGAGCCATCTTGCCAATGGGGAGGATCCCTTGGCCCCATCTAATGCCGAGCAAAAGAAGATATTTGATACGACACATTTCAAATTTCCGAAAGCTTTGCGCTCTTTTTCCCACTCGGGAGGTGTCTTTTTAAGTCCTTTCTATCATTATCATATTATTCGAGCAGGCATTGCTCTTTATGGCATTCAAATTCCCCATAATTTTAAACCTCTTTTTAAGCCAGTAGCCTCACTAAAAGCCCACCTCATTGAAATCAATGAGGCACATGCAGGGGCGCGCATAGGGTATGGCAGTACCTATGGTATGCACCAAGGAGGTCGGGTTGGCGTGCTTAATGTAGGCTATGGAGATGGATATCCTTGGTCCTTATCGAGTACATCCTTGAAAATTAAAGGTCATACCGTCCCCATAGCTGGCCGCATCAGCATGGACTTATTAACCTTAGATTTATCCCATGTGCCTTCTGATTTACTCAAAAAAGGCGATACCGTGGAACTCATCGGGGCCGAAAACTCATGGGAAGAGGTGGCTCAAAAAGCCAGTCTCATTCCTCATGTCCTCCTCTCACAAATGGGGTCTCGCCTTCAAAGGCGCTATGAGGCATAATAGAAAGATCTTTATCTCACATAAAAACTTCTAAAAGCTGAGATTACTCAACCTACAAAAAAAGGATGTTCTTATGAAATACGCTACTGTTAAAAAAATCATCGGGTTTGGAGTTTGTTCTTTGCTCATAACGCTTGTTGTTGAACCTGTCCATGCTACACTAGAGGGCAAAGGCTTTGTTCCATCTTTCAAGGGAGAGACTTGCCTATCTCCAGCGACAGTAAAGGCATTGTTTATCAAACCTTCTAATTCCCCAGCGCTCTCAGTCGAAGGCAACACCTGGAATTTAGTGAAAAAAATCAGGATCAACCTAGTGCAGGGGGTGAGCTTAAAGGCCTGAAGTCTATAAAACTCGAAGGGCATCAGCTTCGCTGTCGCTATGCCCCTTCTATGAAACACAAGACCACCTTGTTGCTTACAAGGGAACTTAAAGGTCAGGATTTTGCGCTTAAGTTTAATGGAAAAACTGTCGAGGAAAACAAAGTAAAAGGCGAGGGCGCCCTAAGAGCCTATGTGGAAAAAAGAAGTTAGTTTTTTCTACTCTTTGTTCTTGAAAAAAACACCCCTCAAGATTCCTTGAGGGGTGTTTTTGTTTCATAGACTTGAGTGGTTATTTCTTACCAATATCCAAGAACCTTCCACCAAACTCCACCTACGATACCCCAAACAAGTAGGGTCAGAACGCTCATCTTTAAGCCGATGGTCCACCACTCTTTCACGCTCAAGAAGTTGGCGCCAAAGAATACCGGAGCCGCTCCTGTACCATAATGGGTAAGACCAGAGGATAAACTTGAGAAGAAGCTCAAAACCAGGACCGATATAAGAGGAGAGAACCCGGTGCTCACCAACGCAACGAGGAACACAGCAAACAAGGAAGTAATATGAGCTGTTCCACTGGCAAAAAAGTAATGGCAATAGAAGTAGAGTACACAAAGCATTCCTACAGCAAAAGGCATACTCAGGGTCTGAACCACACCTTGGATACCACCGCCAAACCAGCTAATAATTCCAAAATCTCCTAGCTGAGTGGCTAAGGTCAATAAAATTGCCAACCATAAGAAGGTATCCCAAGCGGCTTTCTCGTGGAGCACATCTTCCCAGGAAAGAACGCCTGTGAAAAGAAGTAAGGAAAGACCAATAAGGGCTGCACCAGCAGCAGAAATACCAAAATTTGATCCGAATATCCATAACACCAGCAGCAACCCAAAAACAAAGAGCATGAGGATTTCATGAGCGGATAACCGACCCATCTCTTTAAGTTTTTCACGGGCTAATTGAGGCGCTTCAGGGGTTTTTTTCAACGTAGGAGGACAAAAGAGATATACGGCCAAAGGCAAAAGAGCCAAATGCACCACGCCAGGAACAATAGCTGAAATAGCCCATGTCCCCCAATCTAGAGCAATGCCTATATCTGCGGCAATCTTAACCGCAAGAGGATTGCCCGCAAAAGCCGTCAGAAACATGGCACTGGTCACAAGGTTAGCTTGAAACGCCACCTGCACCAAAAAGGCGCCTATCTTGTGGGAAGAATTGGTTTTAGGTGAGCTTCCATATTCGTTTGCCAGAGACTGTACGATAGGAAAAGTAATACCACCACCACGAGCTGTGTTGCTGGGAATCACCGGAGAGAGCATAAAATCAGTTAACACAAGCCCGTAAGATAGGCCCAAACTACTCTTACCCAAGCGGGTCATAAAGAAATAGGCAATCCGTGACCCTAATCCTGTTTTTACGAAACCCCGAGCAATAAAGAATGCACACAAAACGAGCCAAACAATGGATGAACTGAAACTGACTAACGACTGCTCTATGTTTAAGGTTTTTGTAAATAAACAAGCGCTTAACCCTATAGTCGCAACAGCTCCCATAGGAAGGGGTTTCAATATAATAGCTGTGAGTGTCGCTAGAAAGATTATAAACAGATGCCACGCTTCCGTACTCAGCCCTTCCGGAGAGGGCAGAAGCCAACATACCACACTGACAAAAACAATACAGAAGGAGGTAAGCAGGCTTGCGCCTGACCATCCACTCTTGCGGTCTTGAGAAGATTTCTTTTTTCGTCTGAAAACAGTAGCAAGACTCAACATAACTCACCTCATAAATAGGATGGAGAAACGAATAGGGTTCCTTATACGCTCAAAATCCGACTTTAATCAATAGGGTCTATTTGGTGTCAAGGATGCCTCTTATTTCTATAGCAACCAGCCATTTGCACCCTAACCCACACCTAGGGCTGACTTTCCTTAAATTTCCTTTGAAATAAGCCCCATAAAAGAAACAAACTCTGGCGTTATTTGGAAAAAACAAGGCCTTTTCGTGGAATAACCTTGACATCCAACCTGTGAGCCTCTTAAAAATAGCAAAGAGAGCCGTTTATCGTCTCTTGGATATTGGGGGGCGCATAGCTCAGTTGGTAGAGCATCTGACTTTTAATCAGGTGGTCGCAGGTTCGAATCCTGCTGCGCCCACCACTTTTCTAACCCAACGATTATTTCCTTAATATATTTTCCCAAAATCTTTTAACTATTTGTGAGGTTTTCTTAATGATCCGCTCAATTTCTCTGGGAATTTTAGGCTTCTTTTTTGTCTTAAGCAGCTCCCCCTGTTGTGCTCAAAACGCCGCTGACTTAGCCGCTTTTAAACAAAAGCTTCAAGCACGAGATCTGAAAAAGCAAAAGGCTCCTGATTTGTCTCAGTACGATTTTCGCGACAGCGATCTTTCTGGCTTTTCTTTTAAAGACGCAAAGCTCCAAAATACAATTTTTGATGGAATGACCTTGGAGAATATATCTTTTCAAGGCGCCGATCTGTCTGGCGCAAGTTTCAAGAACACAACCCTTCTTCGTTGCTCTTTTACTAATGCCACGCTCAATGGCACAAATTTTGAAGGGGCTATCATTGACGGATCTACCTTTTCAAGAGCACACATCAACCGAGCCAATTTTGATAACTCGCTCCAAACCAGCGCTAATTACGATTACGCCCACATTACCTGTGCTACGTTCTTACGCGCTCAGCTGACAAGCGTCAGCTTTACTTCTTCGGTGGTTAATGGAACCTCTCTCAAGGATGCATCCACTCGAAGTGTGAGCAAGACCCATGCTCGATGGGACGAATCCTATCCATGCCCTTCACACTGTCCTTGATCTCCATAGTTTCTCATTCTCCCTCTCTCCCATGGGATACGTCACCCGTGAGAGAGAGGTCTAAGAGTTCGGTAAACTATGCGTAATACTTGGACAATCCCATCTGTTTTGCTTTCCAAAAATACGCTCCTTATTGTGTTCACTCTTTTTGGGGCAACTTTTTCCCTATCACCCTCTACAGCTATTCTAATTTACGACATCGATACTGCCTATCTGCCCCTGGTTGATGACTCAGTCAGCGAAAAGCCTTCCCCCCATCTCCGCATTGTGACCTTTGATACCCTAAAACAAAAAATAACCCATGTGTGGTATCTGCCTTACAAAGACCATTCACCCGCCCTATGCACCTCTCACCCAGATTTTAAGATTTGTTATGGGCCTCTTCATGGACCCACCTTATCTCTGGATATCATTCCTAATGCGCGAAGATCATTTTGGATTAGAAGTTATGGTAAAATTAAGAGCCATCCAAGTTATCTGAAACTCCTAAGAACTTGGGATAAATCTCAAGATAAGAAAGATTGGGTTCTTTATATAGGGGACCATAAAGGTCCTACTCAACTTGATCTTCCTCACCTCAGGATGAGAATAAATGCCCTCGACGCAGAAGCCCGTATCAAAACCACTCATCCTTGCCAAAAGAACCCTCATTGGAAAAAAAGATACGCTTCGCCTCTAGAAATCTCCTATGGGAATCCAAAGAATCTCCATAGTATTTTTTCTCCTCAACGCGATTTGGGGAACTTGGGAGAGTGCGCAACCGATCTTCTCATGCTTAGCTTTGGCTTGGTTAAACATGAGGGTAAATATGGATCCAACCAAGGATTTGATGGGATATATTCCTCAGAGAATGAAGGTTTCTGGATTGTAAGCGAAGCTAAGTGGTGGAAAAGCTGTCCCAACTTAGACCGCATAGAAAGTGAATACTTAATATCAAAATTTGATGAGAAAAATACCAGAGCGATCACCAAAATTGATCCTTCCCTCAAAGTCAAACTTTTGCACGCCCAAGACAGAAGCCAGCTTTATTTACTTCCTTTGGGGGTGTTTCCTAATGGCCAAATTTATACCCGATTGAGACAAAAGAGTGTGGAGTCTGTCTCGTCTAGGGACAATTCAAGAGTAACCCGTTGCCCAGCTCAAAAAGATCATGGAACAATGCAAACTCTAAGGAATTTTCTCTGCACCCTAGTCACTTGGTTCCGATCTTTTTTAGAAAAGCCTTGCTTGTCTTAAGACCTTAGGTGTCTTTGGAGTGTACCTCTTCTTTCTTGTCGTTTGACTGACGTTTTCACATATACTACAATGACCTACTTTTATGTAATTACTAAGGAATTGGTCATGAAAAAGTGCTTTCTCGCGGGTTTGTCGTATATATTTTTTATCCTGAATCTTTCCATAGCTGCTGCTTTTCCCCCTGCCATAGACTTCGACAAACCCACTTTGCGAAAATGTTTGAGCCTCGCCGAATCTACCTACGAAGGTCATTTAATTTCAGAAGAGCTTTGGATGAAATCCAGTCTTCCCCTTACCGTATCTAATTTTTCTGCCAGAACAGGAGGTGTTTTTGGGAATAAAGATCACACCCAATTCGGGCTCTGTGTTGCCCAAGGAAACCGGATTTTTATTGGGTTCCGAGGTACGGACTTTTCTCAGATCCATGACATCCTTTCAGACTCTGATATCAAAGGTCATAATCTACAAAATGAGGATTATCAAGATGGTAGGTTTAGTCATCATATAATCGGGGGCACCAGTGAAACAGGTGTAGGTCGGTGCCACTTAGGTTTTTTAAAAATTGTTCAGTCTTGCACTAAAGAGATTCGTAGATTTGTCACAGATTACGCGACAACGCAACAGTGTACGGTAGACAATCTCCAAGTTACATTTACTGGCCATAGCCTAGGTGCAGCCCTTTCAATTCTAAGTGCCGCAGATCTTATAAATGTTCTATATGAGCGTACTAACACAGAAAATAATGTTAGTGTGGTTACCTTTGCCGCTCCGAGAGTCTTTAATGGAATCGCAGCAAAACTCTCAGACTCTCTTCACTTGCTACGCAGAAACCATAAGCGTTTTTATATAGCCAATGACCCCGTTGCTCCTCACCCCAAATACTTCTGGGTGGATGCACATTGGGCCGTTAGTTCCGGACGCTTTTTGGGAAGTTTAATAGGAATCAAACCTGGAAAAAATGAGCGCACAGATACTCAGCATACAGGCAATCCCGTAGAGCTCTTGCCGATTGAGGGATGCGGATCTCATCGTCTCTCAACCTATCGCTTGAGCCTCACTCAACAAGGCTTGATTTAATACACTAAGGTAAACAGAAGCTCTAGGAAAAAAGAGCGCTTGCCTCCAATAAGGCTGCGCTCACCACCACACCCTTCCTAATAAGGGTGGGAGGGAGATCTATTGGACCGGGATGCTTGTCTAAGATACGCCAGGCCTCTCTCTCTATTTTGAGGCACACCCACACCATTTACATAGAGCATCCCGAGCTCATACAGTGCTGATGAGGAACCTTGAGCAACAGCCCTATAATAATACCGTATACCTTCCTCGTAGTTTCTAACCCGCACATAGAACGCTCCTAGATGATATTGTGCCTCACGCAGCCCTTGATCCGCAGCTCTCTTATAGTATCGTAGAGCTTCCTCATTATTACTTTCGACGCCTCGCCCATCCTTATATAGAGCCCCTATATTGTACAGTGCCGTAACATTCCCTTGATGGGCAGCAAGGTTATAATAGTAAAGAGCTTTCTCGTAGCTTTTAATGACCCCACGGCCTTCTGAATGTAATCTCCCTAAATTACACTGCGCTTGAGCCAAACCTTGGTTCGCAGCCAGCGTATAATATAGTGCTGCTTTAGAAGGGTTTGCAGGAAAGTAAAAGATTTGAGAGTATAGGTTTCCTAGTTGGCATTGAGCCCAAATATGTCCTTGATCTGCAGCAAGTTTAAGGTATTGTTCAGCTTTCTGGCCAAGCCCGTGCTCACAGGAGAGTGCATAATTGAATTGCGCCTCAGGGCAACCTCGCTGAGCCATAATAGACCTATGGCGCGTTTCTTCTTCCTCTGTGAGGCCAGTTCTATCCCTTCCCAGCCCAATTAAAAACTCTACCTCTTGTCCAACAAATCGCTTGTTCTCACCTCCTACAACTCTATCATTGAGCTTTTGACTATCTACTCTCATGGGAGGAGTAATCAGGCCGTCTAAGACGTGAACCGATTCTAAAAATGCTTCAACGTCAGAGGTCGTCCCTCTATGATCCCCTTGTCTCCAGGGTCGTTCTATCATAAAAATAAAGGGATCTTGCGCCGGTTGGCCATTGGGATTAAAAATCTTTTCAAAAATACAAAAGAACTGGACAGCCTTTTTCTCATTAGAGTCTTGTAGATATGTCCCCACAACCCTGGTCCTTGGCTCGTCACATAGGGCACATTCAGCTTCAACGTCCAAACATACTGGGGTTGTCCATGGACAAAAGAAAGAAACATCGCAAATCGGAAGCAAATTCGCCCCCTGAGAAGCTGTACTGAAAGGTTCATCCCCCACACAAGTAAACCCTCTTTGTTCAAGAGTGTCCTTGAAGGTCCAATTAAAATACGTCTCTATGGTCACTTCTTCGCTATGCACGCAGTTAAGTATAGCGAGAGCCTGTTCAACAGGAGCAACAAAAGAGGGTTCTTGTTTTGCATTAAGAGCTGGCCCCGCAGGGCTCCTTGGAGGAAAATGGTCAAAAGAATCCACGCTCTCCCTATCAAAGCCTCTCACAAAGCATGGAAGAAGAAACATAAACAAAGTTGTCAGGACGATTTCTAGAAAGCTTCTATTCTTCATGAGGAATACCCAAAAAAATAATTTTTTAAATAAGATAATAAAGTTATATAAAATATGTATATATATCAGCGAAACTCGCCTTTCAACTTAAACTTAAGATATTCGTAGTTGAATAATACTCTGATTGCCCATCCCATCACTTTTTCAATAAGTTATAGAACGCCTCCACCAAACCGTCTCCAATTAATGCGTCTATTCGCGCCGATATATTTCCTAAATTATCTCCAGTTCTAGGTTCCCATACTTATCCCTTTTTGGATTTCTTAACCTAGCTTTTCTCCTCTAGCTGTGAATCTTCATCATGACGGTTGTTACTTTTACTTTGATCAACCTCTGGCTTCTAATCCGATTTAAAAAGGTTACACTTAGCTATTCATACGAGCACTTCCTTCATCCCTATGTGATTTTGATCAGCTGCCAGTTTATAATAGTGTGCAGCTTTCTCGTGGCTTTGAGCGACCCCGCACCCTTGGGCATATAAATAAGTGCGCCAAACTGTATTTCATCTCTGACGATCCGCGTTTGGCCAGGACACGCCTATATAGAACTTCGTGTTCTACTGTTAATCCAGTTCTGGTCCTTCCAACTGCCATTATAACTTCTATTTCTTGTTCAATATCTGGCCTGTTAACACTTCCGTGAACTCACCTTTTGAGTTTTTCACCATCTACTCTCATGTAGGGCATAATCAGACCGTCTAGGGCGTGCACGGATATCTGCCATTGTACCACTGCATTACCCTTCTCTCCATGGGCGTTCTAGCATAACAATGAGGAGGTCTCGCGCTGTTTGATCATTGGGATTAAGCAGCTTTGAACCAACGCCAAAGAACTGTACGGCCTTTTTCTCTCTATCATCTTTGTAGATATGTTCCCAAAATTTTCGTCATGGGCTTAGAAGCCAAGGCACCTAGAGCATGGGCATCCAACCACACAGGCGTTGTCCAAGGTCAAAAGAAGGGAATAGTGTAACCTGCCCGTAACTCCATCCCCTGGGCACCCGCACTCAAAGGTTCATCTCCCACACAGGTAACCCCTCTTTGCTCTATAGTAAACTTGACGCTCTAATTAAAATATCTCTCTCCTGTCATTTCAAATGAATTCATACAGTTAGGTACGGATAGACTTCTCGGCTCAGCCACAGCTAGATTCTCTTCTTTTTCATTTGGAGCCGACGCCCCACGGGCGGACTGACAAAAACGGTCATCGCCATCTATCCCATCCTTCCCACCTCCCCTAACAGGGCTTTGAAGACTCAGTATAATCAAAGAAACCAGAAATCTTTCTAAAAATCGTCTTTTCTTCATAAGAAGCTCCCAAAAAGAATAATTAATATTTAAGTATAATATTATTCTATAATAATAACTAGATATGACTGGTGTGTATTACTTTAATACAAAAAATAGATTCATTACTAATAAATACTATTTCTTGAAAAATTTCTCCCCTATGGCCACTATACTGCGCCTTTCAGCGCTTTTGGCTTTTGGATGAGAATCTTAACTAGAGTGTAAGGGTGCCGTGCAGCCTACATCAGGCCCAGAAAAAGCCAGGAAGGCGCCACAGTCACCATTCACGCGTGGGTTCACTGCGCCCGGAGAGCTTATTGTTCTTCTACTTTAGCACTCTAGTGAGTGGTCTTAGTTGTCTTCGATACTCCTACAAAAGCCGGCTTCAACAATCGATCATGAAGGGTGTACCCTCCTTCCATAACTTGGACAACTGTACCAGCTGGGTGGGTCTCGTCTTCAACTTCAAACATAGCTTGATGGAAATTGTGGTCAAACTTTTCCCCTAAAGGAAGAATTTGTTTAATGCCATGGCGCTCGAAAACAGACAGAAGCTCTTTTTCTGTCAATTTAACCCCTTCTACAAAGGAATTCAAAGCCTCTTGGTTTGCTCCATCACCGTTTTCAGGGGCACTCTCCAAGGCTCGTCGTAAATTCTCAGCCACATTAACCAAATCTTTTCCAAAAGAGCTAATGGCATACTTTAAAGTATCCATCTTTTCTTTTTGGGTGCGCTTTCGAATATTCTCAGCCTCTGCCAAAGCACGCAAGAGATCTTCTTTTAATTGGGCATACTCTTTTTGTAAAGATTGCTCGGTTGTTTCCTCCTCACCACCTGCCGCCATTTCATGACTTTGATCCTCACTATCTAACTCTTTATGATCCACTTCGTCATTCAACATAGATTGTCTCCTTCCTTTATGTTTATTTCTCTTACTCCGAAGCTCCTAAGAGCCTGGAGATGACTTTGGCCGTATAGTCCACCATAGGTATGATGCGCCCGTAATTAAGTCGAGTGGGCCCTATCACTCCAATGGCTCCAATAACATTCCCCCTTACACTCGTATAGGGGGATAAGATAACAGAGCAATTCTCTAAATTTGCCTCGGAATTCTCTGATCCGATGTAGATCTGTATTCCTTCCGCTTCAATAGTAGCATCAAGGACACTCAAAAGTCCTTCTTTGGTTTCAAGTTGCTCAAAAAGCCCCTTGAGGCGCGATAAATGATCTGGCGCAAAATTATCCTGGAGCAGATTTGCCTTACCCCTCACAATCAGAGTTCCGCCTGTGGGCGTATCTGCCCATGTGGCCACACCAAGATCTACGACCTTTTGTGTTAGCTCATCCAAAGCTTCTTGGTCCCTCTCTCTTTCTTTAAATAAGAGTTTTTTTGCATGAGCTAGGGTGCATCCTGAAAATTTATAATTCAGGTAATTGGAGGCTTGAGTTAAGGTCGACATAGGCAAATCTCTTTGCACCTCGATAATTCTGTTCTCCACCGAGCCTTCCATAGTCACTAAAATGACAAGGACACGACTCCCATTCAACGGAATAAATTCAATGTGTTTGAGACTTTCTTCTTTTTTGGGTGCCAATACCACTCCCGCACATTGAGATAACCCCGACAAAGCTAAAGTAGCTTCTTCTAAAGCGCCCTGAAGAGTCTTTCCATTATGAGCACAAAGACTTTCAATGTTGGTTTTTTCATCATCTGTAAGCGTCCCTATCTCAAGCAGACCATTAACAAAAAAACGAAAGCCAGCGGTAGTGGGAATGCGACCTGCAGAGGTATGAGGAGAATATAAAAACCCCTGATCCTCAAGATCCCCCATAATTTTCCGAATGGTCGCGGAAGACAGTTTCAATCCAATAGATCGTGAAAGAGTTTGAGACCCTACCGGCTCTCCCGTTTCCACATAAGCTTCTATTATCTTTCGGAATATCTCCCGGGATCTTTCAGTTAAAAGAAAGTCCATTTGGTCCTCTTAACAACTCTGCGTAAATTGATCGCTTCAAATTTGGTCTTATCCAAACGAAATCCTACCCATTTCGTTTTTAAGACCCCCTATAGTGCCAAGTTTTTAGAAAATTGTCCACATTTGATGGGGCCCTTAAATGGTTTGCTTGGGCTGTCTGATCTTTTAAACTATGGCCCCCTAAAGACCTTGAGCCGAGTCCAATCCACCGAAAACCGCTCATAGAGTAAAAATAATCTTGGTCTAAAAGATCTTTAAGCTTATGATGATGCGCGCTCTTCTTTCGACTCAAACTTTCTCTTCTTCTTTTTTACCTCCTTACCGAAAGGCTCTCTTATGCGTCCTTCTTTGCGTGCTTACAACCAACTCCGTCCCGTTTCTTTTGAAATAAATCATACTAAGTACGCTGAAGGCTCTTGTTTAATTCGCATGGGAGACACCCATGTTTCATGCTGTGCCTCCATAGAAGAAAAAGTACCGCCCTTTATCCGCAATACTGGTGCTGGTTGGATCACAGCAGAGTATGGCATGCTACCTCGATCCACCCACACCCGCACAGATAGAGAAGCAGCTCGCGGAAAACAAACCGGACGCACTCAAGAAATCCAAAGACTTATTGGCCGTTCTTTACGCTCTATCACAGACTTAGCCCTTCTTGGGGAGCGTCAAATACGTATAGATTGCGATGTGCTTCAAGCTGATGGCGGGACCCGCACGGCCTCTATTTCTGGTGCCTATGTAGCTCTTTCTTTGGCTATCCAAAAACTCCTTAACACGGGAACTATTACCTGATCGCCTCTCGGTGATCCTGTGGCTGCCATATCTTGTGGTATTTACAAAGGAGAAGTTATTTTAGATCTAGATTATGAAGAAGACAGTAACGCAAGCGCAGATGCCAATTTCGTTATGACGGGATCTGGTGGACTTATTGAACTTCAAGCCACGGCAGAATCAGAACCTTTTGCCCCTTCTGTTTTTGAAAAAATGATGACTCTAGCTCATCATGGCGTTTCAGAAATTATCCAATTTCAACAAGTTGCTTTGGCTTCTTCTTAAGTTTGAATTCATGATTCCTTCTCATGCTTTATATGTTCATTGGCCATTTTGTATCTCAAAATGTCCCTATTGTGACTTTAACTCTCATGTTAGATCGGCTATTGATGAGACCCTATGGGAGAGGTGCTTACTTCAAGAGCTTGTGTACACCGCCCAAACTGTAAATAAAGGTCCTTTAACCAGTGTGTTTTTTGGTGGTGGCACCCCCTCGTTAATGCCCCCCTCCTTGGTTCACGCACTTTTGGACAAAGCTAAAAGTCTCTTTGGCTTTGTGCCCGACATAGAAATTACCTTAGAAGCCAATCCAGGGACTTACGACGAAAGCCGCTTTAAAGATTTTGCCCAAGCAGGGATCAACCGTCTTTCTTTGGGTGTCCAATCTTTTAACGACAAAAGCTTGAAATTCTTAGGCCGTATTCATAATAGTATTGAAGCCCATAAGGCCCTCACCGGGGCTAAAAAGTTGTTTCCTAGAGTGTCTTTTGACCTCATTTATGCCCTCCCCAATCAATCCTTAAGCTCCTGGAAAGCCGAACTAGCCCAAGCCCTTGACTATGATCCTTCTCACCTCTCTTTGTACCAACTTACCTTCGAAGAGGGCACACCCTTCACCCATCGGCGTGACACCGGCCAACTCCATCCTATGGCCGACGAAGAGGCCCTATCTCTTTATCTAGAAACCCAAACCATTATGGATGCCCAAGGATTACCTCGATATGAGATCTCCAATCATGCAAAGCCCGGTTTTGAAAGCGCTCATAATTTAACGTATTGGAATTATGGGGTTTATAGTGGCATAGGGCCAGGAGCCCACGGAAGATGCCTCATCCAAGATCAAAAAATGGCAACTCGCTGTTTGAAAAATCCGGAGAAATGGACTCTTCAAGTTCTTGACCGAGGCCATGGATGGGAAGACTCTCAGCCCATAGAATCCCTCACCCGTTTTGAAGAAGCGATTATGATGGGATTGCGGTTAAGCAAGGGTATTCCATGGTCTCAGATGGCCGCCTTAAGCGAAACTCTCACCACCGCCCTTAGAAACAGTACGCATTTTACAACCCTTATGACCGAAGGATTCTTGAATTCAGAAGAAGACTATTTTTGGCTCACCCCTAAGGGACTTTTGACCCAATCTGCGTGTGTCAGCTATCTTTTAAATGATCTGACTTAGCTACCAACATCTCACTTTACCGGTATCAATATGAATGAATCCAGCACCCACATAGATACCCGTACCCCCCAAGTTAAGAGATTTCGCCATCTGTCCCAATTTTTTGATGGGCACGCCTTTAACAAAAAAATCGAGCGCTTTTCCTAGCATGTGGTTGCTGTTTTTAGATACTTTGGTGCATCTGCTCCGTAACATCTCGTTAGTCGCACAAGACCGAAAGCCAGATACGATTTCAAGACGGACGTCTTCAGGGTGTTGTGGGTTTATTTTCTGAGCCACCTTATAGGCATAGTCAAGGAGATTACGATCAATTTTGTGAACCTCGTTGGTCCGGTGGTCCCGTAAAAGATGGTCAATTTTTAAACAATTTTTCTCATCATAAACCCCATTTTCCTTAAAAGTGCCTTTAAAGCTGTCTCCCGTGTGGGTGCTTACCATATATAAACCACTCCCCCATACGGACAGAGGTTGAGATAAAAAGCAGCAGGCTATAATAACACAATATAATGGCCAATGTTTCATGAGTCTAAATCCTTTTATTAATGATTTTCTATAACAGAAACGTCAATTGCTCTTAAGACATAAACAAATAGAAAGATGTCTTTATAAAATTTATAGTACCTATAATTATAAATAATATTTAAAAATATATATATTGTTATGATGCTGTGAAATTATCGTAATATTCTTCTCTTTGTACTAAAATACATTCTTTTTTGTCAATAAAATTCACCAGTCCTACCCAAAACTCTATACTCTAACAATCTCAAGTAGAGTAGAGGAAGCCTCTGTTTCCAAAGAAGTTTCTTGGGACAAAATCAAAAGATCTCCCTTCTTACAAATATCTCCCTCCAAAGCAACTGATAAGGCGAGGGCTTTAGCATCCTGTTCCTTATGATGGGAAGGCACCACATAAGGAAAAATGCCCCACACAAGAGTTAGTTGACGCGCCACTTTGACAAAAGGAGAAAGCGCTAAAATAGGTGCCTTTGGCCTTTTTCTGGCACTATCTCGCGGGAGCCTGCCGGTGTTTGTATAATTAAGAATAGCCTTGATCTCCATACGCTCCGCGGCCAGACGGACGCACTGGGCTATACCCTCAAACAGTGGATTTTCGTTCATATCCTTTTCTTTATGAGTATCTGAATAGGTACGTTCCTCTTGCGTACGTAAGATTATTCTCCTCATCCTGTCTACGCTTTGGATAGGCCAAGCGCCATTAGCGGTTTCTCCTGATAGCATCAAACAATCCGCACCTTGATAAACCGCCGTAGCTACGTCAGAGACTTCTGCCCGAGTGGGAATAGCAGATTCCACCATAGATCCCAACATCTGGGTCGCTACAATGACGGGTTTTCCTTCTTGACGAGCCTGTTTGATAATCCGCCTTTGAGAAATAGGCACTTCTTCAGGATTAATTTCCACCCCGAGATCACCTCTAGCGATCATGACTCCTTCCGTTGCAGAAATTATCGCCTCTAGATCCTCTAAAGCACCTGGATGCTCTATCTTGGCTATAATGCCTGCGCGCTCTCCAATAATGTCACGGGCGTATTGCACGTCTTTGCTGCTTTGAATATAAGATAAAGCTATCCAATCAATATCTTGCGTTAGTGCAAATTCTAAGTCCTGCACGTCTTTAGGGGTCAATATGGGAGATACTAAACACTTGCTTGGCATACTCACCCCTTTATGATCGGACAGTGTGCCGGCTTGCAATACTTCCATCTTAATTGACGTGGGAGTTGTCTCAATAACTCTAAAAGGTACTTTTCCATCGTCAATAAGCACGGAATCCCCTTTATTCAAAAGAGTAAAAATTTCTGAATGGGGGAGATAAACGCGCTGAACATCGCCTAATGTCTTATCTTGATCCAAAGTGAATACATCCCCAGTTTGGACATGCGCTTCCCCATCTTTAAATTGCCCTAACCGGATTTTGCGTCCTTGAAGATCTACCATAATGCCCACTGGCTCCTCGATTAAATCCTCAAGTTCCCTGATCTTTTTGATTTGATCTTGGTGAGAGTGATGAGTCCCATGAGAGAAATTCAAACGAAAAACCCTCACCCCCAGTTCCAAAAGTGCTTTGATGGTTTCTGTACTCGAAGAAGACGGTCCTAGAGTAGCCACAATCTTAGTCCTGGAAAGCATAGTTTGTTTATTCATTCTCATCTTCTCTTTAAATGCCCCTCTTTTTAAAATCTGAACCTTCTTACTCTACCACGATCTGGCTTCTCCATTAAAAAAAAGACAGGACTCCTTTTTTTTTAATCCATTCTTCTATAGAGTAAGTAAAATCTCTGTATGTTCGAGAACAAAAGAGAAAAACTCCTATTTGAGAGGACTGTTACGTGGGTAGTACGCTCTATGATATCTTAATCTTTTTGGGAGCCGCCATTCTAGTGGTCACCTTGGTGCGCCGATTTTTAAAAAGCCCCATTATTGGATATTTGCTTGCGGGCCTCCTTATTGGCCCCTTTGGCTTAGGGCTTATTGATGAAGTTGCCGAAACCCAAAAAGTCGCTGAGCTAGGCGTAGTCTTCTTACTTTTCACCATAGGACTTGATCTTTCCTGGGCCCGCATTATTGCCTTAAAAACTTTTGTTTTTGGCTTAGGAGGACTGCAAGTTCTGCTGACCACCCTCTCTTTTATTTTCTTCGGCACTTTGGTACTAGATCTTTCTCTTTCTACCGCCATTCTGATCGGCAGTGGACTGGCCCTTTCTTCCACTGCAGTCGTCATTCAAATCCTCAAAGAAAGCGACGCTTTTGGAGCTCGTTATGGGCGTGTGTCTTTCTCCATTCTTCTTTTTCAAGACCTAGCAGTGGTTCTTTTCCTGGTTCTTATTCCCGTACTCTCTTCTCGATCAGGCGCCTTAACGCCTTCCTTGATTTTGGCCTCCTTGGGACTCGCTTTAATGAAAGCCCTTTTCGTGCTTACCTTTATAGCGGTATTAGGACGTATTTTTGTGCGACCTCTCTATCGCTTCGTTGCCAACACTAAGAATTCAGAGCTCTTCGTGGCCACTACCTTGCTCGTGATTTTGCTTATTGGATACGCAACAGAAGTGGCCGGTCTTTCCATGGAGCTGGGCGCTTTCCTAGCTGGTTTACTCTTGGCAGAAACCGAATATCGCCATCAAGTTGAAAGCGACATCCATCCTTTCCGGGGCCTACTCCTGGGCCTTTTCTTCATGAGCGTAGGAATGGGCATAAACCTTCATCTCTTGGGGAATCATTTCTTCCTTATCTTGCAAGGTATAGTCGGTTTATTAGTAGGTAAAGCCGCTATTCTCATTATTCTAGCCCTCTTCTTCAGGACTGGGTGGCTGACTGCTATTCGGATGGCTCTCCTTTTAGCTGCAGGAGGAGAATTTGCTTTCGTCTTATTTGCCCAAGCTTACCATGCTGAACTATTTTCCGCCCATACCACTCAAATTCTAAACCTAGTGGTTACCCTTTCCATGGCTTTAATTCCGTTCCTTGATTTTCTGGGCATATTTTGCGCGAAATTTTTTAAAGCCCCAGACATTAAAATCGATGGAAAAGCCATTCAAGAAGAAGTGGGCAATGTGAAAAATCACGTTATTATCGTAGGACATGGAAGAGTGGGACAAATCATATCTCGTCTTTTGAGTGACCACCTTATTCCGTACGTGGCTATCGACATGAATTTGGCCCAAGTTAGTGAAGGCAAAACCTCTGGACTGCCCGTATTTTTTGGAGATGCCCGACGCGCTGATATATTTCAAGCCGTTGGAGCAGAGCGCGCCAAAGCCATTGTCCTCACCATGGGGGCTCCTGGAACTTTGTCGCGGATCGTTATGACGTTAAAACGCAACTTCCCGGGTATTCCTATTTTTGTACGGGCTAGAGACATTGAGCATGCTGAAAAGCTCGAAAAAGCTGGAGCGTATGTCATCGTTCCAGAACTCATCGAACCAAGCTTACAGCTTGCCACTGCCATACTCATTCTGTCAGGAATTCCGAAAGATGCTATTACAAAATCCATTGAAACCATCCGCCATACCTTATGGACTGGGCACAATCTAAATAATATCTCTCAAATGCTAGAGAAACCAGATGAGCCGATCCAAGGATAATCGTGGCGCTTTGTTTTTAGCCAGGTATATCTTCCGTTTTCAGATGGGACTCTAGCATCCACATTTTTTTATCCAAGGCTAAAGCAATATCTGTATAGAGTTCGCTGGTAACATCATCTTTCATATCTGAAAATATCTGGATATTCTCTCGGCATTGATGATTAAAGACCCTTAACACCTTGCAAATGGACTTAATGTGATCTTGCTCATCCACATTTTCCAATGGGTATTCTTCCAAAGTGGAACTTCGTGCCGCTACCCGAATGGTTCCTTGCACCGTCCCTCCTATTTGCTCAAGACGTTCAGCCAGCACATCGACAAATTCTAGTACTTGCGACCCTAAATCGTCAAAAAACTCATGGATCAACAAGAAAGCTGGTCCTTTTATCGTCCAATGGGCCTGCTTAATCTGGGAGTATAAATCTAAACCATTGGCTACTGATTGCTGCAAAAGAGGGGCAGCTTTTTCTCTAATAGACAACGATAGATCGCAAAATGTATTCCTCATAGTTACCTCCTGTGGTTTCTAGTTATTCTATCACACTTGGAACCATTCTCATGGTCTTTTTAAAAAACTCAATTCTCCCCATCAAATCACCTTTCGCCTCATGCACTTTTTGTATGTTCATGAATACGACTTTCTATCTC
Source organism: Alphaproteobacteria bacterium (assembly GCA_018401675.1). Lineage (GTDB taxonomy): Bacteria > Pseudomonadota > Alphaproteobacteria > 16-39-46 > 16-39-46 > M30B67. The sequence goes on along the minus strand of JAGYKM010000002.1, from coordinate 162,563 downwards.
CGTGAGAAGGTGCCACAGCTTGGGCACCTTGACCATCTCCAAAAGAAATACCAACCGCGCGCGCAGCTTGCACATAGCATCCTTTAGTATCCACCCCTTTATAACACGAAACGGCTTCTTCGATTGACACATGGCCTACTTGACCATGGGTCCATGTAACCATGCAACCAAACTTTTTTTGAAAAACTAAGTCTACCGCATAAGATCCCATAAGGGTTCCCAGCAATCGATCCTCATAATCCGCTTCCACCCCTCTTTGGAGATGCCCCAATGCAGTGGACCTTGCAATATGCCCCGTTCGTATTTCAATTTGTTCGGCAATATAGGAACCTATGCCACCATAATGACCTTTATTTTTCGAAGAAGCAGGCGTAGTCGCCCCGTCTTCTTGAGTCTTGACCGACTCTGCCACCACAACTGTGGCATAAAAATCTTTCCCCTTTTGGGATTCAATTTCTTTAATCTTGCTACAGATACCGTCCCACGAATAAGGAATTTCAGGGATAAGAATAAGATCAGCGCCCCCTGCAATGCCACTCATAAGCGCGATATGACCCGCATCACGACCCATAACCTCTAACACTAGAACGCGCCGATGGCTTTGCGCCGTGGTACGTATATCATCCACCGCCCCGGTAGCCACTCTTACCGCTGACGAGAAGCCCAAAGAGGTATCCGTTCTTGCTAAATCGTTATCAATGGTTTTAGGAATGGCGAGAAGATTAAGCCCTCCTTTCGCCTTCAAAGCGGAAAGTAGCTTTAAGCTGCCGTCGCCGCCCATGACAATCAGCGCCTCTAACCCCAAAGAGTTAATATTTTTAATAAATAAATCTGATAAATCTTGCCTCTCTCCGTTATCCATCAACACCCGGAAAGGATCAAGAGTGGTTGAACTACCCAAGATGGTGCCACCTCTTTTTAAAAGGGTCTCTCCCCATCCATCCATGGTGAGATCAAAAGTGACTAGAGGCATAGGATTTTGATAAACACCTTCAGCCCCATACCGAATGCCCACAACTTCAGCACCGTACCCCCGAATCCCACGACAGACAATAGCCCGGATTGCAGCGTTTAACCCGGCACAATCTCCCCCAGTCGTCATCACCCCGATCTTTTTCATATTTCACTCCATTCGCCTCTCTTGTGAAGATCTCCTCCCCTTGAAAAGGCCTACTCTATCCTTTAGATTTTTCCCAGTTCACAAGTATAGGTAAATTGACACGTTGTCGATAGTCATTTCTTGTCGCTCTCATACTCTTAACACCTAATAGACTTTTCATAAATTGGGGGTCACCCTATGTTTGGAATTCTGTAGATAGCTAGAGCGATTATTTTGACTCTGGTTAACAGGAGGTCTCGGTAATAAATTACTCTCTTGGGGATGATTTCAAAAGGATATCTGTTCTTATAGAAACGTTCATTCCTCATGTTCCCCTTCTGCGCTCACGGAGTTGGCACCCATAATCAAAATCGAGCCGCTTAGGAAAAAGTTTGTAAATTCTTCGTTCCATAAGTTTGCTCATATATTAGAATACTTTTTTAAAAGAACCCAATCTTACTTCCTCGTAAGGGATTTCCCATATCATTTTACAACGTTCTAAATCGTGTCTACAATCCCTCCGCATCCTTCTGGGCCAGTTCCTCATTATGCTCCCCCTCCTCCGTCGCCGCCTTCATCTCCTCAGTATCTTCCGCCATCTCCGCCGCCACCGCCGCCTTTTTCTTCTGCGCTGCCTCTACCAGCTCCTCCTTATGCGCCATTGTCTCTATCTCTTCCACTTCCTCGCGTTCCTTCGAGAGCAAAGCGTTGAGTGATTGGCTGTTTAATGCGACTCTCCTTCCAAAGGCACGAATACTGCCAGCCCCAAAACCCCTGACTTCTTGTTCCTGGCCGGTGATCTTACTTTCTAGTTCTTTTACTGCAGTTTGTAACGCGTGTACTTTATCGTTTATTTTTTTTACACCCACTGCCCACACCTCTTTATTCCTTCCTTTGCTCTTGGGCATATGAAAGCGATACTTATCAAGTGTGTTACTAAGGATTCTTGCTTCATTCTTCTGTTGCCTGAATTGTTCCTATATCTTTTTCTGATTAGCCATTATGAAATCTAGTGTCTGTATCCTTTCCAGTGAATTGAGTAGTGTTCCATTATCCACTCTCTTCAATAATTCAGCAAAGCTTGTGCTATTTCCCTTATCAAAAGCGTCCTTCCAAGCGGAAACCCTCAAGGATTCTATCTTACCCTCACCGCCGACTTTGTTAAGCAACACAGGCAGCTTGTATCTGGCCTTAGAAAGGAAGCCCGCAGGGGAATCGGAAGGTGGCATCTGATCTTTTTGGAGCTTCTCGTCTTGATGAATCTTGGCTTCTTTCGGAGCGTAAGCCTCGTCTTTGAGGAAAGAATCTAGCTGTTCTAAATCCCCCCTCTCGTCAATAGTCCATACAAATTCCTCGTCGTTATTATGCAAAGCCACCTGCCCTTTCGGACTTTGAAAGCCTACGTAAGTTTGAAGAGTTAAAAGAGCCCTATCTATTTTCTTAACCCGTTCTCCAAGTGCATCTATTTTCTTCTGTAATGCAGGGGATTTTTTTGTTTTTACACCCACTTGTCTTATTATCTCAATTTTACCTTCTTTTTCTTTCTTTTTTACCAAATCACTATTTAATTTTGTTTCGGATACATAGGCATCAGGTTTTTTTATCATCTTCTTTTTTTCACCGTAGGCATCTTTAAGTTGCCGCTTATGAATCGCCCCACCTACGAAGGATTTCCCGACAGCTTTTTGACCCGGTCCCTCCGGGGAGCGGCTCGCATGATCTTTATGTTCATGAGTGTTAACTGGGGAAGACGTTCGGTCCACTTGCTTAGATACCTTAGGTGTTTCGTCAGCACGCACTGTAGGCTTTATGCCACACCATCCCACAGTCGCCAACACACTCATGTATACTATAATTTTTTTCTTTTGCTTTTCCCCCTAGACTGTTTTTATTTTTCTCATTTACATTTTAAATTCTACCGAACTATGCAAAGCGCAAGGCTCAGGGATCAGATAGGTATCAACAAATCCTTTAAATGGTCTTGGAAAGTATTTTGTTCTTAGAGTCCTATTTTCATTTTTAAAATTTGATTATTTTACAATTAGTTAGATTGTTTTTTGCCCTCTCAGTACCTAATCCGGATAGGAGATCATGGCGCCTGTGCCCTATGTCTGGTGACCGTTGCCAAACAATTTGGCTACCCTTCACGAGAAAACGGAGCAAATCATGTTACTCACTATGTTAAAAGCAAAAATCCATAGAGCCAAAATAACCCAAGCAGATCTCAATTATATTGGGAGTATAACCATTGACGAGCTTCTTCTAGAAGAGACCGGGATTCTTGTAAATGAAAAAGTTGCCGTGGTAAATATTGATAACGGACAACGATTCGAAACCTATGCCATTAAAGGCGATAGGAATAGCGGTGTCATCTGTGTCAATGGCGCAGCGGCCCGACTCGTGTCACCAGGGGATCGCATTATCATAATGTGTTACACCCACATGACGCCAGAAGAAGCCTCCACCCACTCCCCAAAAGTTTTGTTTATGACGGACGAAAATAAGATCCATAGCATTGCCCATGGGGAAAATCATGGACCATCTCCGGTTTAAAGAAGCGTTCAAGTACAGCCCAGCAGGAGACACTATGTTTCACAATTTAAAAAAATCAAACTGTTTGCGAGATCTCTATAGAGTGGGATCTCGCGACTCCCTCGCTATAGAAAAAATGATGTCAGCTAAAATTCCTTTCATCATTTCTGATATCGCAACCCATTGGCCCGCGTCTAAGCTATGGGACTTAGACTATTTTGAGAAAATTTCTGGGCAAAGCATTGTTCACTGTGTTGATCTGGATGATAAAAATCTAACCTCCTACAAAGCAATTGACAAAATTTCTTTCTATGACTTTATTCAAAACTTAAAGCTCTCTTTAAAACGATCCCCCCCCCAGGGTTTGAAAAAACTCTACATGGTTATTTCAAGAATTAGCGCTCATTTAAATGGGCCTCAGGTTCAGCTGCCTCAACTTCTAAAAGACCTTAAACTGCCAGGTTTTATGAATCTCAAACGTCTTTGGACCATAAATTTATGGTTGGGAGCCGGAGGTACTAAAAGCAATCTCCATTTTGATCCCGATAATAATTTACTCGTCTGCATTAAAGGAACGAAGGATCTTGTTCTTATTTCCCCGAAGAAAACAAAGTGGCTTTATAGAAAAAATAAAAAAAATGAGAATACTTTGATAAGTAACGTCAACATTTTTGATGGAAATTTAGAAAAGTGGCCGAATATTCATAATGCTCAATACTTTCAAACACGAATTGAAGAGGGGGAGGGTCTTTACATCCCTTCAGGATGGTGGCACGCCGTAGCTTCCTCTAAGGGGCTTAATATAGCGCTCAATTTTTGGTGCCTATCTCCTCGAGCTGCGTTGCTAAATTTTACAAATCCCGTGTGCTCTATACAATGGAACGTGAAGAACAAATGGTTCTCCATTCTCTTCCCCTCTTGTATATCCAGTTTTTTTTCCACATCCCTTGATAAATTTTCCCTAAGGAATAAGTCATGACTAGCATTGATATGGTGCCTCATAGCGCAATAGAAGCTGTAGTAAACAGAAATTTTTCTGTGGTGGAAAATGCCGTTTTAGATTCCTTCAAGTATTTCATGAATAAGACCATTCATCAGCCCGAAAAAACCAAATTAACGCGACCTGAAGGAACTCCCCATATCGAAGATAGAATTTTTGCACTTCCTGTTTGCGCGTAGGAAAAATGAAGGCGCTGGATAAAATGGACTGGCCGCTACTCAGAAATAATCCTGGTTTATTGTTTTAAATGAGCCCACATAACAAACCCATCGCCATTTTGAATTGGTTCTTGTGCCTCTTGCGAACCTTCGCCATTACCAAAATCTGCGCCGACTTATGCTCCCAGAAGTCAGGACAATCGCCATTCTAGGCATGGGAAGAAAACTAAGGCCGACTCCACGCAACTTATCTGAAAAATTATATCCCAATCTGTCTGAAATCAAGTGCTTCAGCAAAACCGTTGAGTATAAGGATCTGCTCTCCTAAGATAAAACCTACGACACCGTAGAAGAAGCCTTGAAGATGTGGATGCCTTCGTTACTTGTGGGCGTCAAGGATTTTTATATCAACCAAGCATGATTTCTTGCAAAACCCATCTGATTATCTCAATCTCGCCTTATTTGATTTAGAAGAGGACGTTTTCGAGAGAGCGCAGATACTATCGATTCTGGATGAAAAAAGCCTATCATAAATGATGATCACTTTTTGGATCTGCCTGAAAAGCAAAGTGAAAGATGAATCCATACAACTGCTGGGGGATTATATATTGAAAATAAAATCTTTAACCCAAAGAAAAGCCATTTAACAGTGATCAATACCCTGCAGGATGAAACAATGAAGATATTGTTTTAATACAGCGTATTTACGATCAACTAGATCTGAGCAAGCTGCAAAAATTTGAGGGTCAGTCTGAATAACTTCACCCCAACAAAGTCTTATGCCCACTTTGAGGATTAGTATGAACGAAGTGGTTACTAAAAGAAATTAAATCAAACGGTGCCTGGATGTCCCAACAAAACAGCTATCATCCATAATGACACGCCGTATTAAGCTTTAAGGATTTTCATAGTTTGTCGAAAAAATATCAGACCTCCTTGTCTCAAATGGACATGAGGCCTGGACATATAATCGGTATTCAATCAACCCGCTCTATTAATACTTTTGCCTTTCTGGTCGCTTCTTTGCAAAAAGGCGTTATTTTTACGCCCATGGACGCATCCTACAATTCCCATCGGCTTAGCTACATCGAAAAGAATAGTAATCTCAAATTTATTTTGGTTGATGAGGTTCCCCTCGACGTTACTGAGCATGCAGTTCCCTTTATTTCTATTGATAATTTGATAACTTTTTCTGATGTTGTAAAAGACGCTTCATCATCAAAAAATCACCAGGTTAATGCTGATATGGCGGCGTGCATACTGTATACATCTGGCTCTACTGGTAATCCCAAAGGTGTGGTCCGATCTCACAACGCTGTTTTCTCTCAGAGCCAATTCTTATTTTCTCGTAAAAACAAGCATCAAAATGATATTGTCGCTCAAATTGCTCCTCTGACATTTGTCCCATCTCTCGTACAACTTTTTGGATCGTTAGCCATAGGATCTACTATATCCATCGTAGATGACTTCTATAAACATAATCCTGAAGCACTCATCTCCAAATGCAATAATGACAAAATCACCAAAATTAGTCTGGTTCCTTCTCTCGTAGAAATGGTACAGCAAGTCCTTACCGACAAACACCTATCTTTTAGCTCCTTGAAGAAGATCACCTCTACGGGAGAGCGTTTGAGTGCTACCACCATCCAAAATCATTTTAACCTTCTCCCAAACGTCGAATTAGTTACTGTTTATGGGTCAACTGAAATGGGCGGGGTTGGATCATGCGTCTATACGAAAGAAAGACCGGTTGAAACCATATTCAACTTATATCCAAACGTAGAAGTAAAAATCATGGACGAAAACGCCCTGACGTTGACTGAGGGGGAAACAGGCGAGATATGTATAAAATCGCCTTCTGTTGCCCATTATTTTGATCTTGGTCTAGAAAAGAATGATAAGGCATCCGAGGAGCTCTTCTTTCGGACGGGAGATTTCGGATACCTTGATGCTGAGAACAAACTAACCGTGCTTGGCCGAAATGATGATCAAGTCAAAATCCACGATCAGCGCATTCATCTAGAAGAAATTAATCTAAAAATAAAAACATTCCCCGGGATTGATAAGAGTTTGGTTCTCATGAAAGAGAAGAAAATAATATTTTACTTCACAACCAAAAAAAATATATCTCCCCAAGAATTAAAGGACTATGCTGCAGAGTATCTTCCCAGAGAATTTGTTCCCCATAATTTTATTCATCTCCAGGAATTTCCCCTCCTAATTAATGGAAAAATAGACAGAGTTTCTCTTCCTGTGGAAGGGACCCCATGCCCGATTTCCACAAAATTTTTTGAGATACCCAACAATGAATATGAAATGACCCTGAGGCAGATTTGGGGAGAAATTTTAGTAATGCCCTCAGAAACGATCCCCCTCACTTCAGGATTTTTTGATTTAGGGGGAGACTCTCTCTCCATTGTTCGTCTCCAACTTAAAGTAGAAAAAATATTTACAAATCATAAGATCTCTTCTACTGATTTTTTTGCTTTTCCATCCATTAAAGAGTTCTCAAATTACTTACTTTCTAAAGAGGACACTCCTTCAAAAGCGACCTTTCAGAATGAGTCGACTTCTCTTCAGTCAGAAGATGCATCCACGGGGTCTTCCAGCGATATTGCGATCATCGGCATATCTTGCAAATTCCCTGGATCTGATTCCGTTGAAGAATACTGGGATGCTCTAACCTCTGGAATGGAATCCCTAAGAAACTTAGATAAACATGAGGCACAGATTCGCCAGTCATCTTCTCCTTTCCCCTCGTCACAAGAGTCTATTATTCCTGCAGTACTTGAACTTAAAGATACTGATAAATTTGATGCAGATTTTTTTGGGTTTAGCGATAGAGAAGCTCAACTTTTAGACCCCCAACATAGGATCATGATGGAAGTTGCCTGGCATGCCTTAGAAGATGCTGGATATATTCAAGAAGATCCGAACATCAAGAAGGGCATTTTTGTTGGGGCGAGTGATAGTAAATATTTTTTTAATAATATTCTTCTGAACCAAGTTCTCAAATCGAGATCGGAATTCAGCTTCTCCCATATGCTCAATAGCGCACAATTTTTGGCCACCCGATTAGCCTATATTTTTAATGCTAAGGGTCCAGCTCTCACCATCAACACAGCCTGTTCCACTTCCCTAGTCGCCGTGGGAACCGCTTGCCAAAGCCTTCGAGATGGCCACTGTGATTTAGCCATCGCAGGAGGTGTGAGTCTCAATCTTCCTGATGAGAGTTTAAGTATTTTCCAACCAGGCGGCATCTTATCAGAAGATGGGGTATGCAGACCCTTTGACGCGAGTGGTGGGGGAACTTTATTCGGCTCAGGTGTAGGTGTGGTTGTTTTAAAAAAATTAGATCAGGCCCTCAAAGATAATGATACAGTAATTGCCGTTATCAAAGGTGTCGCCATTAATAATGATGGCAACGAAAAGGTCGGCTTCACCGCCCCTAGTCATGCTGGCCAGGTAACTTGTATTAAAGAAGCCCTTTCGGATGCACAAGTCACGCCCAATACTATTGGATACGTAGAAGCCCATGGAACTGGCACACGTCTTGGGGACCCCATCGAGTTTTCAGCTCTGACTGAAGCCATGGGCCTTGGTGGATATAGAAAAGGAACTTGTGGATTGGGGTCGGTGAAAGGCAATTTGGGTCATACCAATGTTGCTTCCGGAGTCGCTGGTCTTATTAAAGCTTCTTTATGTTTATATCATCAAAAGCTCGTTCCTTCTCTTAACTGCACCCTAGTAAATCCGGCCATAGACTTATCTTCAAGCCCCTTTTATCTGACCAAATCTGTTGAGCATTGGACGCTACATCCTAGCCAAATTCTCCGCCGCGCTTCAGTCAATTCCTTAGGCATAGGAGGAACTAATGCCCATGTAGTGTTGGAAGAAGCCCCTCTGGAGCATAAATTACATTGCCCTAAGAGTTTTTACCTCCTGACATTCTCAGCAAAAACACCCTCCAGCTTAAAAAATCATCTAACGGAAATGCTTCATTTCTTGGAAAAAATTCAGGCCAACCCCTCAAGTGCTCCGGATTTAAGGGACATTGAGTTTAGTTTATGGCACGGGCGCCAAAAATTCCCCTACCGTTACAGCGTCGTCTGCTCAACTATAGAAATGGCCATTTCAAGGATCACTTCTTTCCTCCAAAACGATCAACCTACCAATCCTCAACTGCTTGATATCGGTTTTCTTTATAGAGATATTACCCATGCTTCTCCTATAGTAGAGCTCTATAAAGACTCTTCGCTCTTTAAAGATCTTTTAGATCAGTCCGCTCAAAATATTACTGCCCAAGACTCTAGTTTCCGTTGTACGAGCAAAGAAATTATTGAGCGCTGTATCCAGAATGACGCTGAACCCAATAGGTATGAAAATACCCTATGTCATTTTATAGTCATCTATTCTTTATCCCAACTCCTCCTACACTTGGGCATAGAACCTAAATTTTCTGCGGGTCATTTTTTAGGAAATTTGGTATCTCGTAGCTTGCAAGATTCTTCACTATTCAAAACAATTGTTAGAGGCATCAGAACAGGTAATTTTGATTCTATTCCATTGAGTCCTGATGTTAACTACACAGAACTGGATATAAATCTTTCCGATTTAGAAACCTTTGCCAGCAGATATCCTTCAATGATTTTCATTGACCTATCTAACCTTAGTTTCCTTAACCTCCCCCCTCTCGATGTAAAAGTCCCGCCCAACTCATCACCTGACCTTAAACCCTTCTATGATATATTATGCCGATTATGGAGCGAAGGGAACGAGCTTGATTTAGACAAATTTGTTTTCCCTGGACGTAGAATTTCCTTGCCCCTTTATGCCTTCGATAAAAATACATACTGGATCTCTCGGAAAGCTTCCTCTTTGGCAAAAGATCATTCTCTTGATCATGAACAGGCTTTCTCCCACAATGAGCTAGAGTATGTAGAGAATCGTGTTGTAGCTATTTGGCAAGAACTATTTCAAAACCCCTCTATCGATCTTAATAGTAATTTTTATGATCTAGGAGGGCACTCCTTGCTTGCCTTACAGCTTGCCTCAAAATTAAACGAAGAGCTTGGTGTTACATTTATTACCAGCGACATCCTTGAAAGCTCAACTATAAAAGCCATATCCCAGACTGTCCATGCCCATGGGTGCCCAAAAACTGTGGACATATCCCCCTCCTTGCTAAAAGTTTCGGATGGTAAATTTCCTTTATCCATGGCTCAAGAAAGGATTTGGCTACTAGATCAAATGTATCCCGACGCCGCCATGACCCATGTTCCTATAGCAATGAAGCTTAAAGGGTCAGTAGATACACAAAAACTCAATCAAGCTCTTAATTTTCTTATTAAAAAACACGCCATGCTAAGGTCATATGTTGTTAATGAGGAAGGGCTACTTGCACAAAAACTGGGTGACTCGAAACAACCTTTCACAGTTATAGAAGAAAATTTAGAACACAAGGATCAATACAATAGCTTACTTAATAGCTATTTAAACAAACCCTTCAGCCTATCTGAGCCTTTTCTATTTAGAGTAATAAAAATAAAGAACCCTGATGATCAAACTATTCTACTGTTCATATTCCATCACATAATAATGGATGGATGGTCTTTAGGCATTTTTTGGAAAGAGCTGAACGCTGCTTACCAGAATCCTCTTTTACTCTCCGAAAACTCCTCAAGCCCCATGCCGGTTTACGAAAATTATGTAAGAGAGCAAAGCGTAAAAATAAAAAATAAAGGCTTTGAAAAAGAAATTGCTTATTGGAAAAAACAACTAGCAGACATACCCCAAACACTTCTTCCCCCCCATAATGTTATTTATGATTCTTCTCTTATCTCTCAAGTGGATGTCGTTAGATGGCAGGTAGATGACCCAGAACTTCTAAAACTCATTGACGACCTTTGTGCCAAAAATACATGTAGCCGTTTCGTATTTTTTCTAGCCATTTTTTTGCTGTTGTTATTTTACTATAGCGGAAGTGAAGATATGAGCACTATTTCCATGTTTTCCAATAGAAATACGAATGATGAACAAAAAATAATTGGCCTGTTTGCTAACCCACATATCCTTAGAGTTGACCTAACATCCCTTCAAAATATAGACGACCTTTTACAAGCTACTAAAAAAACTGTTCTTGGGGCATTAGACCATCAAGCTGCTCCTTTTGAGCTCATCACAAAACATGTTCTTACAAGTGAGTCCTTAAATTCCCTTATAAATACACTGTTTCTTTTTCATGAAAGTTATTGGAAAGATGATTCTTTTTTAGGACACCCTATAGCAAAGACAATCCCTATAGTCCCAAGCTCGATTCAGCAAGATCTTTGTCTCGAGGTTGTCAATCGATCAACGTCTCTTGGCTTCACCTTGTCCTACTCAAAGTCACTTTTTGACGGCACCCTTATTCAGCAATTTTCAGAGAATTATATGTCTTTGATAACGCAACTTGTAGAATTGCCATCCCGGTTCATCAAAGATATTTCCCTATATGCCCTCTCGTCTGTCGAAGCATCCCACACCAGTGCTTCTTTGGAAATGACCTCCCCCATGAAGGACAAAGACTATCCCTTTCATAGGTCAATCTGGGATCTGTTCGAAAAGGTAGTGTCTCAGCACTCTGATAAAACTGCCCTCGTCACCGATACGGGAGATAGTCTAAGTTTTTCTGATCTATATGAAAAAGCCAATCGAATTGCTTTGTATCTCGTTGAGATAGGGATCAAAAAAGGCGATATTATTGGTGTAAGCTTATCCCCTTCCCAAGATCTTATTATCACCATTCTCGCTATTCTTAAAGTCGGAGGAATTTATCTTCCCCTAGATCCTTTGTACCCTAAGGCAAGACTAGAATTTTATGTAAAACATTCCAATGCGCAATGGGTCATCTCAACTTGGGAAATCACCAAAAACGTCTTCGACTCTCATGAAACTGGTTATCAGGTGATATTTATGAGTGACATGGCCAGTGCCTACCAAAATCCTATAGCCTCAGAATTTCCAAAATCCCAACCCAATGACATTGCTCTTATCATCTATACCTCTGGCAGTACTGGCGATCCAAAAGGAGTTATGATTAACCAAAAGAGCATTATTAACCGGTGCTTTTGGTTTCATAATACTTATGGTAAACAGAAAGCGGAAGTTGGATGCTTAAGTACAACCATTAATTTTGTTGATTCCATTGCGGAAATTTTTGGGAGCCTCCTATTTGGTGAAAAATTACTCTTAATCAGTCGCGAAAATATTTCCCATGTACCCACATTTTTGTCTCTAATCGAAAAATATCACGTTACAAAACTTGTTTTAGTTCCTTCTTTTCTAGAAATGATTATACACTCTGCCTCAGATCCTAAGTATTTTAGATCTGTGCACACTCTTACATCGAGTGGCGAAAGCCTTCCTGCTTCCTTGGTTAAGTCCTTTCTAGAACTCTACCCTCACGTTAAGTTACTCAACTTCTACGGATCTACAGAAGTCATGGCTGATGTGACCGCTTTTGACACCTCTTCCCTTAGTTTGGAAAACTTATCAACGATTCCTTTGGGTCAGTCAATTACTCATACTTCTATTCATATAGTTAATAACTATGGCGCTTGTCTGCCCCATGGCGCTATTGGTAATATCCATGTGTCGGGAATTTGCTTAGCTGAGGGCTATCTGAATAATCATGAAAAAACCACGGAGGCTTTTGTATCGCTCGTATCCCAAGGCAAAACCCTCCGAGCCTATAATACAAAAGATCGTGGATACTACATTGGGACTGGTGACCTCATTTATCGGGGCCGAACAGATACTCTGACCAAGCTCAATGGGAACACCCTCGATTTGGCAGAAATCCAAGAGTGCCTGAATACTCATCCTCTTGTGAATAAAAATATTTGCCTAATCCGAGAGCAAACTTCCCAAAAACAACTAGTGGCTTATGTGGTCTCAAGCCAGACCGATCTGTCCCATCGAGAACTTAAAAGTAAATTGTTCACCCATCTTAGATCCCACTTACCCCGCTATATGATTCCCAGCATACTCGTCATTCTTGATCACTTTCCTCTTACCTCAAATGGAAAAACAAACAAACAAGCCCTCTTAGCCTTTGACCCCCCTCAAGAACCATGGGTTTCAGAACCTAAGACAGATATACAAAAACGGCTATCTATTGTTTGGTGTAAAATTCTTAATGTCAAGTCGTTGAGCATTTACGACAGTTTTTTCGAAATTGGTGGCTCTTCGTTACTCGCTATACGCCTTTTAATCGAACTAGAGGATACTTTTAACATTAAGCTCAAATTTACTGATATTATTAAGACTCCTTCAATTTTTGCACTAGAACAACAAATAATGGAACTTCAAGATCCCCAGAGTGGATCTATCAAGAGGCCTTCTTCCAGAAGCTCTGGTTCAATACTTGCCTTCCATCCCATTACTGGCTTGGTATCAGATTATACTCGTTTAGAACCTCATCTTGAGACTTTCGACCTTCTTCCCATAAGTTATCCCTTTGGTAAAAAACCTAATTTTTCTTCCATTGAATCTATGGTGTCCTCCTATATCTCAGATCATTCCTTAGACAAGATCGAAGGGCCTTTATTTCTAATGGGCCATTCCATGGGTGGCATTCTTGCCTTGGAAGCGGCACACCAATTAACTAGTAAAGGGCGCTCTGTAGAACACGTTTTCTTGATCGATACCTATTTTCCCAGAAAAGAAATAGCAGAGCACTCCTGCATTGCCACCGAAATACAAAAAATTAAAACCTTCCTTTTTTCTCATAACGTAAGCAAATCAGATCAGTCCAAAATTCTTCCTCTGATCGCTCACCATATGAACCTTTTGGGAAATTATGATCCAATTAGCTATTCAGGAAAAACGACTCTCTTGGCAACAAGCGCGTATCCTTCGTCTATGAAAGATAGTTGGGAGAAAACTATACAGTATCTCACTGTGGTGCCTATTCCTGGAAATCACTATTCTTTATTTAGTGAAGAGCATATTTCGGAATTAATCCATAGTCTAAAACCACTCTCAATATACTCTAACTCACTTAATATGAAGAGGTCAGCATGATACCCTCCTATCTCATTACCAATAAATCCAATCTTGCCCAATTGGAACACCATGTTTCAACCAACTATTCTGGACATCAAAATTTCTTCAGTTTTCAAGATTTTGTACTTTTTATCAAATCAGAAGAGAAAATGTCTTTCGAAAAGATCTTTGTAGAAACAAAAGATGGCATTTTTGGTGTCTTAGGAGAATTCTATAATAAGAAATTTTGTCAGAGTTTATTGCCATCCCATAAAAACAATTTAGATCTCGAGGACAACACGACTCTTTTTATAGAATTGTACAATCTTATTGGATCTGAAGCATTTGTGTATCTGGACGGCTGCTTCTCGGTTCTTCACCTGACAGCTGACGGCTCTTTATGTATCTTCACCAATGCTACCGCTAACCATCCAGTATATTATTACAAGTCTGAAGATAGCTTGTGGATTACAAACGAGGTTAAATTACTACGAAATAATCACTTATTTAATCTATCCTTAAAAGAGTTCGACGTATTCAGGCCGTCGGGAGATCTTCCTTCTGATTTTACAATTTTTCAGCAGATCCAAAAAGTACCGGCAGGAAGAGTCCTTCATTGCTCTCCCCAAAATCGGGTGCTCGTTAAAGAATTACCTGATTTCAATAAAAAAGCACTTACCCAAACTTCATCACCGTTGGGGCTGGATGCTTCCATGGAAAAGCTAGATGAATTGTTAAGCACCGCCATAGATAATTATTTAAAATATAGTGACTCTCAAGCTATCTCAATTGCGTTATCGGGAGGCATTGATTCTTGCATAGTCGCAGCCTATGCACGAAAATTAAGGCCCTCTGCTCCAATCCATACTTTTACTTTTGGTTCCCACGCCGTCAATGAGTTCAAATACGCAAAGTTGTGTTCTGCTAGAATTGATGCGCATCATCATGAGATTTTTTTTGATGAAAGCACATTTTTGGAAGGATACCTAAAAACCATATACCACAATGAAATGTTTGATGGCGTTTTTGCCGAGGTGCATGCCATCATGTTCCTAGTTTATGAACAAGCCAAACCGCTAAGTAAAATGATTCTCAATGGATTTAATGCGGATAATTTATTAGGAGGCTTATTGGACCCGAATACCCCTAAAAATGAAATTAATAAAGCGCTTTTGGGAAAGCTTGAAAAGACAAAATGGACAGGAGAGTATAATCCGTTTTTAGCAAACTCTTACGGATTAACTGAAGGTGGGGCGTTCCTTAACCCCCAAGTAGTTTCTTTTATCTCAACCCTCGAAGCAGATTTAAAAATTTCTAATATGGAAGCCAAATACATCTTAAAATTACTCGCAGAAAAAAAAGATCTCTTGCCTAAAGAAATTATCTGGCGAAAGAAAGTCAGGCTGGAAGAAGGCTGCGCTAGTGAACAGATATTTAGCCATTTCCTTAAATTGCCTCCTAACTTCTATAGAAAAAAACATGAATTCGCGTACAACGTCTTCCAACACATATTTTCCTACAATGTAGATCCGAAAAACATCGATCTTCTGGAAATAAGAAATTCACTCCTATAATCAAAGGCCTTCAGGGAAAATCTCTTTATAATTATGACGCTAGCTTATTGAGGACACCTTAAGATGGATACAAAGAAATACAGTTGCGGGCTTAAGCTTGCGAGAAACAATTCTTCTCTGGCCCTGCTATTCCAAGCTCTCAAACCCCTTAAGATCTATCTAACTTTCTCTGTTATCGCCATGGTTCTCTACTCCAGTGAAGTTGTTATGAGACCCTTTTTTGTTGGAAGATTGATAGATTCCATCAATGATAAAGATTCTCTTCTTGTGGCTCGTGTGGCTTTCTACGTCCTTTTGTCCCAGATTCTTTTTTACTTTTCTAAAAGACTCTACGAATGGTCCACTTTTAAATATGAACCAGATCTTAAAGCACGCATTAAAGAACTGGCCATTAAATACCTGGTGTCCCATGAGTACGCCTTCTTTCAATCTCATTTTTCCGGAAATCTTGTATCTAAGATAAATGACTTGTCCAATTGTCTTCCCTCGATTCTTACTATTTGCGTAAATGGATATCTGGTTAGTTTTTTATCTGTGATTACAAGTCTTTGTGTTCTTTGGTATATTCATCTTCCTTTGGCCATCGCCTTTTCTATTTGGGTAATATTTATTCTCTCCAGCTCCACGCTCTATTTAACTAAAATCCACCACTTAACTAAAAATTTAGCAAATCTTGATTCTAATATCACTGCCAATGCCTTAGACCTCATTGATAATATTTTGTGTTTAAAAATATTTTCTGGTACCAAACATGAGTTATCTCGATTTAAAAATCTTCAAGATGAACATCTCGAGAAAAATAAAAAATATAATATGCTCATTTTTATTTTTTATTTAATACAAGGATCTAGCTTCATCCTTTATCAAGGATTTTGCTTGCTAATTCTTACGGATCTTCAAAAAGATGGTCTGATTTCGGCAGGGCTCTTTGTGATGATTTTAATCATCAATCTACGCGTATTAGATAATCTGTGGTTGATCTCTTATCAAATGCGCACTTTTAGTGATAACCTGGGCACTATTTCACAAGCCACTTCTCTCTTATTTAGTCATCCTAAAATTTATGATCTGCCCAATGCCCCTTCCTTACGTGTCCTTGAAGGAAAAATCGTCTTTCAAGATGTTACCTTCCACTATGAGAATTGCCCCCCTCTCTTTGAAAATCTTTCTCTAACTCTAAATCCTGGTGAAAAAGTAGGTATAGTCGGACATTCGGGCGGCGGGAAAAGCACATTTATCAATTTAATTTTACGGCTATTTGAAGCCACTCGAGGCGCTATTCTCATTGATGGTCAGTCCATTAAAGAAATATCTCAAGAATCCTTATGGTCCGCCATAAGTCTCATCCCTCAAAACACCTCTCTATTTCATCGAACTATTATTGAAAATATTCGATACGCTCGACCGGAGGCTTCCGATGAAGACGTATATGCGGCTGCACAAAAAGCTCATCTTCATGAGTTTATATCCCACCTCCCCTTGGGATATAACACATTGGTAGGAGATAAAGGTTTGAAATTATCTGGCGGACAGAGACAACGCTTGGCTATAGCCAGAGTGTTTTTGAAAGATTCTCCCATCATTATTCTCGATGAATCTACCAGTCAGCTTGATTCCATTACAGAGAAACAAATTCATTCCAGTTTAATGCATCTTATGAAAAATAAAACCACCATCGTGATAGCTCACCGCCTCTCTACCCTTGTAGAAATGGATCGGATTTTATTGCTCCATAAAGGGAAAATAATCCAAGACGGAACTCACGATAAACTCCGCACAAATGGATTATACAAAAGGCTCTGGGACATACAAATGAAGGGAAAAACACATCATGCCTAAGCTGAAAGAAGAAAATATGCATAATTTGTTTAGGGAGAAGAACATTTCTCCCCTACCAAGAAAGAACTTAACTTTACCCAAGTATCCGCTTGTTGATGAACAATACCACTTAACTCCTTATAAATTCTTTAAAGAGTATGTTGGCAGAAAACCTGTAGTGATTAAAGGTCTTCTCAAGAATTTGCCTGCTTTAAAAAAATGGAATTCGGAATACTTAAAAAAAGTAGGTGAATTTACTACAGTTAGGGTAAAAAAAGGACATCCGAAAAAGAAAATTACTGAAGCTATACCCTTTTCGGATTATCTAGATTATGTTGAGTCAAATGACCTTTCAAGAAACCCAGAAAAACTATATCTTCACGATTTTCGATTATTAAAAGTTATGGAGAATTTAAAAGAAGACCTTATCCCGATTCCTTTGAGCTATATATCTCCTTGGTATCGACCAAACTGGTGGGACCATGTTTTATTTTTTTGGGGAAAAGCAGGTTCTATTACGAGCATGCACTTTGATGTGCTCGGTGCCCATAACTTATTTTTTCATTTAAAAGGACAAAAGAAATTTATTATTTTAGATAAGAAAGATGTCCCCTACTGTTATCTCTATGACTACAACCATTCCACCTTAGATCCAGAAAATCCCGATCTTGAAGAATTTCCATTATTTCGGCACTCTTCCCCTTTAGAAACCACATTAGAAGCCGGAGATGTCCTATATATGCCTCCACATACACTCCATTATGTTCGCAGTATTGACAACTGCATCTCCTTTAACATCGATTGGCACACGTCAAAAAGCGTCCTCAAAGCCCTTCTCCATCTTGGTGTTAGGAGAAAATATAACCTTTTCTACTGTAATGTAATTTGTGCTTTAGGTGTTATCTTCAAGATCCCTGCCAAAATATTAGATCCTCTATACAAGAAATATTATGAATATCTATAGTCCATCCTTCCTTTTTCTCTCTTAATCCTCTCTCACACGAAAGATCGGGTTCCATGCACACACTTCAAGAAATACTTTCAAGCACTCACTACGAGTCACCGAATCCTATTGGCCATATAGTGATTGATGATATCTGCTACAATGCCCAAGAAATTGACACTAACGCCACCGCCTTATTCTATTTCTTATCCTTTCGGTATAATAAAAACTATGAATCCGAGATTGAGGCAGCTCTTACGCGATCTGTAAAAGTAATCATCTTAGACGCCACAGATTTATTTTACGATGCTGAAGAAATACAAAAACTTTATGGGCATCGAGTACCCATTGTATTGGTAAGCCAACTGTATAAAAAAATAGGGCAGATCGCCGCAAAGTTCTACAATTTCCCCCAAGAAAAGTTAAGATTTATAGGCGTCACGGGGACGAATGGAAAAACCTCCGTATCCTATTTAACCGCTCAATGCCTTTCAAAATTAGGCGCTCGCACAGCGGTAGTTGGAACTCTCGGCCAAGGCATCATCGGGGAAACGCTTTTTACAGAATCTTCTACTGGATATAGAAATGGATACACGACACCCTCTGCCATCAAACTTTATAAAATTCTGTCCGAGTTTGTAAACAATAAAGTTGAACTGAGCAATTGGTTCTAGAAGCCCACGTCAAGAGGCCTTCTATGGGGCACTCTTCAAGGGATCACTTTTGAGAGTTCCATTTTTACAAATTTCACAGAAGATCACTTGGAGTATCATGGAAATCTCTTTCCTTACGCTGAAGCAAAGAGAATACTCTTTGATGAAAAATTCTTTCCGTCTACGAAATCCTACATTATTAATTATGATAACCTGTTTGGGAAAGCTCTGATCAAAACCTTGGACCCTAAGAAAGTCCTTGCTTACAGCAAAACAAACCCTCAATCTGCCTTGTATGCGCATTCCATAAAAGTCGATCTCTCTGGCACCAATTTTGAAATTTCATACCGTACCACATCTTACGCTATTAAAAGTAAAGCTTTGGGCTCATTTAACATCGACAATATACTTGCTGTTTTTGGATGCCTCTGCTCCTTAGGTTTTGAAGAACAATCTATAGCTAGGATTCTCTCGTCTCTTGATCCAGTCCCTGGACGCATGGAACACATAACAAAACCAGGCTCTGCTTCAGTTATAGTTGATTTTGCTCATAACCCAGATGGAGTAGACAAAGTACTCGATAGCCTAAAAAAAATGTGTACCGGCCGATTATTTTGCGTTTTCGGGTGTCCAGGGGGTACTGATAATAGCTACCGTCGCCATATGTCTGAAGCCGTTCAAAACTATGCAGATGTAATTATCGTAACCAGCAGCAATCCCTACCAAGAAGATCCTCAAGCTATCGTTCACGACGTACATAGGTGGTTCACTAATCACCCAAATATCCACTCCATAGTCGATAGAAAAGACGCCATACTGTATGCCATTGAAACTGCAAGTCCCAAGGACATCATAGCCATTCTCGGAAAAGGCGTCCAAGATCACATCATTTTTTCCCACAAAAAGATACCCCACAACGATATCCACTTTGTCAAATCTATTTTTAATCCAAACAGTGGCCTAGCAACAAAGCGTGAGTTCTCATAAACAGCGTCAATCAGAAAGGGGGGGAACTCTGTTAGCGCCGTCAAGCGGTGATTGATTCAGTAAATTGTGAATGATCCGAAGTCGCGGGTGGTGATTCCCCAACGCTTCCATGTGGGCTCTTTGGGCATCAAAAAGCAATCTTCTCGCCTCACTCTCTCGTCCTATTTTTTGATATAAAGTGGCAAGATGAACCCCCACCCATGCTGTCTTAACCGAGTCTTTTCCAAAAAGTTTTCCTAGGATACGAAAGCTGTCATCCAGATGTTTTTGAGCCTCCTCTAGGTTACCTAGAGCCATGTAAGTAAGCCCCAGTTCTGATAACACCCAAGCCCTTCCTACGTGCATTTCCGCAAAAGCTTCTTTGTACTTCTGGTGACTCGCTGATAAAAGCGTTAGCGCTTCTTTATATTTTCCCGAGCACCGCTTTACTACACCTAGTTGTGCCTTTAACCAGGCTTTTTCTGTATGCTCAAAAGAGAGATCTTTTTCAAAGAAAGATAAACTCCTTCGCAGATATAATTCTGCTTTCTCATAATTACCCTTTGCTTTTTCAAGACCTGCATACATGGCATATACCCAGATATTCTCGGGATGCTCAGATTCTATTTTTTCCCTCAGAAGAATTTCACTGCCTTTTATACAAATTTCAGCTCCTTTCAAATCACCCAGTTTCCTCTTCATGTAACCCAAAGAAAGGAGGATATGCCCCCTCTCACGTTTATGCTCATTAAAATCTTTTGCGTAGATAAACAGACTCTTCTCTAATAAATCTTGAGCCTCTCTATACCGACCAGCAATACTTTGTAGGCGTCCTAACTGAGCCAGGGCCTCTGGATATCCCCGTAATGTTTTTTTGAAAACCTGTTCATGGATCATTATGCTTTTTTTGAGAACCTCATGCGCTTTATTGTACTCCCCCGAAAATCTATAAACAACACTTAATGAATTCAATACATTGCAAATTTCTCTGTTATTTAATGGCATTGTCTTTTCATAAATAGCCAATCCCTCTTCCATATATTTTCTAGCTAAATCAAAACGGGAAAATACACGATACATCATGCCCACATCTGCGAGGATTTGAGCTCGCAAAATAGAATTTTTTATATTGTGTATATCAAAAAGGCGTAAGCTTTCTGCTAAGCAAGAGAGTGCCGGTTTATAGTTGCCCATAAACCTATGGGTATTTCCTAATGCCACTAGATTTTCGACCAATAATATAGGGTCAGACCCCTCTGATAGTGTTTGAATATTCTCCTCAAATAGTTTTTTTGCCCGAACAAAATCATCGATCTCAAAATAACACCTAGCTAACAGAAATTTTAATTTGTTCAGTCTATTGGTTGTTATCCCATATTCATGAGAAACAACCGCTTCTACATGCGGAATACAAGCCTTAAGCCGGGAGAAATCTGCGCTCTCTAGTTTTGAGAGAATGTAAGCCTCCATGGCAGCAAATACACCCTCTAGTAAACTACTTTTGTCTTTGTTTTCTAGTTTTTCAAAAAAGAAATTTAGGAGGATCTGCTGGGTACTTTTATGAATTGAAAAAGACTCGCTCCCCTCTTTTTCCAAAGAGGCATTATTTATAAGCAATGAATATTTTTTCATATGGTACAAAAGCTGGTTCAAGATGGGGCCTTTTTTAAAAGACTCTAAAAGTTCTTTCTTTATGTTTTGATTGCCCACTAATGACATAAAAAACAAAATCTCCTTATATTCTTTATGCTCTTTCAATAGAGACTGCACTGAATTTATTATAATCGCTTCTCTGGTATCTTTATAATCTCTACCACTTCACGAAAGAGCGATTCTGGCATTGGCTAACTCCTTTATTTTTCTGTTTTAAAATTTGAAAATACTCTTCAAAGATATTTGTGTGTTTTTATAATATGCAGCACCGCATATATCTAAGGGGAAATGGAGGGACTTCTTTGAGAAGACTGGTCAGCATTGAGCTGTCTTGAGGTTCATAGTCGGAACTGGCCCCAAATGATTTTTACAAAAGATCTCTCGTCTCTTTCAGGCTCAATTCTCCCACATCGACAACGGCTTCTTTAGGAATTAAATTGATAGTCTCTAACGTAGAATCTCTTGTGGTTAGAAGAAGCGTTCCTCTCCCCAAACATCAGGATCCAGGGAATGAATTCTTTACAGTCGACCACGACCTATGTTATCAAAATGATTATCCAGTTCTTCTTCTCACGCAAACGATTCTCACGAAGTGGTGCATTTGAGTTTCTCTGTCTTGGGCATTCTTAATTTTTGCATTGTTCCAAAGCACTTTTTTGTTCCTGAGATGTGGCTAGAATATAGGCGTTAATGGCTGGAACGAATTCATAAGAACTTGTCTCGCCTCTCCTTGAAATTCCAGAATGGCCCTTTTTTATTTTTCGTGCAAATTCTCTTGCTAATGTAGTCTTCCACAACCTCCTATGCCCCCTTAACACAATGACTTTTATAATTTTGAGATTTTAATTTATCACGAATAGAAATATTTATTTTATCTCTCCAAGAAAACAATGTTTGATTACAAGGAATGTCATTGAGATACATGGTACTATTTCTAAAAAGACTTTCTGGTCCGAAGCCCCATATAAGAGAAACACAAATCCTATAAAATACACTCCCCCACACCAAATAGCTATAAAGTTCTTTGCGACTTCTTCTATTTTTGGGCTCTTGTTGTGTGTATGTTGTTTCAGTATCCTTAGCTCCATTATCGGTAGAATTCATCTGGCTGTAAGATCTATTATTGCGGAGAGCGGAAGCATCTTTTTTAAGTAAAATAAAACACTTTGAAAATAATCTTCTTTGAGAGAAGACAAAGAAAATACTATTTTTTCTATAGTCTTTCCTTCGTCACATTGAAAATCAAATCCACACAGTTTGTCGCTCCAAGGTCTACAGCTTTTACAGGAGCGTATTTTACGCTTACCCCCAAGAGCTCCAAAATGGTCTTTAAGGGCTTTAAGAAAGGGATGAAACTCCTGAGGCATTAGTCTTAAGTTAGGCCAGATAAGGCCTTTGAAATTTAGGGGTTACCGTTTCTTTAATATCTCGAAGTCCCTTTCAAAAACATGCTGCCTAATGCACAGATAATAGTGATCTCGAAATGTCTGTTTTGCTTTTTTTCATGCACGTTATAAGCTGTTGTCTTCCACTGTAATCTAGTTTTCTCATTGCATTATGAATATGTGCCTCTACAGTCCGAACTGACAGAGAAAATATGCGTGCAATATATTTTTGACGACCGCCCACAAAATACAAACGCTAAACAATCAACTTCCCTGAGAGTGAGATAAACGTTATTAATTTTGAAACAGATCAATTCTATTTTGAATAACTTTCATTAGAAAATCCTAGCTGAAAATCATTTTAAACATTAGCAATAAATTAATTCTCTCTGCCTGATCTTTCTTATTTTCTTTCTGTACCTATAGTAAGAATCTTATAATTATCTGCATTTTTATATTCAGTACAACATCTTATAGTTTGCTTTTCCTTAGGTCAAGGCCTAGGAAAGCCTCTTTGTCGAATTCAATTCAGCTGATTTATGTTTTTCCTTCAAAACTCTTGGACCTGAAGATCTTTCTATTTGCTTCTAATCTATTCAGAATTACTAAGTAATTTTTCTTAGTTGCGAAAAATTAAGCAATGAAAATCCAAGCTCTGCTCTACAGATTTTTTCAGTATTTTTTCCCAAGGATAGTAACGACTGATTCCCTATCTTAATATATTTTAGGATTTAGGAATCTCCTCATTGCCTCTTTATTAACATTAGCCCACATAAGATATAAACTGAAAGACTTCACTTTTGGCATTTTTCTAGATAGAAGCCTCACTATCAAGGATCTCTCCTCCATGGCCATACCTATTTCCTTAGCACTAGAGACTCATCTAAAGAAAAATCCGCATCAAATTGCCATTATCCATAATGGATTCCAGATCACCTACGCAGCATTAGACGTCCTCTCTTCAAAATATGTAAGCGTACTCCGAAAACTAAATATCTCTTCCTCAACTATTGTAGGCATCGGGTGTTCCAGATCTATAGACACAATGGCTCTTCTTCTAGCCTGTGCACGCTACGGCATTCCTTACGTTCCTTTAGATCCTCACTATTATTCTCATCCTCTCAAGAAAATAATTTTGGACTGCACTCCCTCTCTTATTATTATAGACAACGATGAATCGAGAAAGTATTTCGAAACACCCACTTCCATCTACACTCTTTCAAATCTTAAGTCCATGATGGAAAGCCCTCTAGAACAAAGAACTTCTGTAGCGTCTTCCTCCCTATTTTGCATTATATATACCTCGGGGTCGACCCACCATCCCAAAGGGATCAGGAGAACTGCTAATCAGGTGGCTGTCCAGCTCGAGGGTTTTATCTCCTCTTATGACCATACTTTAAGAAATGCGCAAACAGCCTCTTTGAATTTCACCTTAGCTCTCTATCAGATTTTTGGGGTGTTCTGTGTTGGTGGAACTATGGTCATCATCGATGATTCTGTGAGAAAAAATCCAAAAGATTTATTAGAACACTGCAATGCTCACCGAATTTCAAGAATCAATTTTGTACCCCACACTCTTGAGAAATTCTTAACTCACTTAGCTAAAACCAATGAAACTCCTCTTTACTTAAAAATGGCATCTTGTACAGGAGAACCCATTCCTTCTTCTTTAGTTCGTAAGTTTAAAAAATGCTTGCCTAATGTAGCTTTGAAAAATAGCTATGGATCTACCGAGAGCGGCACTATAGGGATCGCCGACTATAGAACCAGCGATGACGCCAAGTTTACTGCTTCTCCTGGTGTATCCCTCATAATTCTAGATGAAGATAATATACCACTCTCAACCAATCAGGAGGGTGAAATAGCTGTAGCACGGGTAGGGGATTCTTCTTGTAATAGATTAGATCCTGCATCAGAAAATCTTACTATTGTTATCCATGGAACCCCTTATTTGAAAACAGGAGACTTGGGGAAATTGGATGAGAATGGAACCTTATCTCTTGTGGGAAGAAATAGAAAAGAAGCAAAGATAAATGGCTATAGAATTCCTTTTTTCGAAATCAATGATGTCATTAGAAGTTTGGGTTCTGAAATTGAAGACAGTATTGTTTACCTTATAAAAGGTAAATCTAATGAGTCCTATAATTTGCTCTTTTTTTACGCATCATCCTCAGTTCTAAACATACCTGAAATTCAAAAATTGGCAAAAAAACAACTACCAGAGGAATGTTTGCCTGATCAGTATGTCAGGATTAAAGAAATTCTTTATCTGGCCAATGAAAAAATTAATTACAGACATTTAGAAGAAGAGTACGAAAATTTTATTAACTTAGGAGAAAATTATGAGTAAAGAGAAGTTAATGAGCATGGCCCCTCCCAACCTAGCCCATGCTACCCAACAATCAATTCATGACTATTTTGAAAATACATGGATGTTGTCCGATGTGCTTTATAATAGCGTCAACGAATCAGCCCTTTACCTTCAAACCGACCCCTTACGCCACCCTCTAATTTTTTACATAGGGCACATAGCGACGTTCTATGTAAACATTCTAAAAAAGACTCACTTACTTGATAGCGGTATAAACAAGTCTTTTGAAACCTTATTCGCCGCAGGGATTGATCCTGAGCGGATTGAAGACTACCCAACTGGAATAGAATGGCCTCAATATCAGTCAGTTATAGACTTCCGAGCTTCAGTATATCAGTTAGTGTCTAATATAATTTCTAAGTCTCGTTTTACGGATCTAACGCTTGATTCTCCCTTATGGGGATTGTTGATGGCTATAGATCATGAGCGCATTCATTTTGAAACATCATCCGTCCTTATAAGACAGTATCCAGTGCAATTTCTTCGGAAGTCGAATAGGTGGACTTACGCAGATATAACTCAAGAATCCGCATCGCAAAAAATGATTGATCTTGGGGGAGGAGAGATTCTCTTAGGAAAGCCAGAAGGCTATCCTTATTTTGGGTGGGATAATGAAAGCGGGTTTTCCTTAGAGAAAATCAAACCCTTCAAAGCCTCCCAATGCCTTATTTCTAATATAGAATTTATGGAATTTGTTAAAGATAATGGATATAGCAAGGAAATCTTGTGGTCTGCTGAAGGCTGGGCATGGGTAAAAGAAACAAAGACTACCCATCCAAAATTCTGGATACAAAGCGATAACTGTTATCAGTACCGGGCTATGTATGATGTCATTGAGTTACCACTCAATTGGCCAGTTGAAGTCAATTTTCACGAGGTTGCGGCCTTCTGCAGATGGAAAGGAAATGGCACTAGACCCATTACTGAGGGAGAATTTGAGCATATTGCAAGCTATAGAAAAACGGCCAGCGAACCTTTTGAATCAAAGGATTTTAATATTAATTTCAAATATGGATCTCCTCAATCTGTCTTCCTTTCCATAACCCAAGACCAACCCTTCGGTGATATTTATGGGAATGTCTTTCAATGGTTAAGCACTGATTTCTATCCCCTAATCGGGTTTAGACCTCATTACCTATACCCCCATTTTTCTTACCCCTACTTCGGCTCAAAACATGCAATGATGAAAGGAGGATCCTGGGCCAGCACAGGGGCCAGTGCTTCAAAATACTATAGACTTTGGTTCAGAAAATGTTTTTTCCAACATGCTGGATTCAGAATAGCACAGTCCCTTTAGAAATCTTCTGTATGTGGCTCTTAAAAAAACTCTTTCCCCTATCAATCTTGATGATCCTCAAACAAGTATTTCTAGCCCCTTCTCTCTTTTCCGCTCTTTAAAAGAAAAAAACTATCTCATTTGCTTTTGAACCCCCTTATATTGGTACCTCCTCTTTTCCAGGTTCTACAAGGTCCCTCTCTAGAGTTTTTATCTCTCTCCCAAAAAACATCAAAGGGGGACTGTTCTGCTCCTTTCTTGCTCGTCTCTATGACTCTAAAGGTTTAAGTACTTATTTCTTAAAGAAGGAAGTCTAATTATTTAAATTCAACCGGTTATTATAGTAAAGACCCCTAGGTAATCTAGGCGGATAGGACCATCAGCCACGACCTTCTAATATCTTACTACTCGTTAAACGTCTCTGTAACTATTAGGATCAAAAAATTAGGAGAAAAGAAATGATATTGCATCCACAACAAGATAAGGTTTCAAAAGAAAGAAGCCTACTGGCTAATACTAATCAGTTCTTGCTGATAAAAAGTAAAGTGCGCACTAAAAATAAACTCGCGTTGGGAATCAATAATAGAGGGATAAAATCACCTAAGCAATTCTAGAGACTAGAAAACTAAAGACCAATTCAGATTCATAGGTAGCAGATGTATCCTGAGAGAATAGGCCATTCTGTAATGATAGAAATTTAGATTAACTATTTTGCCTAGGACTAAACCCATCCTCTCGAAAGGATTCCCATGCCTAAAAGTATCATGATTTTTTTCATCCTTATTATTTTCTCCGCTAGTTCTTTATCAGCCATGTTAACAGATGAAGAAGGGGCTATTGAAACAAAACCACCCATTGCACTATCTTCAGAGTTTCTTGAAAACCCCAAGCCAGGGATATATCAATCCTCTGATATGAATCTGATTCTTACTTTTCCACTTAAGCACTTTTCAAGAGACCGAGATGACCTTGTTATTTTTGATATTGACCAAGTTCTCATCACGGATCGCGCCAATCCCTTTAAACTAATTCCAGATAATGTGAATGCCCACTTTGAGGAGCTACCCTCAATGCCAAAGCACATTAAGGATAGTTTCGAGTTGTTCTTATATGCTTCTCAATCACCCTCCAATATTGCTCTTATGGATAACAAGACCCTCTTCTTGTGAGCGCGCTCCAAAAGAAGGGGATTCGGTGTATGGGGAATACAAGGCTCGATCCGGTTTTAGGCCTCTATGAAAATTACGACATAGCTAGCGCAAGAGTACAGCTTTTGAGAGAGCTTGGAATTGATTTTTCTGAGGCCTTTCCCGACCTCTCTTCATGGGATTTTGATACTCTAAATACCTCGTGGGTAAAAAATTGTCCCCCGAGATTTCAAAATGGGATAATCTTTTCCTCTTTGATTCCTAAATCCGTGACCCAACACGAGCTTTTTAAAAAAATAAGAGTCTACCCAAAACGCATTGTATTCATTGATGATACTTTACGTCATCTAGAAGATATGCTGAAAACAATGACTGAACTAAAAATTGACTGTTTTTGTTTTCATTACACCCAAAAAACTTGTATTCCCTTAGTAAGTTACTTCTCACCTTCTTGTCTAATCACAGAACGTAAATATCTTGAAGCTTTCTTAGCCGCGTTATATGACAAGAAAGATCTATCGGTATTCTATGGTGAAATACATCTCAAACGCTTCATTATACATATGCATATAGATCAACATTGGCGGCTGTGGAGATAAAAAAAAGAAGGCCTCCTCATTCTTAGGTAGGTCTCTTTAAGATACACCCCATCTTCGCAATATGCATTGAAGCAGCCCATAGTTATAATAACCTACGGTCCAACGAGATTAACTCACAAACGGGGCGCGCCCTTTTATATGGAGTAACTTATGGCATTCAGATGGGTCAAATTTGAATCCAGTTTTCACCCTCGGGTGAGATATCCCAAACGAATCTTTGTGGATTGCCAAAGCCTATTTAAAGCCTCTTGCTTGATCATACATCCCCATTTTTATATAGAGCTTAGCCATGGGTGCCTGCCCAACTTTTTACCTTCTTCTTCCTGTGACATCACAAATAGATTATAACTCTTTTTCCAGAAAATGCTGGGCTTGAGGCACACGTCTAACGCCAGGTAAGTAAGGCTCATTCCAGAAAGTAGCCACTTCCCAAGTGCGTGTCGGGATATAATTTTGAATAGATACTGTAGTTTCCATGAGGAATTTTAGAGCCTGATTTAAGTGACCTTGGCACCCCTCTTTTTACTTGGTCCCTATGTGCGCCAGAACCTAGCCTTTCTGTGTCACTTGAGAAACTTGTCGAATATCTCCATGCTTTTTTTCAGCAACCCACTGTTTTGGTATAGTTGCCTTAAATATCCTTTGGTTCACGCCTAAATTTGCATAAATCCAAGTGGTTTCTGAGTATTCAGACGTAAAATACTTTGAGAATACAGATAAACCTTTTTGAAAATAGCTTTCTGAAGTGGACATGTTACCCATTTTTCGGGGTCACATAACTTAAACTTGGCAGCGTATGAGCTAACTCCCCTCTTTTACCCGTATACTTTGCTCATACAAATGCATACTCTTCTCCAGCAGAGGCCGCGCTTTCTCATAGTTTCTTTGGGTATTTTGCAAGTATTCCTAACTGAGTCAGTGTCCACGCATACCCGGGGAATTCACACGATAATTGCTGTTCGTGAATGGATATACTTTCCTTCAAAACCGAGTCAGCTGTCTTGTATTTTCCTTGAAATCATATACAGCTCCAAGGCTTGTAAGAGCGTTAGCCTTGCATTTTCAGTTGGAAGGTCCATTTCTGACTGAATGACTATTGCAGGAGCTTCTTTTCTCATGTATTTTTGTCCGACTTCATACTCTCCCATAATTCTATATTTTTCCCAAAGACAAAAGGGATTTTTTTTATACAGAACGTTATCCTTCTTGTACTTTGATAAATATGTCGAAAGGCTCTCTCAAACTTTGTTTAGCCGCCAGGTATTTCCCTAGAAATTTATACGTGTTTCCCAAATATTCAAGGTTTCTCGCTCGGCTTATCTTGTCGTCATTTTTTGATAACCGGTGAATATTCCCTTCAAAAATTTTTTTTGCCGCTTTAAAATCGTTAAGATACAGGTAGTGACACCCCAAAATAAATCTTAACTCTTCTTTTTTAGAAGTATTAGGAAGATATTCTTTGCTCAAGATCTCTTTTAAGTGAGGGAGAAATAATTTCATCCTCTTATAGTCAAAGCGATCCATAATTTCTCTTCCATACTTTTCCAACGCCCCATATATTTCTTCCAAGGGAACCGTATTTTTATGGGTATTTAGATCGTCTAAAAGATAATCTAAGGCTATTTTCTGAGTGCTTCTGTGTATAGAAAATGATTTAGGACGATTCTCCATGGTCGAAACTAAAGAGTATTTTTTTAGATAAAAAATCAACTCTTTTACTATCATTTTATCTTTAAGTAAGCATATAATTTCTTCCATAATATTTTGCGAATCCAGAATAAAAATGTTGAGCGCGATTTCTTTAAATTCTGGCTTTATCTCTAAGATAGATTTCAATGAATTCAGGATAATATCGTTTCTGGTTAGGTGACTAATTCCCATCTCTTGAAGTAAAGACGGCTCTGAATCTTGTAGTCTTGAACTATACTGTTTCATTTTCTTTGCATAATCTCTAGGCAAAATATGGGTGTTTTTTATAAAATTTCCTGCAATACTAACATCCAGTGGAAAATGGGGGATAACTTTCAAACATTCCCTCAACTCGGAAAACATTTTGGGGGACAGTGGCTCGGTTATACTAAGAATCTTTAGTAAAATAGTTAAAGCTTCGTCTGTGCTCAATTCTCCTATTGCCATGTAAGCATCGGGAGAAAAAAGGTTGGAATGCTCTATATTTGAATTTTGTGTTGTTATGATCACGGAGCCATTGCCCCAGCTCACTTCATCTCGGGGTATATAATCTTGTATGCTCACAAAAGAATGGACGTTGTCGTAAATAAGAATCCATTCTTTCTGGTCTCTTAACCTATCTCTTACAAATCTCACAATCTTATTATCCCTAGTGGGGATATGTCGAATTTTCCCAATCCAATCCAGTTCTCTCTGTTGCGCTTCTGTTTTTGCCAGAATATATGCACTCTCTCGGAACGAGTTTATTGTAGTTTGAGGATTCTCTGCAAGGATTTCAAGACTACAAATATTTTTCTTACTTCTTGCAAATCCTCGCGCTAAGGTGGTTTTTCCAGACCCTCCTATCCCCATAAGAATTACTGATTTGATTCCTTTTTGCCTATTTAATTTTGCCTCAATAGTGTCCATAAGTTTTTTCCGATTCAGGATATGAGACCCCTCCAGAGAAACAAGATTAGAATTATTATATGGGCTCTCTTTTTCCATAAAAAAAGACATCCATATTTTAATAAAAAGTAAAGAGATAAAAATAACAAAACAACCGGCTATTATTACTTTATTTTTTCCTCGGTAAAACCGATTTGGTCTTTTTTCTTTCCCATCATTTTTCTCAGTTTTATCTTCCATCTCTCCTTCGTCTTCGTCTACTTCTCCTCTTATCTTGACCATTATTTCTTTACTGAGAAAATTTGAAAAAAAATCAATCGCTGTTTTGTAATAATTTTCCTCTAAATCAGAAAAGTCAATTTCGGTAAGCGGACTAGTCTTTTCTCCGTTATCTTTATGATACTTCGTAATAATCAGTTTTCCTGAAATTCCATCTTCCTTATACTTGCTAGTCACCTTGTGACCTAAACACTCCAAGTGGGTTTCCAGAAGTTTCACCCTTACCCGAGACGAGCGAGAAATGGCGTGAGAAAAATTAAATATGAACCATATAGGCTTCTGTTTTATCGAAGTACGCGTATCCTTAAGAGCGTTCTCAAAACGTCTTTTCCTCAAGCAACTATAATAATGCCTTCTAAACGGCTCTTCCTTATGCGCCTTTTCTATAAATGTAATGAGATGTTGTCTACTGCCGCATCCGATTTTCAGCATAATATTGTGGACATGCGCTTCCACAGTTCTTACTGAAAGGGAAAAAAGAGACGCTATGAACTTAGATGAGCGTCCTGAAAAAATACACGCAAGACAATCGATTTCTCTAGGAGTAAAGGTAAACTCACCTATTACTCTTAGTTGGTCAAAGCTATCTTCTCCGACGATCATACACTGATATCCCTGGTTAAATCTAATATGGAGGCTTGGATATTATATATGCCCTGATAAATTTCAACACTAGAGACCCGCACTAAAACCTTCAGGGGAAAGAATTTCCTTTTTTCCCATGAGGATAGCTTGGTATGCCTGATTGAGCGTAAAGGGTCAAGATCTCTTTCTGGACTTCATTTTAGGACCCATTATTTTTCGATACGACCCATTCAACTTATTGTCCCGTCTTTTGTCTTCACTAGGCAGTGTCATCCAAACTCTTGACAGCGTTCCCACAATATGGATTGTATCCCCAATGATTCATGAAAAAGACGTGTACATCATTAAAAGCGATGACTATCAAGGCGATATCGCCATGATCTTTTCCGTTTTATCTTCGGAAGAGCGTACGAAAGCTAACTCATTTGTTTATGAACACTTGAGGAGACGCTATGTTCTAGCCCGTGGGATTTTGCGGCTTTTAATAAGTCGTTATATTGATATTTCCCCCGAAACTATATGTTTCGACTATACTTTTTATGGGAAACCTTTTTGCAAAAATGCTCCGGATTTTCATTTTAATATGTCCCATTCAGGGGATGGCCTCGCCTATATTTTTTCGTTTAATCATGAAGTGGGTATTGATATTGAACTTATAAACGAAGATCTCTCTTTAGAGTCTCTCATTCTTCAAGTTATGAGTCCTACAGAAAGACAGGAGTTTCATAAATTAAAGGATGCCCAGAGGTTAGAATTTTTCTATGATACGTGGACACTAAAAGAATCGTTTCTCAAAGCCGTAAGCATAGGTCTATCTTACCCACTCCCGAATCTGACTATCCTTCGAGATCTGCCTGCTGGGCCCAAAATACAACTCAGCGCGGGTTCTCAACCGTCCTTATTTGACTTTAAGACTTGGACTTTCACTTTTAAACCCCTTCCCCACTATTCAGGCGCTCTTTCCATCCATGAAAAACGCCCTATTCAAGATTCAGTCCTTGACTGCTCTTCCTTTTTTGAGAGCTACAGTTTCCCTTTTGCAAATCTCTCCCCATCTTTGGCTGCCCTTTGATGCTTATATCACCCATAATAATTTCCCTTATCCCCGTAATTAAGCAAATATTGACGGGCCTAATTCTTTAGGTAGGTTCCAATCATAGACCGTTTGGGGGATAGTTTAGCGGTAGAACTTCCGGTTCTGGACCGGACAGCCTTGTCTGAATCCAGGTCCCCCCAGCCAACTCTCGTTGAGATAACCTTCCTATAACTACACGTTTACTGAAGATAGGGATAGGAGCGTTTCTTAAATTTCTTGATTTTTACGGTAAATACTGTATAAATAGCCTATAAATTTTATAATATTAGTAGGTATCATGGATCCACTTCAAGAAAAAGGTTTATTTAGCCAAACTCCAAATGGAGCAGTCCGATATGGGAAAAGTTATTGAATTCTCGCCAAAATCAATCGAAGCTTAATCCTTTCTAATGCATAAACACCGCAAACGCTTTGCTCATATCCAAGGACAAATACGCCAGCTAAAGTTCTTGCTTCCAGACATCATTGCGTAGTTTGATTTTTTCCCAGAAGTATTCTTCTAGATGTACCCAAATCCTGAAGATTTTCTGTACAAATTTGCCTTGAAGTGCACCAATTTCCTTAAGAATAGAATGAGAGAGGCTCCATTTCCTTAATCAAACTCTTTTTCTGCGTGATAGGACAGGTTGAATCTGACACCTCTCCAGAAAATTGCATGACTACCCATTTGCTTCTGCTGTTCTATATATCTCCTTCCCAAACATACGGCACCACATGCGGTGGAAAATCGTAGTAATACTCAATTTTGCTGACGGTTAGAACTCAACTGTCTTTGCACCTGTTTCTTCTTGTATCTTCGCGCAAAGTGGCATCCAAGATTTCTTCTCCTTTATCGATCCCCTTGAGGCATCTGCTATACACTTCTCCTGGGAAGGAGAAACCTCCATAACCGCTAGTGTGCTAACGATGCTATTCGACGTCCGTTTTCCCAATAAATATATCCCCGGCCTCATTGAGCAAAAGAATCCCCACCCTCTATATTGAAGGTCGTTGGGAAAATTTGTATCTTGCTGCATGGGCTTCATCTCTAATTGCCTATCCATTTACTCTTGCTTGACTCTAAAAAGAGTCGGCCCCATTTTATGCACCCCAGCGAATTAAATCGATTGCTCTCACCAACTGATAGTCATAGGGCAATACTGAATGAGAAGATTGCCCTTCTGATGGTAAAACCGCCTTCCTTTTTTGAAGAAAACTGACCCTCTAAATCCTTTCGGGGTTATCCACGCTTCCTCGCTCAAGCATGGAAGAACACTAACCCTCGTCGTTTTTTTCTCTGGGCCACTATAGCCTTTAGAGCCCCTGGAATATTTTCTTCTCTAAGTTCGTTTTCCCCTTTAGGGGGCGCAACCTTACTTTGATTAACGACGATATCGGGAAGAATGCCCTCCGCTTGGATAGATCTTTGCGATGGCGTATAGTAAAAATCCGTCGTCAGTCTTATAGCCCCTAAGCCTTGGGCCAAAGGCACTAGGGTCTGCACCGATCCTTTGCCAAAAGACCTGGTGCCTAATACGATAGCTCTCTTATGGTCTTGCAAGGCGCCTGCTAGTATCTCAGAGGTAGAGGCGGTTCCATTATTAATCAAGACCACAATGGGGAGTCCTCCTACCTCATCACCGCTTTGGGTATAGAAATGCTTTTCTCTTTCTTTCCCTCGTCCCCGTGTCGACACAACCTCTTTGTTGTCTAATAGAAGATCTGCCACCGCAATCCCTTGGTCAAAAAAACCGCCGGGATTATTTCTCAAATCCAGAATGATGCCCTCACATTTAGTGCCTAGCTTTTTCTGGATCTCGTGAAGCGCTAAATGAACCTTCTCTGAGGTTCTTTCATTCAAAAAAGTGCTTATACGAAGAATGCCAACATTTTGCTCAATATACCAGCGAACAGGTTCGACGCGAATGAGCTCGCGCTTAATCGCCAGATCAAAAGGCTCTTTTCCCTCCCTAAAAACTTTTAACTTAACCTGACTTCCCGGCTCACCGCGAAGCTTTTCTACCGCCTCGTTAAGACTTAGACCCATAATGGGAGCGCCATCAATCTCAACTACATAATCACCTGGTTGCATGCCCGATTTATAGGCGGGCGTATCATCTACTGGAGAAATAACTTTAACCACACCATGCTCCAAAGTGACCTCCACGCCTAAACCCCCGAACTCCCCTTGGGAAAGCTCTTGCAGATCTTGGAATTCTTTTTCATTCATATATACCGAATGGGGATCTAAAGAGGAAAGCATGCCATTTAATGCATTTTCAATCAGAACTTCATCAGCCACGTCTTCCACATAATCACTTCGCGCCCGTGCAAAAACATCGCCGAAAAGATTTAACAGTCTGTAGATTTCTACACTGCCACATGAGCCTGGCAAGGGACCGAAGAACCACAAAATGGCGAGTAGTCCTATAATGCGCTTCATGTGTACAGCTCACTCCTGAATGGTATTTTTTTATAACGGGACATGGCATAAAAAATAGCCCGAAAAACTCTAGTTGAAAAATATACTAATGTATTCTCCTCTCTACATCAACCTGAAGCAAAGAGCATCGGTATGAGAAAAGACAGAAGCGTTACATTATTGCATGGATCTAGCACGCCAAAGCACCTTTGTGGGCCTGCTCTTGATGATTTTCTACAGCATAAATAAGTCTATCTTATAATTTTTTGTTTACGCCTTCCTATTTTTTAGCATACACCAATACCTGATTTTGCCCATCAAGGGAAAAGGATGCCTCTTTCAACTGAGCCGCATTCTCACTTAAGGCAAACTTGGCCGCAGTGTTAAAGTTAATAGGATCACCACCTCGGATCGTCCGTTGCGCATCCACTTCAGGACTGGATAATACCTTATAAATAAAAGGTAGGCCAATTTTGACAGCCCCCGCCAATCGCTCTTCTGAGGCTTCCCCCAAGGTTTCATTTCGCGATAAATTCGAGAAAACTGCCGGTATATAAGTAGGTGTATTGGCTGGCAAAAGGGGCGATGTCGGAGAGAGCCGTTCTTCATACTCTTTCCTACTTTCTTCTGGTAAACTCAAAAAAGTATCTTTTATTACCTTTCCACTCTCAGGGTCAAACCGGCGCAAATTTGCTCCGAGCCGCACAACCAGGCCAGCATACCGCTTCTGGGTTTCACTTTCAGTAAGTCCTAACCACTTTCCCCTCAACTCTACATATTTTGAAAGCGCTTCTTGAGGTGTTCCACCATTTCTTAACACACGGAAACTCTCATCAATACCTGTAATGGCTTTATAAGTATTGCTCGTCAATACTACTGAAGACCACGGCACCACCTGTCCAGCTGATCCTGCCACATCCATGAGATGGACAAAACCATCGAAATCCATGGCCAATGGATGCGTCTTTAAAATACCCGACTCAGCTAAGGGTTCAAACATTTCTACCCCCCCCTCAATGTGAGTGATATGCCCTATATGAACAAGACCAGAAGCCAAAGGCAAAAGTTTCTTAGCTAAAGGAGT
This sequence comes from Alphaproteobacteria bacterium, assembly GCA_018401675.1. Lineage (GTDB taxonomy): Bacteria > Pseudomonadota > Alphaproteobacteria > 16-39-46 > 16-39-46 > M30B67. Next base: position 126,339 of record JAGYKM010000002.1, on the reverse strand, counting down.
GAGACCCTCATACGAAGGAAAAAGTTCTGGCCTCTTCATCAACGCTTCGCGTAAGAAAATATCATGATCCGCAGCCTTAACACCTTCAGGCCCAAATAATGTTCTTGCTCTGGTTGTTTTGCCCATATCGCCTAAAACAAGAGCTATTTCCATATCTTGTCTTGCTAAACCACTTTTCAACAACCCTAAATATTTTTGGTGTAATTCCGAATATTGCTCATAAGAAAGAGGAGGGTTTTTAAGATCATCTTTTGCCTGGGCAGAAACAAAAGCTTCATAACCCTCCTGGGTGCCTTTTGACACATGATCAAGGGCCACAAGTCCTAGTATAGACCTATCAAACTCATCATAACGGCCATCGTATACCAGCACAGAAGGAGGCGTTTTTGAATCTGGTTCGTGTTTTGCCTGGATATCATGAGTTACCGCTACTTTTTTATCAGCTAGCCACGATAATTCAGGATAGGCGACGATTTTTTCTCTGACCCAAGCCTCATCGTAAGCCCAAGCGCCAGAATAAATGCTCAGCCACACGCTGAGGATAGCGAAAAAATATGTTGCTATTTTCAAGGATCTTGCCTCCTGAATTTAAATCCTACCACTCTCATTCTCTCTCAACATCAAATACACCACAAGTTTTTACTACAGCGTACTCTTCCTAACGTGAGTCTTGTGACCCAACAACTTACTCTATGCTGACGATTAATGAACTAAACCAGTAACCATTTCTGGAGCGGGCGAAGGGATTTGAACCCTCGACCCCAACCTTGGCAAGGTTGTGCTCTACCCCTGAGCTACGCCCGCTTTTAGGCTTATTAAGTGCTGACATTCCTATCAACTCCCTTCTATTATGTCAAAGAAAAAATAAGAGCCTCACTTGAAAGATTAAAAATGAAACCCTACATACCCTAAAGGAATTGTGTTAGAATTGGAGCTAGGCGTAATTTATGCCCACCAAATCCAGTTGTACACCACAAATTATAACGAAACATCATAAGGAGAAGTCCATGTCAAAAGTATCAAACAAGGTTTTAGGAATTGACCTAGGTACCACCAACTCTTGTGTCGCTATTATGGAAGGCGGCAAACCCAAGGTTATTGAAAATGTGGAAGGCTTCCGCACCACCCCTTCCATGGTTGCTTTCATGGAAAATGCCGAGAGACTCGTGGGTCAATCAGCCAAAAGGCAAGCGGTCACCAATTATGAAAATACTATCTATGCGGTCAAGCGCTTGATTGGGCGCCGGTACGACGATCCTATGACTCAAAAAGATAAATCCCTGGTTCCTTATAAAATTGTATCAGGGAACAACAAAGATGCTTGGGTGGAAGCGAGAGGTGAAAAATATAGTCCCAGTCAGATTAGCGCGTTTATTTTACAAAAAATGAAAGAGACCGCTGAAAATTATCTTGGTGAAGAAATTACGCAAGCCGTAGTCACTGTCCCAGCCTATTTTGATGATGCTCAGCGCCAAGCCACAAAAGATGCTGGAAAGATTGCTGGGTTAGAGGTTCTCAGGATTATTAACGAACCCACAGCAGCTGCTTTGGCCTACGGATTAGAAAAAGAAAAATCCGGCTTAATTGCTGTTTACGACTTGGGCGGCGGTACTTTTGACGTGTCCATTTTAGAAATCAATGATGGCGTCTTTGAAGTAAAAGCTACCAATGGAGATACCTTTTTAGGTGGAGAGGACTTTGACCAATCAATCATCGATTTCTTGGCCGATGAATTTAAAAAGGAGCAAGGCATTGACTTGAGATCAGATCGACTTGCTCTTCAACGGTTAAAAGAGGCTGCTGAAAAAGCTAAAATTGAACTTTCTACAGCCATTCAGACTGAAGTCAATTTACCATTTATTACCGCAGACGCTTCGGGTCCAAAGCATCTTACGGTGAAGTTAACCCGTTCTAAGCTTGAATCTCTTGTTCAAGAGTTGGTGAATAGGACAGCCGCTCCGTGTAAAGCAGCTTTGAAAGATGCTGGAGTTAAAGCCTCTGAGATCAGCGAAGTTATTCTTGTAGGAGGCATGACACGTATGCCTTGCGTGGGAGAAAAAGTTAAAGAAATCTTTGGCAGAGAACCTCATCGTGGTGTAAACCCAGACGAAGTGGTCGCCATTGGTGCGGCTATTCAAGGAGCGATTCTGAAAGGGGATGTAAAAGATGTCCTTCTGTTAGATGTAACGCCTCTTTCTCTCGGCATCGAGACTTTGGGCGGTATTTTCACCAAACTTATCGAACGCAATACCACTATCCCAACTAAAAAGAGTCAGACTTTCTCCACGGCTGAAGATAATCAAACAGCGGTTACCATTAGGGTATTCCAAGGAGAACGGGAATTGGCTGCCCACAACAAGTTGCTGGGGCAATTTGATCTGGTAGGCATACCAGGCGCCCCCCGTGGTGTGCCTCAAATTGAGGTATCTTTTGACATTGACGCCAATGGTATTGTTCATGTGTCGGCCAAAGACACTGCCACGGGCAAAGAACAGCAAATTCGAATTCAAGCATCCGGGGGACTCTCTGATGCAGAAATCGAGAAAATGGTCCAAGACGCAGCAACTCATGAAGAAGAAGATAAAGAGCGCCGCAAGCTCATTGAGCTTAAAAATGAAGGTGAAGCTTTAGTCAACTCTATTGAGAAGTCGCTCTCCGAGGGAGGAGACAAGGTTCCAGAAGACCTCAAAGGCTCTCTTGAATCCCAAAAAGAGGAACTCAAGAAAGCGCTTGGCGGAGAGGATGAAAGCCTTATCCGAAAAGTTCTCGAAGAACTCACCCAGACTTCCATGAAGCTCGGGGAGCATCTTCACGCCTCTAAAGAAGAGCCTACTCATGAGTCTCAAGAGGCCGCCGGCACACCCGAAGAACCAGTGGTTGATGCTCAATTTGAAGAAATATCTGATGATGACTCTTCTGATAAATAAAAAGACTGTATGATCTGTGACAAAAGGGGGGGGGTGGATTGTCCCTCCCTCTTTGTTCGTGCATTGACTAAGAGTCTATTCTTTTTTGCTTATTAACTAATTTTGGAACTTATTATTATGGCTCAACAAGGTGATTTATACGAAATTCTGGGCGTTCTCTCCACCGACGATCGCGATACCATAAAAAAGGCCTACCATAAACTGGCCATGAAATATCATCCAGATCGCAATCCTGGAAATAAGGATGCAGAAACAAAATTCAAAGAAGCCTCTTCAGCGTGGGAAGTATTGGGAGATCCTGAAAAAAGATCTCATTATGACCGCTATGGCTCTCAATCATTTTCAGGAGGTGGACATGATCCTTTCGGATTTCAGGGGGGAAATTCAGGATCCTTTACTGATATTTTTGAAGAAATGTTTCGCGGTTTCTCTGGAGAAAGTCCAAATAACAACGGCGCCCAGCATGGTGGGGATTTAAAATATAACCTTTCTTTAAATCTAGAAATGGCCTTCTCAGGACACACTGCTGAACTAGACCTAACTAAGTTATGTTCTTGCGCTGCTTGCCAAGGCCGTGGATCACAAAAAGCACACTCCACTCAACCATGCCCCTCTTGTCATGGACGCGGTAAACAGCGGCTCCAGCAAGGGTTTTTCATGATAGAACAAACTTGTGTATCCTGCCAAGGGCTAGGGGTCCAAATCAAGGATCCGTGTCCTGAATGTCACGGGCAAGGGCGCTCTCAAAAAACAGAGAAATTAGCCGTATCTTTGCCTGCAGGCATACCCGATGGTGGGCGCCTTCGTGTTCCTGGCAAGGGTGAGGCCGGCTTAAGGGGCGGCGCGCCAGGAGATCTTTACGTATTTGTATCCATAGAACCCCACCCTTTCTTTGAAAGAGAGGGAGAGGCCCTTTTGTGTCAAGTCCCCATCCCTATGGTACGTGCGGCCCTAGGTGACAAAATTGATGTTCCTCTTTTAGAAGGTGGAAAGGCCACTTTGACTATTCCAGCAGGCACCCAGTCAGGACAAGTATTTCGTCTCAAAGAGAAAGGAATGCCCATTTTGCGGAAAAATAAACGCGGGGATATGCATGTCACCGTCTTGGTTGAAACCCCGCAAAAACTCACAAAGGAGCAAAAAAAACTTCTCTCGGAATTTTCCCAGCAAGGAAAAGCCGCCCATACAAATCCTCAATCGGAAGGCTTTATTAAAAAAATGAGAAGCCTTTTTGATTCTTTTTAAAGATCCTGAGGACCTATTTTTCAAGCCATCTTGGGATGTCTTTTTCTCAACAATTAATGGAATCTCAGTTTGTTAATTACCTAAAAAGTGGATTTAAGGTTGTATTTATGTGCTTACATACTGTATTAGAGAAACGGTGTTTCGTGGAATTGGTGGACACTCAAGAAAAAAGTGTTCATAATAGACCATGAAGTAAGAGCGTTCCTTCAAGAACGCGATCTGTTTGGGAAATGGTTTCTCTGGCAGGGATAAACGAAGTCGATAAGGTAAACGTAATATGGCCAATGGTATAGTTAAGTGGTTTAATCCCACGAAGGGTTATGGATTCATTCAACCAGATGATGGATCTAAGGATGTATTTGTGCATATTTCTGCTCTTGAGAAAGTTGGGCTACGCACTCTCAATGAGGGGCAAACCATCGCTTATGAGCTAGCTACAGAAAAAGGTAAAACATCTGCAGTTAATCTTGCTATAAACGATTAACTTGGTGCAAGAAGAGGGGGGAGTCCCCCTCTTCTTCCTTTGCTTGAGGAATTCCGTCCTTTACGGCTCCTTATTTCTACCCAGAAGATCTGTGCATTGACCTGGTTCATAGAGATTACCAGCTACATGAACTCCCTTAAGGGGACTATCTGTTCTCTAGCTGTGAAAAATGCAATTTTTATTTCTTCCTGTTGTTCTGATTTTAAAACATAAAGTTAGTTCTTTTATGAAGGGGACCCTATGTCAACAATCCACAATCATTTGTTAAGCGATCTTCATAAAGATCAGCTTATCTTAGAGGCCAATAGGGCTATGGCTCACGCCTATTCTCCCTATTCTCAGTTTAAGGTGGGTTCCGCTGTTTTGACTACTTCCGGTACTATCTATTCCGGATGCAATGTAGAGAACGCTAGCTATGGACTAACCATGTGCGCAGAACGCGTGGCTGTTTTTTCGGCCATTGCTCATGAAGGGCCCCACGTACGGCTCAAAGCTGTGCTTATTGCAAGCGATCCTAAAGCTACAACTCCCCCCTGTGGCGCTTGTCGTCAGGTTCTTTCCGAATTCGGAGATGATTCCTTGTCCGTCCATTTTCCTAAAGGCGGCGTCTTGACCCAAATATCTCTCTCGTGTCTTCTTCCTGAAAAATTTGTTCTCCCTTCTTAGGCTAGTCCATCAAGCGCTTTCTTGGATCTGCCAACCTATGCACTCTTATGGACAAGAGGGCCCAAGGGCTCCCCTCCTAGAATATGGACATGGAAGTGGCGTACTTCTTGGCCTGCATCACGTCCTTTATTGGAAATAAGCCTATATCCTGTTTCAGCTAACCCACAACTAATAGCCGCATCTTTGACCACGGCCCAAAGATCTAGTATTTCCTCTGGGCTCGCAGAAGTCATAAAATCATCAAAGCACGTATAAGCCCCTTTTGGAAAAACCAATAGATGCGTAGGCGCTTGCGGAGCAATATCTCGAATGACCACTGTATGTTTGGTTTCTTGGAATTTTTCTGCAATAATCTCCCCTCGTAACAGGCAAGCAAATACATTAGCATTATCGTAAGAAGAAGACTCTCGTTCGCTCATGGAAAAACCTAACTTTGGTAAAGCATTAAGATCTCTATTTCTTGATAGCAGAGGGATATAATTTCTGAAAGATAGTATACAGCAACTGTATACCCTATGCCCAAAGCAGAATAGACAGAAATTCACGTTAAAATTAAATCTCATAAAAATGAAGCTAAGAAGAGCTTCCTTATTCCTACTGACGGATTGTTGACATTTTTATCATTGCCTCGTCTTCATGATACAGATATGAATCAGGGGGTAATTTTAGCTCAACAGAAAAAAGGATACGTATGTATACGTCTGATACCAACGGTAGACCTTCTTGGCACGGCACAACGATTTTATCTGTCCGAAAGAATGCCCAAGTTATTGTTATTGGAGATGGCCAAGTTACCCAAGGGCCTATAAAAATTAAATCAAATGCCCGAAAAGTACGGCGCCTAGGCAATGGCTCTGTTATCGCTGGGTTTGCAGGATCTACTGCAGACGCGTTGACCCTTTTCGAAAGGCTTGAGCAAAAATTAGAACAACATCCCACTCAATTGGCACGCGCTTGTGTAGAGTTAGCCAAAGATTGGCGCACAGATAGATACTTAAGACGGCTAGAAGCCATGATGGCAGTGGCTGATAGAACCCATTCTTTTATCCTTACAGGAACGGGGACGTTTTAGAGCCCGAAGATGGCCTTATCGGCATCGGATCTGGAGGCGCTTATGCCCTGGCAGCTGCCAGGGCTACCTACACGGATCCCAATCTTGATGCTGAGGCCATAGCTCTTAAATCTATGCAAATAGCCGCAGATTTATGTATTTATACCAATAGTAATTTTACCCTGGAAAGAATTTGAGATGACCACACTCTCACCAAAAGAAATAGTAGAAGAGCTGGACCGGAATATTATCGGACAAACTGATGCGAAACGAGCTGTAGCTATAGCCTTACGCAACCGATGGAGACGACAACAAACCACTTCCCCTATGCGCGAGGAAATCTTACCTAAAAACATCCTGATGATTGGGCCCACTGGCGTAGGAAAGACGGAAATAGCAAGACGCTTAGCTCGCTTAGCTCAAGCGCCTTTTATAAAAGTAGAGGCCACAAAATTCACAGAAGTGGGCTATGTAGGCCGGGATGTGGAACAAATCATTCGCGATTTGTTAGAAATTTCTATTACCATGACGAAAGATCGCTTGAAAGATCAAGGTGGTGAAAAAGCCCATGAAGCTGCAGAAGCCCGCATCTTAAAAATCTTGGTGGGAGATAATGCCAGTTCTGAAACCTTGGATAAATTTAAATCAAAACTTTCCAATGGCGATCTAGAAGATAAAGAAATTGATGTGGATCTTCTCGAAACCGGTACTTCCTCCTTTCCCACTATGGATATTCCAGGCGTACCTGGTGGACAGATGGGCATGTTTAATTTGTCGGATGTTTTGGGAAAAGCCCTTGGCAGTGGCAAAACCAAAACACGCCGACTTGCCATAAAAGAAGCGCGACCTTTGCTTATTGCTGAAGAAAATGAGAAATTAGTCGATCAAGATGAACTTATAAAAGAAGCCATACGAACTACTGAAGATTCAAGTATCGTGTTTATCGATGAAATAGATAAAATTTGTGGTAGCACGAGCCGCTCTGGGGCCGATGTAAGCCGAGAGGGTGTCCAACGGGACTTACTTCCGCTCATAGAAGGTACCACAGTCAATACTAAGCACGGTTCCGTGAAGACAGATCATATCTTGTTTATTACTTCTGGCGCCTTCCATATTTCAAAGCCTTCAGATTTGCTGCCTGAGCTGCAAGGTCGTTTGCCCATCCGCGTAGAGCTTAAAGCGCTCACCAAAGAAGACTTTGTCCGAATTTTAATAGAGCCAGAGTTTAGCCTTCTAAAACAATATCAGGCTCTTTTGAAAACAGAAAATATCTCAGTGTCATTCACACCTGACGCCATCGAAGAATTAGCCCAGCTAGCTTCTTTGGTCAACGAACAAGTAGAAAATATAGGCGCGCGTCGCTTGCATACTCTTTTAGAAAAACTATTAGAAGTCATTAGCTTTGACGCTTATCATCAAACAGAGTTGGTCATTACCATTGATAAAAAGATGGTAACCGAAAAACTAGAATCTTTTGCACAAAATACTGATTTATCTAAATTTATCCTCTAGACCAAAAGAGGTCTGACTCTCAATAAAAGAGAGTGTTTTATCTCTCATGGATTCCTAGTAGAAAAATGGTGGAGCCACGGGGAATCGAACCCCGGACCTCTACAATGCCATTGTAGCGCTCTACCAACTGAGCTATGACCCCATCATCGGCAAGTTACCCTATGGGAATAATAGGACGCAAGCGAAAAATATTCCTTGCCCAAAGGTTTACTTAAGAATTTCCACTTCTAGAAGCATTCTGAGAGTTAGTGTTAGATCATACCAAACTCGTCGAACCAGTCTCAAAGTGACTTGGATAAGAGCTCGGTTTATCCTTTAGCCAGCCTCTCCGATAACTTTACGGGAGCGTCAACTTGAATGAACATCGGTTCTTCCTCAAATCCCTCAGCCCAGAAAACTGGCGCCAAGGTTTTAAATTTTTCGGGATGACGGGCTGTTACAAAGTCTTCCTTACTAAACGACTTCTCGAGAATAGCTAGTATTCTGTCTAGATCAGATATAAAGAGCAGTTTTTTATCATAGCGTTCTTTCCATAATAAAGCCGTAAACCCATCCAATGGGAGAGAAAGACCTTTATAGCCTTCCCCAAAGAGTAAGGTTGCCGGTTTTCTTAAAAATTCCGAGGTTTCCCCAAAAAGAGACCTCGTCAGGTCCTACCCTATCATAGGAACTCAACACCATCAAAAGACTAGCATATCCATCAAGATATTGTTTTAAAGGAAGTACTTCTTCCTCTGATTCGTGAAGATTAAATAAACCACTAATAGGGCATTTCGAAACATATGCAACATAACTGCCCGGTATGAAAGAACAACCAACAGAACCCCCTGCCACACCTTTCATGCACTTAACAAAGCTTGGTTCCTTCGATTTTTGTTTAAAGTTCTCAAGAAAGGTCCGATATTCACCTTCGGACATTCCAGAAAGAGAGAAATTAGGAACACTATGAACGTCAAATTTTCGGACTGAAAGCTGTCGGAGTGCTCCCATAGTCACTACTTGTGAAGTAAATGGTAGTTCTCACATATCTTCTCCAGTGATCCTTATTTTCTGGGTCACTCTTTTCTAACCCAAAATAAACAGGCTCCCTACTTTGAGCTCGCCCCTGGGTGGTCCAAACTTTCTACGGAATTATCTCATCCAAACCTTTCGCGGCAATAGTTGAGAGACTTATTAATAAGACAAGAAAGGCCAATATTTTTGATTTTTTGATCAATTCATTTTACATGGCTCACTCCTTTGTCCTTAGGTAACTCCCCTAGTAGGAATAGGGTCACCTACTTTCTAACGAAACAGCTTCTTAATATCTTTTGATGGGGCAACTTTCTTGATGTAATTGCCTCACGTGAAAAATAAGTTGACGTTTTAAGATCTGTGGCGTAGTAAGTAGAAGGAAATTACCATGATTTAAAGAGAGATGAGGACCCAATGGCTAGGCGATGTGCAGTAACCGGAAAAGGCGTAATGAGCGGAAATAATGTGTCCCACGCAAAAAACAGGACACGTAGACGTTTTTTGCCGAATTTACAAATTGCCTCATTTTTGAGTGAAGCTCTGGGTCAAGTGGTCCGACTTCGAGTCTCCACGCATGCTTTGAGAACCATTGAGTTTAAAGGTGGCATTGATTCTTTTCTGGCCAAAGCTAAGGATGTTGAACTTTCCAAAGAGGCCAGAGGGTACAAGCAACGCATAAAAAAATCGGCTATTCAGTCTGACAGCTCGAAAGCCGCCACCAAAGGGTGAGAAACTGCTGGCGTTCCCTTTATACATTAGAGGCTTTTTAAGTCAGTGTCCCTTTGTACATTCACCTACACCAAATCAGACTCCTATCGTTCCCGTCGTGGGCGCATTACAACGCCTCATGGTGTGGTTGAAACCCCTGCATTTATTTTTTGCGCCACAAAAGGCTCTTTAAAAAGCCTCACAATGGAGCAAGTTCGGGCTACTGGGGCTCAGATTATCCTTTCCAATACCTATCATTTAATGATCAATCCGGGGTCTAAGCTTATTGAGACCATGGGAGGTCTTCACAAATTTATGGACTGGAATGGTCCATTATTTACGGATTCCGGTGGGTTTCAAATCTTCAGTCTGGGCCACGGCTCGGTTTCGTCTGAGATAAAAGGATCACGGCAACAAGTCGTCAAGAAAACCCTTCTCAAAGTAACGGAAGAGGGTGCTACCTTTCGGTCCTACGTAGACGGAAGCCATTATTGCTTGTCCCCTGAAACCTCAATTACTACCCAGCTTGAGCTTGGCGCAGATTTAATAGTGGTTCTAGATGAGTGCACGCCTTTTCATTTAAGTGAGCTTGAAACCGCTCAATCCATGCGTCGGAGCCATCGCTGGGCAGACCGATCGCTTGCGGAATTTTCACGTCATGAAGCCCAAAGTCGGGGACTGTATGGTATTATTCAAGGGGGGATTTGGCCTCATCTACGCACAGAAAGTGCAGATTACGTCAATGGACAGCCCTTTTTTGGTCATGCTATAGGCGGCTCCCTAGGTTCCAGTAAAAATCAAATGTATGAAATTGTCGATTATACCACTCAACTCTTGAGCCCTGATCGCCCCGTTCATCTTTTAGGGATTGGAGGCATTGAAGATATCTTTTGTGGGGTTAAGTATGGGATAGACACTTTTGACTGTGTGCATCCTACCAGGATTGCGCGCCATGGGGGCGCCTTAGTGCCCCCTGAGCTCAACCCATCAAAAGGGACTGCTTCTCCTCGAGACCATCTTAATTTGAGAAATGCATGTTATACAAATGACCAGATGCCTATTGATCCGGAGTGCCCCTGCACTACCTGTGCTGCAGTTTCGAGAAGCTATCTTCACTATCTGTTAAAGGCGAATGAACTCTCGGCTTTCTCCTACATCACCATCCATAATATGACGTTTATGGCCTCTTTGATGAAAAGAATCCGCCATGCTTTAGATGAAGGCACTTTTGATGAATTGGCTAGCCAATGGCATCTTGGAACCACCTCCTAGAAACTCTTTCCTTCTCTTGAAACCCAAAAATCTTTATATAATTTTTTAGAATTGCCTAATTTCTTAATTTGGAATAGCCTTACCATATGGGCGTGCCTAAGAGCTGTCCTAAATTTCTTACTATACATATTCACTCTATATAGCCAGTTGGAGTTCGTATCATGTCAAGAATCAGAATAATCTTTCTCTCCATTTTTTTGACCCTTTCTGTTCTTCTAGGAGCCAATACTGTACTTCAAGCGGCCTACCCAGAGGAAGATCTTACTCTACGGATCCGTAAAATAGGACTAACTCAAACCATGAAGAAAGACTTTCGTGAACGGATTACTTCCTCATATTACCCCTCTACAAATCTACCTAAAGCCTACTCACGCTATGGCGAATTCACCCAGTCGTTTTTACTCCACTCTCCCCAAAGCGGCCGAAGCTATATGTGTCACCATTATAAAAGCCCAGCTGGATTAACCCAAGTTTATGCCCGCCTTCACGGCCAGCGAGTTAATACGTTGGGAGGGAAATTTCCTAATCTCAAACGAGCCAGTGTTTATCTTAAGAAAAAATTATCTTGCTGCTTTCATGCAACTTCAGGAGATGTTGCAAACGATGAGCCCCATAGGGCGAGCCCTAGAAGGGTTCACTTTCAAGAAGGTGCTAGTAAGGACCCAGCAGCAGCATTATCTCATGAAATGATCCCTAGTGCCCTTGGTTTAGATCCGACCTATGCATATATCTTTTTAGGTGTGAACGAGAACGGCCAACGTACCATTACCCATATTCCCTTAGGTGCTAAAAAGCATCCTCATCATCGTCCTTCTTTTACCACCACCTATCCCGTCGCGGATCAAGGACAGTGGGTATAAGCTTTAACCCCACAACTCAAGCGTTCTTCAAACCCCAGGACTGCTTCCTGGACTGCCGTCAGTGGAATAGAGGACATAGCCTTGGAGCCCCATGTAGAGGCTTGGATGATATTCACAACCGGAGAAGCAGGTTTAAACTTTGTAGCGTTGGTAGGACCAAAAAGAGAGATCAAGGGCGTATTCACTAAGGCTAATAAGTGGGCTGTCCCACAATCGTTCGTTACTGCAAACTTCATAGCCAATCCAAGAGCCATAGTTATAAAAACCGTTGGGCCTCCTTGATCTTGAGTCATCTGGTCTTGTAGGGGTAACTTAGCCCAAGGCAACTCTTTTTGGATGGTATCTGCCCATTCTTCCTCTTGGGGCCCTAAAATAAAGACCGGGGTGTGCCCCCTATTATAGATCCACTTGGCTAACTCTATGTACCGGTGCAATGGCCAGCATTTGTGTCTCCCCCCGCCCCCGGGGACCAATCCAATGTAGGACTCATTGGGCGGCAGCAACTCTCTGGCTAATTGGACAGCTGGTTGAGGGAGATCAATAGGAGTTTCATCACCCTTCCCCTCACTGGGAGAAATTGCCCTCAGAAGGCAGTTCAGATCTTCTTGAAGAGATCGTCCACCACTACAGGCTCCTTTTGGAGGGATTCGGTCTGAAAAATAAAAGCCAATTGCACTTGAAATGAATAGCTCATGAGGCAATCTCTTTAAAAGCAACGTGGTTTTGACATGTTTTTGAGTATCAATAATAAGATCAAAAGGGGGGGATACCAATTTTTTTGGTGGGGCCAATGCATCCAACCATGAGCCCCCATATTGAACATCATCCCAAACGTCCGTTAAAAGCCCTTTTACCAGGGGGGCCAAGAATGTTCCATACACACTCTTTCCTTGTCCCGCACACCAGACAATGTCACTGGAGGGGTAAAGAGCTCTGATGCCTTTTAAAAAAGGAAGTTTTATTAAAGCATCTCCCAGCAAATCCTTTCCTACATAGATTAAAATCCGCTTAGGATGAAATGATGGGGTTGGAAGAAACCCTATCTCTTCCCCAGAAATTGGAATATCGAGCTTCTCGGCCACTACAAGTTTACTCTCTTCAAAATGGATATATCCTAGATATTTTTAAACGTTGATGGGAACATCTTGGTGCACTCTAGCCCCATTTAGCAATAGCTATGGGCTCAAACTTAAGTTGGTGTATGGATTTTGCTCAAACGGACAATGGCAATTAGCCACACAATAATGAGTCCACAGATCATCACATAAAGAGCCGGCGTCAGTTCTTTAAAACCAAGGCCTGTGAACATGAAGATGATGGATTGTATCCACGCACCCCCTCCCTTGCCCAGTCGACCTCCCAAAAGATCTACACACGCTTTCCCCTTTGTTCTTAGGTCTCGATCCAAAGGAATATAAATCATCTCACGCGTTGGATCGAAAAAAGAGTACTTTGTGGCCCGCATGGTTATCATTTGGGTAAACCCAATCCATACAATCATGACCGCCGCATCTGCCCCATTAGACATGGATACAAAATCCATATATAAAACCAAACCTAAAAATAATGTTGTCGATATAAACATCAAGATCGGTGTTATTAACGCGCCGCCTTTCCAACTAAAGTAGCGCAACATGGATCCTCCTAAAAACGTAAGGATAATGGAGACGATCCCAATGGTAATCTGCAAACGTCCCATAAATGCGCTGTATTCATGACCTGCTTGATAGCTTTGAAGGACCCGGTCTTTAAAGAGAACTTCACTAAAGTTTAACGCCAAAAAGAAGGAAACAACAATGAGAAAAAGAAATTGTAGGTGCTTCGATTTTGTAACATACAAAATTTGTTCACGAAAAGTCGGCTTAGGTTTTTTGATAATTCCTTCCACTGATGCCTTATTGGGAGCTGCTCTCTTAAAGCCCAAAACCGTAGTCATCCAAAAATAGAGAAGAAGAATAGCCCCTACGCAAAGACCAGCAATCATCATAAGATGTTGAACACCAGCGTCCCAGGCCACTACATTATCACCACCCACCGGACAATGAGAACACTGCATAATAGTCAGGCCACCAAAAACGAGCCCGAAATTTCCGATCATCCCAAAAAGACCATAAAACCGCTTAGCTTGGGGAGATGTGGTAATATCATTGGCAAATTGCCAAAACATAAGACTCAAGACCACTGCGCTCCACAATTCAGACATGATGAAAAAAAGAGTGAACCCCCAGTTTCCTAGTAATACAGCAAACCACTTCATAGACGGATAATCATGCTGAATCTCAGCCAATCTTACAGGCGATATATGCCATTCTCCCAAATTAGGATGAAGAACAAAGGCGTAGACTAGGAAAAAAATTAAAAACGGAGCCACTGAAAAGTAGAATATTCGTCTTTGGCTATAGTAATTGCTCAAAACCACATAACCCACCATATACCCAAGCGAAATGGGAATAACACAATAGGTTTTTATAAAGGATAAAACCTCTACACCAGAACCCGGTTGGCTTAAAACCAACGCTTCTTTAGTCGTCCGCAGTATAGTCAGATTAAAAATGATGAAAAACATCATAAAAGCCATAGGAAGAAATTTCTTCCACTCTTGGCGCTCTATTGGACATAAGAAATTTTGCAGATTAAAAGCCATTAATCGTCATGCTCCGTGAAAAAATTCAAAGGAGAGGATACTTTTAGCTTTTGTTTGGAATTTATTCCTTCGAATATTCCTAAACAGCACCACAAGGGGGCCAGGGGCAAAAAATTCATCAAAATTTCTATCTTTGAAGTATCAGTATCAACAGTAGAAGGGGTTACTATTCCCTCCCTATCTCATAGCTAATTTTTTGCTCCATACCAAGGCTTATTTTTAAATAAATGAAATTGTTTCACTAACAAACTCTACGCAGAATGTTGGCTGGCCTTAAAAAATCGAACAATTAGAGGGGGCTTAAAATAATATCAGATAGCCAATGGATGTAATCCTTACCCTTTTCCAAGAAGGCATCTTATTTTTGCCAAGAGAGTCTTTGCGTCCCTCTCCATTGATCGGATACAATTAAACACCTTTTTGAGTAATCAGAAAAATCCCTTAGATATACCCAAGAGCAAAGATAAGGGAATCTGCACTCTTGGGTCTGATCTATCTATTGCCCAAAGTTTTGTGAGTTAGGCTTCTTTTCTAACAAGAACCGAACAGCCGGATTGCGAATCTATCTCAGTGATACTGAAGCCAGTCCCGGGATGGTACCGGCCTTTACCAATGCATTCACCAAATACAATTGACTAAGAAAACGCCAATAAACCAGTCTCGTCAAAGAATCTTATGACATTACAGATCTTAATAATCTTATAAGGAATTAAGGAATCTAAGCCGCCCATAGCGGGAAAGAGTGGATCTCCGCTCATGAATCTAAGTGCCAGCTTATATTCTGCAATTTCTTCAGCAGATAGACTTTCTCGGTTTTCACCCGCTTGCACTTGTTCACCCTCCCCATAGCCTTGGTTATGGGGACTTAGCAGAGGCCTCTCAAAGAACAAAGGGTCCCTTATCCTCTACTAATGCCCTAAGGGGTAAACGATAGGATAGGAACGAGCCCCTAGTTGATCAATAACCACAAAAGTTGAAGCGAAGTGCGTTGGATACCCTCCTTGAAACGCTCTTCCATCACTCTGATCTAATCCATTCACTGTGAGATGTAGATAGGCGGCTGGTGGGATAATACGCTGAATCTCCTCCATGAGACTGTTTCTTTTAGCATCCGTCAGAAAATGAATGAAGGTTCTGGCCATAACTATGTCAGTGGATCCTTCTGCGATATGCACCATAAGTCCCAAGATATCACCATGATCCAACTGTATTTTTGACCGGAAGCGTTTGGGAAGAAACCTACATATTTCCTGGCATATTTTCAGCTCGTAAAAACTCTATCATTGGTCATAACAGTAGCAGCCTCAGCCAACATCACTCCTTCTTCTCCCCTAGCTCCTGCAGTCACCAGCACTGATTTTTCTCTTGCTCTTACAATTAAATCAGCCAGATATTATGGATTTCAAGAAAATGTAAAAACACCCTTGGAAAGTCTTTCAGGACCGGGAAAAATAGGGCACCGTTCCACATTATAGATCTTAGTGAGAATGGTGCGTGCCGCTGTTCGGACATCAGCAGTTTCCTCGAAAATATCTCCCATCTCATCCATAGCAAGGTGGTGCAGCTATTGAGGCAGAGAACCAAAGCAACGGCAACACAAGAAATAGAGTTTTTTCGTAATCACTTAACTAACTGATTTCCATAATGTACAATTATTTAATAATATGTCTAATATTATAAAGACCCACACATGTCAATAAATCTCTCACTCTAACCTTAGAGCATAAGGATATAATCTTAAAAATTTCAAATATATAGTAACTAAACTACAGACTTATTAAATTTGTGGGTTTGTTACTTAATAATTTCCTTCTCAGAAATTAAATATGTAGGATATTATGCCTAGCCATTTAAGTGCCGTCTTTTCTATTTCTTCTCTAAGAGCGCTGCAAAAAACCCGTCAGTTTGAGTTCTATAGGGAGATAGCTTCAAATAGACTGGATTTGCCATACCCGTTGAAGGCAAAAAATCACAAAATCTATTAATCGATACCTGTGCCCACTGAGAATGATGCGTCAAAAAATCCTCAATCACGTCTTCATTTTCTTCTTTGAATACTGAACAGGTCACGTATAATAAAAAACCTTCACTCTTGAGATGCCGTGCAGCCGCTCTTAATATTTTCTTTTGAGTGACTTGAAACCCTAAAACCGTATCCAAAGAGGTTCTTTCTAATTCTTCTGGATGCCGCCGCCAGGTTCCAGATCCAGAACAGGGCGCATCAACAAAAATACGATCAAAACTTCCTCCGTTCTCAGGCGTTTTTTCAAGAAATGTTGGATCCACTTGCACGTTAGCACACCCGGCTCTTTTTAACCGAGGAATGGTTTTTTGAAGACGCTTAGGACAGATATCTGTGGCTAAAATTTTCCCCTTGTTCTTCATAATTGCCGACAACGCGAGAGTTTTTCCGCCCGCGCCTGCACAATAGTCAAGCACTCGATGATGAGTATCCACACCCAGCAAAGGCGCCGTTAGTTGAGATCCTTCATCTTGTAACTCCATGAATCCTTGTTTAAAAAGTTCAAGATTTTTTAAAGGAACTGCTTTTTTCAAGCGCAGCCCCACTGGAGAAAAAGGTGTTAGCTCTGTCTCTATTCCTTTTTCTGCCAGACCTTCTTGAACTTGGTCTCGGTTCCCTTTCAATGTATTCACCCGTATATCCACAGGTCCTTTTTCCATCAACGCACTCAACTCTTCTTTAATAAGTGGTTCAGTACCAAAAGCCCGCTGAAAGGGGGCTTGCAAGGAAGGACATATAACGAAAGCTCCTTTGGGTCTTTCATTAGGTAACTGATCAATATAAGCCAGCTCTTGAGATGAAAGAGATCGCATATGATATCGTGATCCATCGCAGAGTTGACCCACTTCTTGGGCCAGCATTCCTTTGCTCATGGCGTATAGGATCACACGTTTTTCAAAAACGTTTCTATCCCCTGTAAAGGCTTTTACACCTTCTTCTAGGAAAATCTTTTCCCTTAAGCATCCATAGACGCCCTCACTAATGTACTTGCGGTCTTTTGACCCGATATACCGATTTTTCTTAAAATAAATCGATAAAAATCGATCGCTTGGTTCATCACTCTTCGCAATAGTTTCCACTAATTCTGCGATGGTTTTGAGACGGGCACCTGGTTTCATGACTTTCTTACATTCCTTCTGAAGGTGGGGGTAATCCTCTAAAACCTAAAGCCACCACATACAGCTCTGAGCTTTCTTTTCGACTTGCCTTGGGCTTTGCGTGATGCACACGCTGGAAATCTTTCTTCAAAAGATCCAATAAACTTTTTTCTGTTCCACCTTGAAAAATCTTCGCTACAAAAGCCCCCTTTTCAGTCAAATGCTTTCGGGCAAAATCATAGGCTGCCTCTGCCAAACCAAGAATTCTCAAATGGTCCGTTTCCCTATGCCCCGTGGTAGATGGTGCCATGTCCGATAAAACCACATCCACTTTTCCGCCCAAAACTGTCTCGAGCCTCTCATCCGCACCGGGGCTTAAAAAATCATCCTCTATAAGCAATGCTCCAGGAATAGCCTCCATGGGCAATTGATCGTATCCAAAAACCTTTGGGTTTTTTGCACCACTTTGAACTAAGGGAATACTCGCTTGAGTCCATCCCCCGGGTGCAGCACCCAAATCAAGAACCCGTTGGCCTGGCTTGAGGAATAAAAACTTCTCATTAAGCTCTAAAAGTTTATAGGCCGCTCTGGAGCGATATCCGTCCTTTTGGGCTTGCATCACATAGGGGTCTCGCACCTGTCTGGCAATCCATCTTTGCGAAGAGAGAGTTCTTTTTTTCAAAGGGTCTTTTGGTTTTTTCATAACGAGTCTTCTTCCTATACACGCCTTCTCACTACACCACTTGATTTTAGAAGCCTATCCTAAAAACGAGTTTGAGATCATTAGATTGCCTCCAACGCCTTAAGTCCCCTAGTCTAGACGAGCCCATGGTATATAGCAAGGCGGCCTCTAAAACCCCGGGCATCTAAAAAGTCAATTTAAAGATGCAGATACCGTTAGCTTATGCTCTTCCTTTATGGCAAACTCTTTTTGTCTATCACTTCCTCTTTTGTTAGTTCTTCAATTCTAGGTCAAGGATATAAACCCATGGGTGCATTAACCTCACTGTTTTTTAAAATAACACAGCGCTTGCCTCCTTTCACTCTGGTCCCCTTGTTCCTAGGTTTGGTTATGCTCTCAGGGTGTAGCTCTAAAAGAGACCAAGAGCTAACTCCAGACCATTCTTTACCTTCCCCTGCCCATCCCATAACAACTTCTTCCCTTGCTTCTCCTCTTTTACAAGAACCAGAGAATGCCCCATCCTTCACCAGACGGATCGGTGTTTTGCTCCCTCTGACTGGTAATCATGCCCCTTTGGGCGACTCCCTTCTAAAAGCCATCGAGCTGTCTTTGCTTGAAGCCAACTCCCGCTCGATAGAATTAGTGATCCAAGATACTGGAAGCACGGAATCTGGCGCTCAAAAAGGCGCCCAAGCTCTTTTTCAAAAAGGACCCATAGATTGCATCTTAGGCCCTATTCATGCCCCTGACGTAACCGCCATTACCCCCTTGGCGTGGGAAAAAGGCATTCCCATTTTGGCCTTTTCGAATGCTGATTCTGTAGCCGGTAACAATATATTTATTATGGGCTATTCACCCAAAGACCAGATGGATATTTTGCTGGATTATGCCTTCAGCCAAAGAGTGCATTCGCTTCTTCTTATTATTCCTCAGTCTCCCTACGGTACCCTCATTAGTCAATCTGTCCGTCAAAAAGTAGTCTCCGTGCCCTCATTAACCCTTTTCGACACATTGACTTATGGTGATCCCTCTACTTTAGCGGAAACCCTCTCCCTCATAGACTTTTCTAAAGTAGAGGGTATCTTGATCCCAGAAGGAGGAGAGATCCTTCTAACCATCCTCTCGTTTTTAGAAAAAAATGCCAGTTATACAGCCGCTAAGCCCAAGCTTCTAGGCTCTGGCCAATGGGAGGATGAAAAATTATTCTCCCAACCCGCCCTCAAAGGTGGTGTGTTTTCAAGCACTTCTCTTGGGGCTAAAGAACGATTCAAAGATAAGTTCCTTAAGGCCTTTGGTACCTTCCCGGATAACCTCTCAGCCTTGGGCTATGATGGCCTCATTGCTCTAAGCGCAAATCTGTCTGTCTCCGTCCTAGATAGTCTTCTCAATCCTCAGGGCTTTGATGGCGCCAATGGTCATTTTTCCTTCACCCTTTCTGGCCACATAGAACGCGTTTGGAAAATATATGAGGTTTCGCCATCTGCACCTGGCGGTGTGGTTGATATTACCCCTTCTGCTGGTCATCTCTCCTTAGAAGAGGCCACGCCGCTCACTGTTTCACCGGACAGGCCTTTGGGAACTTTTTAAAAGTCCTCCATAGAATCTTGTTTTAAATCTGCATCTCTGAGCGCTTGTCTTTCTAAGGACAGCCCGTAATCACTTTGTTTTCCCATGCCTTTATCCATAATGGCCTTTTTCAGGAAAGAAAGTTTATCTAAGGCCTTGAGTCCTTCATGACGCAAAGAACTCATCACCGCCGATTTGATTTTAAAAAGCTCCAAGATCCCATGAGTTATACCCAAATACCCAACCACATCAAGCCGTCGAAGCCTCTGATATCGCGTCAGAATTTCCCCTAACCCTGGGTCTAGCCCCAAAGATAACCCATACCCCACCATCACCGAGAGCGTATCAATATCCTTTATCCCTAGATTGAGTCCTTGGCCTGCCACAGGATGAATAACGTGGGCCGCATCTCCCACCAATGCCACTCTTAAACTCACCATCTGTGGCGTCACAAGCCCCATTAAGGGATAGGTCCACCGGTGACTCACACACCGAGCATTACCATAACGGTGGGTTTCTAGTTTTGTAGCTAATACTTCATTAAATGCCTTTTCTGAAATGCTCTTGAGTCTTGTAATCGTCTCAGGCGCATCCGACCAGACCATGCCACTTAGATGAGGGTGTTTCTGGGTCCCTAACATAGGGAGAGTCGCAAAGGGGCCTGTTGGGAAAAAACTTTCCATTGCCCATCCTCTATGGGGATATTCATGAGAAAAATGACAAACCAAGGCGTGTTGCTCGTATAGGAAAGTCCTTGCCTCCATCCCAAAATAGTCTCGTACCACAGAATTTCTACCATCAGCCCCCACCACAAGACGGGTGTTATGCTGGGTGCCATCTTGAAAGATCAAACGGTGGGAAAAAAGCCCGGGAAAAACACCCTCTAAAGCACAATTTGGAAAAAAGTGAATATCCTTTGTTTCCAATAGCCTGTCCATAAGCCCCTGTCTCAAATCAGCACTTTCAATTATATAACCATACGGACCGTGTCTCAACCTATCATCATAGTGGGTTCCTTCTTGAGCCTTGCCTTCCGTTATGAGGATATGCTCAATAGGACACCCCTGGGGGGCTAAAGCCTCCCATAAAGAAAGCTCTTTGAGTAAGTCGATTGTTTGCGGCGTTAAAGCGAAAGTTCGCCCATCTCGCATTGGCTCGTTCAACAGGGCTATGGGGGCTTTATCCATCACAGCGATACGACAGTGCGCTCCGAGCCGCTTCGCTCTGTAATAGGCAAGCAGAGCCATTAGAACCCCAATAGGACCAGCGCCGATAATTGTCAAATCGTAGAGGATCGCAGCAGAGGCCATTATTTTTTTAGCAACTTTCCTTTTTCCGAAAAAATATCGGGCTTTCCAATCAGTTTTCCCGAGACAAAGGTGGCTTTTTCTCGAACGCGACCAGTAGGATAATACTGGATGCGCTCACCCTCTAATTGAGAATCCCTATAATACCCTTTTTCGAATAATTCGCCAGAAGGATAGAAGAGCTCGCTCTCGCCTTCAAGCTGATTATTTAAGTAAGTTACTTTTCTCACAATCCGACCATTGGGACCAAAGAAGGTGGCTAAACCTTGTAATTGACCTTTATCAAAGGCACGCTGTGCAAGAATATCCCCAGATGTAGGATTGTAGAGAATCTCAGGTCCATTTTTTTGATTATCATAATAGATAGATTTACAAAAAAGAGATCCTTTAATATAGGTCTCACTCGTTCCTGAAAGTTTGCCTTTTACATAAGAAAATTTATGGGTAAGATTACCCTCGTCGTCAAATCCTTCAGATACACCATCAAGAAGACCTTGCTTATACATCATTTTTTGACTGAGCTTTCCGTCCCTGTATATCTCTCCTAACCCATCAAGCACCCCGTTAACATAAGAAAGTTTTTGGGTAAGTTCTCCCTCATCGTTACGGGTCGTTACCACTCCGTTTAATGGTTCTTGCTTGGTCGCAGTTTCCTTCTCTTCTAAGCTATCTCTGGACAGATCATCTTTATCTTTAGGCAAGTCAGAGTTCGACTCAGTTTCTAAACTCTCTCTAGAGGAGAGTTCTTCTTTTTTTATATCCGTTTTTTTTAAAATCTCATCCAATGCGCCCATTTTTCTTTTTCCCTCATCTCACAGATGGTTTGCCCATTATCTTTATAGTTAAGGACGATGTCTGGTCCATACTTTGGTTCCGCTTGAACACAGTTTATGAAAAACATCTCGCCCCCAAACCGATAGATATCCGACGCTCTTTTTTGGCTTAACATTTTTAGTGTTAAGTAAAATCCACATAAAACTTTCCCACAATCTATCCTGATCGCTATCGCTTTGGGACGCAACGTCAAAGCTGTCAAACCGAAGCACAGGAAATATCTTTTCTAACAAGATTAAAAGCCGGCGTCCCCAGCGTACCCCAAAAGCCCTACGCAGCATTGACGACATCTCTCCTTGAGGATACTCCCCACCACTTTCGATAAACCTACTATTTCCTATAAATCGAGATTCCGCGGGCATATTGAGCACACAAGGTACCGACCTACAGACTTTTTTCCAAAAAGAAATGCCCCCCCAATAGCCAAATAAGAGATCTTCCAAATCCTTTTCATCTTGTTTGTCTTCTAGGAAGAAAACATAAGCGCCATATTTTTTCCAAACTTTCGGAAGAGGGTCTTGCCCATACTCTGAGAATCTAACCAAGCGTTTCGGAAGCATTGTTCCAAAGAAACTTTTTTTGTAAATGCACAAAAGTGACGGGTTTGAGGAAATCACCTTCGCATCGTACCCATATAGGAGAAGAGCGCCATGAACCAAGGCCTGAATAACCATGGCCGGATAGAATTTCTTTGGACCACCACCCCCCAGACCCACTACGAGTAAGGGTGTTTTTTGAAGGTGGTCTATCAAGTGAAAGGAACAAGAGGAGCATCTCCCTCCTGAATGGTGGGTTTCTGTCAAACACGCAGGACACTGCCTCTTCCTCATCTTTTACCACCCTTCACGGAGTTAGTAGGAGAAGCTTTTGGATTCTGAATCGACCTTTCTCGAGATCCGGCCTCTTTTGTGCCTCCACAAGAAAAATGCGCCTTCACCCACTCTTTGCACTCTAGCTTTCCCAAGTAGCCATCTACCCTTTGAGACATCTTGTTTATGAACCCATAAGGATAGACTCTTTCACAGATAGATTCTACACCTCCGTCCCTCAATATCCGCTGTTTAAGAAGGAAGATATTTTCCGGCTTTTCTTTTTTAAAACCCGTGACAGTCTCTCCTGTTTTTTTAAACTCTCTTTCCTTAAAAAAATGACCCTTAGTAAGAGCCTCCTGAGCGTCATATCTCATTTCCTCTATACTGTGGGGACAAGAAATACATTCATCAACATGTGTTATCCACAGTGCCTTTTTTTTCCTCTCAGGTGCGCCACCTTCTTGAAGGAAATGGTTAGTCCCAAAAAGGGTAAGCTTACCTTCCCCCAAGGACACCATTTGTCCCAAGGGACGAAGACCAAAGGCCAATATCGTTAACTCCGTAGCACTTTTACAAAGCTCATTTAATTCCCCTTCATATCCAGGAAGAGACTCCAAAACCACTTCTTCTGGGTGATTTTGTATATTCCCTTTCTGATCCGCCTTAGTGTCAACAATAAGAACTTTAAGTTTTTTATGAATTTCTGCTCTTCTTTTTTGGAACCGCCTTAAGAATGAAAAAAGCCCTTTTTCATTCAAAGGCTTCTTTCCTTTTGTCGAGACAAGCGCCAAAGACTCATCCTTGTAGGTTATAAAACTGACCTGCTTTCCCTCTGTTAGCGCTTTCGAGAGATATTTTCTGGGACAGATTATCCATGGATCTGCATCATTGGTTTTTGTTAACTCCAAGGTCATAGAATTATTGCCTTTATTCCTATGGAGAGTACAGCCGAGAGGCAATTCTATAGCTTTTAGTGAACGCCTTCCGTTCTTCTTAAGAGGCATTATGTATGCCGCCCCTTTAATGCGTTGGTTCGCCACATCAAAGGCCATAACCCTCATAACAAGCGGCATTTTTTCTTTTTCAGAAAACGGACGTATGGCAAAGCCAGTCTTTACATTTTCTCGAAGACAAATCACCTTCTGGGCATGAGTCAGCGTATAAAAGAATAAAAAGAAAATAATCCATCCTAGAGGAAAAAACTTAAGACTTCTTCTCTTCGTCTGTATCCGTGTGTCATTCATCAATTCATTTTCCCTGGCAGTTCTTAAGCCATCACTCTTAAAAAAATTTGATTACTAAATCGTCTTCCCTGTAGTCTGACTTTTCTTTATTCAAAGCCAAAGTGAGCTTCGCTTTTTTTAACGCCCCTCTTTTGGCTTCCTGAGCAGGGGTTATAGTAACCCAAATTCTCCTTTTTCGGAACGCCTCCAGTCGAAAAGAATCAACCTTTCCTACAAATTGGGCTAATTCTACCTTTGAATCAATAATAATTTCTCCATAAGGATGAAGTACAAGATTTAGTCCTGGAACACTTACGTCGCAAGGAGAATAAAACTGAAGCCACACCCCTTTCCGTCTTAAAGCTATTTTTACCTTGCCATAATTGCTTTGGATAAACCATGGGAGAGATCCCTCTATATGCGCATATACCACCGATGCCCCAGGCCTTTGTTTTATGGTTTTTCGATCCCCGAAGCCAAAAAGATAACTCCCCAGTGCAATAGCCCCTTGGGCGCTCAGGGCTACTTTTTTCCCTTGGACCATTCTTTTTTTAAAAAAGCATGCTTGGAGTTTATCCCACGCAAGAAAAACCTTTCCTCCTTTTTTTGAAAACTCCGCCCCTTCTATAAAAAGATCCTCACAAGGGTTCTGAGAACTTTTTATCAAAAACCCAAATCGTATGGGTAGTGATTTGTTTTGTAAAGTTCGGGGAATGAGCTGCTTCAATCCTTTTAGGAAATACCCCCCTTTCGTCGGCATCAACGTCAAGGTATCCACATCAAATGAATCTTTGCATATTTGGGCAAAATAACTATCCAAAATTACTTGTGCGGGAATCTCTAGGCCCATTTTTCTTAAGTGCCTCTCAAAAAATTCATCCCAATACTGCAAGATGCCTTCTCCATTTTCTTCCAGAATAGACTTTTTTAGAAATCCAAATTTCTTTGAAAGGTTTTGGGAACGGGTCTCCAAATTTTCCCATTCATCAGGCCAATTTTGGGTGGGTACATCGACCTCTATGATTACTGAGGTAAAAATCTCCACTAGCTCATCAAAATAATAAAGTGGCGGACGATTCAAAATTCTCGACGTCTCCACTAGCATATTAAAATCCTTAAATGCCGACTCTCCCCACCGACCGAGCAACTGCTTTAATAATAGGTTCCCCTTGAAAATAAAAACCACGCCATGCCAAAGAGTCACTATTTTTGTAGGGAAATTCCTCCCATAACTTACAAATCACCGGGTCTTTCTTGCGCCGCTTTGAGCGCCTCTTCCAAGGGCGTCAACTTGTTAAAAACGGTCTCTGCCTCCACAATGTCTCTTTCATATTGCTCCTTAGATTCCATGAAATTTCCAGCCTTCAAAAGGGTCTTGGCTTGATAAATTGAGCCCCATGTAAAGCGCATTCAAAAGTCTCTTTTCAGTATGAAAATCCCTTTCGACGCCATAGGAATTTTAAAAAGATCAACTTGTTTGATCAAAATAAAACCATGGACAATTATTCGACGTCCTGTAGAAAAATGAGCGCCACTTCGTTCACATAGCTCCAGATGCTTCTCACTTTGTCCAAGGAGACGGCTCCATTCTTCGGCTGTAGGTCTTTAGTGGGGTCTAGGTGTCCGTGAACAAAAGCCCTCTCAAATGCGTCTTTCGGGAAGGCAACGGTAATATGGAAATGGGAAAGAAAGTGGGCTTTTGGAAATAAGTTTTGTCGGCGCAAAGGCGTAGGCCTCTATATACCTTTTCATCCACAGACAAAGGCTCCCCTTCACCGTGCCATACGCCCTTAAAAGGATGTTCCCAAATAACAAATAGTAAATGAGCACCGCTAACCCAAAACGATCATGCTCTTGCGTGCGCCGAATGTTCCCAAATGCTTCCCTATGAGCTCAGGGAATAAAGCCTCTGATCCAACTGATGAATTAAAAATGGCTTTGGTCTTTGAGTCTTCTATCTGAAATGAGTCCGCATCTAAAGCAGGATGCCCATTGGCATAAACGAGGATGTTCTCTGCCTTTATATCCCCTATAATAATGTTCTCTGATGGAGCTGGCCAATGCCCTTGCGGTATGACAAGGGATCTTATGAAGGGTATACCAGGTCACATCGGGCATATGTTGCGCAAAACGCGGGTGGTAAAAAAGGGGAGGGCTTTGTCTCGATCTTTGGCATTAAAAAACCAATGATCTGACCATTCTCATAGATAAGACTTGCGGCCAAGCTACCCAATTTTGAGCCATGCCCAAGCATGACTTTCAGTTTTCCCCTTGCAACAGACTGGGTTCGTGGTAAATCTTGGGAGCAAGAAGCTTCCTGTTGTATAAATAGAACCCTCCCGCTCGTTATTTTGCGCGCTAATATGACTTGGCCTCCATGACTATCATAGAGAACCCCCAAAGGTTTTTAAAACAGAGGCGCTCATAAGCCCCCTCCTTTCACAACGCACTTACCTCCTTGTTGTGTTTTTTGCCCCTTAGAGCGTAAAAAAATACCCGGAGGAAAGTAGGCCACAAAAGTGTTTTATCGTCAGGGGATCTTTCATTTAAACGATCGGACTCTAAGAATTTTTTAAGTTCTCATTTTTGGCCTTCAGGTTTTTTTTCTTCTTTAAGAATTCCTCCAAAGGCGAGAAAAATGGGCATAAAAGGATGAGTCTGATGAGACAAGGAAACTGACTCCATGGTGGCCAAAGCCAAGAACTCAGGGATCTCTTTTTGTGTGTAGTGGTCATTCTAACCGCAGCATCAGAATGAGAATGAAATTAGTCTCATTGACAAAATTGCCTCTTTGGAGAGGCATGGTCAATGTGTACTGGTCACACTCAGCATTAGATGCACACAATAACTATCCCCCTTGGAACACAAAGTGCCCTCAGGTACCATTACCACTGATAGCAAAGTAGAACAAAAATCCAGTGATCTTCCCTCCCTTGATGCCTGGATTCTTCAATAATCCTTCTTGTATTTCACGACTAAAATTTCCCTAGTTTTTGGTAAGCACCTGCTTTCTACCTTGAGCGGAGAATAGATTTTTCTTAACGAAGCCTTCCAATGTAGAATGAAATTTTTGTAACCACTTGCGCGCTCTCTTTGGCAAAAAGAGCGAGCCCGCTCCAGAAACGCTCACTATCAAATAGCGTAAAGGGGACTCCCCAGGTCCAACTCCCATAATCTTGGTTTAGAGTGTTTTGGTGTTTATGAACACTTCCTTGGACATAGGCGAAAGCTTGTGGCCAAGGGGGATCCTTTGACAAGAGATCGTCTGTCGTCTTCATAGATCTTCATTCTCTGAGCCCACGATTTTACAGAAGGCAAGCCACGCTGGAGTGGTTCATTAGTTCTTTGGGAGGTAGACACATATCGGATAGAGGCCGAAAGCCACTGGAATAACTCTTTAAATTTAAGGTCTTTCAATAAATATGGTGGTCTGTGTTCAGGGGGCTATTTGGGATAAGATAGTCATATCAGCCTCCTTGACGCCCACTGCAAAAAAAGAGAGCTTCCCTTCACTCTCCCGCTTGATGAACGATCTTAGCATTTTCATACCAGAGCATGCCATCGGTAGGCGCCCCCGTCCGTTATGAGAAATATCCACGGTCGATATAGGAAATGCCGTTGGCCTTGTAGGTCTTCTTTCTCTTTTCTAAAACCTCCAACCCAACTCTAAGGCCTTACCCAATGTTAGCTCTGGCTTCCAGGATAGGGGCAGTGAATATCCACTGTTTTAAAATCTTGAAATAATTCAGCCTCTTCCCCAAAAGTTACAATGGCCATCCACCCTTAGGGCTGCCAATGATCTTCTTCTACATGATATTTAAAAGTAGCAAGACCAGCAGTCAGCTCCTGAATAGGCAAACCTTCCATAGACTCGAAATGTCCAATAACAACACGACTGGACACCGAGATTCTGGGTTGTCCACAAATTCTGTCCTGATCCAGTGTCATCTTTGCCCCCTCAAGTGATTTGAGCCGGTAGAATACACTATCTCATAAGATTTTTTTCCTTCTTATTTTATGACTCTAGACTCAAAATAAAAACCAATAAAATACAATGAGGTTATATCTCAACTGTCTTATTTCTCAGAAGCTTGCCCTCATAATCACCTCCTATGGGTCAGAAGATTTGAGCTATGACAGAGTTGGTAAATTTTTCAATTATTGCCTCAATTTTACCTGGATTTCTCCACCGAGGGAAGTGCTCAGCCCGTTTTAACAGAAGAACGACGAGAGAAGGCCTCTCATTATAATCTTGAGATTCAGGTTTATGACTTCCGTTTCCAGATAGATCTATAAGCCAACCCTTCCTTGGAAGCCTAAGAACACTTGATAACTTTTGAAATAGCTCGAATCAAATCCTGGTCTTCTAGGCAGAAAACCCTAATTTTTCACACTCCACCCCCAATCGACACCAATGTAAATCTCTTTCAACGATCATCGTACAAATAAGACATGTGGATAACCAGATACTAAAAGAAAGTGGGGCTTCTGTTGCCCGGTGCCCCCGAACCGCGTGTTGCCGACGACTTAAGCTGCTGCAGCTACTGCAGGAACGATATTGTCATTACAAGCAACGACCGATGGTTTTTATTCCATTGGCAATTTACAAAAGCCCGTTACGGCGGTACCATACCGAGCGAAAAGCAGCCTTACCACGTACGTCGATCCTGTTTCACCCCTAAACCTAGCTCTTAGAAAACAGTGTGAACTTTGGTGGAGTGCCGGGTACTGCCCCGGGTCCGTTCGCTTATTCTACATACCGTTTATCGCTATTTTGGACAAATCCAACGGTATATTTTGTATCACGATTTCTAAAAACTCAAGAAAATATAAGAACCGGGGGACCATGGGAGCGCAGGGTAACGGTTATATGTTTTAAGATACTTCCATCTAGAACTATACCGTTTTCTTGGGCCTTAGTCACAAAAATTAATTCCCAGATCAACTCTCTTGAAAAGAAATATTGCCCTAGGGCAGATCGTAAACTCTACCTTCTTGTCCTGCGAACTTAGCACCCGACAAAACAATTCTACAAAATGAATATTTTTATTGTTTTTATTGAAACAAAGTATAGGTAGTATTATAATATATTTAATACGGCAGTCACATTTTAAAGTATCATTATTTTTTTAATACTATTTTTTTCGCATTAAATAAACAAATGTGCAGGTGCACCAAAGGAATGATTTATGAAGAAATTTTATCCCCTATTCTTATGTCTTTGTCTAGCAGGCTGTACGCCCCTACTACTTATTGCAGAAGCAATAGAACCTTCCCTTCATATCTACCCTCAACTTCCCAAGAATAAATCGTTACAGGACTCAATCCAATCGAAAGTTAATGTGACTCAAATCGCTGAATTTGCAGGACTCAATGCAGAAAACTACAAGATAGCCCTCAACACACTCTTCAAAAAGCTGGCTATTTGGCAAATTCCTAGAAATCCTTTGTTTTTGTTGGAGCGTCCGTTATTGGACATAAAAATAGAGGGATGGTATAGCCTTGATGGCTCTCCAGTGAAATATGTTCTTCGTGATGCCTCAACCCCATCTACCCGTTTGGGAAGAAACCTTTATCTCTTCCCTCTCATATTCTTATGTTCTTTTTCAAGCGGGGCACATATGTTCGACTAGCGAGCGCTTTGTCCCTAAAGAGAGAATTTGACCCATATGATACGCGTTCTGCATCCCACCAGTTTCATCCCCTCACAGCTCAGGAGCAACTTCATGAACAAAAGAATTTTTCTTTCCGCATCGATTTCCATATTAGCACTTACAAGTTGCGCGCAAATGGCCAAGATCAATACAGCTATAACGATGTTGGCCAAAGCATGGTTGTTGAATTTAGGCGTTGTGGCTGTGCGTGAAGTGAATATAACGGGAGAAAATTCTGGCACAGGCGGTCTGTTAGGGGCAGGCACAGGGGCAGGAGCTGCGTCATACATTGGCGGAGGCACGGGTAATATTTGGGCTATGGCAGCCGGCGCTGTGGTTGGCGGTATCGCCGGACTTGCTTCAGAACAAGCTCTTTCCGATGGAAAGGCATAGAATATCTAATCACCAAGGAAAACGGGCAAACTCTAACCCTTGTTCAGAACAAGAAAGAGGAGATGATATTTTGCTCCAGGAACCCGCGTGATGGTTCAAACCTCGGAAGCTACCAGCGTGTCTTGCCAGCCAACCATCTTCCAGAACAAATTAAACGGCCCAGGGAATTACGGTTATTGACTAGACCACTATCCAGGCCACCATGCAATCTCTTGATCTTTCCCTTCCATCTGCCTACTCCCTACGCCATGGTAGGGCTCTTCGTTCTAGATGGAGATCCCAGCATCGCACTGCAACTGAAGCAGCTTTTTCTTTTATGAAGGGCCAAGAATTTTTCATCCATTAGGAGCTGGGCAAGAGCCTTTTAAAAGAAGGATCTTTTTGTAGTTCTTATTTTTTCAAACGCACGATAAGATCTCTCGCTACTTTAAAACTTTGCCGGAGATTCAGTTTTTCTTCAAGAACCTCAAGACGAAACGACGACTTTCTGGCGATTTTTCCAAATCCTGAGTTTGTAGAACAAATTGACACTCTCAGGTGTACCTAGGTCCTCTTTTCTTAAAATCGGGACTCTTTTCAAAATGAATGGAATATCTTTGCTGAAGAATCACAGACGCATTTTCAGCCATACCCATTGTTTGGTCGGGTTTGGTCCGATCAGCTACCCTCTCATATGCCTCAATCAAATCATCCATTGGGTCGGTCTCTACAAGACGTGAAGATTTAAGATGGTTAGATGCAGATACCCATATTGATAGGAGCACCGTCATCTTGCAACAAACCTCTTTTTCCAATATTTTCTTAAAGCTTTCTTTGTTCCCAAAAAAAATCACAGATAATTGCCGTAGAACAGCGGATACATAGTACTGCGCTGTAAATTAACAATGCGGCCTGGGCAATAGTCTTTCCTCCATCAGGCATTTTGCCTTTAACCCACGCTATGAAGGATTGCAAACCGTTATTTTCCCTCATTTTGAAGCCCCACTGCTCACTGTGAAGCAGATCTCCAGATTTGTCCTCTTGTTTATCATCGTTGCAAATATAGGCCTCCTTGAGATTATCTTACTTTCGATCTTGCTTGCATGGGTTGCGTAGTAAGAGCAAAAGTCGTTCTCCTGCAAAAGATATTGGTGTCGAGAAATTAAAGATCTGAAAAAAAGACCCCCTGGTCTGGAATAAACCTTTTCATATACATCAACCATTTTTGTTCCAACATTTTCACATCGAAACTAAGACTCTCTTTTATAAAGGGCTCTTCTGTTTTAGGAAACACTTCTGTGTATCCGTTTTCATCTTCTTTAGAGTCTCATGGAGTGAAAAATTGCTGTGAGTTGGGAGCCTTCTCTTCATCATCCCGCATGCCCATAGGCGCCTCATACCTTATGTTTCCTGCCACTGAGAAAAAAATGGTTTTTCAATTTTGACGGGATCTTGATGACCAAAAATAAGTAGATCCCACTTTCCCACCCTTTTCATCCAAAAATTCAAAAGCAAGGCTGCCCATTTACTGCTCTTGATCGTCAATTTTTCTTTGATCTCTGAAGCTGTGTGTCCAAAAACGGACCCCCGAATGAGCTCCTCTCTAAGTATCTTGCTCTGATGAGCCAGACCACAGAAGAATTGTTTTCGGTCATGGACTTTTTCCTCCCCGCCTCGTCACTTGATGAGACTATGGCCAGTGGGAGTTTTTGTATAAACGCGTCTGTACCCCATTTCAAAGATTCACATTTTTCACCATCTCCTCCCCACCGCGCCACTATCTCTGGTCATAAAAAGAAGAGTTACAAAAAAAGGTACTGATGATTTTTCTCATAAGATTTAGCTCTCGAGAATAAAATCAAAATAGGCCTTAAAGCTCAAGTAGGTCTCTTTGTAAATGTAAAAATTTCATCAACTATCTCCCAACTTTGTCCCCATGGATCTTCAAATACGTCTCAATTTCAACTCAGAGATCGCTTACCACTACAAATTTCTTTAAAAGATCTTTTCAGCTTCTTCTCTCTCTATGCACTCCAAAACCTCTTCAAAATACCTACAGATCCGTACGGCAGCCCCTCCCGTATATCTACGCATAACAGGCCAGGGCAAGCTCTCATCACCTCTATCAGTAGCCTCAAGCTTTGGCTAGAATAGCGGATTGCCGAAATTGAATAACCTTCAAGTGTGGCAATATACGAATCATTTTTGCCAACTTTCCTAAATCCTCAACTACGCCTGTTACTTGAATAACTTTCACCTTATCCGGTAAATGATTCCCTTTCCTCTGTGGCTTCATCTTCATAAATAACAATCTCATTTTTGCAAATTTATAAAGATCTCAGTCCCCATCAAGGCCAGAGCTCTAGGGACTGTTGAAATCTATCGCGGGTCTCCTTGTTAAAGGCCTCTGCAACAAGCCCCTGAGCTTTAGTAAACCTTCCTCTCTCGGCTACCCTGCTCGCAGAAAAGGGGCTTCATTAATTTCCTTTTCACAAGATTCCCAGGCAAAAGGAACTCTCTCATGACTTTTCCTGGCTTGAAGGTAATTTTTCTCTGCAGAGAGGAGCCTGCTTAGCTTCTCTCTTATGGGTGTAGCGCAAAGTGAGGCTTCATTAGCTCTTACTAAGGTTGCAAAGCAGGAAAGATGAGGTTAAATTTCCTGCAGAGCCATCTTTAATTTCCACCAAAGACACTTTCCTACCACTAGTTATCCCTTTACTTAATTTAATTAAAAATGAAGAAATATTTTCCACTTGAGCACACGCCAGAGACCCCAAATTAATTTCAAGCTCGAAAGGTTCTTCTTCCTCTGTTAGCTGTGCGGATTTTTCAAAATTTCTTTTTAGCGCCTGACAAAGGGGATCTTTGTGGACAAAGTCTCCGTTAATAAGATATCGAACGCCTAGCGCCGGAGATGATAGGATAAAAAATGCTAAAATAATGCTTAAGGTAATATTCATGTTGAGCCTACCTTTAAAAAACCTTAGAGTGCCAGGAGAAAATCTTAATCTATAAAACATGATCCCGCAAGATATAGTGATTGGCTTAAGGAGGCTCTATCTCGACGTAATTTAGCTAATGAAATCTGTAAGAGTTGTGTCCTCTTTTATTACACCTTATTAAGTGTATTTCATAATCCCACGGCATGGGGTCTTAATTCTCTACGCTTTCAGGTTCCCTTGCCTCACTACCCTCTTTTAATAAGAACCTTTTGGAAACAGATGGGTAGTATTGACAATGTAAGTTTTGCCATTTACTATGTGTGGATTGATTCAGATACTAACCAGCTTGGTGCATCTGGGGGGTGGAGGGTTTCTTCTGGTTATACCCAAAAGAAGCTCTTTGGCACATTTTGTGGAACAACTTCTTTATAAGTAAAAGTTATTTCAAAAGTGGCTCAAAAAATATAACAGAACATTAATTTCGGGGGTGACAATGATTTTTTACAAACAAGAACGAATGGCTCTTTTTATTGACGGCGCAAACCTTCATACAGCAGCAAAGACTTTGGGATTCGACATAGATTATAAAAAACTTCTTACATTCTTTGCAGAAAAAGGCGTTCTGATCAGAGCTTTTTATTATACCGCTCTTCTCGATGATCAAGAATATTCTCCCATTCGCCCTCTTGTTGATTGGTTAGACTACAACGGTTACACCATGGTAACCAAACCTCTCAAAGAGTATACAGACTCTTTGGGACGGCGCCGGATTAAAGGCAATATGGATATAGAGCTGGCCATTGATATGATGGAAATGGCTGAGAAGGTAGACCACATTCTTCTGTTTTCTGGGGATGGTGATTTCAAGCCCTTATTTGAAGCTGTTCAGAAAAAAGGGGTAAGGACCACCGTTTTAAGCACTATCCGATCAAATCCGCCTATGATTTCAGACGATTTGAGACGCCAAGCTGATAATTTCATCGATCTCAAAGATATTATGCCTTACATCAGCAGAGAAATGTCTCATTCTTCTGAAAAGGAAGATGAACAGAGTTGTTCCAAGGATGAGGACGAAGGTGGCGAAGCTGCTTAGCACCTAAGCGTTCTCCTTTCCTTAACCTCCAAGAGAAATACCTGGTGAATAGCAAGAGACCATTGAGATCTGTTGTTTTCATGCAGTCAAAAGCGTCGTAAATTTCCTCGTCGAAGCATAATCGTCTTTACGGGCCGTCTTCATTTTGGAAGAATGCGGGTAGGGGCATAGTAAGGATCCCCCTCTTTTAGCTCTTTTGTCCTTTTGGCAGCCTTTTTTGGGGTCTGTGCCCTACAGTTGACATGAAAGACTCTACAATTATGAAAAAACACCTCCAAGAAGTGACGTTGTTGGGCATTGTCTTTTTATCCTTTGCCGGAATTACAATGTCCTTACCCATTCTCTCCCCCCTTTTTCTTGACCCAGCCTACTCTCATGTTTTCCCCATCCCCTATAGCGAATCGGTAAGAAGTATACTTCTTGGGTGCATTATAGCTGTCTATCCGCTAGGCCAGTTTATTGGTTCTCCGCTTCTAGGTGCTATTTCAGATAGCAAGGGTAGAAAGAAAGCACTCCTTTTTACTCTCATTGGAGCCACTGTTGGCTATTTTTTTACCGGGGTTGGTTTATTCACTGAAGATTTGTGGCTTGTTGCCCTAAGCCGCTTTATAACCGGAATTCTTGAGGGGAACTTGGCCATCGCTAGGTCTATTGCCCTTGACGTTAATGAAAGCAAAAAACACACAATTTTTGGGAAAATATCTGCATCTGCATCTGTGGGCCTCATGGTGGGGCCATTACTGGGTGGTATATTTTCAAATCATGAATACTGTCCTTTTTTTCATTTTTGGACGCCTTTTTTTGTGGCAGGGTTGTTATCTTTGTTTGCCTTTTTACTAGCGGCAGCTTTCCTAGACGAAAGTTTAACTACTTCAAACGTCGCCTCTTTTGACCTCCGTAAATCCTTAGCTTTTGTTCAGCGGATAAAGAACATAGGCATTGACCAACGATTAGCAAAAATGCTTTTGGTCTGGTTGGTCATTGTTTTGGCTATTGATACCTATAATAATTTCTTGCCTGCTTTTCTTAGCCTAAAATGGAAAATGTCTCCTTTAAGAATAGCTTTTTTTAATGCCTTTTTATGTCTCTGGTATGTGGGGGGAAGTGTTTGGTTAGTTCCTGCGATCGCAAAATACTGGCACCCGATAAAATCCATTCGTTATGGGATGATCATCTATACCTTTTTTCTCATACCTACACTGTTTATAAATAATCCCTATGCTGTGCTCCCTCTATTTATAATTTCTGATCTCGCCGCCGCGGTAACTTTTGTCAATGTGTTTGTCTATACGTCAGATGTGGGGAAAAAAAACAATCAAGGAGAAGTTATGGGATATGTGATGAGTGTTAGAACCCTAGGAGATGGATTAGTAGGTTTCTTAGGAGGCGTTTTCGCCTCAATTTCCGCAAATATGATCCTTGTTTTTAGCATTTTGACTGGAATAGGCGTTATATTTCTCTTAAAGAACTCAAAAGAGCTCAATGGGCAGAGTACTAACGCTAAGGAGCCCGTACCCTAAAGCTTTCCAATAGAATAACTGAGATCTTCTAAATCCAAGATGATGATTAAAACATCCAAACTCTATACTTTAGGGAGAGACTCCTGGTCCGTTAACTAATCTTGCTCTTTTCTCGAGCTCCTGATTCAATTTTTCTCTTCTTAAGGAAAGCTCCTCTACAATTTCTGAAGGAGCGCGCTTTAAAAAGTCTTTATTTTCGAGTCGCTGTTCTACTGAGCGGAGCTCTTGGGTTACTTTACTATATTCTTTTTCGAGCCTGTCTTTTTGAGCTTCAAAATCTATACTGTCGCCAAAATCGAGCGCCAGGGTCATTCCCTCAAATAGAAACTGTGTACGGGTTTTTCCTGGTGTGCTTTTCTCCACTTTGATCTCACTTAACCGGGCGAGGGTCATAATATAGTCCTTATAGGCTCCATACCTTTTATTAAAAGAACCTACCTCCACGTCCATGCAAAGAACAATTTTGTCTTTCGGTGGGATACCTAAGATAGACCGGGTGGCCCTAATATCTCCTATGAGCTCTTGAAGATGATCAAAACTTTCTTTTATGTCCCCACCTCCGACCGTAGAACTTAGAATTGGCCAATCAGACTCCATCAATATTTTACGGGGTAATGCCTCCTGATTCAAAACTAAAGATCGGGATAACTCCTCTGAAATAAAGGGCATAATCGGATGCATTAGCTTTAAAAGAACCTCAAAGGACCATGCTAAAGTACTTCGAATCTCTTCTTGATGTGGTGACGCCTCATTGTGAAACTCACACTTTGCAAACTCCACTCCCCAATCACAAAACACACTCCGTATGCCTTGCTGTAAAGTCAGTGCATATTCATTAAATTTAAATGACTCTATGGCTTCGTCAATCAAAGTGGTCAATCTAGCTGCCTCTTCAACCAGCCATATACATAAAGGGTGAGAAACTTTTGACGGATTAAAATCAGCACTCCTAACACACTCATTGAGCTCCAAGAAGCGAGCAAAATTCCATATCTTTGTTATAAAATTCCGTGAAGTCTCTACCCGTTGATCAGAAATCTTTACGTCTCTTCCTTGAATAGAATAAAGGGTCAATGTAAAACGAAGAGCATCAGCGCCATACTTATCCATAAGAACCAAAGGATCGAGAACATTTCCTTTGGATTTGGACATTTTTTGTCCTTTTTCATCGCGAACAATGGCATTGATATACACCTTTTTAAAGGGCACTTCTTGAGTAAAATGAAGCCCCATCATAATCATTCGGGCTACCCAAAAAAAGATAATATCAAAACCCGTCACCAGTACGTCAGTGGGGTAATAACGATCTAGCTCCGGCGTCGCGTTCGGCCATCCTAAAGTTGAGAAGGGCCAAAGGGCCGATGAAAACCAGGTATCGAGCACATCTTTCTCTTCTTCAAGCGCCACGGACTTCTTATAAAACAAGTCAGCTTTTTTTTGCGCACTCGATGCACTTTCAGCAACAAAAATCTGCCCATCGGGTCCATACCAAGCTGGGATTCTATGACCCCACCTGATTTGGCGTGATAAACACCAAGGTTGAATGTTTTTCATCCACCTGTAAAAAGTCTCAGTCCATTGTTCAGGCACAAATTGGGTTCTCTTTTTTTCAACAGCCTCAATAGCCTTTTGACTGAGTTCCTCTGTTTTTAAATACCATTGGTCCGTTAGTCTCGGCTCAATGGGAACGCCAGATCGGTCTCCATAGGGAACCGAATGAAGCGTTTCTTCTACTTTCTCTAGGTATCCTTCGCTTTCTAAGACGCGAATAACCTGCTCACGTGCCTCAAACCGATCCAGACTTTGATAAACGTGCGGCACTTGATCGTTCAGCCTCCCATCGGCTGTAAATATATTGACCTGCTCCAAATTTGCCCGCAGCCCCACCTCGAAGTCATTAAAATCGTGAGCAGGGGTGATTTTGACAGCCCCTGTCCCTTTTTCCATATCACAATAGGTGTCGCCAATAATAACTATGGGCGTCTTCAAGAGGGGATGTATCACCCTCTTTCCAATAAGATGGGAATATCTTGGATCTTCTGGATGCACAGCAATAGCCGTGTCTCCAAAAACTGTTTCTGGTCGTGAAGTAGCCACAACCAAGGACTCTTCGCCTCCTTCTTCTAGCGGGTATCTTATGTACCAAAGGTGACCCTTAACGTCTCTTTGTTCCACTTCAATATCAGAAATGGCTGTTTGCAGATGGGGATCCCAATTCACCAATCTCTTTGCTTTATAAATTAACCCTTGATCATATAAATCTATAAAGACGGTTCGTACCGCTTGAGACATACCCTCATCCATGGTAAATCTAGCTCTTTCCCAATCGGCAGACGCGCCTAGTCTTTTTAATTGCTCAAAAATTCCCCCGCCTGATTCTTCTTTCCACGCCCAAATAGCCTCAAGAAACTCTTCATCTGATAGTGTCTTAGGATCAATGCCTTTTGCTAAAAGTTTTTTTTCCACCACCATTTGAGTCGCAATGCCTGCATGATCCAAGCCAGGCTGCCAAAGCACATCGAAACCCTGCATACGCTTATACCTGACTAGTATATCTTGGAGGGTATACGTTAAAGCGTGGCCCAAGTGAAGAGCACCAGTCACATTAGGAGGGGGCATCATTATAGTGTAAGGCTTTTTTTCTTCGTCCAAACAGGCTCTGCGCCTGGCACTATTTTGCCATATTTCTTGGAAATCCTGCTCAGTGGTTTTAGGAAAATAAGCTTTTTCTAGCATCTTTGACCTCTACTTGATTCTATCATTCTTCATGGCGCTGGGCCATAAAACCGCCGGAGACCCTTCATAGTCAAGCATAAAGTGTGTATTGTCGCACTCTAAAAGCACCCTTCGACCCCTTAGATATAGCTTAAGAGGGAAGTTTTGAGCTTTTGCCGTCTATTCAAAAACCCTGGTTATCAGTTTTTTTAAGTAATTTTATAAAAACTATCCTGATGACCAGTTGGATCTATAGAATAGACTTACGCACATGATTGATTTCCTTTTTTACCAGCTCCTCTACCAAAGCCGGCATATGCTGGTCTATCCATTCTTTCACCAACCCTCTCAACAGGACCATAACTCGTGCGTCCAATGTCCCAGATCCTGCGGAAGTGGATGCATAGGCTTTTTGAGTAATAGTCCTTGAAAGCTCAGAAAACGTCTGAGTAACAGAAACAAAAGCATCTCTGGACAGTAGATGAGGATCTTCGAGTTCAGTCACTCGCGATGGAATGGGGTTTTCTAAAACAAGGGGGGGTATACGAATTTCTTGAGGATTCAAAGGAGCGCCTAAGTTATAAGGAAGATTCCTATCCGCCACACCTCTGCCTCGCATCGTATGTTTATCCAAAGGAGTATACTCTCGTCTAGGCTCTTCAGAAATCCTCATCGGCTCCACCGTAGTAGGAGCTTGAGTTTTTATTACTTTTTCTATGGTTTTCAAAAGATCCGCAATGGAGGGTTCACCGCTATTGCGGCCTTCGTTGAGCGGTCCGTTCTTACTTTCCATCATTATCCCTGTGTTCCTTACCTGTAGCCCATAAGAATCCTTGAGGCATTATTGCTTTTTTCCCCACAGATTTCCACTGTTTCTTTGCTTTTTAAAAACATTGGTGAAAATTATGTGGAAAAGTTTTGTCATCTTTACTACTCTAAGCGAAAATTGTGAATACCTATCCGTTCCACATTTCGATAACAGCGCCCCCATTTTTTGGATTTTCAGATGCATCAAACTACCCCTACACCAGACTCTTCGCCAATTCACGTGGCCGCTTTTTATCATTTCGTCCACTTGCCTGATTATCAAGAAATCCGAATATCTTTGATTCAATTTGGGAAGACGCACAATCTAAAAGGTATGATTCTCCTCGCAGAGGAAGGAATCAATGGAACTATTTCTGGGAGTAAAGACGATGTAGCTGCCTTTCAGCAGTGGCTCGTAAACGATCCACGGTTTGACAACTGCCACTATAAAACCTCCTTATATCACCGCCATCCTTTTTTTAGGCTCAAAGTGCGCCTCAAAAAAGAAATCGTCACCATGGGCAAAGATACCTTCTCCATCGACACACCACGAGGAACTTATGTGGATCCAGATTCTTGGAATGCACTTATCTCTCGTCCTGAAGTTCGTCTTATCGACACACGTAATGCCTATGAGGTTAAAATTGGAACCTTTAAAAACGCTATTAACCCTGAAACTTCCTCTTTCAGAGATTTTCCGGATTTCGCCCTTAAAGCGCTTTCTTCTGATAAAAAATCCCCAATTGCCTTAATGTGCACCGGCGGAATACGTTGTGAAAAAGCCTCTCAATATTTGAAATCTCAAGGGTTTGAAGAAGTGTATCACCTTAAAGGTGGCATCTTAAAATACCTTGAAGAGATTCCTGAATCTAAAAGCCTTTGGGAAGGCACTTGCTTTGTTTTTGATCAAAGAGTTGGGGTAACTCACGGCCTCATTCCCACCTCAGAAACCCTTTGTTTTGGATGCAGAAGGCCACTCCTTGCAGAGGAAAAAAATGATCCCCTTTTTGAAGAGGGCGTCTCTTGTGCAAGCTGTTATGAGTCCACCACTAAAGACCAAAAAAACTCTTTTCGTCAGCGTCACTTACAAATACAACTTGGCGTTGCTCAAGGTCTCGCCCATATGGGGCCTATGCCCGCATCTTCATGAAGTAAAGACCCAGATTATTTTTTTCAAAGCCCTTGATTTAGAACGGTCTTTCTTCTGACCCAAATCTGGGGTAGTATTAGTCTATTATGGGATTTTTCTCGAGACTTACCACATCGCAAAAAATAGCCGGCATCAGCCTTATGGGTATTCTGATTTGGCTTTGTGTGGGCTTTTTCTTTCATAAACAAATCGATATTCTTTCTTTGCAGCCTACGGGCCTATCAGAAAAACCTTTTATCGTGGATACAGCAGTATCCAAAGCTGAGAAAAAAGAAATAATTATCACAATAGATGGCATTACGAAGCCTGATCGTATTTTAGAAATTGTCTCCAAAACCAGTGGGACAATAGAAAAAATATATGTAAAAAAGGGTACCATTGCTGAAAAGAGTACTGTTCTCGCCACCATGGATATGCGCACATCTCTTATGGAGCTTAAAGAGGCCACCACAAGTTTGAGAGCAAAAGAGCTCCAGTGTCAAATTCAACAACAGCTTTTGAGCGAGGTTTTCCTCAAGGTTTCTCTTGCTCGTGCTCAGGTTGATTTAGATGAAGCCAAAGTTAAAAGAAGAAAAAGCCCGCCTTGAGCTCGAGCATGACTCTATAATTGCCCCCAAAGGGATCATTGATGACCAGTTCATAGAAAAGGAACTTACACGTCATACCAAAAACGCCCCTGTTTGTTCTTTCGATCTTGACCTATCCTTATTACGGCGTCACTTCCGAGAGACCTAATACCCCAAGTACATGAAAGCAGTCCCGCGCATTACCTTTCCCAATGGAGATGTTTCTTGCAGGAAGATTTCTTTTAAAAGTGTACTGATCAATGAAAAAAATCACATGTCGCAAATAGAAATAGCGGTTTCGAATTCAAATTATACAAAATCCACGCGGGGCAAAATGTGTCTATTGAGCTCTTATTGGGCGCACAAAGTTTGTCCATCTTGTGCCCTCAAAAAGCGTTAGTTTAAATGAACAAGATCAGCTTTTAATTAAACTTCTTGATGATGGTATCGCGTTTTGGAAACGCCGGTTTCCGTTGCCTCAAGCGATGATACTGTATTATGGCTGGAAGGCCTCCCCGAAACCATACACTATATTGTGGCTGGTCAGGATTTTGTTAAACCTGGCGATACCGTTTCCCTTAGTTCTCCAAAAAGACTCTCGAACATGAGTAGTATTTTTGGTGGATTATTTCAAAAAGAAATTTTTTCTTTTTTTAATTGTTCTCCTTATTTTTTTCAGCGGTCGCGCTCTTTTTATAATTCCCAAAGAAGGCCTTCAAGATACCGCTCTTACAACGATTCAAGTCTCCTTATTTAAAGACGCTCTCTCTTCAGAAGACGCAGAAGTTCTGCTTCTGAAGCCCCTGGAAGAGCAAGTCCAGCACATGCCGGGCCTGATAGAAACCAGGGGTGTCATTTCTCGAGGCGAGGCTTTGCTATTCTTGGACTTTGATGCATCCTTAACCTCAAGTGAAGCTCTCCAGCACACACTTTCTAGAGTTTCTAACCTGCATAGTAAACTGCCGGTCCATTCTCGTGGACCTTTCGTGTCAGAAGTGGATGAAAGCCTAATCCCGCTTGTGCGCATTAATCTTTCAGGGGTTTTGGAAAAACACCAGCTCTATGCTATTGCTGATGACCTACAAGCTAAGATATTGGCCCAAGTCCCAGGGGTGTTAGAAGCCACAATCCAGGGACGAAAAAAAGATGTGGTTGAAGTTTTGCTCGATCCGAACAAGGTTGAATCCTATGGGCTTCTATCCCCTCTATTGGTGGATACCTTTTCAAAAAATACCCAAGGGGTACAAGGTGAAGATCTACATGCTGCTTCGGGTGCTATTTCAGTTTCCGTGCCTGGCTTGTTCAAATCTTTATCCGACATTGAAAAGCTCTCCATAAAAAATGAGAGCGATGGCACCTTACGGATTAAAGATGTGGGGTATGTAAATCAGACATACACAGAGCCCACAGCTATTTTTAGAGAAAATGGCGCCCCGGTAGTGTCTCTTCGCATTACAAAAAAAAGAGGTTTTAATCTCCTCGATACGGTAGGGCAATTAAACGCCTTGCTCATCACAGAAAAAAACACCTGGCCCCAGTCTTTGATGGTTTCTGTTATTCAAGATGCTTCCAAAACAATTCTTGAAATCATCAATGATCTCAAAAATCGATTTTTCACTGGGCTTATATTAGTTTCCTTAATGATCCTATGTGCTTTTGGATGGAGATCTTCCCTGCTTATAGGAGGTACTCTTGCGTTGTGTCATTTATTAACATTTTTGGTTTTAGAAATTTTTGGAGAAAGTCTCAATATTTTCATTCTTTTTTCCCTAATCATATCCATTGGTATCTGTCTGGCACCCTCTATTCTTATAGTGGATTGTGCCCGAGATAACATGCATGAGGGAGTCCCTCCCAAAGAAGCCTACGGGAAGGCCTTTTCTCAAAATGCTCTTCTCGTTCTTACATCAACCCTGATCTCTATTTCGACTTTGGCTCCTTTTTGCTTTTGGCCAGGACCGGTGGGACATTTGATGGCATCAGTCCCTCGAGCTCTTCTAGTTT
The DNA here is from genome assembly GCA_018401675.1 of Alphaproteobacteria bacterium. GTDB lineage: Bacteria > Pseudomonadota > Alphaproteobacteria > 16-39-46 > 16-39-46 > M30B67. The sequence goes on along the minus strand of JAGYKM010000002.1, from coordinate 83,589 downwards.
CTATAGGGCTTTCCTCTATCACGGCTTTACTTTTTGCTCCCGTTCTTGCCACATCGTTTTTTAAGAAACCAAAAGTCTCTTCCCATGAAACAAATATGTTCCTTCCGTTAACAAAGTGGTCTCTTCGATGGTTAGAACGCGCTTTGCGTAAGCCTTGTTCCGTCTTATTTGGCTTAATTGTCCTTTTCTTAAGCATAGGAATTTTAATAGCCGCCTTCGGAAAAATTCCCATGCTCTATCCCTCCTCAGACACCTCGAGAACCCTCCTTCTTGTTCATGCCCGGGGAAGCCTTTCCTTGGAAGAAAAAGATGCTCTCATCCAGAAAGTTGAGAGTTCTATTGAGGCTCATTCAGAGGTAACTACTTGTTTCACCCAGATCAACGAATTGCCTAAAAGCTTACCTGACGATGTTATTGCTCTTATCTATCTCTCCTTTGATCAAGCATCTCCTCAAGAGAAGCAAAAAGTCCTGGCCCAAATTGAAGACACAACTTCTAAAATAGGCAGTGTATTAGTAGAATTTCGTCATGCTCCCCTCATTCCTGCTTTAGAAAATACAATGAACTTTTCTTTATCAGGAGCTAGTTTCGAGGAGCTCGAAAGCACTTCTAAAAGTTTACAAAATTTCCTTAGCTCTCTGCCCACTGTTATCAGCGTTCAGAACAATAGTCCCCTTCCCTCCATAGAATGGGAGATGACGATTAACCAAGGAGAAGCGGCAAAATTCGATGCCAGTACTTACACAGCAGGTATGGCTATACAAATTTTGGGCTCAGGTCTGAAACTCGGAGAGTTCAAGCCAAAAAATCTATCTGAAGAAATCCCTATTGTGGGTCGATTCCCTCGAAGTCATCGTTCTTTGTCTGAGCTTCAAAAAATGTCCATTACCACCAATAAAGGGCTTGTTCCGCTTTCAAATTTCGTCACCTTAAAACCCTCCAACTATACTGGATCTTCACCACGTGAATGGCACTCCCTCTATTTCTCTTTCGCCTCGGTTTTCTTCTGAACTCTCCCTCCTTCAAACTGCCCGACAAGTAAAACCTGGACTCCAAACCAGAATTTCTCACCGAATTTATCCGTTTCGTATAAAGGGTACGCTGCACAGCGTGCGTTGGCCCTAGACTTTTTGCCAAAAGCTTTTGGGATCGCCCTTGTGTTGATTCTTTCCATTCTACTTTTTTATTTTAAAAAAGTAGATAGAGTTGGGATTGTGATGATAGTGGGATTCTCAAGCCTCTTAGGGGCTCTGGCAACCCTGTCTTTTGGTTTCTTAAACCCTAATATTATCATGGGAGGTTTGGCCATGGTTTGCTTGCTCGCATTGAGCCCCATCTCCCCTATCCTCTATCTAACGCACTTTCAGCGGCTTCGTCTCGCACATAAGGGTGCTTTAACACATAATAGTAGAAAAAAAATCCTTCTAGAGTGCATGAGCATAACCATAAAGCCCTTATTTTTAATACCCCTTTCTACTTGCTTAGTTTTAGTCCCCCTCGTTCTCAAGATCAGCGTTAACTATTCCCATCCTTCTATTTCCTTCGACGCCTCATCGGTGAACTGGTGGCGTTCCTTTGGTATACCTGTGATTGTGGGAATTGGCTTTTCGTGTATTATAAGCTTTTTCTTGGTGCCTCTACTTCTCCTCTACTCCCCTTCTCAAGATCGGTTAAAAAAATAGTTTTTAAGAAGACTTGAATTAGAAGGTAGTAAGACACATGTATCCAGAACCTTTATTATTTGATATAATTTCTAAGTTGAAATAAATCGAACAATACCGACAATGGAGCTTAAAATGAAAAAGACAATTATTACATTAGGTGTGTTGATGGCTGTGTCGTTCCAAGCAAGTGCGCTCACTTTATGCGAGGTCGCCCGCGGTCGCGAGGATTGCAAAGTGAGGGGCACCGAAAAAGAGGATGGCAAAGTGAAGGGCACCGAAAAAGAGGAGGAAAAATTTTGGGCCTTCTACGATGCGGTGGAGACATAGAAATCAGGTCGCCTAATCGTAACTAGAACCAATTAACTTATAAATAAATCCTAGCGCCCTTTCCCCCTCTTTTCTAGAGACCAAGAAGACTTGCCTCTGGGAGGGAGAGTGTGGAGGAGCAGGCAGCATCTCCACGGGGTGTATAATACGAGGCTCAAGGGAGTGGAAAAATTTTCGTTACGCGAAGGCTTATGCTTTTCTCCCATGGACTTACGTCCTCCTCGATTCCCTAGGACAAATAATCCTTTTTAGGCATGATTTTTACTCAATCTCTTATAGCCAACAATGCTTATGGGGATGGAACATAGGTACGCCACTGTCAAGCCAATCAGTACCAACCATGGTTGGTTAAATAAAGATCCCCTGCGCTATAGATATTTCCATTGTCTTAAAGAAATGTTACAATAGAAGTGAATATAACCAAAACAACAAGGGAGCTTAAAATGAAAAAGACAATAATTTCTTTAGGTGTGTTAATGGCTGTGTCGTGCCAAGCAAGCGCGCGCTCTCAATATAAAGTTACCGTTGACTCAACTGGAAGCACCCTAGCGACAGTCGAGCGTGGAGATGATGGCAAAATGCATGTCACCAATAAAATGGATGATGAAGTCCTGTTCTTCATAGATGAGGTGTATAAAACGGGAAAAGGACACGTGACCGTTACTAGAACCAACTAATTTATAAATAAATCCTAGCGCCCCATCTTTCCTAGTGACCTTGAATGCCTACCCAAGGGCAGTGTTTACGTCGAGGGAAAATTTCCTTGGGGAGTAATAATACGAGGTTCAAGGGAGTGGCAAAATTTTCGTTACGCGAAGGCTTATGCTAACCCCCTTGAACTTACGTCCCCCTCGATTCCCTAGGTCATATAATTCCGTTTAGGCATGCTTTTTACTCAATCTCTTATAGGCAATAATGCTCATGGGGATGGAACATAGGTACGCCCCTGTCAAGCCAATCAGTACCAGCCAGGGATAGTTAAATAAGGCGGTTACCAATAATCCAATAGCCAAAAAGAGTGGGATGACCCATTGGGCATCCAGTTGGATACTTTTAAAAGAATAAGTGGGGATTTTGCTAATCAAAAGAATACCTGAAACCACCAGGGTGATCAAATAGAAGACCACTGGTAAGGGTGTTGATAAATCCAGCTCCAATTCCACGAGTAAAGGCAACAAGACGAAAGCAGCGCCTATGGGAACGGGAACCCCTAGGAAAAACTTATTCACCCATACAGGCACTACCGACTCTGCACTATCAGATTTTATGCTAATGGTATTAAACCGCGCCAGCCGGAGGGCATTGCAAATTGTAAAGAAGAGAGCGGCAAACCATCCCCATCGCCCGAGAAGATGCAAACTGTGCACATATACCACTAGACCTGGCGCCACACCAAAGCTTACGAAATCTGACAAAGAATCTAGCTCGGCTCCAAAGCGACTGGATCCCCCAATAAGCCGTGCCACACGCCCATCCAATCCATCAAATAGGGCAGCTAAGAATATAGATCCCACAGCCAACCCCCATTGTCCGGATAGGGCGAAACGAATGGCCCCGAATCCAGCACATAATGAGATCAAGGTAAGCAAGTTGGGAATAAGGACAATGAGAGATACTTGCTTTAACGGGGTGGCCTTAAGAGGTGTAAACGAAATCTTCCGTGATTGATTTGGTCTGTCCTCTGGCGTTTTATCATGAAACTTGGACATGGTGGCCTTTCCTATGTGGGAACCGTGGACTTACATCTTAACAAAAGTAGGGCGGGTATCTTCCGAAGAAAAAAGCGTGGCTAGAATGGTTTCACCCCCCACTGCAATTTGTCCCACGCCGACTTGAGCCACGTATGATTCTGGAAGATATACATCCATACGGCTTCCGAATTTTATAATCCCGAATCTGGCCCCTGCTCGAACTTCTGTGTCATCCTCTATTTCATTGACGATGCGGCGAGCAATAAGCCCCGCTATTTGTACGAAGGCAATTTCTATGGTTTCATCTTCCCCTACAGATACCTCTAATAGAGTACTTTGCCTCTCGTTAAGTGTACTTGCCTTATCGAAGGATGCATTTAAAAATTTGCCCGGATGATAGACCGTCTTTATCACACGGCCCGCTATGGGAATCCTGTTCACATGAACGTTAAAAATATTGAGAAAGATACTTATTCTTGTGTACCCACGCTTTCCACCCAACTCGGGAGGCAACGCAGAAGGTATTATGGATTGGACCACCCCATCAGCCGGGCTTAAAATTATTCCCGGACTTTGAATGACTACCCGATCTGGATCTCTAAAAAAATAAACCGTCCACCCAGCGACTATGAAGCATAAGAGCCCTAAAAAGGGTAAAAAATAAAATATCGCAGCTGCAATTGCCAAAGCTGAGAGTACAATGGTGAGCCCTTTGGGATATTCGAAATTGCATAGTTTTACCTGAGCTAAGAAATGTCTTACATTAACTTTATAGAGCGTTTTGAGCCATACCACAAGCACCCCTCTACGCTTTAAAAAGAGGGGGTTAGTTTATTCAACAAATCGTCCAAGTCCTCCATTCCTTTAAATTGAAAGGTTACGCTACCTTCTTGATTTTCTGGATTGATACCAATAGTGACGGCCCTGCCGAGGGTATTTTCAATTTCTTTCTCGATTACAAGAAGGTCTTCAGACTTGTCTCCTATCTCTTGACTAGCCCTTACCCCCTTCGCTGTGCCTCTTTCTCTCGTAACGACCTTTGCTGCGTCCAGTCCAAAACTTTCACTTTTTCTCTTTTCTTTCTGGATCAAAGCTTCCGTTTGCCTAACGTTTAACCCCTTCTTTGCCACATAGGCACCCAGGGCCTCACTTCCCTTAATGCCCAAAAGGGCTCGTACATGCCCCATAGAAAGTTGGTTCGTCTGTAGAAGTTTTTTTAATGCCAACGGAAGGCCATTGAGCCTTAATAAATTGGCAATGTGACTTCTGCTTTTTCCCACCCTGCTAGCTAAAGCCTCTTGAGTATGCCCCCCTTCTTCTAATAGCCTTTTATAGGCCTCGGCCTCTTCTAAGGGACTAAGGTCCTCCCTTTGTATGTTTTCTATCAAAGAAAGGCTCAGCGCTTCTTCTGGAGACACCTGATGCACCATGGCGGGGATCTCAGTCCACCCTAGGTAGCAAACCGCCCTCCAGCGCCTTTCTCCCGCAAGAATTCGATATTCCACCATCTGAGTTGAGCCACTTTGAGCTTCTGGCTCTACTTTTTGCACCACAATGGGCTGTATTAATCCATTCCTCATTATGGACTGGCTCAGCTCTACCAAAGTCACATCATTAAATTCTTTCCGGGGCTGGGAAACACCCGGAGCCATGCTTTTCACGCATAGCATTTGCACATGAAGGTTTTCTTCAAGGGAGGATCCGCTCTTTATAGGGACCACCCTTTTCGGCACGTCGGTATCAAACAAAGCAGAGAGGCCTCTTCCTAATACTGGTTTACCAGTGGTCTTTACACTGCCCATTTCTTTTCTCCCTCTTTGTCAACTCGTTGAACTTGTTTCTTTTCCTCTGGAGCCCCTCGGGATAAAAGCTCTCTGGCTAAATCCATATAAGCCCGTGATCCACTACACCCGATATCGTAAAGTAGGACCGGTTTTCCAAAGGAAGGCGCTTCTGATACACGCACATTCCGTGGAATAACCGTCTCAAATATTACCTTTGGAAAATGCTCTCGAATTTCCGTCAACACCCGATGGGAAAGCTTGTTCCGTCGGTCATACATGGTGAGGATAATCCCGCCCACGGCCAAGTCTGGATTCAATTGACCCTGTATGCGCTCAAGACTTCTAAGCAAGTGGGAAAGCCCTTCTAAGGAATAAAATTCGCATTGCATGGGGATAAGAACAAAATGGGAGGCAACCAAAGCATTTAACGTTAGGAGCCCCAGAGAGGGTGGACAGTCTATAAAAATGAAATCATACTTGTCAGAAATTGTAGCAAGGGCTTCTTTTAGCTTTATCTCACGCCCTTGAATGGACACCAGCTCTATTTCAGCTCCGGCCAACTCCTCGTTGGTGGGCATTAAGTCCAATAATGGAATGTGGGTAGCTTGTATACATTCGGCGCCTGACGCACCAGCCAAAAACTCGTAAGTTCCAGGGGCCCTGTTTTTCCTCAAACACCCAAGGCCTGTACTCATGTTACCCTGTGGATCAGCGTCGACCACCAAAACATGCTTTTTTATCGCGGCAAGAGCAGTAGCAAGATTCATTGCCGTAGTGGTTTTCCCAACGCCGCCTTTTTGATTGGCAAGTGAGTATATTTGGGCCATTGGTCTTTAACATCTCCAAAAAATGTTTCACGTGGAACAATTTGGCGCGCCTGCACTCAAGAAAGACGCGTCTCCACCTAACACAATCAAGTTAAACCTTACCTTGTGCCTTGTAAAGAAAAACTTAAGGTTTTTGAGTTTTGTTAAAAATGCTTTCCGTGGAACAAAAGTTCGCTTCGGTGCCGTAAGCCCACGAGGCATCTCGGAACAACAACGAAGAAACTTATCACAGAAAAGCCCAGGGCCGAGAGGCATAGCTTAAGGGTCACGAGAAATTGTTTCACGTGGAACAATCTTCTATTTCCTGGCCACCTCTCTGATCACCAGGACTCGAGCCTCAGGGCTGGTTAAGCTCACATGGGCCTTGTAGGAAAACCGCCAACTCTTAAGGGCATCATCCACCTCTTCTTTCCAGAGTTTGCCTTTCGGTAAAACGAGCCTGTTTGTTCTATTCAGAAAGGGGGCCAATTGCTCTAACAAGGACCCCAAGGGGGCCACGGCCCGAGCACACAAAACCTGGGCGTGAATGGGGGCCAATTTGGAAAAGGGGGTTTTTAGGACTTCTGCCTTTAAACCCATGGACTTAACCACCTCAGCAAGGAAGGATGCTTTTTTCTCGAGCTTTTCTATGAGCAAAACCTTCATCTGGGGATTAAGGATGGACAAAATAATGCCGGGAAATCCGTTGCCAGACCCAAAATCTGCCAGCTTCTTTTCCACCTCTGAAATGTACAACGAAAGTTGAGCTGAATCGATGACGTGTCTCACCCAGATGTCCTGGGTTTCGCCTCGGGACATCAGGTTGACTCTTTTTTGTCTCTCAAGGAGAAGTGAAACGAAACCTTCAAGTCGCGTCACTGTTTCACGTGAAACATTTAGTCGAGTCCAGTAAGCCTCATATTCTTCAAAGACCTGCATGAGATCAAGCGTTCATAGCAGTAAAGAAGTCTGCGTTGCTTTTAGAGTTCTTGAGTTTCTCTATAAGGAACTCCATACCATCCACCGTTCCCATGGGAGAGAGCACCCGACGTAGCACCCACATCTTTGAAAGCGCTGCTTTGTCCACTAAAAGCTCTTCTTTTCTAGTGCCGGACTTCGTAACGTCAATTGCGGGGAATATCCGTTTATCGGAGATCTTTCGATCCAAAATGAGCTCCGAGTTACCAGTGCCCTTGAACTCTTCAAAAATAACCTCGTCCATGCGGGATCCAGTGTCAATCAGTGCCGTGGCAATAATGGTGAGAGAGCCGCCTTCCTCGATATTTCGTGCTGCACCGAAAAAACGTTTTGGTTTTTGAAGGGCATTTGCGTCTACACCTCCGGTCAAGACCTTGCCGGAAGAGGGGATGATTGTGTTGTAGGCCCTAGCAAGACGGGTGATAGAGTCAAGCAAGATGACCACATGGCGTTTGCACTCAACCAGTCTTTTTGCTTTTTCTATAACCATTTCTGCTACTTGCACATGGCGGGTCGCAGGCTCATCAAAAGTCGAGCTTATAACCTCCCCTTTGACAGACCGGGCCATGTCAGTAACTTCCTCGGGTCTTTCGTCAATAAGAAGAACAATGAGATAGACCTCTGGATGATTCTCGGCAATAGCGTGGGCTATATTTTGGAGCATGACGGTTTTTCCCGTCCTTGGGGGGGCCACAATCAAGGCTCTCTGGCCTTTTCCCAAAGGGGCAATTAAGTCTATGACCCGTAAGGTCTTGTCTTTTCCCTCAGCGGAATCAATTTCGAGCTTTAAGGGCTCCTGGGGGTATAACGGCGTTAAATTATCAAAGTTTATACGGTTCCTAAGCTTCTCTGGCTCTTCAAAGTTGATTTTATCCAAGCTTAGCAAGGAGAAGTATCTCTCTCCATCCTTAGGGGCACGAATCTGTCCCTCAACCACATCGCCAGTTCTCAGGCCGTATTTCCGAACCTGGCCTGGAGAGATATAGATATCATCTGGCCCCGGAAGATAATTAGCCTGGGGAGAGCGCAAGAACCCGAAGCCATCCATAACCACCTCAACCACCCCTTGACCGTAAATGGGCGTTCCGTTGTCGGCAAGTCGCTTTAGAATGGCATACATAAGATCTTGCGTCCGCATGGTTGACGGGTTTTCAATAGCAAGATCTTCGGCAAACTGAAGCAGATCCTTGGGGGATTTGCTCTTTAATTCTTTCAAATTCATAGGGGATTTGATCCTTGGAAGGCTAGTTGTTTCTAGCTTTTGTGAGGGAAAGTGTGGGGCGCCTATATTTGTCCCCATAAGTTTACTTTATACGACCTTTTTTTCCCTATAGCAAGAAAAAACTGCCCTGTGCTTTGAAAAGAAGCTCCTTGTCATAGAGCTAGTCAAATTTACGGAGAAAAATTGTTTCTAGATCGCTTTCTATCTTTAATATAAATAATATAAAAGTAATGTAGGTGATGTTGTGCACTGTATAAGGCGGCAAAAACAACATCTGATTAAAAAACAAGGATAAATTAGGAAATTTAGCTTTGAAAAAGCTGTGGATTAATTAAAGATATAAAAGAACAAAATAGGCAAAAACGAAATAACTGCTAACCTCACCAAAACAGTACATCTTTATCCCCAGCGTTATCCACGTTCCGAGGAAAAAAATTATGCCATGTATCTTATTAGCCTCTCAGAGTCGCGCTCGCAGACGAATACTCGATCAAGCGGGCATTCACTATAAAGTCTGTTCTCCATCTTTCGATGAAGAAGCGGCAAAAATAGATCTGGTAACGAGCCAAGCTTCGTTAATAAAGAGTGCGAGCACTCTTGCTTTGGGAAAGGCAAAGAGGGGCAGCCTCGATTTCCCAAATGGCATATGTGTGGGAAGTGATCAATTGTGTTCACTAGAGGGGAAATGGTTAAACAAGCCCAAAGACGGGGGGGAGGTAAGTAGCCAGTTAGATGATGTCTCCGGTAAAACCGTTACCTATACCACGGCCATCTCCTTGTGCGAAAATGGCCAGGAGGTCTGGCAGCATGTGGAAGAAATACGGGTTCAGTATCGCAATCTATCTTTTGCTCAAAAAGAATGGTACATAAAACAACGATCAGAGGAATCTTTTCAAAAAGAAGGTCTGCTTCTTATTGAGGGGGTTGGCATCCAGCTGATTGAAAGCATCGAGGGATCAAATTCAGGTTTACTTGGGTTGCCGGTTATTCCCTTAATTGGAGAGTTGCAGCGACGAGGCCTTCTTGAGGTCTGAAACCTAAGGGGCAAAACCGCAGAAAATAATTTATTTAGCATCAGAGGGTTAAATGAGAACAAAAACACAACGGTGGCTATTTGTAGGGATCGTACTGGGCATGGTAGGGGCGATAGCTTTCTACAAATTCTATTGGGAGGGACCCACGCCTACTGAAAGCGGGAAAATTGGACAAGTGGCCCCCCAATTTGAGCTCGTTTCTGCCGACGGACAGAGCCGAGGTTCGGAAGAGCTAGAGGGAAGACCTTATCTTTTAACTTTTTTTTCATCATGGTGTTTTTCTTGTCAGATGGAGCACAAGATTCTTGGAAATATAGCTAGGCAGTCAGATATGTACTTAGTGGGAGTTGCTTTCCAAGATACTCAGGAGGCAATATTCAACTGGCTATCGCGTTTTGGAAATCCTTTTTCTAAAGTTGCGTTTGATAAGAGTGGATTAATCGGACATTCCTGGGGCATTACTGGGGTTCCAGAAACTTTTCTGGTGGATAAAAATGGCGTCATACGGGCCCATGTAAAAGGGGCCATATTTTCTGATGAAAATATTGCTTACATACAAAACGCTATCAAGAAACTCTAGGAAAACTAACGGTAGTGTTCCAGTTTCTACAGGTGGGATGCTTGATTTTTTAAAGGTTCCGTGATAGGGGTGAGCTAGTTTTTACCGGAGTGATGACCTTGAGGAATAGGAGCGAGCGATGAATTGGCTTACTAATTTTGTGCGTCCAAAAATACACTCTCTTATTCATCCATCAAAAAAAGAGATCCCAGATAACCTATGGCACAAGTGTCGTTCTTGTGAACAAATGATATTCGGTAAAGATTTTGTCAGCAATTTGTATGTGTGCCATCACTGCAATCATCATGAGCGGCTGACGCCTAGTGATCGATTTTCTCAACTTTTTGATAAAAATGAGTTTACCCTTGTTCCCCTAAGAGAGGTTATTCTTGATCCCTTGCAGTTCAAAGATACAAAGCGTTACAAAGATAGATTCCGCGATTACCAAGAAAAAACAAAACAAAAAGATGCCCTTAGCGTGGCTGAGGGAAAAGTTAAAAACCAAGGTTTGGTAGTAGCTGCTTTTAATTTTTCTTTTATGGGCGGATCTATGGGGTTATACGTAGGGCAAGGCTTGGTGGATGCTGCGCGCCACGCTATAGTCCGTAGACTGCCCCTTTTGGTTATTCCCTGTTCAGGAGGCGCGAGAATGCAAGAGGGCATCCTTTCTCTCATGCAAATGCCCCGGAGTATTTGTGCCGTAGAGTTACTGAGGGAAGCCCGCCTCCCCTATTGGGTGCTTCTTGCAGACCCAACGACAGGGGGTGTGGCTGCCTCTTTTGCTATGCTGGGAGATATTACATTTGCTGAGCCCAAAGCTGTGGTAGGATTTGCGGGAAGGCGTGTTATTGAAGAAACCATTCGGGAAAAATTACCAGATGAGTTCCAAACTGCTGAATACCTCCTTGATCACGGGATGATTGATCAGATTGTAGAGCGAAAAGACATGAGAGAAATTTTTGGTCGTCTATTATCTTTGGTTTCCACCACGAAAGCATCCTAACGGTCTTGAGACTTTAGAGGCTGGCACCGTTATTGCAGAACAATGAACTTGGACACAAAAAAACCCCCCATCCGAAGATAGGGGGTTTGATTTTTCGTAGGTGGAACTAGAAGCTAATCTTTGTTCCCAGTATAAGTAGATTGGACGTATTTGACGTGGTTCCAGTAGTGCCTGGGGAAGAGGTAGAGTTAGCGCCCAGGGCTGTCAAAGCACCGGATGGAATGCTTTGCTTGATATAATCATACTCAGCATATACACCCAAACCTGGAGCTATTGTTCTATCTCCAGTAAGCGAGAAGATATTAGCCTTGCCTACGCCACCAGTGGCGCCAGTTCCGTTCTTTTGACGGGTGCCTTGGTATCCAACAGCTACTTTGTTGACGCCAAAGGTGTAACCCAGAGCAGTACTCCAGCCTTGGCCGCCGTCGTATCCATCAGCTGTGGTGTAGGTTCCGGTTTTGTTGTTGTTAATGTAGCCTAAGCCGAATTGGAAATTCTTATAGTTGGCCAATCCACCAAGCTGCCAGCCATTAGACTTGCGTGCTTTTAACAGTGCGTTACCAGTTCCGCTTCCGGTTGTTGTTGCAGAGTTTACCTTAGTGTTGCTTGCGCTGATTCCAGCTGCGGTTAAGCTGATAGTCATTCCATTGTTAAACTCATGGGAGAAGTTTAAGCCTCCAGACAAAACGCCTGAATCACGAGAAGCTTGCGAAGAGGCAATCGTGGAAGCCTGTATGGAATTTACACCGGACTGGACACTGGAAGGTGTAAAGCCTGCTCCGAGCATAAACCCGGAGAAACGAGGGGTGTAGTAAGCTATTTTTGTAGCATTTCCGGTATCTGCACGCATGTTATCACCAGTAAATACACCGGTCGTTGGTGTTACTGCTCTGGTCCAATCTCCATCAAAACCACCGGTAGCACCAAGCACAGTGACGGCATCAGTCATGAGAACGTCCTCAGGACCTATTTTTGAACCAAGTTGAACTGTACCCCAAGCGCCTTTGAATTCAATTCTATTCTCTGTGATCGCACCACTTGAGTTGGGACCTGTAGCGCCGTTCAGAACGATAGAATAATTATATTCGAGGCCGTTTGCGGCCGATCCAGCTACCAAAAAGGCGATTTCACCAGTTTGGGTAAATAAATAGCCTGGACCGGTATTCGAATTAGGAGAAGCTGCATAGTTTCCTGAGTTCGAGCTATTTCCGTAACCATAAGCTTGAAATTTTGAGCTACCGCTCATGGTTAGAGAGGGTGCTTGGCCAGCAGCTAATACTGACGAGCCTGTTGCAAAAGAGAGAACCATTCCAGCGAGGGCTGTTGTTCTGAGAAGCTTAGTCTTCATTTTTTCCTCCAAAATATCTAGAGCCAATGGTGATCTTTACGAGTTTGTTACTCGAATTGAATAGGCCAACATGGTCCAATAAGCATGGACCCCTAGGGAACAGTAAACGGTTAATAGAGATAAAACACAATAGTTTTGAAAGACATAGGCGTTTGGTTTCCTTCCCATGTGGCAAGCATATCACAAAAGATAAATAGCAATGGACTTGCGGGACATAAGTCTGATCCTCTAAGATACGGTGTTTAAGCGTCAAGAGGGTTTACTTTGGAAGGCTATAAAAATGAATATGATATGGGCAGTCAGTGATAAAGTTGTAGAAGCAGCGCTTATCCAGTACCTAGAGGGCGCATGGAAACAAAGGATCCTGGATTTTCGAAAGAGACAAGAAAATAGTAGCCCCATAACCAAAGAAAAAGACGCGCACTTGGGGCAATTTGTGGTGACTGACTCTTATGACTGGGTAGTTAAGCAACAGAAGCCAAGTCTATTTGGCATTTTTCTAAAGACTAAAAAACAGGAGCCTTCCGATTTGAAAGGGTTTGCCCGGTACTTAACCCAGGTAGATATGCCGATCAAGGGGGCTGAATTTTTGCGTCTTATGCGCTGCTGTGTGAAGGCCTACCAGGCCTTTCAGCCCACAGCGAGTGGTATTTTTAAAATAGGCCCCTATGTTTTTAATCCCCAAGAAAGGTGTTTTACTCAAGAAAATACACAAGAAAAGATAATGATGACGGAGAAAGAATCGGAGCTCCTGAGGGTTCTCAATACTCAAGGGGGAGATTTGGTGACAAAGAAAGAGCTTTTAAAAGAAGTATGGGCGTATGATGACCAGATATCTACCCGGACTCTGGAAAGCCATATTTATGCCTTGCGAAAAAAAATGGAACTCTTTACTGGAGAATCCTTCCTTGTAACCGAATCTGGAGGGTATCGTTTAAAAAAGGAATAGAAAAAATCAAAGAAAAGGCGTTTTTTCTAGCCTCGATTGTGAAGCCAAAACCATTGTTCTGGGTGCATTCGCACCCAGCTTTCTAGCTGTTTATTCAAGTCACATAAAGTATCATAGAGTTGGGTATTCTTATCGGAAGATGGAGAGATGGTAAGAGGGGGATGATAAATAATGGTGAACGCGCAAGGACCGTGTCGGATGACTTGGACGCCCATAAGTGTTCCTTCAAACTTTAAGCACAAATCTACTAAGGCAGTCGCGGTGGGAACAGACTTGTTAAAGAAGGGAACGGATAAACCTTCGTTCATTTTTTGGTCCATCAACATACCCACATGGGATCCTTGCCGAAGCAGCTTTAACAAAGCTCTAACGCCAGAAGCCCCCTTGGGCAGGTAGGTCAGATTTTCTACACTATTCCTGGTATTGCGTAACAAACGATCTACTCGTGGGTTATTGGGTCTACGGTAGATAAGAGCTAATGGCAGGCCGAAGGTCTGGGTTACAATGGATCCGATCTCCCAATTGGCAAAATGTCCAGAGAAGAAAAAGCCCTTTTTTTTATTTTTTTTAAGTTCTTCTAAGTGCTCAGCTCCTTGTACATCTACTCTAAATCCTCCAATACGATTTTGGGAGGTGGATTTGAAAACCCCACTGAGTTTGTTTACATGGGGAAATTCGCCTATGATTTGTCCTAGATTTTTCCACATGCCATTGGCAATGGCATGGCATTCGAGTTCGGATTTCTCAACGAAGGCGGTTTGAATTCTCGTTACGACTTTTTGGTGAATAGGTAAAAACCGGCCGAGTTTACACAAGTGTCCCATAGACAAGGAAGCCCACCTGGGAGGGAGTATTTTTAAAAAGCCGTAAACCACATAGACGGGTAGGGCTTCGTACCAGTTTTGAAAGGGCGTTCTCATAGGGGTGCCTTATTTAAGTGAGAGGATCCACAAGTTGGAAAAAAAAGTCTTTTGTGGAGAAAGTCTAGAAGCGCCTTGGGGTCTTCGAACCTCAAGTCAACGTCTATGGCGGGGATAAACTGGTGAAACACTTCCGGGATGCGTAACAGATCTTTATGAGTGGTTACAAGCCGCGCCTCAAGTTTTTCAGCTAAGTTTAGAAGAAAGTCAAGATCCGCGCGTGAGTAAGGGTGATGATCTGAGAAAGATTTAGTCTTCACTACTTGGAGATTATAGCTCCTTAGCATTGAGAAGAACTTTTGAGGGACCCCGATGCCCGCAAAGGCCAACAAGGGCTTCTTGCTAAGGCTCTTGATTTGACCTTCCGAAGGAATTAAGGAGGCGGGGAAGAGGGGAATATCTTTGTTGTGGAGTGCTAGGGTGCTCAATACTCCTCGGGTATCTTTACCCACAAGAACGACGCCAGAGGTTTTTAGTAAAGCTTCATTTAAAGGTTCTCTCAAAGGCCCACAAGGAAAGACGTGGCCATTCCCAAAGCCGTAGCTGCCATCTATGACCAAGAGAGAAACATCTTTAAAAAGCTGTAGGTTTTGAAATCCATCATCGAGAATAAGGCAAGAAGCGCCATTCTGGGCGGCTTGGGTGCCACTTAGAGAGCGGTTGGCACCTTTCCAGGTGGGCCCTTTGTTAGCTAGCAGGAGCGCTTCGTCTCCTACTTCTTTATAGGAATGAATACCTGTGTCTACTCGGATCGGTCCACGCAACGCACCCTTATACCCCCGGGTTATGAAATGGGGACGCAAAAAACGGGAATTTTGTTGCAAGAGATCAAATAAGGCAAGGCAGGTCGGTGTTTTTCCTTGCCCGCCTAGGGTAACATTACCCACACATAGCACTGGGATAGGGAGGTGATAGGTGGATTTTACCTTCTTTTGTCTGAGTACAAAGAGATAGATTCGTTGAACAAGCCAAAGAGCTGACCATAAACACCGTATTCTTGGGGTGGCATGAGGCTCATTCCAGAAATGTGGGGCTTTTTTAAACATGGGACAAACGGTTAAGAACGTCGGTTAGGGGAGAGAAAAGGAAGAAGAGGAAAGATATTTTCCAAAATGCGGGTGAGGACTTGTTGCTCAGATACAGCTATTTGGCGAGCTCGCTCAGAGAGGCTTCGTCGCGTAGAAGCATTGTCCAATAGGGTTGTGAGGCTCTCTTTCAAGGTGGAAAGATCGCGAATGCACAAAGCCCCTCCTTCTTTCTCAAATCGTTCGGCAACCCAGGAAAAATTCTCCATATGAGGGCCCCAAATAAGACAATTCTCTAAAGCAGCGGGCTCTATGGGGTTATGTCCCCCGATGGGCGTAAAGCTTCCCCCCATGCACACTACGGTACTTAAGCGGTAAACTAAGCCTAGCTCTCCTAGGGTGTCAAAAAGAAAAAAACCACTTTCCTTTCCAGGAAGCTCGCCACGGCTTCGTAATAGAAGTGCTTCACCTTGGTTTTGGAAAAGAGAAATGATTTCGTCCCGGCGCTCAGGATGCCGAGGCGCAATAATAGTTAAAAGAGTAGGAAAAGTTTTTGAAAGATCTTGATGAAGTTGGAGAGCCAGCAGTTCTTCGCCCGGGTGGGTGCTTGAAAAAGAAAGAATGGGTCGATCTGAAACATTTTTTTTAAACAGGGCAAGATCATTTAGATTTACAGGCAGCGGATGACTCGCATATTTAAGATTGCCGGGCATACGGATGTGCAAAGTCTTCTAATTTCAACCGAGAAGCCATTTCCGGAGATTGAGCCAGACACAGATTAAAGGCCGAAGAAGGGGCCGAGATATAAATGGAAAGCGTTTCCATCCTATAAATGACTTGTCAGATAAACGCGCATTTACAAGAATGGAAGGAATGCCAAGACCTTTAATTCGAGACAACAAGACGGGCCAGAATTCCGATTCGAGCCACAGCACACCATTGGGCCGCCAGAACTTGACAAATTTGCCTACAAATAAGGGATGATCACAAGGAATAAATTGGTGCATGGTTCTTTCAGGCAGTCGTTGGCGCATAAGTAAGGCAGACGAACGGGTCTGGGTGGTGAGGAGAATATGGAGATGGGGGTTTTCTTTAAGCAGGAGCTGTATTAGGGCAAGGCAGGAGAGAGATTCACCCACACTAGCCGCGTGAATCCACAGAAGGGGGCCTTTGGGACGGCTTTGTGTAGGAATTCCAAACCGTTCACCTACATGCCCAGGATCCTCTTTTTTTTGCCATAACCGATAGAGATAAAAGAAAATAAGGAAAGGCGTAGCTAATATAAGAATTATTTTATAGAAAAAAAAGAGGCCTCGAAAGGCTAAGGAGCCTGGTTTGATCATGAGTGCGATGCCTCAGTACAATGGGCGGTTGCCGCAAGAGTTATTCTATGCATTTCGGCCTCAAGACACTGTTTAGCATTTTCAAAAGTCTCTGGGGATTTTAGAGTGGGCGCAGGAATGGGATTTCCCCAAAAAAACACCCCTTTTTTGCTAGGGAAGGCCCAGAAGAACGAATCCCAACTTTTCCAGATTTTATGATTAGTGGCTGAAAAGGTCACCGGTACAATATCACATTGTGCGTAATAAGCGGCAAGAATTATCCCCATTTTCGCTTTTCTAGCTGGACCACTGGGACCGTCTGGTGTAATTCCCACAATATGGTTTTCCTTGAGATGGGAGAGGATAGAACGAAAGGCTTGATCTCCGCCTTTGGTAGAGGATCCAGCAATGGTGTGGATGCCTAATAATTTGACAATCCGAGAAATCAATTTCCCATCAGAATGTCCAGAAATAAGCATGTAAAATGGTTTTGAAAAAAGCCGTTTAGGGTGCCAGGCAAAAGGAAGCATCATGAGTTGTCCATGCCAGAAACAGACAATGAACGGTTTGTTGCTAGAAAGATAGGAAAGCGGGATTTCTTGGTGGTAGGTCACCCAGGAAGTAACGCAGTAGACACTACGAATATAAAGAGCCAAAACAAAAGCTATGGCAGCTTGTACGGGAGGAAGTTTGATGGTTTTTTTTAAAGACCAAGCCATGAGACCACTTTACTGAAAAATTCGATTCATTACTCTTCAAAATATTGCATACGGTGGAGTTGAGCATACAAGCCTTCTTCCTTGATGAGATTAGCATGGGTGCCTTGGGCAACTATTCTTCCTTCTTCAAACACACAAATGAGGTCAGCTTGTTTTATGGTAGACAATCTGTGGGCAATAATAAAAGCGGTTCTTCCTTTCAATAAATGATCAAGAGCGGCTTGAACAAAATGTTCTGATTGAGAGTCCAAGGAAGATGTGGCTTCATCTAAGAGTAAAACAGGTGCGTTACGAAGAAGGGCGCGGGCAATGGCTAACCGTTGACGCTGTCCGCCTGAAAGTCGGATGCCTTGCTCTCCCACCATGGTATCATATCCTTTGGGGAGTTCCATGATGAAATCATGAGCCATAGCTGCTTTAGAGGCTTTAATAATATCTTCAAAAGAGGCCTCTAGATTGCCATATTGGATGTTATCCTTAACGGTATCATCAAATAAAACCACTTCTTGGGTAACAAGAGCTAACTGATTTCTCAAGCTCTCCATAGAAACATCTTTAATGTTATGATTATCTATAGAAATAGTTCCCTTCTGGGGGTCATAAAACCGGGCAATAAGGTTGAGAAAGGACGTTTTGCCACTTCCACTAGGGCCCACCAAAGCTATCTTCATGCCAGCTTTAACTTCCAAAGAAATATTTTTTAAAGCAGGGGGAGAAATTAACTCCCCCTCAGGACTTTGATAGGAAAATGAGATATCTTCAAAACGAATAGATTTCTTAACAGCCTTTAATTCTTGAGCATGAGGTGGGGAACGGAGATTAGATTTCATCTCAAGTAACATAAAAACCCGTTTGGAGGCAGCTAAGCCCTCTTGAACATTGGAGTTTAAGACAGATAACTTCTTCATGGGTTCATAGGCTAAAAGCAAGGCTGTTATAAAAGAAAAAAATGCGCCAGCTGTTCGTGCTCCTGAAATAACCTGAGATCCACCGTACAGAATAACCACGGTGATGGCGAGTCCACCTAATGTTTCCATAATAGGAGAAGATAAGGCGCGAATACGCGCAGACTTGAAAGAGTGGCTGAAAATTGTTTCAGCGATAACGCCTAAACGATGTCGCTCGTAGCGTTCCATGCCATAAGCTTTAACAAGACGTATTCCTTGAAAAACCTGAGATAGCAAAGATACCAGTCGAGACACTTGCTCCTGAGCGTGGGTGGTGGTTTTTCTCAAGCGTCTGCCGAGCTTAATGATAGGGTAAAAAGCCACAGGAAATGCAAAGAAAGACACCAAAGCTAGAACCCAATCTTGATAGAACATTAACGCAATGAGAAACATTAAGGTGATAATATATCTTGCTGAGCTGACCAGAGCAAAGGAGAAGGCACTGCGCATTAAAGCAACATCGCTGATCGTTCGAGAGACAAGATCTCCAGAAGGGTGGTTATGAAAGAAATCGAGATCCCCTTTAAGAGTGCTGGCAAAAAGACTCTTTTGAATGGTGGTAATGAGCATCTGGCCTACATAGTTCATGAAGTAGGCTTCAGTATACAGAGCAAACCCTCTCACAGAGAAAGCACAAAGCACAAACAAGGAAATTTGTAAAAGTTTACCTCCTTGCCTTTTTATAAAGATATCATTGATGATGGGTTCCATGAGTTTTGCCATAAAGGCAGTGCATCCGGCCGCAACCATCATAGCCAGGACAGCGCATAAAAGGGAACGCCAATGGGGGAATACATAGGATCTAAGGATTGTTCTGACAATATAGCGATCGGAAACAGCAGAATTCGACAAAGGGGAATGGGGTGGCTGATTTTTCATTGTTAGGGTGGTGTCCTAGAGTGAAAAGGCGGGT
This sequence comes from Alphaproteobacteria bacterium, assembly GCA_018401675.1. Taxonomy (GTDB): domain Bacteria; phylum Pseudomonadota; class Alphaproteobacteria; order 16-39-46; family 16-39-46; genus M30B67. Next base: position 64,378 of record JAGYKM010000002.1, on the reverse strand, counting down.
CAAAATAAAGAAAGAATCAAAGCTTAAAGAGGTCTAAAAAGGCAAGTGGCCTAACCTGGCATAGGATGCAGAAAAAAGCTAGAAATATCCTCATTATAAGGATTAGATTTCTTGCTCCGGTAGCCATAGGGAAGGATGACTGTCCAATATTATATCTAGAAGAAATAAAGTTATCAGGCTAGTGTTAGCTAGATGGATACCTAGGAGGGATTTGAAAAACTGAGAATTTAACCGTTTGAAAAATTGGTCTTTTCAAGAAGGTTATAGGGGTATGAACAAGAATCATTCCTTATTGATCTTCTGAGTTAATAACAGTAACAAAGAAAAGCTAGTTAGAATCATGCTGATATATAAATATATTATTTATATATCAAGTGGTTAGTTTTTACAATAGAGGGGAATAAAGCATGAGAAAAAAAATAGAACTTATTATTTTTGTATATTTCTTGTCATTTTCATTCTTAACCATAGCCGCGGACCGCCAAGAAACTGAGGAAGGAAAACTGGGGGTTTCCTTTTCTGCTTTGGCTGCAAAGAGAACTGTTCTTATGCCCCAAGGGGTAGATCTAGAGAAAAAGACGGATTTTTGGAGACCGATCACATGTTGTGGATTCCCTGGCTCAGGGAAATCAACAACCTTTAGAGCGCTGCAGCACATATTTAGACAAGTACTTCCCGGACAGGACCAAGCGATTTGGATAAACCAAGACGAATGTGGGGGGGACCGCAGGAGATTTGAGGCTGCCGTGTGTGGGATTGAAATATCCCGAACCATTCTCCTTGCAGATAAGGGAAACCATACCCGGCATCACAGAGAGCAAATAGCAAAGCTCTTGGCGAAAATATCTGAACATAAACCTTTGCTCATAGAGTTCTCATCAGAAATACCTGACGGTGTTTTGCTCCAACGTATTGGCCACCGGGGGAAAGGTCATAGAAGTATCCAAAGCGCAGGCTTCGCACGCACAGTTATAGAAAAATGGCGGAGGGAATTTGATCCCATAAATGCGGCTGATAGGGAGGATTTTCAGGTTATAAGAATTGATTCTCAAGCCCCACTTGCGGTAAATCTACAGATAATTCTAATGACTTACTTTGAAGAACATCCAGATCTGCAGCTCAGACTTAAAAAAAAACCGGGAATCATTGAAGAGGCTTTAGCCAAATCCAAAAAATTCGAAGAAGAACTTTGCGCTATTGTTGGGAACTCTGCACCTATGAATGGTGCAAAGCCACACCATCGGAGAACAAAATCCGAAGCTTTAGGGAGCCAGTCATTTGGTAAACAGCCAAAAAACACGGGGGGTGACAAAAAAGAACCAAGAGCTACGGCAGGGCCTCCTGCGGCTTCTGGAGTTTTTACGCCAGCATCAGCTCTTCGAGGATCTCAACCTAGGATAAAAGCGGTGTTTAAATCAAAACTTAAGTCTGAAAAAGACAAGACGCCAGTTTCTAAGAATCCTTTCAGTGTACTTGGAACCGCCTGTCATGATGGGGATGAAGAAGAAGATTAAGCCTAAGAGGTTTGTCTTCGAAAAAAAATGAGAACTTTAATAAAGCTGCCCAGTTTATAAAAAGCTATAAGGATCGATGTCCACATGGAGTTTAACTGTGTAAGGCGGAGGGCATAGTTCCAACCAGTGTCGGATAAAACGATGAAGAGGGGCGGTTTGGGTAGCTTTGAGTAAGAATCTCCAGCGGAAACGTTTGCCTATCTGAAATAACGGAGCTGGTGCTGGCCCCCATACGTGAATGCCTTCTACGGTGGGACTGTTTCTGGACAAGTGTTTGGCAAAAGCTTCACCTTGAGCTTGATGCATGCTGGTCAGAATAAGGGCTGCAAGTTTCCCAAAAGGAGGCATCATGGCCTGGCGTCGTGCTTCTTCTTCTTCCTTCATAAAAAGATCTCTATTACCGGAGAGCAACGCATGAATCACATGATGATCGGGGGAGAAGGTTTGGAGATAGACATGGCCTTTTGTCTTTTCTCTTCCGCTCCGGCCTGCCACTTGGTGGAGCATTTGGTAGGTGCGTTCGCTGGCCCTGAGATCGCCACCACTGAGCCCTAAATCCGCATCGATAACCCCCACCAAAGTGAGTTTTGGGAAATGATGGCCCTTGGCAATGAGCTGGGTTCCGATGAGAATATCAACTTCTTGGTTCAAGATGCTGTGAAGGGTATGTTCAATCAAATCTGGGGTATTCAGTGTATCGCTGCTTAATAGACAAACGCGCGCCTCGGGAAAAACCCGTGCCACTTCTTCTGCTACCCGTTCTACCCCGCCTCCCCAAGGGGCTAAGGTATCAGCTTTCCCACATCCAGGGCATAAAGAAGGCGTCGGGACTGTATAAAGGCAATGATGGCACATGAGTTTGGAAGCAGTTTTATGAAACACTAATGAGGACGTGCAATTGGGGCACCCAAGGCGATGGCCACATCCTTGGCATAAAACCAAAGGACTATATCCCCGTCGATTCAGAAATAAAAGCGACTGACATTCGTTCTCTAGATTTTGAGATAAAGCCTCTCTCAAAGGCGGGGAAATAAGGGCTGAAACCCCCTCAGTTTTCTTTTGGGAATGCATTTGTTTGGCATAAGTAGACAGATTAATAGCTGATATAGTCGGCAAAGAAGCTGTACCGGGTCGTTCGGGAAGAGAAAAACAATGGTACTTAGAGTTTTTGATATTGAGTCTTGTTTCAAGAGAGGGAGTGGCTGAAGCCAAGAGAACAGAAATATTTTCTATTTTAGCGCGGACAATAGCCATATCTCGAGCATTGTAGAATACCCCCTCTTCTTGTTTATAGCTGCTATCGTGTTCTTCATCGACAATAATGTATTGAAGATTTTTAAAAGGAAGAAACAAAGCTGACCGTGCTCCTACCACGACTTGGATGGTACCTGCGGCTACCCCAAGCCACCCAAGGGAACGGTTTTTTCCTGAAATTCCTGAATGCCAGAGGCAAGGTGTTTTATCAAACCAGGCTTGGTATCTTTTAACCCATTCTGAGGAGAGAGAGATCTCAGGAAGTAGAACTAAAATCTGGGCCCCTGGGAAGGATGAGCTGGTTAAAATATGTTCAATGAGGGAGAAGTAAACTTGAGTTTTTCCTGAACCCGTGACCCCATCCAAAACGCTCACGGAAAATCCATGGGCGTCCACAAGAGATATTAACCCAGAACAGGCCTCTTTTTGGGCTGGCGTATGATCTGGATGGACCGAAGCAGAAAGAGGGTTATACGAGCTTGCTGGGAGTGGGGCGAGGGTCTTTTTTAATTTAAAGAGGGGAATATTTCCCATGCATAATTTAAGAACTAGGCCTTTAGGGGTTAGGGTATAAGACGCGACCCATTCAATAAGATCGCGCAAAGATTCAGGACAAGGGGGGAAAGCAAACACCCGAAAAAGAGGTTTTATTTTTTCCAAGGGAACTGTAGGCGAATCTAGAGTTTGCCAAACAACCCCAAAAGCGGTTCTTTTTCCAAAAGAGACCTGAACGTAAGAACCCACTTCTACAGTTTCAGAAGGGGGAATTTCATAGGTAAAAAGTTCTGAGAAGGGAAGAGCTAGGAGAACATTTACATATCGAGGGGAGGTCATGGGTTAGTCTCAAGGTCAAAAGTGAAGACAGAAAGTAAAAAGCCACCCGAAAAGATGGGATTATTTGTAAGAGTGGCGTAAGGAAGGTGCCAGATATGCAGGACTCACGTATTTTTCCTTTGAGGTCCAGTATTCTAAGATCAAAGAGGAAAATCACGGTTAAAAAAAATGAAGACCAGAATTAGAACTCATTTCCATGTCCCCCTAGGCATAGTCCACTTTTTCTAAGCCTTTTTCAATGATAAATAAATACTTTGAATCACGTCTGTCGGCGCAGAAAAAATTCTTCTACTAAAATGACCGAGACAATAAGGAGTGGCGGAGAGCGGAGGATAAAAACAGGAAGATATTACCCATGGTTTAGGTCTTAGGAGGAGGTGCTCCTTTTAAAGGAACAACTTGTCTCGGTGGAACGTCCCGTTGTACCAGGCTCTGATTTCGAAAAAAGGACCATTGTGGTTAACCCTCGTAGTGGGTCCACATTCTAATAATCTTTACGATCTTTTCTTGATCATATACTTGATAAACAATGCGGTGTTGAATATTAATACGCCTTGAATAGGTGCCAGATAAAGGGCCAACCAATTTTTTAAATCCGGGATTGAGAGTATACGGATCTTCTTTTAAAATGCTTAGTAATTTTTTGGCTTTATCTTCTAAATTGGATGACTTTAGTTTTTTTGCATCTTTAGCAGCATGGTGAGTATAGATAAGTTTCCACATTATGACCAATCTATTTCCGTCGTGCACTGTTCCAAGGGTATATCCATTCCCTCTTGTATAGAGGTGCGCATCTTAGGGATAGAAACGAGGTAAAGGGTCTCTTGAAGTGCTATCCAGTCACTTTGGGATAAAATAACCGCATTATTTCGTTTCCCGGTTATGGTCTTCGGCGTATGGGACATAGCCACTTCATCGATAATTTTATACAAATTCGTGCGTGCAGCAGAAGCTGTAATAATAGAATTTTCCATTCTTATTCTCCAGGATATGGTACGTACTTAATATAGTACGTCATAAGCAAATTATCAAGGGCCATTTACTCTACTTTGCAACACGCCTCTAACCCAAGAAAAAATTCTTCTAATAATATAGAACGAGACAGTCAAGTGAGGGCTGATGTGGAAAAAGGACCTTTATGGTTAACCCTCGTAGTGGGTCCCCATTCTAATAATCTTTACGATCTTTTCTTCATCACAGACTTGATAAACGATGCGGTGTTGAATATTAATAGGCCTTGAATAGGTGAAAGATAAAGGGCCAACCAATTTTTTAAATCCCGGATTAAGAGTATACGGATCTTCTTCTAAAGTACGTATTTACAAGAGGGTTTACTCATACCCGGTTTATCTTTCATTTATATCTAAGCTCTAACACGTGGAGCTTCATCAAAATCCTGAACTAACTTTTTTAAATAAGCACTGGATGTCGAACTATTTTGAGATTTTAACTCTGATATTTTATCCAAATTGTAATTTAAAACAGCTGTGGATGCATTTTCTAACATCGTCAGGGTGTACCCCCCTTCAAGAAGATAAATCTCTTGCCATATAGCCTCGAAAATAGGCATGATTTTTAGATCGAGTTCTCCCTTAATTCCTAAAAACATCCCAATAAGCTCCAAAGATAAATTTTGCCCCCTTCCCAGTCCGCAAATTGAAGTGTCGATAAAGCTTGCACCTGCTTTGATGGCCTGCAGAGCATTGGCTAACGCAAAACTCAGCCCATTATGTGCATGAAACCCAATAGGAACACTGAAGTTTTTTCGGAAATAATCAATAACTTCGTATACTTCATCAGGCATCATGGAACCGTTGGAATCCGCAAGATAAAGCCAGTCCACATTCCAAGATTCAGCAAGTTTCCCAGTTGTCATCATTTGGGTTAAGGTATGATCACTTGCCCTAGTGATATTAAGGGAAACTTTGAATCCGGCTTCTTTAGCCTTATAAATATAGGGTTCTAAGTTCTGTACTGTTGTGGGCAAGCAAGGAAATCGGATTAGATTAACAGGCGTTGAGGCCAGTTGTTCGAAGTTAACATTGCCCATGTTTTGAGGATGAATCATCATACAATAAGTAGCAGATGACGGTGGTAAATTCTCTAAGTACGACATGTCGCACGATGAAGGTCCTGACTCTTTAACTTTGTCATCCCAATCTCCAATTTCAATGCACTCTATTCCTGATTCCAATAAGCAATTTATGATTGAATAGGCTCTGACTTTGTCATTCAAATAAGGAGCTACAAGAATACCGTCACGTAACGTGACATCTAAAAGGGTTAGCATTTTGGTTACATATCCTTTTTTAATTATCCTTTCAACAAGGCCTTTATGTCGTTCTGTTTCCCAATGAAACCATCTCCCACTCCCAGTGTTGAGGGGTGGGAGGTGGTCCTAGAGGAGTAGAGAAAGCTAAAATCATCAGAGGGGAGCGCTTTGGTGACGAGCTCGTTTACTACGTGGAATATTTCTCTAAAAGCTTGTCAACGGCTTCTGACGAGCCAACAAAAATATTAACCTTCACGAAGATTTTATTGTTATCTGCATCTTTTTGTTTTTGGTTATCGCTATTAAATCGGCTGTCACTGTTCTTTCCTAACCTACGATTATCGCTATCAAACCGGCTGTCTCTGTTCTTTCTAACTTTCGATTATCGCTATCAGCCGGCTGTCGCTGTCTTTACTAGTAGGGAGGTCGCCATTCGCAGATAAAGGCAGAATGAAGAACAGAGAATAAGCAGCTATTCCAAGTATATGAGATATTTTTTTCATTATTATTTCCTTTCTTATAGTTATAACTTTTTCTATTATCATAATAACATTTACCCTAAATTAAATGAAGATAAAAAAGAATCTTACCTAGTATCTCTAATTTGATAGAAAATCAAAAATCATATTATGTTGAGTAGGCCGAGTTCCATAAATAGATGAGATACTTTTGCAGCACTGCGACGGGAAAGGCACTGAGTTCTCTCAATTTTGTTCAATCCACCCATTTAAGGGGAGATAAAAGTCTTGTGAAGGAAGGACGAGTCGTGTAAATGAAAAGGAGGTAGCTTGTTTTGGTTTAACGGGGCGTAGCGCAGCCTGGTAGCGCGCCTGCTTTGGGAGCAGGATGTCGGAGGTTCGAATCCTCTCGCCCCGACCACACAATGACGAGAACGCCTAGCTCTTGGAAAAGGGCGGGTGTTGCCGAAAAACGAAATGGAGAGTCAAGCGTCCTTAGCTCAGCTGGATAGAGCATCGGCCTTCTAAGCCGAGGGTCGCAGGTTCGAATCCTGCAGGACGCACCACTCTTTGTGGATTGGGTGATATCAATGAGGGTCGGGATGCACCTTTACGAAATAGAATTTTCAAAAAATAGAGGCTGTGACGACCCCGAATTCAAGAAAAAATTCTTTTTTGTTGATGTTAGGGAGACTTGGGAGAGAAATCAGTCTTTCCTTCCCATGGGTCTTCATATACCATTGGGCGATTTAGAAGATCGTCGGAATGAGCTTCCCGGTGATAAGGTGATAGTGTTAGTATGTGAGCATGGGGTTCGGAGCTTAAAAGGGGCTCTTTTGTTGAACAGTCACGCCATTGCTGCGTTAAGTCTAAAAGGGGGTCTTTGTGCCTATGATGTGCAGCAAGGCACGCCACTGGAAGAAGAATGAAAATAGAGGATAAAAGACTATGAGAAATGGATTGCGGAGTGTTTTATTGGGCGTCTGTTCGTTCTTCAGTGTTTCCATAGCGGGAGGGGAGACCTTAACAGAGGCTCTTGTTTCCGCCTATCGTACGAATTTGAATTTAGGGGCAGCAGAAGCTGAAACCCGGGTAACCGCAGAAAATCTTTCAGCAGCTCAGGCAGCATGGTTGCCCACAGCTCAGTTGCAAGGGTCTATTAATCAAAGATTTATAAATTCAAAAACCGATGGATCCTCTACAGCTTCAGCGTCTCGCCAGCTCTATTATAAGAGGCAAGATCAAAGCGCAGGGTTACTCATCCAACAAAATATTTATAACGGCGGTGCTACCATGGCGGGAGAGGAAACCGCGCGTCAGCAAGTTTTAGAGAGTCAGGCAACTTTTGAGAAGATAGAGAGCGCCATTCTCTTAAAGGCCATAGAGACGTATGCTGCGGTGATATTTAACCAAGAAAAAATCAAACTAGCGGTGGCAAATCAGCGTATGTATGACGAACAGTTAAAAAATGTTCAAGCACGATTTGAATTAGGGGATTTAACATTAACCGATGTGGCTCAGGTAGAAGCGCGATTGGCGGAAGCTACGGCGGGAAGAATTGAAGCCGAACGAGGTTTAGAGTCCGCGCAAGCAGAATATATATCGGTAATAGGTCATGCCCCCAGCAATTTGATGTTTCCTGAAGACCCTTCTTTTTTGCCTAGCAACAAGGCGGAAGCTTTACAAATAGGTATTGAGAATAACAAAGGCCTTGTAGCAGCAGCTGCTGCAGAGAGAGCCGCACGGGCTTCTGTGGGGATTGCGGAAGCTGGATTTGAGCCCGTAGTAGATTTAAGTGTGGGTATGGAGCGTTCTTCAGAAATATATAGTCATTCAAGGACTTATGAGGGATATACTAAGGCCACAGTAACAATTCCCATAAATTTATCTGGGGCTGTTCAATCATCGGTTAGAAAAGCGCGACAAACGACCAATCAGAAAAGATATACACGAATGGCTGTTAGGCGTGAGCTAGAATCCGCCGTGAGTCAAGCGTTTGATGCTTTTCATACGGCAAAAGCGCGTACCGTACAGTTTGCGGCACAAATTAAATCTTCTAAACTTGCTTTAGAAGGGATGCGTTTAGAAGAAGAGTTAGGCAATCGCACAATGACCGATGTGTTGAATGCTGAAAAGGAACATTATGATGGCTTAGTGGGCTTAGCACGAGCGAACTCAGAGACGCTCACTGCCCATTACAAATTATTAAACACCATGGGCGTTTTGACCGTGGCTACTTTGCGCTTACCGGTGGAGCCTTATAATCCTCAAGCTTATGTTGACGAAATTGCCCAGGCGGCGTTTAATACAGAGATTCCGGAGGTTCGGGAGGAAGTTGGGCAAGAAACCCTACAGCAAGACGAATTTTCACGTATTCCTTAATAGGGTATAAAGGGCCACGGGAAGATCCTTAAGGAGAGGTTATTCTTAGACAGAAGGGTCGGGAAGTAGATTTTGGACAAGGTGCTCCAAGGAACAAAAGGCAAGAAGATGTTCATCATACAGTCCATAGGGAAGCTTTTTATCGATTTCCTTACGTCCATTGGCGTATTTTCCTTATTTACCCTCAGGGTCGTTTCTTATTGTGTGCGTCCTCCTTTTTTCTTTAGGGCCATTGGGGCTCAATTTATCGAAATCGGCTATTTATCACTGCCGGTGGTGGGCTTGACGGCAATTTTTACAGGTATGGTTCTGGCTTTGCAAAGCTACACAGGTTTCTCAAGATTTTCTGCTGAGAGCTCTATAGCGACTGTGGTTATCTTATCTATGACGAGAGAGTTAGGCCCCGTCTTAGCGGGACTTATGGTTGCTGGGCGCATAGGTGCGGCTATAGCCGCAGAAGTGGGCACCATGCGGGTGACGGAGCAAATAGATGCCTTATGGACCTTGGGCATGAACCCATATAGGTATCTGGTTGTTCCTCGGGTATGGGCTGGCATTCTCATGTTGCCATGTCTGGTTTTGGCTGCCGATGCCATCGGGGTTTTTGGAGGCTATTTGGTAGCCGTACATAAGTTAAATTTTAATGGGGCTTTGTATATAGAGCAAACTTTTAAATACTTGCAAGCAGAGGACGTAATTTCGGGTCTTATAAAGGCGAGTGTTTTTGGATTTCTCATTACTATTTCTGGGTGTTACTATGGTTTTCACTCTAAAGGAGGCGCTCAAGGTGTAGGAATGGCAACGACTCATGCGGTGGTGTTTGCCTCTATTCTTATTCTAATCGCTAACTATCTTCTCACCGCTTTACTGTTTTAGAGTTCTTATGGTTTTATCAACTTCTCCCATGATTCGTCTTCATAACGTACAGAAGTCATTTGGTCCCAAAGAGGTTCTTACTGGGGTGGATCTTGAGGTGCCACGTGGGGAGTCTTGGGTCATTATTGGGGGCTCGGGGAGTGGAAAATCTGTTCTTCTCAAATGTATTTTGGGGTTGCTTTCGGTAACAAGAGGAGAGATTTTTCTCGAGGGACAAAAGGGGCCTTGGCAATCTGATAACTCAATCTTTCCACGGATTGGTATGCTTTTCCAAGGTGGCGCACTTTTTGACAGTATGACGGTTATTCAAAATGTGGCTATTGGGCTTATTACGGGTTTGAAAAAGTCTAAAAAGGAAGCCTATGAGATAGCTTTTGAGAAACTTAAAGATGTGGGGTTGAGCAAGGACGTGGCTTCTTTAATGCCGGCTGAGTTGTCAGGTGGGATGCAAAAAAGAGTAGGTTTGGCCCGAGCGATGGCGACAGATCCTGAAATACTTTTTTTTGATGAACCGACTACAGGCCTAGACCCCATCATGAGATCTGTGATTGATGATCTCATTGTGAAGTGTGTTAAACGATTAGGAGCCGCGGCAATTACTATTACTCATGATTTGGTTAGTGCGCAGAATATTGCGGATAAGGTAGCCATGCTCTACCAGGGCAAGATTATTTGGACGGGTGCGGCGGATCAACTCTATGACAGTGGAAATCCCTTTGTAGAGCAGTTTGTCAATGGCAAGCTAAGTGGGCCTATTCCCATACCGGGGCGTTAGGAGAATGGCAAAACCGCTGAGGCACTATAATTGTGAAGAGTGTGGTGGGGTCCACTCCAAGTGGGTGGGCCAATGCACTCACTGCGGGGCGTGGGACAAAGTTCAAGAAGTCATTGGTTCAAAAATAAAGCCGCAAAAAAAAGGGTCTGTGCCCACGTTAAGTCTGATGTCTCTAGACGCACCTCACTGTGTGGTAAGTCGTCAAACTACCGGCATGGGAGAGCTGGATCGGGTCTTGGGCGGTGGCTTGGTGTCGGGGTCTGTTATATTAGTGGGCGGAGATCCAGGCATTGGAAAATCTACCCTGCTCCTCCAATGTGCGGCAGCGCTCAGCGTGGAGGAAAGTTGTGCGTATATATCGGGGGAAGAGGCGGTTGATCAGATAAGAATTCGTGCCACAAGACTTGGATTGGCCCAAGCACCAGTACTTCTGGCGAGTTGCACTGATGTATATGAAATAATTGGGTTGTTTGCCCATAAGTCCTCTCCTCGGTATTATATTTTAGATTCCATACAAACCATGTTGGTGGAAGGGGTAGAAGGCTCCATAGGTTCTCCTTCCCAAATTAGAGCAGCCACTCACCTAATCGTGGAGGCCGCAAAACAATATAACAAAACTGTTTTTTTGATAGGTCATGTTACTAAAGAGGGAGCCTTAGCAGGACCTCGGCTTTTGGAACATATGGTAGATACAGTTTTGTATTTCGAAGGAGATCGTACCCAGCAGTTTCGTCTTCTAAGAGCTATTAAGAACCGTTTTGGCGCCACTAACGAAATCGGCGTTTTTGAAATGATTGATGAGGGCTTAAAGGAGGTTGTAAATCCTTCTGAGTTTTTTATAGGCACTGGGGATTCAGAACTGGGAGGGATAGCAACTTTTCCGGGAATAGAAGGAACCCGGCCTCTTCTTGTAGAAATACAAGCTCTTGTGGCTAAGACCCCCTTTGGTACACCTCGGCGGACAACAGTGGGTTGGGACTATGGGCGTTTGAGTATGGTGTTAGCTGTTTTAGAGGCGCGGTGCGGGTATAACTTTTCTGACAAGGATGTGTACTTGAGTGTGGCTGGGGGACTTCGCATTCAAGATCCAGGAGGCGATTTGGCAGTGGCCGTTTCCTTATTTTCAGCTTTCCATAATCGCCCTTTACCAAAAAAAAGTATCTTCTTTGGAGAGCTGGGTCTTTCGGGAGATGTCAGACCTGTGGTTAGAGAGTTATTAAGAGTGAAAGAAGCTAGGAAGCTGGGAATGACAGTGGCTTTTGTTCCCAAGGGTTATAGTATGAGGAATAAACCGGAGATTGGAATGGAAATACATGAGGTTTCGTCGGTGCAGGAGTTGTTTAAGTCGATGAAGGCCAAGGAAAGGAAATAAACAATGACGTCGATTCCGTGGATGGATGGTGTGTTGGTCTTAATCGTTCTCATATCATGTATTGCTGGGTTTATCCGAGGGTTTACTCGCGAAGTTCTGGGGTTGGTGAGTTGGGGAGGGTCGATATATGGGGCACTCTATCTTTACCCCTTTTTGGTCCCTTTTATTCAAAATTACATTGAATCACCCGTTGTCGCGACTCTTCTTTCGGGCCTGGGCATATTTTGTGTTCTTTTTTTCTTCTTGAGTCTTCTGAGTAAAGGGATATCTACAAAAGTTAAGGGCAGTATATTGTCTGGATTCGACCGAACCCTTGGGCTTATTTTTGGAATAGCGCGAGGGTGGATTCTGTTAGGGTTTCTTTTTGTTGGGGCAGCTTTTTTGATTCCCTTTGCCCAGTGGCCCCAAGAAGTAAAACAAGGTAAAATAATTCCCATTTCTGCTCTAAGTGCTCAGTTTATATTAGACAGTCTTCCTGGATCCTTGCCCCGTTTGGTTTCTTTAAAAGGGTATGTGCAAGGAGCTATGGTCCAAATGCATAAGCCTTTGGATATGTCAGTGGGAACAGTTTCTCTTTTGCATCCCATATCTCTAGCTTCTTCTGTGAATACGGAGCTCCAAGATTTATCATAATATATCTTGCATCTTAGGCCCCTAAGAGAGGAAGGCGCTCTTGAGAGAGGAAAACCATGCCTGGGTTGGGTCCAAAGGGTTGGGTTTTAAGCCAAGTTTTCCAACCTAGATAGGATTTAGTCCCTAATATTAACGAAGGCACTTCGTCAGGAGCGATGGTGAGTTGCACATTAAAGGCTTTATCGGGACGGGAGTAAAAGGAAGTAAGGGCACATAAGTTTTTGCAATAAGGGCCAATGGGAAGAAAAGACGTAAATTGTTCTAAGGAGAGAGGGCCTAGGCAAAGGGTAAAAGAGGTGGTTTTATCCCAACATCGTGATCCTAGAGTAAGATTTTTGCCTAGCTGATTAAACGGGCCGGTGGCCGAGAGACGGGACTGTTGACCGAGGGGAATTTGCAGCCATTCTCCTGTGAATTGCTGAATAGAAACGGGCACATTAAAATAAGTTTTAAGGATTTTAACTAAGCCCACTGAGGCGCGTTGGATGGGCCAATATAATCCTGCAAAATTAAGAAGGCTTTTTACCGGAATTGGGAAACTTTGCGTAAAGGCCGAATTTCTAAAACCTAATCCAATGAGGGCCTTAAGAATGGCCCCTACTGAAGTTTCTTCTGCGGGTATTTCGTCGATGCCCAGCCGGTATTTTTTTCTGATAACATACAAAAGAGAGATCAAGCGGTGATTGAAAATATCCAGAAAGTCTCTAAAAGCATTATCAAACTGATTAGAGCGATTGATCAGTGTTTGGACATAGGGTGTGGGGAGGGGGCCAGAGTTTCCTGCAATCCCCATAAAATTTATGCTTAAGTGAGGGGGGCCGGAAGCGTTTTGGGTGAGTGTATAAAGATCACTACTTTTAAACGCAAAAGAGACATGGGATTTAAAAATCACCGGATCATCGTTGGGGAGTGATGATTCCCCCAAAGGAGCACTATTCGGACGCAGTTTTTGTAAAATCCTGACAGCTTGAACAAATTGAAATTCTGAAGTTTTCAGAAATAAGAGCTCGGCTACAGGAGGGGTTGACCCCCGGCGATAGGTGCCCATTCCTTCCAGATTCCTTCCTGGTTATACTTTTGGATGGAGAGTTTAGTAAAAGAGTTTAAAGAGACATAAAGCCCAAAAAATTGGTTCAGAATGCTTGCAAAAAGAAAGATTGAGGTCCCGCCTGTATATCTTTCATCAAAAGTAAGGGTTATGGATATGCCCCGTATAAAATTCCGCCAGGCGTCTGTTCCCATGCGCTGCACGGTATAGTCGCAGGACATTTTTACCAAGGATTCCACCTCAGGTGAGTCGGAAGGGGATCCGAATTGAGCGTAAACGCGCATCAAGCTTTTGAACGCTTCTAAGCTTCCTGGAGAGTTCGACAATGAAATCTGATTTAAAGAAAGTTGAGAAACTAGGCTCCATAAAGTGGCTCCACCTTCAGGAGGGTATTTAGGAGACGAGGGAATTTTCAAACAAGTAATCTGGGTAGTGGGGATCGTATCGTCTACTTCGAGAATAGCGCCTGCGGGAAGTTGAGATGCAAGAATTCTATTGGTACATAGGATTTCGGCATAAATGGTTTCCGTCTGGGGAACGGTGGGATCAAAATTAAAATCCACAAAGGATACTAATATGTCTGTGCCAGGCAAGCCAGGGCGGACGGTGGGGGTTCGTCTTGAGATCCAAAAGGCCTTTTGTTCAGTAGCTTGTGCCTTCTGATCAAAGGCAAAATAGGGGGTTAAGGTTCTTGGAGTGACCTGACCTGCTTCAATCCCCGATACTGAAAGCACCGAATAGATCTCTGTAACCATCTCTAAGCGTTGATCGGGAATCAGATTATATTCGCTTTGAAGATGGGAAACTTGGATTGGATCTGATATTTTTTTAAATAAATTGATTATAGGAGTACACCCTAATAACAAAGAGGAAGTATCAACGCCCAGTTTGAGCAAAGTATCAGGATTGGAAATGGGGACTAGAATATCTATGGTTTTGGCGGGAGCAAGTTGCTTAAATCCCTCGAGAGTAAAGAAAAAGAATTTATCCGGGCAGAAGAAATATTCAAGCAGTAAAGTATATGCAGGATGGGCTTGGGATGGCATGTGGAAAATGGTTTCGTTCTCAGAGAAGCCATCCGGCCGAGGGACCATCTTAGGGATTATTTGCGCTTCGGTAGATAAGTCTAAGGCTACGGCACAGGGGAGATCAGGCGCAATGATGCCTTCATAAAGGGCACTTTGAGTGGTTCTATGTCCATTGATATAAAACTGAAGGGCATCGAGGGTTAACTCAGAAAAAGAATCTGCAAATGTGGATAAGCGGATTTTTAAACAGTGAGAGTGAGGGGAGAAAAACTGGTTAAACGAATAATTACGGGTGAGGTCAATGGATATGTCCTCTATTTGGATAGGCCATAGTTCCACATCATAGCCGGTATGAAACTTACAGGTTACTCCAGATTCAGACCGCGCAAATAAAGGTTTATCTTTTGCAACAGTAAAGCCTGAAGTGAGTTTCCCTTGTTTGGGATCTACTTGAAATTGAGCTACGGAAGTGGGAGGAATGGGATGATTAAATTGAGGATAGATATTCGTAAGAAGGGCATTCGCAATCCGCGGAAACTCATTGTGAATGTCTTGTTGTAAAAAGGCAGTCAGAAAGGCAAAGGACTGGATGAGCCTCTCTACATGAGGATCTGACACGTCTCCTTCTCCCAAGGTAAGGCGCTGGGCAACTTTGGGGTACTGGGAGGAGAATTGCGATCCCATATTTTTTAGATATGCCATCTCCTTTTCATAGTAAGTCAGGAGATCAAAAAGTTTATTTTGCATAAAGGCCCTTTAGGAAGATTTAGATATTTTGACAGAAAACGAGAAAGGCTCAATCATGGACTGGTAAATCACGTCTCCACTTAAATACGCTAAGATAACTTGGGACGAGGCTTCAAATTTCTCGAAAGTTACATCCACATTTATCAATCGAGGTTCATAAGTGATGATGGCATTTTTTATATAATCTGCATAGAGGGCCCATGTACCCATATCCGAAGCATCAAAAGCTGAAAAATCAGGAATCCCGTATAGTTCAGGAAAACCAGTTGTATGATTTGTTTCAAGAATTTGCGTATAAAGGGCAAGGGGAATTTTAACCCGTGCGTTCAGAAGGAGTTGGATTTCATAGATGATAGAGGCACGCAACTCTTCTTTTGAGAAGACACGAGAGGCTGCGGGTGTTTTGCTGGAGGTGGAGAGCTGGGTGGTGAGCAAATCAAAAAGAGGAACGCTTCCTCCCAAGGATGTCCAATCTCCCGAAAGGGGAGAATCGTCAGGCAGAAAAGGAGAGTCTATAGGCACGAGATCTCCCATAAGCACTCTCCTTAAATTACTAACGCCAGTGTCTATGCACTATTTCTTCTGCGCGTTTTTGCTGAGATCAAATCCAGCAGCCACTTTTCCTGAGGCTGCGCCCTTGTCACCTACTGGGAAGTAGGTAATTTTAATAGAATCAAACCCAAAACTCATTGATGTACCAGTTTCAGTTTCTCTCAAGGCTGATATTCTCGCATTTGAGAGATCAATCTCAAAGGCAGGTTGTGCAGTTTTTCCATCATTTCTAAGGTAAGCCAGCTTTACGTCCCCTACGTTTTTTCCCGTAAAGGTTTCCTGGATGGCAGATTCGACAAAAGAATTATCTGGAAAAATAATACACAAATCCCATAAAACCACATGGCCAGAAGAGAGGAGTTGGCCATTTTCACCCACTACGGATTTTTTACGTCCAGCAATATAGTATCCGTAGGCTTCGATGGCTTTGGATATTTTTCCAGCCTTAGCGGTTCCTGGAATCTGTTTAATCGTTACAAGAATAGAAGCGGATTCGTTGGTAGCCTCGCCAAGGTTTGCGGTTTCTAAGGCTATGAGAGACTCCAATAGAGCTCTGAAGTTATCTTCATCGCTATGGGTAAACCCAGACTGCTCGAAATGCTGAGTTGCATATAGTGGGGAAAAGGGGGTTGTTTTTGTCATTATTGTAGCCCTTTCTTGGGTCGTTAGGTTTTGATGTCGGTGGCTTTATGTGGTTTTATTAGGATTTAGGCTGTCCTGTGGATTGATTGGTTGTAGCTGCCGTCTTACCCTGTTTCTTTTGTGTTTGAGAGACAGAGGCACGTGTTTGAGTCATGACATCGAAGGTTACAGTGAATTGACAAATTCCGCCATCTCTGCCGCCTAGAAGCTTCCAGAAGGTCACATAGGTATTTTCAAGCTTTAAAGTACGAAGCGGTTGAAGGTTATTCCCATCGGAGATGAGTTCAGTTAAGGTCATGGTTCCAAGATTACTTCCGTCACAAAGCGCTTGAAAAGCGTAAGGAACAGAACTACCGATAACCACTTCCAGAGTAATAGGCATAATAACAGGGTTGGTCAGAATACGGGCTTGCTCTCTCGTAGGCCTGAAAGGGTTGAGGACGGATACGGTAGGGAATCCACGTAGCCTAAAGTGATCTTTATATCCTTTGTAGGTGGTACTTCCCTTAAGTAAAGAATTTTTTGAGCACGCTCCTACCACAATAATATTATTATCAATGGTTCCGACGTCTCTTCCAAAGCTATCTATCATTGTTTTATGTCTCCCAAAGTATCACTTAGGCACTATGTACCTTCTATTTTTCTTTTTGTAGGGGGAGTCTAGGAGGGGAGGTCATTGACGACACCTCCTCTCCTAAGGCTCCAAGATCTAACCGCTTAGCCTGCTGGTGGGGGTAGCGTTGCTACCAACCGCAAGGAGGCTTGTAGTTCTTCTAATTGGAAATGAGGCCTTAGAAAAACCGTTGCTTTATATTTACCTGGGTCACTGGGCACACTTACCACATCTACCCGAGCTTCTCTCAAGGGGTAAGCTGCTTTGAGTGATTCAGGCGCATTGTCATTGAGCAACACATAATTCGCAATCCAGGTTTGAAGATAGTCTTGTACATTCCCGTGAGTCATAAAGGTACCAATTTTATCTCGCATCATACATTTGATATAATGAGCAAATCGGCAAGCTGCCATCATGTAGGTAATGCGTGCAGAGAGGTTGGCATTGGCATTGGCTTCATTGGTGTTGTAAACAACTGGTTTTTGAGTTGTTTGCGCTCCAAAGAAGGCCGCCGTATTGGTGCCTTTGCAATAACATAGGGCGATAAAGCCAAGGTTACTCAATTCAAACTCTCTCCGGTCAGTTATGGCAATCTCTGTGGGACATTTAACGGCCATATCTCCTTCGGTGGTTTGATAGGTATAGACAGGTAGATTTTCCACCAATCCACCACCATCCACACCGCGAATAGCTGCGGTCCAGTTGTAAAGGAAGAACGCATTGGTAATCCGCTGACCCATGGTATAGGCAGTATTGCCCCAACAAAAATCAGCATTATCATCAGCGTTTACTTTTTCGATGAAATTGATGCCTTTTACAGGGACAGTATTCGGGCCATACGGAAGCCTCATCAAGACACGTGGGAGCGTGAGCACCACATAGCGAGATTCGTCGGTTTCACGAAAGGCGTTCCATTGAATGTAGTCCACGTTTTCAAAAATCTGCGCTAAGTCCATAGGGACACCCAGATCCATGTAGGTGGTTAGATTGAACATGGTAGGACTGGCTGCGGCAAAGAAGGGAGCAAAAGCTGCAGAAGCCACGCCCGCAATCTTTGATAGTAAGGACATATCTTGCGGCAAAGGACCAAATTCATAGTCACCAATGAGGCAAGAATAGGGTTCGCCACCCAAAGTGCCGTATTCCGCTTCGTAAACTTTTTTGAATAGTTGACTTTGGTCGAACTCAACCGCATTTTCTAAGTCATTCAAAAGATCAGTTTTGCTCACATTAAGCAACTTGATTTTCAATTCGGTGCCTGTAAAGGTGTTCATCACGAGGTAATTAAGACCTCTCCATGAGCCCTCAAGCTTTAAGAAAGCGGGCTGATGGATAATCTCATTCAGCTGATCTGATAAAATGCCATCAAGTCGAGCAATTTGAGCTGAGAGAAAAGCTGCCGGATTCTTAGGAGTTGCATCAGTTTGGGTCAATACTTGGTTAGCAAACTCTTGCAGCATTTGATAAGCATATTGAATTTGAGCGGGATCTCTGGCGAGATTTCCAGTCGTAACGAATTGCGTTAAAAGGTCGCTCGTACCTGTGGGGGTTGCGGTTGGATCAGCCATTGTATTACTCCTCTGAACGTATTATGTATTTTGATTATTATTTTGAAGAGGGTGCAGGTGGTGTTTGACCTGGTTTCGCGTCAGCTTTAGCAGGAGCTTGTTGGCTCTTTTTGATTGCTGCTTGAGCTTGGGCCAAAAGGCTTTTTGGTAAATCAGGGGTGGCCAAAACAGACTCAAGAAGGGTTTCAAGAGGTTGATTTCCTACAAGCTTGGTGAGCAAGTTGGCAAGAAGTTCTCTGGCTTGAAGCACTTGAGCGACTTCTGGTACTTGTCTTGCCACGTTAATTGGATTGAAATCTTCCATGCTTTTGAAATTCAAAAGCACCTCTAAAGGCCCTCCATTAGGCGTCATCACGTTTTGCACTTGAAGTGGTAAACGTGGACCAATTTTGCCCATAATCACATCAAAAGTGCTCCGATCAATAGAATCGAATTGTCTATCTTTGAGCGGTACAGGAGGAGAATTAGGATCCGGAACCCCTGCCAAGTCTGCCAGTACACCAACGGTAAATGGCAATTGTTTCATTATGATTGCATCACCTATTTCCACGTCATAAGTAATTTGGACGCGAGGGGGACGAATCTTTTCAAGAAGATGTTGGATACTTTCACTCATGGCAGCTCCCAGTTTTTATTCGTGTTTATTGTTTTTGTTTAGGGGGACTATTAGCCCCTCATTCACTATTTATCTTATGATCTACCTATTTTGGAAATAAATCAAGATGATTTAAGTAAATTTTGTTTGCGGAAGCCAAAGTAGACAGAAAAGAACAGAGAAAACTGCCAGTAACTTCTTGTAGACATTTGAAAACATTAAGCTAAAATCAAAACTATTTTTTTGAAAAGAGCGAATATATGTTGTTAATTTCACCTATATAATTGAGATCATAAGAAGGTAACTACTTAAGTCTACGGGAGATGGGGCACCTTACTGGGAGCAACTCCTGGCCGTAGATTACGTTAAAATAAATAAAGATGTTTGCGACCTCTCTTATTTTGTACATCTATAGATGGGTTTGATTTTGGCAAAATTATTTGCACCGAACTAAAACCCAAGGCTCAAAGAGTGGAAGTGAGGAGAAAACACTTGCTTTTATGAAAGGTTCACGCTAGAAATTTCGCTATTGTCCCCATCGTCTAGAGGCCTAGGACACTGCCCTTTCAAGGCGGCAACACGGGTTCGAATCCCGTTGGGGACACCACCATCTTTAGAAAAATAGCGGGCGTAGCTCAATGGTAGAGCAGAAGCTTCCCAAGCTTACGACGGGGGTTCGATTCCCCTCGCCCGCTCCAAAAGACATGTTTTGAAAAACGATCACTTGTTTTTACCTATTTACGTACGAAATGTTCTTAGTCGTAAAGAGGCATAGAAGAACCATGTCTATCTATGGATGATCTTTTTGGTGTCGTGGTTATGTGTTCATTATTTTAGGGATAGGGACTTCGTTTGAAAGAAAAGTAAGCTAATAAACGCTTCTTGCATAAAGATCAGGACATTCTAGCGCTAACTTTTCTGCCAGAGCCTTTTGGTTATCCTCTATGGGGAAAACCCCAAATTCTTTCAGTTTATGTTGGATATCTCTGTCATTTAGGATTTGAGCTACCGAGTCAACGAGCTGATTATCTGCGTTTTGTCCGCAAACATACAGTATATAATCTACAATAGGGTAGTTTAGGTCATTTGGCATCTTGCCTTCAACGGTGGCTATACCTATTGCATCTGATTCTTCTGTATGAAAAAACATATTATTGAGAGGATAGGGAACAAACACAAAGTCTACATTATCATCAATAATCAGATCTCGGATGAAGTTCGCATTTTCAAAGGAAGCTTTGGGATTCTCACTGGTTTGTTTGACACGGCTATAGGGAATGTTCGTATAATTCGAAATACCTTTCTTGGTTGATCCGACTATGGCTCCAGTATATATGGTCCAATAACGGCCCACATTATGTCCGGTAATAGGCATATTTTCATGAAAAATGGTGCTGAAAACAATAGCTCGAAGATCTTCTTTTGACAGATTAAGAGATTCAGTCTTCAAGGTTTTCTTGTTGAAAAAAACCATAATAGGCACGGTGTAACCCGTTTGTGCGCAATAGCTCCCTTTGGGTCTACCTCCAATGAAAATACCGTTCTTTTTCAATGTTTCTTTTATAAGGTAGTGCGGAACTATTACGTCGCTTAGGGCTGGGAGATTTTTTTGCAATAATTTTGTAGAAAAGTCATCATGGAGCAGGTCCAGAAACTTACTGGCGGTGTAATTACATGAAATCAAAAAAGTTGATTTGGGCTTTAGATCCGTTCCGCCAACCGGTCCCCATAGAAGAGTCCCCATAAAATAAACAAAAATTTAAACGACTAAACTTGATTTTACACATGTTCATTATCTTTCGGGCTTTTTTGTATTTATTGCTTATAAAGCGGCACTAGTCTTGGGGGGTACCAATAAGGAAGCGCTTTTGTCACCTAGAACATGAGTAAATCCCATAGTAACGGTATAATGGGCGTAATCTCTAAATCTTTTTAGTTTTAAAGTTTTTTATAAGTACCCCCTTGGAGCGGTTTTGCACCCTTCCAAGGGGGGTATTGTAGGGTTAAGCGGCTTTTTTTTCAGCCTCTTCTTTTTTAGTAAGACAGTCACAACGTGCAACCTGCACGCCTTTTTCGGTGCAATTACAGTCCTTGTCGGGACATGGTTTTCCTGTTACGCAGATACATTTACCATGGCACTTATCCGCACTAACGTTAAAAGCAGGCAAGGTGAAAGCAGCCAAAGCTAAGCAAAGACTTGTTGAGAGTATTTTGATCATTGTTTTTCTACTATAAAAGTTCATTTCGATTAGTTAACAACTAAGTGAAAGGGTAACTTCCGGGGTATTTCCTGTCAAGGCGCCTTAGTTATCAATGTGCAACAAAAATAAATACTAAGGTTTACTTCAAGAGGCTACTGGTCTCAAAGCGCCCCAATTATTTCCTTTGAAAACGTCAACCACCAAAGGAACGGAGAGCTTAATAACCCCTTCCATGATGGATTTTAAAGAATTTGCATAAACTAAAAACTCTTTTTCAGAAACCTCGAATAAGAGCTCATCATGAACTTGAAGTAACAAACTCGGGGCTGTTTGTTTCTCCTTTTCCCATTCATAGCTTTGAATCATTGCTTTTTTAATAATATCCGCAGCGATTGCCTTGTAAAGGCGCGTTAATGGCTTGTCTTTCTGCAAAGCTTCTTTTGATTCCGTTAGAGCTATGAATATCCGTAATACGGCATCGGCGTCCCCATAAGGTTTCTACGTATCCTTTTTGGCGCGCCTCCTCCTTTTTAGCTTCCATGTAATCTTGAATGCCCGGATAGGTTTTAAAGTAGCTATCTATGTGTTCTTTTGCCTCGGTTCTTGAAATACCTAGTTGTTGGGAAAGGCCAAAGGGACTTATGCCATATATAATGCCAAAATTGATGATTTTAGCTTTTCGTCTTAGGGCCTTATCTACTTTGTCCAGTGGGCACTCAAATACGTGGGCAGCGGTAATGGCGTGAATATCTTGATTCTTCCAAAAAGCGTCAATGAGGGAGGGAATATTAGCCATATGTGCCAAAAGACGTAACTCGATTTGAGAATAGTCGAGAGACAGGAGCACATGATTTTCCGGAACGCAAAAGGCACTGCGAATTTTTATACCTTCCTCGGTACGTATGGGAATATTTTGAAGATTGGGGTTAAAAGAAGCAAGCCTTCCAGTGGCCGTGGCCGTCAACGACATTGAGGTATGAATACGAGAATCAGTAGGATCGATGTACTCAAGAAGACCATCGGCATAGGTATTTTTTAATTTGGCCAAAGCGCGCCACTGTAAAACCAGCTGGGGAAAAATATGCCCTTGGGCGGCCAGTGCCTCAAGTATATCTGCTTTGGTACTATAGTCACCAGACTTGCCTTTAGACCCCGTTTCAAAGCCCATTTCCTTGTAGAGAACTTCCGCTAATTGTTTGGGAGACCCAATAGAAAAACTATGCCCGGCTTGGGCATAAATTTGGGTTTCCAAGGAATTCATTTTTTCTCCAAACTCATTGCCTAAGAGCTTGAGCCGCTCAGCGCTTACAAGTATGCCCTTCCGCTCCATAGTTCCAAGAACCGGGATAACGGGCTTATCAATACACTCATATATACTCGACACTTTTTCTTTAATGAGGCGACTTTGAAGAACAGAAACCAGCTTAAGACCCAAATAAGCCTGAGCGGCATCGCGTTTATCTGGGCTCATGGAAGGCGTAGATTCGGGCTCTATGAGGCCTAGGGTCTTTTTATCCTCGTAGGATAGCTCTAAGTAGTCATCAACCAAACTACTCAAGGTTTGTCCAGTTTTACATCCTGACACATCGTATCCCATAAGAAGTACATCCTGAAAAGGTTCTAAGGAAAAGCCATAAGGGGCGAGAACCAGAAGGATCTGTTTGATGTCTTGGCTGACTTTCATAAGACTCTTGTCTTTGAGCAGGGGCGCTAAAACGCTCAAAGCTTCTTTAAAAGTTAGCTGTCCTGCAGTGGGGGTAAAAAGGTCCCCCGTTCCTGAACTGGTTAAGAGGACGCTATAGGCATTTTTATCCTCGAAGCAAAAGGCAATTTTTTGCCCATCTTGGGTGTCCTCAAGTACCAAAGAGAGATAAGAGGCGTTAGAAGCTTTTTCCACAACCGCAACGAGTTCACTTTTGTTGGCCAGAGGTTCATAAGTCCACTCCAGTTGAGGGGCATATTTCTCACCTTCAGGTGAGGCCGTTATGCTTTCTTGCCCCAGTTTTGCTCTATATCTTTCTAATCGAGGAATAAGAGAGGAAAATCCTTGTTCTTTAAAAAAGGACAAACATAAATTCATATCTAAAGGCTTGGTTTTGAGATCCTTTAAGGGCATAGGCAAGGGAACATCCGCATCCAGACACACCAATTGGTAAGACAGCAACGCTTTATCTTTATGTTCTTCTAGAGTTTTACGGTGGGAGGGTTTCTCCACTTGGTCTATGTGACTTAACAGAGTGTCTAAATTTCCAAAACGCTGAATGAGCTGACCGGCTCCTTTCGGTCCAATGCCGGGCACTCCGGGTATATTATCACTTGCGTCTCCCATCAAAGACAAAACATCGCAGACTTGATTCGGAGCCACACCAAATTTTTCCAATACACCTACTTCATCGACGACTTTTTGTTTCATGGGATCAAAAAAGGTAACCCCAGGCTGAATTAACTGCATCAAATCCTTGTCACTGGAGATGATGCGCACTTTTCTGCCCGACGCGAGGGCTTTTTTAGTATAAGAAGCGATTAAATCATCAGCTTCGAATCCATCACTTTCAATCCACTCAACGCCCAAGGCCTCACACGCCACACGGGTTAAGGGAAATTGAGGAATGAGATCCTCCGGGGGTGGGGGGCGATTCTCCTTATAAGCTGGATAAATGGTATTCCGGAAGGTTTTCCGGCCTGCATCAAATATAACCACCAACCCATCGCGCCCTTGTGAATCAAGAAGCTTAAGAAGCATGCTGGTAAAACCAAAAACCGCACCTACGCTGCCTCCATCATGTCGCGTTAGGGATGGAAGAGCAAAGTAAGCTCTAAAAATATACCCCGATCCATCCACTAGGATAAAGGGGAAGGTGTCATCAGTCATAATTAAGGCCCTCCAAACAGCACGTTCCAGTTTTAGACAATGGTTACAAGAGAACCTTTAAGAGTGAGAACACCCGAGGCTTCATAAATTCCAGTCCCTGTGGCTTTGAGAGCCATGACAGCGCCAGAGAAAGTAACATTGGTTGCGGCTTTACCTATAAAGCTCATACCAGCGTCCATGGTGATGTTTTGGCCCGCCTTGACCAATAGATTCTGGCCGGCTTTTAAGGTAATATTCCCCGTTACGTCAATGATTAGATTGCCTTTAACAGTCAAGGTATAGTCTTTGGTAATAGACTCAGTCCGGGAGCCATTCACAGTAACCGTTTGATTGCCTTTGGCCAATTTGATGGTCTGATTACCTTCAGTAAGGGTTCGGATCTCGTTTCCCTTTTTAATGGATAAGGTGTGATTGCCCTTGGCAATATCCATCGTATGGGATCCTTCTTCGGAACCTTTACCCAAGAGTTTGACAGTGCGACTTCCCGTATCCAAAGTTAAGAAATCATTTCCTCTCTTTTTAGGACCTCCAGGATCTTCATCTTTCTTCTTTTTTCCAGTCAAAGTTACCGTTCGATCTCCCGCTTCAATGGTGGTGGTGCAATTACCTTTTTCTATCTTGGTGGTTCTGTTGTTAATAATGTCTATGGCCATATCTTTTTGAGCATGAACATACAGCTCTTCATGGTCCTTTTTGTCTTGGAAACGGATTTCATTAAATCCTTTGCCTCCTTTAGAGGTGCTGGATTTCATCGTAGCAATAGTAGGGTCTTCAGCACGATAAGGCGGTTTATGGACACCGTTATATACCGAGCCTGTGACCAAGGGTTTATTTGGATCTCCATTTAAAAAACTAACCACCACTTCTTGGCCTATGCGAGGCGTGTACAAGGTCCCCCAGTGAGCTCCAGCCCACGCGGTAGACACTCGGATCCAACAGGAACTGGTTTCATCGTCCTTACCATAACGATCCCAATGGAACTTAACCTTAATCCGACTGTAAGAATCGGTCCATATTTCCTCATCTTTCTTTCCAGTGACTATAGCTGTTTGAGAGCCATAGATCTTAGGATGGGGCGTTCTAAGATCCGGGCGGAACCGTGTTTTTTCCGGAAAAGCCGTAAAAGAATTTTTGTATAAAAATCCGCCTTCTTCCTCTTCGTAACTGGCTTCGTGATGGACGGAATGGATAATGTAAGTGGTATTAATATCCTTGCGTTCATGGCCTCTGAGTTTGAATTTATACCCAGGGGCAAAAGAGGAAACCGTAGATTGCCCTCTTAGCATCTTTTGCAAAGATTCTCTTTCTTCAATGCGTAAAGGGGTGGTTTTTTCAGCTATAGATTGCTTCTGGAACCCTCCCGGATACTCATACACTTCTCCCCCAATGCCGTGGCCTTTCGATTCTGAGAACAAGCGGGTGTGGGGTATTTCATAGTTAAAGTCCCCTGCAGAAAAAGCATCGGGAACCGTGGACTCGGTCCAATAGCACTCAAAGGCCGCATTGGGAATATGACGGGTAAATTTTTCGCGAATATAAGGAACTATTTCACGTCCACTAATGTAAGTTGATCCCGATTCCCCATCACTGAGAATAAGGGTATGCTCGTCATGTTTTTGCTCGAAAAAATAGTAAATCCCTGCGGTTTCTAATAACCGGCTGACGAAATTAAAAGTACTCTCGTTATAGCGCACACAGTACTCAAAGACTTGGCGTCCCAAGCGGTGGCTAAGATCCTTAATGCGCATTTTTTTATTTTTTTTCAAGAGCTCTGTAACAATCTTCAGCGTATCTTGGTTTTGATATATACGACAATCTTGGTTAAAGTGTTCTATCCAGAAAGAGGGGTATAAAAAGGCTGTATAGTAAGTTACTTGTGCCCCTTTCAACGTGCGCTCTGATTCTCGAGCAGTAGGGTGTCCTACCGTTGGCCCTTGAGCAACTTGGCCAATGATCCCATGGAGGTATCGAACGTCCCCTTTAATCTTAAAGGTGACGGTGGCTTCTTTTCCCAACAAACGACTTAAGTCAAGAGAGGGAGAGTGGGCGTACATGGAGAGCCTGAAAGAGAAGGGGCGTGATATATGCTCCTCACCCTCCAAGGATTCTAAAATGAGGGTATTTTCCCCCAAAGGCGTTTTTAAGGAAATATTTATATTTTCTTGCGTGTTTAAAGTGCCAGGCATAAGGCAGGTCACCCCTTCTTTGAAGGTTAATTAATTTTAAGGATTCTGGCATGTCTGTCTTTGAAGATAAAGGACATTCTTGCGGTTTTAAAAGAAAGGGAGCTGATCAACCCTCCAGGACTTCAGGTGACTTATCCTTAACCAGGAGGATTAACTCCCTCTTGGATGACATTGCGCTGGCAAGAGGCAGTTTTTTGAAGGTAATGGGGACTTTATTGGATTTGAAGACGGACGTTACGAGAGCAGCCAGTAAGTTGACTTGGAAGTTAATAACCCATCTATAACTCGTCAAAGAAACCCTCTTCTCACTTGATATTTCTGGTTTAGCAAGCCTCAAAAGGCAAGTATACTTGCCAGGGAATAACCTGGGTCTTGTCAGCTCCAGATTTCTCTCTAGATTAGACTAGCACGGCTTCATGGGGCGACGTTCATCTCTCGAAAAAGTTGCTGAATATCAGTCACTGTTATGAGGTTAGAGCTCCTGCCTTGTCCCAAAGGACCTGGTTTACGAAAGATTCTCGACTGTCTCTATCTGGAAATTTCTGAAGGATAGATATAAGTGTAGAGGTGTCGTGCTCGCTCATATACTTTCCTTTAAGAGAAGAAACGTGGCGGAGAAACGACAGTTTTGTGGATATATCTTTGAAATTTTCAACAGATTGCATGATCATAACAAACCGACTTTCGTGAAGGTTATTGAATAGGTTCGCAAAGGGGCCGATCATAGAATGCCTTTCGGCTTCATCAGGAACCTGGCAGAGAAAATTGATAATAATAGGCAAGGTATCTGGATGCAGATCCGCGGTCAAAGAGCGTGTAAAAAGCTCAGGGAGCAATTCCACACCCAGTTTACGCACAGATCCATCGCGAATAGCCAAAAGCCTGCTCATTATTTCAGGTATACTCCGTTCCCGATCAGGGAGCTTCAGGAGTTCAAGGGTGAGCTCCCCAATAGTGCGTCGGGTTAGCTCATCTTCAATGGCGCTCAGAGCTTCAACAATATGAATCTTCTCATAGGGACACCGAGCCTCAGATTTGGATAAAAGAGCAGGCGCTAAATCCGAAACAGAGCGTCGTGTTGCCTCGTCGGGCATCTGGGAGAATATGGAAAAAATCTGCCGGCGGTCGAAGTCCTCATATCGGCAGTATAAAGGCCTATAGACAGGGTCACAACCGATTGTCGTGTTGCCTCGTCGGGGGTCTTTCCAAGGATCTCGATCACGACATCTTTATGCATAGTACCAGCGATGATCGTGATCTGTTGAGCCAAATCTGCAGTAGACCTTCGGGTCTTTTCATCCTAAATCGCCCCAAGAGCCTTAATTATCCTCGATCGGTCAGATCCATTAAATCGGTCATCTGGGACGGCTGAAAAAAGGCGAGGAGCCAGCGCTGCCACGGATGCTCGAGTGTCCTCATCTGTAATATGAGAAATGGCGACGGTAATATCATTACCGAAAGGGATAGGACCTTGTTTTATAAAGAGCGCTGGATACAACGCAAAATAGTGATCTCTTTCAGCGTGAAGGGCTCGAAGTCTTTCCAGCGCTTTTTCCATGCTGCCCGGTGCCTTACAGAAGTGGGCTTATTTGAGGCGTCAGACAAATCGCTCACTACCGCCCAGGAAGGCGCATGGAGAACAGTAAGCATCAAAGCCAAGATTAAAAAGGTAAAAAAAGGGTGAGTCTTTTTCGAGTTATTAATTCTTTTCATAAAAAATTTTCCTTAACATAATAATTTCAATAAGACTGATTCAGATAGTAGGACAGGGGCAAGAAAATGTCGATGCCTGAGAAGACATGTATCTCAATTTATGGCTCATGATGATGACTATTGATTCCTTGTTTCTCCTGAAGTTACGTATTCTATTGTGAATGGCTTTTTTGAGAGGTTGCCTGTTTGGGGTTCTCCGGAAACAAGGAAAACAAGCTATAGAGAATATCAGACTGATTATCGAGGCTTTGGGTCTTATAGCTAACTTCTAGAGATTGAATCTTTTTCAGTTGTTCTGTGAGTTCGGAGACTGACCAAAGAGAATTGGCTTTTTCATATACAGGTTTCATATCAAGAGACGTTTTTATTGGAAAACGACTGTGACTGCCTTTTTGCTCTAAAAGCCGTTGAATATGAAAACTCATCAATCTCAAAAATCCAATAGGAGAAGAAAATGGGGAAACGGCGTGATCAGGCGCTTGTCGCAAGAGAAAAGCCTTTAAAAAAGCTGTCTCATTCGGTGAAGCTATCTGAGTATAACTGAGATACTGGGAGAGAGTGATAGGGCATGCAGTGGTGAAAAGAAGGCAAAAAGGCACAAGTTCTGCTTCCAGAAGTTGGGTGGATTTACTGTAAAAATTGGCTAAATAGGTCACGAGTTCTGAAGTAGGCGAATGCCCATAGGTTTTAAAGAGGGCGCTGACAGTTTGTTGGATTTGGGATTCATTAGGGGTATAGATGGGGGTGAAAAATAAATCATTGGTGGCTTCAAAAAAAGTGCGCAAGGCAGTGGAAGCTTTAAGGTATCCACTGGTTAGGAGAAGTTTATCCGAGGGTAATAGCTGTTCTACAAGCTTCTTAAGGGCATTTAAATGACTAGGAGTGACCTCATCGACAACTATTTTTGGAGGAGGTCCAAATAAAGTTGGAGAGCGAAGGTTTTCAAGAAGAGGGTAGGCCCCATTAAGCGCTTCAGAAGCAGGAATCCGCAGCACTTCAACGCCTGGAAATAAATGAGTTATATGGGTGATAAAAGGGGCTTGTAAAAGCTCATCTTCAAAACTCGAAAACAAAATCGCCTTATAGGTAAGCGTCAAAGAGGCGCAAAACTTTTGATAAGAAAGCTTCATCGTCTCTCTCCTTTAATTCAGAATATAATTTTCTCGAGGCTTAATGTCTTCGATGAGTGACGTGATGATTAGCTAAGCGGTGTTTTTGGAATGGACAGAGCTACCGCCATTTTTATAACAAGCGATCGAGCCAATAAGACAAAAGCCTTAGCATCAATGCCTTCTTTCCCGACAATGGTGGCATAGGGATTTCCAGTAGAAATAGTATAGCTCATTTTGAGAGACACTTGATCTTGTAATAAAGTCTTGCCCGTTTGTGCATCAGAAAGAGTAAAGGGAATGGTATAGGTTATCTCTGAAAGAGAAGACGTTCCATCCGTCAAGAGTCCCAAACCAGATATAGATTCGGAGATCTCGTAGCGCAAGTTATACTGATAGGAGGAAGGACGCCCTGGGGTAGAAATCTGGTTCAATAGGGCATTATTGAAAAGCTGTTGAGATCTGGTTAAAGGCGTAGGGAGTTTTACGTGACCCAAGAGGTTAGATACGTCAAAAGATTCACCAGCTTCCATAGGAGCTGTTTGATGCATGAGAGGCTCAAATCCGCATCCACTTAACAGTAAGGCAAGAAAAAAGAGAGGCGCGCGACTTTTAAGAAGATGTAACAAAATTAATCACCTTATTTTTAATAAAAATTGTACGCTGGATCGTCAGATTCTGAAGGGCCTTTTGGACAGGAGAAAGTTCCAAAGCGGCTTCTCTAGCTTGAGCCTCAGAATGCCCTCCGTCAATGGCTAAAGTGCCTCTTAGCTTTCCGTCCACTTGCACAGATAGCGTTACTTGCGCTTCATCAAGATAACAAGGATCATAGGTAGGCCATAAAACAAAATCAAGAGGCTCTTTGCCTTTGGACAACCGTTCCCAAAGCTCTGAGGTTATATGAGGTATCATGGGGAACAGGAGCTGAAGCAGTGTTGTAATGCCAGATTTTAAAAGCACGGGGTCCGCGGTAGTTCCAGACCATGTTTCCAGACTGGTGGTCAGAACACGGCATTGGGCAATCGCGGTATTAAAGCGATGAGCATCGTAAGCTTGGGTCACAAAAGAAATAGTCTTATGTAGCTGCCGCTTAAATTCTTCATCCCCTGGGAGCAAAGAAGGAGACAAGGTAGATTTCGCGCTCTGGAGTTTGTCCAGATGATCTATAGCTTGAGTCACGCACCGCCAGTAGCGATTTACAAATTTCCAACAACCTTCCACCCCAGTTTCAGACCATAAAAGATTTTTCTCCGGTGGGGTATCAGACAACATAAACAAACGGGTCGTATCCGCACCGTATTCCTCCAAAATGTGGGAAGGATCCACCACATTTTTACGAGACTTGCTCATCTTTTCTGAGCGGCCCACTTTTACAGGCAACTCACCTTTTATAGATATATAAGATCCATTTTTAAGGCGCCTCACCTCGTCAGGGTAAAGCCAGTCTCCTGCTTCGTTCTGATAGGTTTCATGACAAACCATACCTTGGGTGAGCAAAGATTGGAACGGCTCTTCAAAATCTAAGTACCCACATTTTTTTAAAGCCATGGTGAAAAAACGAGAATATAAAAGGTGCAAAACCGCATGCTCGATGCCGCCTACATAATGGTTGACGGGCAGAAAGGTTTTAATGGCCTGAAGGTCCAAAGGATCACTACACTGAGGTGCACAAAATCTTAAGAAATACCAAGAAGATTCAAAAAAAGTGTCGAAGGTATCTGTTTCCCGTTCTGCCGGTCCACCACAGCTGGGGCAAGCAACATGCTTCCATGTGGGATGAGCGTCTAAAGGATTGCCCGACTCTGTGAAGGAAATAGATTCAGGAAGTACTACAGGGAGCTGATCTAAAGGAACCGGGACCACATCACACTCGGGGCAATAAATAACAGGAATGGGGCATCCCCAATATCTCTGACGGGAAACACCCCAGTCTCTCAGACGATATATAGTTTCTTCCCTGCCGTTGCCTAGGTGTTTTAATTTAGTGGTGACGAGCTTCCTGGCTTCCAATATGGTCAAGCCGTTCAAAAATGAAGAGTGGGTAAGTGTTGCTTCATCATGAAGAGGCTGACTGAATGAGCCTTCTATTGGGGAAGTGCTGTCCTCAGATTTCAAGATAGATCGTATAGGCAGATCAAACAATTGGGCAAACTCATAATCCCTCTCATCGTGGGCTGGACACCCAAATATAGCCCCCGTGCCATAGTCCATTAATACAAAATTTGCCAGATAGACCGGCAAGCTTATAGAAGGGTCTAAGGGGTGCTGAACCATCAATGGGGTGACAATGCCTCTTTTTTCAGTTTTCTGGAGATTCGCTTCCGAGGTATCTTGTTGACGACACTTTTCTATGAATTTCTGTATATCAGAATCGCCCAGAGCAAGACATTCTGCTACGGGATGATCGGGAGAAAGAGCAATAAAAGAAGCTCCAAAAAGTGTTTCAGGGCGGGTGGTAAATACCTCTAAATGAGTTTGTTTGACCGCAGAAGGTGGGGTTTTGAGTAAAAAAGAGAGAAACACACCCGTAGACTGGCCTATCCAATTTTCTTGCATGACCTTGACGCTATCGGGCCAGCCAGGAAGATGAGCAAGATTGCCTAAGAGTTCTTTGGAAAAGGCGGAAGTCTTCAAGAACCACTGTCTTAGGCGGCGACGTTCAACTTGAACCCCAGATCGCCATCCTTTCCCGTCAATGACCTGTTCATTAGCCAGAACGGTATTTTCTTTGGGGTCCCAATTAACCCAAGACTCTTTTTGATAGGCAAGACCTGACTCTAAAAAGGATAAAAACAATTTCTGTTCTTGTCCATAATAGGAAACATGAGAGGTGGTAATTTCTCTGTCCCAGTCATAAGAAAAACCCAGTGACTGGAAATGGGTCTTCATCGCTTTGATATTCTCATTAGTCCACTTGTCGGGGGATACACCATGAGAAATAGCGGCATTTTCTGCTGGAAGACCAAAAGAATCCCATCCCATAGGATGCAAGACATCTTTGCCTTGGGCTCTTTTGTAACGCGCAATGGTATCCCCTAGGGTATAGACGCGCACATGCCCCATGTGCAGCCGTCCCGACGGGTAGGGGAATTGCTCCAAAACATAGTATGGGTTTTTTGGCGTATTAGAAACCCGGTAAGGATTGGTCTCCTGCCAAAAAGTTTGCCATTTGCGTTCAGTGTTACGAAAAGAGTATGGGGCACTCATAGAAACTACTTCTCTTGGTTAAGCATTAATACTGGCAATTTTAAGTTGCCGAGCCCTTAATAAAACAGCTTCTTCTATCTCGTTCATCATAGAAGCAGGGACGACCGTATTGACCCAAGCACCTTTCTTTCGTACTTGGTGGAATACGCTTACTTTCAGAGCATCGGAGCGTAATTGAGGGTCAAGAATAAGGAGATCTATTTTGAATCTTTCATCTTGGTTATGAGGCGGCGTATACCAACTGGTCAAGACCACGCCACCAAAAGGATCGACCTGACTCAAAGGCATGAAGGATAGAACTTCTAAGGACGCGCGCCATAAAAAGGCATTAACGCCGATTCCGGTTCCTTGGGTGCTTGCTTTACTTTTTCCAAACACCAACGTATCATCCCCAAAGAGTTTCCCAAATCCAGTTTTTCTTTGTTCTTCTGCACTTAAGGGAGGACCTTCGTTTGTGACGCTGGATCCTGTACAGCTGGTAAGGAAACCTAGACAAAGGAATAAGGCGGAGAAGCTCTTAAAGAGATCCGCGTGAGAAAAGAGGCTACGGTGCATGAAAAAATCCTCAAATCAGTAGATGTAATTTCAAGAAAAATTGACGAAAGAAAAAATAAAAACAAACCTTCTTTTTCGTCAAAACCAACTGTGTTATGCCACGAATTGCCTGGGAAAACAAAGAAAATATTATCAAATTCAGAGCAAAAACCTTTGGGAAGAAGTCTTCTTTTTCCGGCATTTTAGAAACCTGAAAGAATTTTTACGCCGTTGAGACAGGAATTAGTGTACCTTCTTGGGGTGAATCAAAGGTATAGTAGTGGGACAATGAGAAGAGTATGACTCTTTGAGTACAGAAAATGAAAATACGAGATATAGCGGAAAGAAAGATTTTTTATGAAAATATTTTTAGATACAGCTGATGTGGCCCAAGTGAAGGCTTTTGCCCAAAGTGGCTTAGTGGACGGCGTTACTACGAATCCGTCTTTAGTAGCAAAGAGTGGGCATTCCTTCGAAGAGCTTTTGCAAGAAATGGTGACTCTTATTGACGGACCTATTAGTGCGGAAGTCACGGCTTTGGATGCTGAAGGTATGTGCGCACAAGGAAGACGCTTGGCGAAAATAGGCTCTAACATAGTGGTAAAAGTCCCTCTTACGAAAGATGGTCTTCAAGCGTGTGAGCAATTGACCCAAGAAGGGATCGGAGTGAATGTTACTTTGTGTTTTACCCCCATGCAGGCTCTCCTGGCGGCTAAAGTAGGGGCCACCTACATATCTCCTTTTGTGGGACGATTGGATGATATTGGCCATGATGGATTACGGCTCTTAGAAGACATACGGGCTATCTTTGATAATTATCCAGACCTTACAACGCAAATCCTGGGGGCTTCGCTGCGGAACCAGCATCATGTGTTGCAATGCGCGTTGATAGGGGTTGATGTGGTGACTATCCCCCCAAGTCTTCTAGAAACTATGGTAGGACATCCTTTGACAAAATCAGGCCTAGATACCTTTATGAAAGATTGGGCTACTTCCAAGAAATCTGCCATCTAAGGGTGAGAGAATGGCGTTAAGTAAGTCTTTCCTAGATCCCAAAGTGGCTGACTTGATGACCCGGTGGATGGACCAAAACCTCCTTGAAAGGCATTTTTCCCCTAAAACGATCGAGACTTATTATTATGATTTAAATAATTTTCTTGGTTTTATGTCCAATCATATGGGCGGTCCAATGACGCTTCTGCGCATGGAGCAGATGGAGTTAAAAGACATTCGCTCGTGGCTGAGTGGGCGATTATCGGGAGGTCGGTCAAAAGCGTCAACCGCCAGAACCCTTTCTGTTGTGCGTTCTTTTCTCAGATTTTGTCACAAGAATCAGGTCCATTTCTCTTTTTCTTTGGAGCTCTTGCGGAGTCCAAAAATAGCCAAGACTCTGCCCCGGGCATTAGAGGGCGAGTATATGGGTGTTTTTTTAACCCATTTGGAGGCCGGGCACTCATGGACCCAATTGCGAGATAGAGCTTTATTTTTACTACTCTACGGAGCTGGCCTCCGGCTAGGAGAAGCCTTATTTTTGAAAATAGGGGATGTAGGGGAATCCACCCAGAGGTTGCGGGTTTTAGGTAAGGGGAGGAAGGAGCGCTATGTGCCCTTGTTGCCTAAAGTGAGAGAGGCTATTGCCGCGTATGTGAAGCAGATTCCCTATACGCAAGACCCTAAACAAGTTTTATTCTTAGGGGCAAGAGGAAAGCCGCTTAATCCAGGTGTTGCTCAACGCCAAATGAGGCAGTATGTGCGTCAGCTTAATCTTCCTGATAAAACCACGCCTCATAGTTTGCGCCATAGTTTTGCGTCCCACCTTTTGGAGGCGGGGGGAGATCTTCGGACCATTCAAGAATTGTTGGGCCATGAAAGCTTGTCCACCACAGAGCGATATGCTCGCGCCAGCACAGCTTATGTTCATGACATTCATAAGCGCACCCACCCTCGGAACAAATAAGCTCAACTTAAAGATCCCTCTCGGGGGCTCCAGAACCCATGGAATTGCTTAGTTTCTTATGGTATTAACATCCACTTTAAAAACACAAACGCCATTTTGCTCAATAAAAAGCTCAGACTGAGTGGCCAAAGGAGAGGATTGGAAAGCAGATAATGATTTGGGGTGCACCACCAAAAGAGGAGAAAGAGTTGTTTGGGCGTGAGGGACCAGCGGAGTGCCTAAAACCTCACTGGTCAGAAATTTTTTCACCGAGTGAGGATGGGTGCGTGCAAAATCAAGATCTGCGCTTTGGGAATCAACCATATAAAAAGAAGAAGAAAGATAAAAAGGCAGGGCAGATAATTCTTCATAGTTGCGATATAAT
Organism: Alphaproteobacteria bacterium; assembly: GCA_018401675.1. GTDB lineage: Bacteria > Pseudomonadota > Alphaproteobacteria > 16-39-46 > 16-39-46 > M30B67. The sequence goes on along the minus strand of JAGYKM010000002.1, from coordinate 29,072 downwards.
ACCACGGGACGAGGCCCATAAGTTGATATCTGCTGGCTCAAGGATTTTGACGAGATAAGAGCGTTAAGATGCAAAGAACCCATAGTCTGAAGGATCCAAATGAGCAGTATCCCTGAAAGGCATGTGATTTGGAGAAGCATGGCGTAAAAGCGAATACTGATCCAACATCGAGAACATGCCTCGAAAGCCAAGGTAATACCAGCCGCCCATAAGAAAATATTTGGGGAAAACTGCACATAGGGAACGGTTATAAACTGAGGCGTCAATAAGAGGCTAAAAGTTACGAGGATTGTAAGGATTTTTAAAGCGGAGATGTAGCCCCACCGATTTTCTGAAACGGTTGAGGAGAGTTTTATGCCTATCAGGGTCGCCAAGGGGAATATACCAATAATCATATAGTAATTGGCTTTGGCTTGAGACACAGAATAAAAAACCAAAGGAATAAAAAACCAAAGGACCAAGAATCTCTGAAGGCTTTTCGTGGTGGGTGATTGTGGTTTGGTTTTTAGAAAAAATACGCCAAGAAAGAAGGTCCATGGAAAGATGTAGCCTAAAATTCTAGGGATGTAATAATAAAGGGGGCCTGAATAGTAATCCTTAGGAAGTCGTTGACCCATAAATCTTAACACGTGCTCATTGATGATGAAAAACCAAAAGAATTCCTTTTCATAAAAGCCTGCACAAAGAATCCAGGGTAATACGATCAAGCAAAAAAGGCCTAGGGCGACGGGATTAAAAAAACGAAAGATCTTTTTCCAAGGCGTTTTTTCCAAGGCGAAAAAGGATAAAATAACCATTCCTACCAAGCAAGGGGGCGCGAAGCCTTTGGTCAAGCAGGAAAGGCCCAAAAAAAGATAGGTTAAATAAAGATCTATTCTCTTCTCTTGGGTGTACCATAAGTAGAAGGATAAGAGCGAAAGAGTGCATAAAGATGTTAAGAGCCCTTCAAAAAAGACCATGCGGCTAAAGATCACAAACCCGAGGCTAGATAGAAGAATAAGGAGGGAGGGAAGCATAAAGGTGGGTTTTGTCAGGCGATAAAAGAAAACATAGCTCCCGGCTACCAAACACACCCCAGACAGGGCAGGGGCCAGGCGGGCTGCAAATTCATTCACCCCAAAGATCTTGAAAGATAGAGCCGTGAGCCAATAGAGGAGGGGTGGTTTTTCAATGTAGGGGAACCCATTGATATGGGGAACAACCCACTTATGGAGAGAAAAATCTTTCGATAATAAAAAAGCCATGTCTTTGGCAATATGCCCATAAAGGCCTTCGTTATTATTAAGAAGTCCATAAGAGCCAAGTCCATACAGAAAGAAAAATAATGTAAGAACCAGAAGAAGGCCTACACACAAACTTTTCTTAACAGAGGGAGAGGAGAATAAATGGATAAGGGCCATTTCGAAACTCATGGCAAAATTTTTGAGACAAAAGATAAAGAAGTGGCTGGGGCGGTAGGACTCGAACCCACGAATGGCGGGACCAAAACCCGCTGCCTTACCACTTGGCTACGCCCCAAGAACGTTGGTTAACCTATATATATTCTTTAAGAAGTGCAAGCTGAAAAAACAAGAGAAGCACGTTCATAGGAAAAAAGCTTGATTTCTATATAGAATAGTAATAGAAATATTCTATATTATAAGTATTCTATGCGATATTTCTAGTTTTTCATAAATTTATGTATACATAATAAAATATAGGTACAATGTTCAATTTTATTTTAAAGTTAATAGAGCCAGATCCCCCTACGGCATGGCTAATGAAAGTAGAGAGCACTGTAGTTTCTGTGGTCCGGTTTATGGGTGATTCACTGCTTGGATATATGCGTAGAATTCTAAGTTCTTTCCTACTTGTTTTGTTGATTGGACAGCAGTGTATGGGGGCAGGTCCCGTGCCATGGAAGCCGGATTTTGAAAGCTCAAGCACTCTCCCGTACCATGTTGACGAGAAGGGTCGAACCTTTGTTTTGCTAAGTAAAAAAACATATAGCGATCCGGAGTATGATGTTCCAGCATGGGGAGACTTTGGGGGAAAGTTGAAATTGGAGAGACAGCAGTGAAGCGGCTGCTCGTGAACTTTTCTGAAGAAACGGCGAATCACCACAACAGAAGCTCATCTTTTAGCTGGTTCTTTCCACCAAATAGATATGAAGAGCTCTCCATTTGGTGGGGAAGTTCGGCGTCATACACTCTTCTTCAAACCCATGGAAGAGATGGCGGAACTACGTCTTGAGGAGGGTCTTGAACAGGGGCCCGATAGCAATGGAGGTCGTGAAGTATCTCAGTATCAGTGGGTCTTAGTGAGTGATTTGTTGTCATTGAGGGCCCCGGCACTGTTTGGCAGAGTTCTAGGCTTGTACACCCCAGAGGCCCTCAGGGTGCCTGACTTGAGGGCTGAATTAAAAAAAGAGTTTTTTAGTGTTCCATTCTTTGTGCTGCTGCAGCAAACCGGCGTTCGTACTATTTTATCAAGGTTTTCAAGGCAGGGAGTTTTACCTAAGGGAGGTGCTGGCGATACAGAACCAAGAGAGACAGTAGTCCCCGAAGGACGAAAGACTTTTTCACAAATTGTATTTACCCGAGGGGGCTTTAAAGATTGGCGTTTGGTTCATTCCGGTTTTCTCGACCACGATTTTATTCCTAAGCACTCCGGAATGACTGCTGAAGCAGGTGGTGCTTCAGCTGTGACTCATGCGTTGGAAAAGAGATTCGAAAGAAGCCACTTGTTAAAAGCGCAAGCGGAGTTGGACCATGTTATCGCCCATGATCCAGAAGCAAATCAAGATTCAGAAGATATCCGTAAGGTGGAGCTAAAAGTATTGCATAGGCCAGAAGAACTTCTTTATCCATTTTCTCCCAATTCCCCAAATTTTTGGAGTGTGGATACCTCTTCTATAGAGGACAGCGCAACTAAACACTCTATAGCGCAATTAATGGAGGCCTACGTTGGTCTGCAAAAGTGCTTAGCCCAGGTGAGAGAGAGGTCTTCAGGGCAAATGAGCCTTGGACGAGAGCAAAAACCCAGCCCCCTAGATCACCCCTTGCAAACGATGACCGATGCACAATTAGAGCATTTTTTTTCAGACTTGCCACCGGTAGAGTTAACGGATACTCGGACAGTTTTAGAAGCTTACCAAAAAAAAGTAAAAATGCTTCGTGATTTTACAAATCAGGTGGATGGCATTACCCATCCTTCTTTTGTGACGGCGGTAGACGCTGTTTTAAGGGAAGAACGCGCTCATCCTCGAATGTTTACTGTTTATCATGGGTGTACCGGTGAAATTCATTTTTTAAATACCGTTTATGGTGCCTTAGCAAAGATCTTGGGCTTTCCGGAACGGCCGGTTTACTGGAGATTGTTTGACAAAGTCACTCAACGGTATGGAAATATAGAAGAAGCTTTTACCGATACGTGTCAATCGAGCAGTCAAGAAAATGAGTATCTGAGTCCTTTTGAGGTAATGGTATCTGGAAATGCGGCCCTTACAGGAAATCCCGAGCATGATGGATGTCGCACGTTAACCTATTGGCTACGCAGTCATTCGGAGGTACCACTCGACTTGAAGCACGTCTTGGTAGATGTATTTACATCATTGGGCCTTAAGCTTGAGACAGCAAGTAGTCTAGCAGAAGAGTTACATGGGGTGTTCAATACCTCCTATCATGTGGAGGATCCAAAGCTTAAGAAAAGTGATCCCAAAGCACAAGGTACACCGGAAGCGAGGGGATTAGACTTGCCGTCTTCCTCATCTGAAAAGCGCCGTTTGGGTGTTTTGAGGCAAATATTTGTTGATCCACAGGACGCCCATGAGAGTATTGCTCTTTCGGGATGGTTTTTTAATCATCCACTTTCATTTGAGGATCGCCACTTACCTGATGGAACGATTGCTAGCCTTTACGACTCCCTAGAGGACGGCGAAACTGGTTGGATGAAAGAACTGCCCCCTGTCATACGATTTATGGCTCACATTCGTGCAGGCCATAGTAGTGTTATGGAAGGAGCTATAAGAAAATATCAAGAACTGGCGCCTGATGGCTGTCGTCCTTTCAGCTTGCTGGATTATGAAGTGCGCTTATTAACAAGTTCTAATCCTGCATGCGTAAAAACACATTTCTACCCTTCAACACCCCATGACAATTCCAGAGAGGCGTTGGTTGAACAGAAGACCGTTGCTTTAGCGGGTGAGGTATTGAAGGGGACAGAGATTGGAATCCGACAATTTCATGAGTTTCGTACCCAACAGGGGTTGCTGGGGTTAATTTTTAATAATCAACTTAATTTAAAGGTAGCTCCGCCCCCAGTATCTACCAGTCAATTTAAGTCGGCGGTTTTTCAAGGTGACTGTGAGGCTATGCAAGTATTTTTGCAAGGGCCGGAACGCTTAAGGCCCTTCTCAGCTAAAGATATAGTATCGGGGGAGCAAAGGGAGTTTAATGTTGCTGATTACATGATGATGACTGCGTTGAGCCATAAAATGTCTAACCGATCAGTAATGACATCCATAGAGAAATTTGGAGTATGGAAAAATACTGACTTTACGAAAACGCCCTTTGCCTTACGAGGGTTGTTGAACCGTTATGGATTAAGTGGTCTGAAAGAAATTGGATGGAAAGGGGGACTTGATTGCCAACTGAGCCTGGTTGTGCCCCGTGAGTCAGAGGCCGAAGATTTATTCGGTCTTGCCCCAGTAGCAGCAAAAGAAAAGGTGTCTATGACTCTTCATAACCTTACTGTTGGTGAATTGCTAGAGCGTCAGACAGATAAAGACTCAAGAAGAGAGATAGACAGAATTAGGAACAAAACTAATTTGGCAGCTCTTCCTGTTTCATTATGGAACGAGTTAGCTACAACAAAAGAAAAAGTCAGCGCCTTCTTAGAATCTAGGTTCGTGTATTTTCTTTCTGTTCCCATATGGAACGCCATCGTGAATGGCTTGGCTGCAGGCGGCATAGATAAAAAGACACTCTATTCTCAATACCATAGCATGATTTTGAAAATCTTTCATTTGCGCAAAGCCGATGGGGTAACAGAACTTACAGGAGAATGTGTCACCTTAATATTAGCTGAGCTTATGAAGCACAATGGAAAAGAAACGGTACTGACTCATTTAAAAGATGGCAAAAGCATGTTCTATTTTATGATGTGTCAGGAAGGTGGTGTCCCAGGTAATACAACACAATGCTTACCATTTGAGGTTTACCAAGTATTCAAGAAATTATCTTTACTTGAAGAGCCTTCTTGGAAGAGTTTTGAAAGGATCCTGTTCCAGATTTATGAGAAAGAAAGAGAATGTTTTCAAGATCTTTTAGAAATAATAAAGGATGGATATCCCCTTTCGCCTGAGCTTCTATTTTCCTATCCTTTTGAAATACTCGATGAATATCTAAATAGAAAAGATGCCACCGTGGGATCCGCTCTTGTTAGTCTCTGTGAACAAGAAGGGATACATGCTTATAAAAAATACATTCCACAAAGTAGATTCTTGCCAGATCAAAAGAAAAGACTGCAGTGCCACTTATATCGCTTAACCTACCTAGGGGATAACCTACTGAAAGACTATACACAACCTAAGTTTGCCGGGGAATGGTTTAGAGATTTGGAAGACACAGATCGTGTACAGATTCTGACCCACCCGGACTTTGATGGAAATACTCTATTGGCCCTAAACCTCCCTGAAATTTATACATCTGAGGGAGAAATGGAGTATCTCAGGAAATTGCTGTTCCCTACTCTGGAAAAAAGCAGTGGTTTCGTATTTACTTTTTCAGAAAAGACCACAGTAAGGAGAGCAACGTCACAGTGGCTGAATAGATTTCTTAACCCCTACGTCCACAATGCGTTTGATGAATTTAAGAGGGATCTTAGTAAGCTTTCTACCTATGCTTTTGCCTTATTTTTAGAGTCTAATTTGGAATTACCTGAGGACTATGCACCTGAAGCACTTCGGCCAATTATTCAAAAGTTTGGGTTTGATTCGGTACTCCTTCTATCCTCCAAGCAAATCAGTAGTGTGGTCCCCCAGTTGTCCATTATTTCTCCGTACCAAGTCACTTCTAGAAATGAAGTCTTAAAGGATCTGGTGCCTCCACGGCTAGAACAAGTGAAAGAAATGGTAAGGGAGACTTTGCTGGAGGAGTGTAATAATCAAAGAAAAATAACACAGTGGAAAGTTGAGAAAAGTGTAATCGAACGATTTATTTCGTATGGGAGAGATAAAATGCCAGAATTTATAATATCCTTCATGACTTATATATATTCAGTGGAACCCATAGAAATTGAGGAGGGAGTGCCGAGCGACTAGAGTGAAGATTGACCTTCAACTCGAGGGCTTACTTCGAGGAATGAGAGGGGATAGGACATCAGCCACTTTTCTTAGACTGCGCAGCTGATTTGCCTACATTATTTGCGTGTACTGTTAGTGAGAAATGAATTCAAGGTATTGCGGCGGAGCTGCTGGTGCTACTTCCAACAAACTTTAAAATCCTTGCTTGATCCAATAAAGGACCTCTCCTCATCAGTAAAAATGATGCCTAGAGAGGTCCTTTATTCTTATTCAAGCCCAAATCATTTTAGCCAACGATTTCTAATTCAGAGAAGAAAAGTTGAATTTCAGAGTGCGCTGATTCTTCAGAATCTGATCCATGAACGGAGTTAGCTTCTATTGATTCAGCAAAATCTTTCCGAATCGTTCCCTCGTCGGCATTTGCAGGGTTCGTGGCGCCCATGATTTGCCGATTAAGTAAGACAGCGTTGTCGCCTTCGAGAACTTGAACTACGATAGGTCCTGAACACATAAAGGCACATAAATCTTTAAAAAAAGGTCGTTCTTTGTGAATGGCATAAAATTTTTCTGCTTCAGCAAGGCTGAGACGGATCTTTTTTTGGGCCACAATACGCAACCCTTGACTTTCAAACCGTTGGTTGATTTGACCAGTGATGTTGCGGCGGGTTGCATCAGGCTTAATGATTGAAAGGGTTCTTTGTGAAGTAGTCATGGCGATATTATCCTTAATTAGCTCATAAAAGAGGGGCTCGTTTAAAGTGGGTTTCTAAAAAGAAACAAGAAGACTTGATAATAAATTATAAAACGTGGTTCTCCTTCTGTATGGCAAAACTAAACTTAAAACTCAAGCCTAAACAAAAAAACCTTGTGGCTTCAGGGGGTTCCTTTTATCCAATTGCCCACCTCTTCTTGTTGCCAAATCTGAGGAGGCGTTGAAAGGCCGCTGTAGAGCGCTATGGTCTCCTTTAAGTTATCCTGAGAGGATGCTCGAGGGATAAAATGAAAGCAGCGCTTAAATTTCTGAATCCAATCGAGAGGGGGCACGGCACTATAAAGAAATAAGATATCCACTTGTTGAACAAGATCTAGTTGTGAGGTAAGCACAATGGGCTGTTGGTCAAAAAAGCCATCTTTTGGGGTGCCATGTGGTAAGAACCCCAAAGGGGTATAAGTCCATAAACTTGTAGACAAGGCTTCCGCTTCTTCCTCTGTAGAAGTAAGGATGAAGCAACGGGCTTTGTGGGCAAGGGCTTTTTCTAAAAGTTTGGGAAGCACTTTTTCAAAAGGGTTTTTGTAGATATAAATGCTAACGTTAACCATGGGGGCCTTGAGGAGAGCCATAGGCTCTCCTTTTCCTTATCCTAAGAGTGTTTGGGGTCTTCGTAAAAATCAGAAATAAATTGGTTCAAAAGGCGGACACCATATCCTGTAGCGCCTTTTTGAGACAAAGCTCGTTGTTTATTAGCCCATACCACGCCTGCCACATCAAGATGCACCCAGGGAACATTATTGACAAACCGTTGAAGAAACATAGCGGCAGTGATACTGCCTGCCTCGCGGCCACCACCAATATTTTGCATATCGGCAATAGTTGATTTCATCTGGGCATCAAAGTTCTTATGGAATGGAAAGCGCCATACCTTTTCATCTACTTGGGCACCGGCTTCCATGAGCTGTTCAGAGAGCAGATCGCTATTTGAGAAAAGACCAGCGAACTCTTCACCCAAAGCAACGACGATGGCGCCTGTAAGCGTGGCCAGATCAATCATGAATTTGGGTTTAAAGCGGTCTTGAGTGTACCAAAGGGCATCAGCAAGAACAAGTCTGCCTTCTGCGTCTGTGTTCAATACTTCAATGGTTTGACCCGACATAGAGGTGACTACATCGCCAGGACGTTGGGCGGACCCAGAAGGCATATTTTCTACCAAACCGACTACGCCTACCACGCGGACGGGTGCTTTTCTTAAAGCGAGGCTTTTTAAAAGACCTGCTACAATGCCTGCGCCTCCCATATCATACTTCATGGACATCATGCCATCTGCAGATTTTAAGGATAAACCTCCAGAATCAAAGGTGACGCCTTTTCCGATAAAGGCTAAAGGGGGCGTGTTTTTATCTAGCGCACCATTCCACTCCATAATGACCAGGCGGGGATCAATTATACTTCCCTGGGCCACTCCTAAAAGAGATCCCATGCCCAGTTTTTCCATTTGGGCTTTATCAAGAACTTCAACCTTGATACCCAATGAAGAGAAGCTTTCAAATCCCTCAGCAAAGGTCTCTGAGTTAAATGCATATTAGGGGGCTCAGAAGTTACCGCACGGGTATAAAACACCCCTTCCGAGATGCTCACTAACCGATCAAAAAGCATTCGCGCTGTTTTAGCTTCTTCTTCAGAAGATACATAAAAATTCACAGAAGCTAACGCTTTTATAGGTGGGGTTTCCTTCTTGGTTTGGTGTTTTCCAAAATAGAAAGATTTCAATAAGAGGCCTTGGGCCACATGAGCCGCAATTTCTCCAGAAGAGATGGTCTTGAAGGATTCACTTCCCACAAGAAAAGTAGCCGTCTCTATTTTTTCTTGGGTGAGCGCAGAATACAAAAATCCACCGGCTTCTGTCAATAAATGTGGAGAGCACTCATCGCGTTTACCCAAACCAATGAGGATGATCTGATCTGCATCTGCCTCGCGGGGATGAAGCAAGGAAAGAGTTTTTCCCAATTTTCCTTTGAACCCTCTTTTGGAGATGGCTTGAGAAAGAGTTTCTTTCATGGATGTGTTGAGATTTTTTCCCTCAGTAGATAGCCCTGAGTCTTCAAAAACACCTACAACAAGAGTCTCTGAAGTGATCTTCGGAGCCGCGCTTGAGAATTGAAATTGCATAAAGGTACCTCCTATAAAAAGTTCGTCCCTACCATTGCATAGGTGGCTTTTTTTCAAAAGAGGCTTTTTTTTACAAGGACCTCATTTATGATCATGGACGAACTAAGGGAGGCGAGGTCTCTTAAAGGTGGGTGTTCGTAACCACATAGGGGATTGTCGTAAGCTTCAAAAAGTGTTTTTCTAAGAACAGAGAGATATTTCCAAAAATTATAATCAAATAAGCGAGGTAGAGATGTTTTCTAAACAAACAAGACCCACCCGGAAAATCTATTTTTTGTCCATGCTAATTGGCCTCAGTTTCATTTCAACGGTTTTTTCAGAAGGAAAATGCCAAAGACGCCCAGGCGAGATGGGTGAGCGCATTGTCCAAAAAAGAAAGGAGTTCCTCAAACAGAAAGTTCAGGTGGCCATCATAACCGCCTCGGACTCGAAGCGGGCAGAATCCGGCCAGATTGCAGCAAAGTTGCTTAAAAAGGCGGATTTTGAGGTAGTTTCCACAAAGGTCGTGAAGAATCTTGAAGTAGAGGCATCTTTACGCAAGGCTTTAGAAGATAAAAATACGGACGCGGTTCTCCTCATTGGAGGAACTGGATTTTCCATTTCCGATGTGACGCCAGAAGCCGTTAAAAAATTTAGTGAGATAGAGATCCCTGGTTTTGGAGAGCTTTTTCGGATGATCACTTATCATAAGTTTAAAGACAATAAAGAGGAAATTGGATTGCCATCTCTCGATACACGTGCCACGGCGGCAGTGTCGTCTGAACAATATGGAAGGAAGCTTATTGTGGCGCTCCCAGGTTCTCCTGAAGCCACGGAGCTTGGCATTGATAGGATTCTTATCCTAGCCCTTCCAATGTGGTGGGCCCAAATTCATGGGAAAGACTAAATCTGTTGAGACGAGACTCTCTGTTTGTACAAACTCCCCCTTGAAAGGATGATAGGGCCTGGTCCTTGAGAAATAGATCTTGCATTTTACCCTGAAGGGTCTTATAAAAACAGATGTTTTACGAACGAGGCGCTGGAAGGCCCGACCTTTGGGTTACCAAAGTAGGGGGCATGCCTTATTAGCCCTTGAATTTAGAACTTTCTTAAGAAAGGATGACAAATGCCCAAGATGAAGACAAATAGTGGCGCAAAAAAGCGCTTCCGCCTAACGGCGAGTGGTAAGGTCAAAATGGGACCTGCCAACAAGAGGCACGGAATGACCAAACGTCCCCAGAAGATGATTCGAACTGCCCGGGGCATTACCATCATGAAAGAGATGGATGCCAAGGTCGTTAAAAAATATCTACTACCAAACGGATGAGGGGAAATAAATGGCTCGTGTAAAAAGAGGGGTAACTACCCATCAACGTCACAAAAAAATTCTCAAGATGGCCAAAGGATATCGCGGCCGTTCGAGTACATGTTTTCGTGTAGCTGTTGAGAAAGTTGAAAAAGGTCTTCAATATGCTTATCGCGATAGAAAAGCGAAGAAGCGTACGTTTCGTGGGTTGTGGATCCAAAGGATTAACGCCGCGGTTCGGGAACATGGAATGATTTATTCTCAATTCATGAATGGGCTTAAGAAAGCTCAGATCACCATCGACCGAAAGGTGTTGGCGGATCTTGCGGTTCATGAAAAGGATACTTTTAAAGAACTAGTGAGTCAGTCACAAAAAGCTTCAGGTTCCTAAAAAGACTCTTTCGTCCGACAGTATCCTAATCTCGTAACTCCATGTAAAAAACGTTGGGTTGGACTCTTTGTGCTTAAGTCAAATTCTTTGGTTTAAAGATGATGACTTGAGCCGAATGGTTCAAAGGACCTGCACGTATGAGACCTTCGTGGCCTTGGCCGCAATACAAATCCATTCTACCTGGACCTTTTATGCCGCCTCCTGTGTCGTTGGCGCAGCATAGAAGAGGTGTAGCGAGCTGAGAACAGGAGAGCCATAAGGGTAGACCTAAAGGGATGAAAACGGGATCTATGGCGGCACTATGGAGGGGGGTGAGGGATATTTTTTTATCTTGAGTTCCAAAAGTGCCCCAAGGCCCAGGATTTTCTTGGTCATGGGCATTTATTAAAATCTCAAAAAATATATACGACGGATTGAGAGAAAGCGTCTCAGGCAATACCTGTGGCGGTAGATTTTTGAGGTAATCTATAAAAATCTCGGAGCTTAGTTGGGGCTTTGATGGCAATTTTTCCAAAGCGATTAACTTGTTGCCCACAGAATGGTAAGGATGTCCATTAGAGGCTACGTATCTGAGATCCAAGAGATCTCCATTGGGTAATTGTATTTTACCTGAGCCCTGAATATGTAGAAAATAGGCATCGATCTCACTTTTAAGCCAAAGAAGAGGTGTTTCACCTCTAAGAGCGCCTTGATTAATGTCAAATCTGGTAAAATAAGGAACGATTTGGCCATGATCATTTTTGCGCCCTGCCCAGCGGGTGTGGGCAAGTTCTGGAAGGAGCGGGCCTAAGTCGGGAATGAATAAAAGATCTTTGGGTGGACCAAAGATAGGTACTGGATAGTTGGGATCTTCTTCTAATGATCCCTCAAGAACAGGGAGGTAGTAACCCGTCAGGTGGAAAGGTTTGCCGGAAGGCAATTGGTAGGGGTCAAAGTGAGTTTCCATGAAGGATAAAAGGGCTTCTCCCGACGTGGGAGAGGACATAGAAAGGATCCGTTGAGATAGGCCCTTATACTTGGCACAGGGAGCTAGGAAGGGAAACTCTGCCGTCATTGAAAAGTTACGCTGAAACGCAGACCAGGTCTGATGCAACCCGTCGGTAGATAAAGTTGCGGTTTGTCTCCAGAGGGGGATACTCTCAAAAGAAGTTATTTCATAGGAAGATAAAATGATCCCATTTTCTTGCAAAATAGAGGCATCCCAAAATTATGCGGTGGGTTTATGATCGGACTCTTCATTGGTAGCGATAAGGGTCCAATTGGGATCCTTATTTTTGAGTTGACGCTCAAAACTCCATCTATCAGTGCAGGAGAGCACTTCATCGTGGCGATAGGAAGGATTAGAGTCGTCTCGTTCAGACCATTTCTGTTCTGACAAAAATCGAATATCAATAATGATAGAAGAACGGGTTAACTGAGCATCCATTATCTCTGAAGAAAGCTCGTGAATGTCCAAAGTATATGTCTTCGTGCCCCTCTTGTCGATTTCTGAGGAGAAGGATTTGATGACTTCTGGCGCTACAAAAGAGGAGATTTCAGAGAGTTTTCCTTCAGCATATCCTTGTAAGACAAGATCAAACGCAGACTGGGCACCTTCTAAGAAAGAGCCTACTGTGAAAGTACTATCCATCTGTTTGAACCGGTCAATGGTAGGTTGGCCCCCTTTAACACCATTTTCTGTAACTTCAAACTGAGCATCCTGGATGGGAGAAGAAGGTTTGTCTTTCTTCTCCTTTTGAGGGGATTTATTCTTAAAATGTGCGGAAAAGATATTATCCCATGCCGAGGTTGGGTTCTCAAAATTGGGGCGCTTTCCCAGTACCCTAAATAACCGGTAGAAGATAAATATAACAATAATTGCTAAGAAAAGAAGGTCTAAGATCATTCAACTATCAGTCCACGAAAGTTTAAAGGGGTGCTCTGACGAAGATAAAAAGGCTCTAGCGCCAGAATGGAAACTCCCCGTATGCTACCACTAGGAGAGGGCAAACGCTACCGAGAAATACCTATACTAGCGCTTCTCATTATAAAAACCAAAAACAGGACCCCAGATGATTTAGGTATTTAAAAAGACCTTTTCTCTAAAGCCCCTTAGTATCCTAACCCTGGTCTTCTTGAGCCTGAAGCTGTAAGGCTAGCTGGTGATCGCTTTGGATTTGGTGTTGAATGCGTGCTTCTTCTTGAGCCCGTTGACGCTGTTGCGTTGCTTGACGGTGTTCTTCTTCTTGGAGCTGTTGGGCTAGTCTGGTATCGCTTTGGATTTGGTGTTGAATGCGTGCTTCTTCTTGAGCCCGTTGACGATGTTGAGCAGCTAGGATGCGTTCTTGCTCTTGGAGTTGCTGGGCTAGTCTGGCATCGCTTTGGATTTGCTGTTGAATGCGTGCTTCCTCTTGAACCCGTTGACGTTGTTGAGCAGATTGAACGCGTTCTTGCTCTTGGAGTTGCTGGGCTAGTCTGGCATCGCTATGGATTTGCTGTTGAATGCGTGCTTCCTCTTGAACTCGTTGACGTTGTTGAGCAGATTGAATGCGTTCTTGCTCTTGTTGAACACCCGCATTTCTTTCGAATAGGTTTCTTTGTTGATTATGAAGATTTCTTTCTAAAATCTCCAGATCTTGTTGACGTCTTTGCAGCTCTCTTTGAATACGATTCTGTTCGTTGCTTGCGCGAATCAGATTTTGATGGGCCTCAATGGATCGATGGTGGCGATAAAAGAGTTCTTGTTCTCTATATGATTGAGTGGCTCTTTCGAAGGCGCGTTGCTCTTGGTAGAGCAAATCGCGAGACCGCTGAATTTCATAGTTGGGATCGTAAAACGGGCCATCCTCATAGAGAGAAGAATGAGTGACAGGAAAACTTTGATAGGTGTTCTCGGTGAGGCACCCTCCTAGCACAAGGGAGGTAGCGAGTAAGAGGGATAAGCGAAGAGAGGAAGTATGCATAGGATGCCTCGTTTATTGGAAAGAACAAAAAAGTAAGGAAGAACTCCATGATGAGGCCCAACAGTAATATAAAAAACAAGAAGGTGCAAAAATAAATTTTAATCCGAAGAAACTCTTTTGGTGATAAAAACATTGGCTTTTAACTTCAGTGGGAATTGAATGGTGGTGAGATTTTTCTTGTCGTATCTTCTTGAATTATGACTCAAAAAGACGATACAACTTGAGCTTGAATGGTTAAGGAATTTTTTTTGTCCCAAAATGGAGACACATATGGTTTTGCTCTCAAGAATTTATACCCGTACCGGAGACAAAGGTAAAACCTCTTTGGGGAGTATGGAACGGGTTTCAAAATCAGATAAACGGATAGAAGCCATAGGGGCTGTGGATGAATTAAACAGTCAATTGGGTGTGACTCTACTGTCTATGAGGGATTCATCTCATTTTTTCTTTGTCAGGAATATTCAAAATGATCTTTTCGATGTGGGAGCTGATCTATGCTACAAATCGGCTCCTGAATCGGCAGAAGCGGACAGGCTATGTTTGACCCAAGAGTATGTGGACAGGATAGAAAGAGAAATCGATAGGCTTAATGAAAAGCTATCACCTCTTACATCCTTTGTTCTTCCGGGGGGAAGTGAGGTGTCCGCTTTTTTGCATATAGCGCGCACTGTTTGCCGCCGGGCAGAACGCTCTTGTGTGGGATTGAGTGAAATAGACTATGTAAACCCGAAGGTTCTTCTTTATTTAAATCGACTTTCAGATTATTTTTTCGTTCTTTCAAGAGTGGAAAATAATAATGGAAAAGATGACATTTTGTGGGTTCCTGGCGCTTCTCGCGCATAATGTATCTCCTTAAGGGGGTCTTAGTTGGAGGATTAGAGACGTGCTCGACTCTATTATAAAAAAAATTATAAAAAAACCGGAGAGATCTCCTATAGAAGCCTTACAAGAATATTTAACAAAACACGGGTACGGAGGAATGATTATTCCTCATACGGATTCATTCCAAAACACCCCCTCGTCGCCAGAATCTAATCGTCTCCAGGTCTTATTTGATTTTAAAGGATCAGCTGGATTAGGGATTGTCTTGGAAAACGCAGCAGCCCTTTTTGTAGATGGTAGATATATCCTGGAGGCTCAAAATTTGATCTCTCCCTCACTGGAAGTCTTTTTATGGACTCAAAAATCCATACAAGACTTTTTAGATGAGCCTGAGAAAACTTCAAAAAAACTAATATTAGGATTTGATCCTCTTCTGATAAGTAAAAATTGTCTTGAAGATTTGAAAAATTAGATACAGCACAAGCCATAGAGTGGCGGACTATGGATCCTAATCCTATAGATGTTTTGTTTAAAACAACCTGTCATGATGGCCACTCTAAGAGCCCTCCTTACCTGTATACCCAAGGAGAAGAGGATCAGCCTTTTAGCTCGAAATGCGATTTTATAGCTCAGGCGCTCTCTCAAAAAGGATGTGAGGGTTTTTTCCTAAGCTCTCCAGAAAGCTTGAACTGGCTTTTGAACCTTCGGGGCACTGACACTGCCTACACCCCACTTTTTTTAGCACGTGGCGTGCTCTATGCCGATGGGACAGTGGATGTGTTTAGTGACCAAAAAATATCAGCAGAACTCAACGATTATTTTGGTGCCAGGATCAGATTTTTACCCTCTCATGAGCAGAATTTCCGTTTGAAGGAGGTTGCAGGATCTCTTTGGGCAGATCCTATAACCACACCCTCAGCAGTAGCGACTTATCTAGAAGAAGCGTGCGCCGTAATTTGGGGTGAAGATCTATGTATGGGACCAAAATCTGTACGAGGACCTCGAGCTTGTGATCAAGTTGATCAAGCGCATAAGAAAGATGGGGCCGCTTTAGTTAGTGTTTTAAAAGAGCTGTTGGATGGTGATCGAGACCACCGTACTTTGACTGAATCTGGTTTGGCGGCTAAGGTGGATGAGTCAAGGAGTGGGTTTGATTTGTATGTATCTCCTAGTTTTCAAACCATTGTGGGTTTCGGTCCCAACGGGGCTATTATTCATTATCATCCAAGCCCTGAGACGGACCGAGAGCTGGGAGAAAACGAACTCGTTTTGATTGATTCGGGTGGACAATATCTTGACGGCACAACCGATGTGACACGAACGGTCTGGGTGGGATCTCAAATACCCCCAAAGGAAATTATTGATGCCTATACTGCGGTACTCAAAGGGCATATTGCTTTGGCCTCAGTGCGTTTTCCAAAAGGAACTACAGGCGCTCATCTCGATGTGCTGGCGCGCCAGTTTCTTTGGGCACGTGGCTGGAATTACAATCACGGCACTGGTCACGGCGTAGGACATTTTATGAATGTGCACGAAGGCCCTCAAGGCATTAGCCAAAGAGGATCTCAAATAGCTTTGGTTCCCGGGATGGTGGTATCCAATGAACCCGGCTATTACCCCGAGGGTGCTTTTGGTATCCGTTTAGAAAATTTAATGATGGTAGAGCTCTCACCCAAGGAAAACTTCTATCACTTCAAAACCCTTACCCGGGTCCCATACCAAAGTGCGCTTATAGATATGAGCAAGATTACCCAAGAGGAAATTCGTTGGATTAATACCTACCACCAAGAAGTTCAAACAACCCTAGAACCTCTTGTTACAAAAGAGGTCTATCGTTGGCTGAAAGATCAAACAAAGGCCATTTAGGCAATCATTCCCAAAGCTTGTTTATAAAGATCTAAAAGGTGATCTTGTTCTGCGATGGCATCGGCATCGAGTTTACGCAACCGAATAATTTGTCGCATAATTTTGATATCAAACCCAGTGGCTTTGGCTTCATCAAAAACTTCTTTTATAAAATCTTGGGTTTGTGCTTTTTCCATTTCAAGGCGTTCGATACGCTCTATAAAGCTTCTTAAGCGATCACCAGCAATGCCGCCCGCTTGAGCTGAAGTGGAAGCTGAGGGTGAAGGTGAAGGTGAAAATGGGGGTGAATCAGTCATGGGGAATACCTCTTAACTCTCTTAAAAATACAAAACAAGGACGTCTAGGGAATAGCACGTTGGAGCCTAGCCAACAATACCTTCCAGGAGTCCAGATAGATGTAAGGCAAAATAGTATAAAAAACGTTATCAAGAGAAGATTTTTCTATGGGAAAAACTTAGGAAAGAAGGTGTTTGTATCAATATCTGCCAGGACCTGACAGGTATCTCTCGAACCCACCTACTACAGACGCAAGGGTCCCCTCCAGAGGCTTCTAAAGGGCATTTCCTCTCCTTCTAAAAGGCCTAAAAAGCTTAATAAACCTCCACGGGGCAAAGGTCATAAACAACTGGTCCTAAGCATTCATAGAGCCAATCTTACCTAGGGTAAGGAGAAATTTCCATTATCTTGAGACGAGATCATGATCATCAGCGAAAGTACGGTGGGCCGTATCTTAACCTTCTTAAAAGGAAGTGGCCTTATTTTTAACTCTCTCTCAGCTTTACGGACGAAAAGAAAACAGAACCTTAAAGCTCATGTTCGATAGGGGTGATCGTCATAGGATACGAACTCGCACACTCCTTCTTTTGTTGCTTTTTTTATCAAATTAGTCAGATTAAGTTTAGTGTATTACATATGGGGAATACTATACTTAATCTGACATATAGTTACCAGGCAGCTTCTGTACCATGAGTGGTTCTGTCCGATAATTCAGCGCAAGCAATTTTCTTTTCTAGTTCTAAATATTTTGCTTCGCGTAAGGCCTTCATGGGTGTTTTTCCATAACAATACTTTTCACTATGAGGTCGCTGTTTATTATATTTCCCTATCCCATGACCTACGTCAACTTGGCCTAAGGACTAGAGACAACTATGCCTCGAAAGTATGTTGAAGATATGTACCTCATAGGGGCTGTTCCTTTCAAGTCTTTATGGAGAGGATAGGCATTCATTTATTCAAAGGGCGCTCAAGATGGCACCTTGATTTTGACCAGTCATGAGGGGTTTTCTTTGGAGGGCTAGTTGTTTATAAAGCTAAGTCAAGGCTGACTACTTGGGGTCTTAGTTTATTAAAAGTCCTGAATTCTTGCCTAGTAAGATGACAAATGGGTTGTAATGTGGGTAGAATTATTATTTTCAAGGCTAAAAGGAGGTGGTTATGGGATCTTGGATAGGCAGAGTGTGGAGAGGAATGATAGATAATAGGTCTAAGGACCATGGCTTGCATGATGGGGAGAGTTATTCAAATAATTTTGGTGATATAAAGGATTTATTGCTTATTAGGTATGCCCCCTTGTCTCATTTTGTTGGTATTACAGCAGGGACTCTCGCCGATTTAAACGAGAATGGTATTCTTGAAGAAGATCTGTCTGAAGAGCTTATCAACTCTTTGACACCCTGTTTTGTGGCACTCAATGATGAATTAGGGTATGCCCTAATGGTAGATATGGGAGATTGCTTGCGGTGGGTAAATCAAAACGATTTGGATTGCTGGGGGGTTTCTTTTCAAGAAGCCTTTGAGGCAGGGAAGAATAACTTGGATGTCCAGGCTTTAAAACAAGAAAAAATTAGTTCTCATGCTTGGAAAATATCGAGCTCCCAAGTTTTAGGTCCTCATATATATCTTGCCCAATTAGAGGCAGTTCTTAAGCTGACTTCATCTCCGTGGATATTTATACCTGCAACTGATCAAATTTTTGTGGTGGATGGCTCTCACAAAATGAGCCTAGAAAAAACGATTAAGGCAGTACTGGAGGTTTTTGAAACTACAGAAGCCAAGATACTCAATGGAAAGCCTTATCTTTTGAGCTCTAGTGGTGATTTCGAGCCGGTGGGCACCCGAGGGTGGGAAATGCCTTGCTGGAAGGAGTTATCTTTTTATGACAAAAGCGAAACCTATAGCCAGTTTTCCCTTATTGGACCCAGTCTTATAAGCCAGCTTCCTGAGTCACTTATAGGTCAGGAAACTGTTAAAATAAGTGAGTTTGAGGCAATTGTTGATATGTATCCAGATGCTGAATCATTCATGTCCATGACTACTGTATTTACCGATTCAGAAGAATCTACTCTTATCCCTGATGTAGATGTGGTGGCTCTATTCAATGTATCCTATGAGAACGGTGAACCTTGTGTGAATCCGCGTTTTATTCCATTAGACGGTATTAAGACAGATTTTCCCGATACGATTCACTCCATATCCGGGCCTTTACCTTGCTATCTTCTGGATGGAAAAGCTTTGAAGGAAAAAACGGACTCTGTTTGAATTTACTAATAAGAAACAGAATCACTTAAGAGTTATAGTCAATCCTTTAGGGAGTTTTTTGCAAAAGTAAGCTCGCCCATTCTCCTAAGAAGGTCGATTCAATGAGCTCAAAGCCTAAGGGTAAATAACCTTGGAGAAGGCCATCTACTTGGGTTTGCAAAAGACCTGATAGAATGAGATAACCTTCCGGTTTCAAAGCTTTTCTAAAATCATCCCGAAGGGCTTGCAAAGGAGAAAGAACAATATTGGCAAATATCAGATCAAAGTTTTCAGTGCAAGATCCCATGGTTTCAAACCCGGTACTCTGTTGAAAAGAGACGAGAGACGAAACTTGATTAAAAACGCCATTCTCTATCGAGACAGAGATGGCTTCTGGATCACTGTCTACACCCAGTAAAAAGGGCTCTTTGTGGTCAGAAGATGGACTCTCGGTGTTTTGATGAACCAGGTATGTTGCCAGAGCAATAAGCAAAATGCCTGAGCCGCATCCCATATCTAAAACCCGAGGGCCGTTCATAGTTATTTTTTTACTATCCAGAAGTGCCTTGAGGAGGATCAAACAGCCTTTCGTCGTTTCATGTTCCCCTGAACCAAAGGCCGTGGCAGCATTTATGATGAGTTCAAGGTGATCCTTAGGACAATTTTCGGAAATATGGGTCCCATGAATCCAAAAATTTTCTACTGAAAAAGCTGGAAAATCCAAGGAAATTTGACGGAGCCAATCGATATTTTCTAAAGGAGTAATAACAAGATCTTCTGGATCAAGATAGACCCCTTTGGAGTGGGCTTCTTGAAGAAAAGCAGAAGCAAAGTCCGCATCAGGTTTTTTTTCAAAGATGCCTACCAGAGTCCAGCAACCAGACGAGTCAGGATCCATAAAGGTGCTTACTGCACTGCAATGGTCATGCAAAAGAGCTTCACAGATTTCCCAATCAGGAGAGGGCAAAATAAGGGTGATAGTCTCATAGGAAGGAGATGAGGTCATAAGTATATCTCATGGGGTGGATTTAAGGAAAGACGTCATAATTTTCTTAACGCCAGCTTTGTCAAAAGAAACCTCGGAACTATTCCCTGCGGTGGAGAGAATAGAGCCATACCCAAATTTGTCGTGGAACACCCGCTCTCCTTTGCGGCTGAAGCCAGAAAGTAATGCGGGAGCAGGAGAGGAGGCTTTTCTTTCTGCCTTGGAAAAAGAGCTGGTCTGCCCTAAGTCATAGGTGTTTTGGGACCCGTGACTTGTACTTTCTTTACTTTCCCATAGGAGGTGTTGGGGGTCAATTTCGGATAAAAATCGGGAAGGTATAGAGGAGACCCATTGGTTATAAATTTGGCGATTAATCGCATAGGTAATAAACAAACGTGCGCGGGCACGGGTTATCCCTACGTAAGCAAGACGTCGCTCTTCTTCAAGCCCTAACGTACCTTCTTCACTGAGGACACGCCCATGGGGAAATACGTTCTCTTCCCACCCTGCTAAGAAGACTGTTTCAAACTCCAATCCTTTTGATCCATGGAGTGTCATGAGAAGAACTTGGTCTTCTTGAGTGTCTCGGGTATTTTCCATCACTAAGGAAATATGTTCCAGAAACCCTGCTAAGGTAGGAAATTCCTGAATGGCTGCAACAAACTCTTTTAAGTTCTCTAAGCGACCTGGAGCCTCAGGAGATTTATCTTGTCGCCACATGCCCGTATAGCCAGATTCATCTAAAATGAGCTTGGCCATGTCCGCTGGTTTTTCTTGAGGTGTTTGTTGACGCCACCGTTCTAAGTTGAACAACAAGTCCTTTAACCCCTTGCATGCAGCCCCTTTTAACTGACCTTCTTGCAAGGCAGCAAAAGCCGCTTCAGGTAAGGAGCA
Organism: Alphaproteobacteria bacterium; assembly: GCA_018401675.1. Taxonomy (GTDB): domain Bacteria; phylum Pseudomonadota; class Alphaproteobacteria; order 16-39-46; family 16-39-46; genus M30B67. The sequence continues at coordinate 8,203 of JAGYKM010000002.1, read as the reverse complement.
CTCATTTTGGCGGGCTATATCATGGAGAACCTGTAAAGTGGTGGGACCTATGCCTCGGCGAGGGGTGTTCAAAATTCTCTCAAAGGCTAACCCATCTCGAGGCTGCATCACTATTCTTAAGTAAGCAATCGCATCTCGAATCTCCAGGCGTTCATAGAAGCGCGCTCCCCCAATGACGCGATAAGGAATACCCAGACTGATAAGTCTTTCTTCGAAAGACCGGGTTTGAAACCCCGCTCGAACAAGAATAGCCATCTGGGATAAGAGATGTTTTTTTCGATGAAGATTCTCTATTTCGTCACATACAAACCGAGCCTCTTCGTCTGAACTCCAAACACCAGTGACGCGAATTTTTTCTCCTTCTGGCACTTCAGTCCACAAGGTTTTACCCAAGCGTTCACTATTTTGTGAGATCAAAGAGGAAGCCGCTCCCAGTATATGAGGCGTAGAGCGGTAATTTTGTTCTAAGCGGATTGTTTTGGCGCCGGGAAAATCTTTTTCAAACCGCAATATATTTTTTATTTCGGCGCCTCTCCACCCATAGATAGACTGATCATCATCTCCCACACAACAAATGGGCTGACCATTTTGGGCAAGAAGGCGTAACCATAAATACTGAGCCACGTTGGTGTCTTGATACTCATCAACAAGGATAAATTTAAATTTCTTATGATAGTAAGCCAGCACATCTGGGTGATTTTTTAAAATAGTGATCATATGAAGGATAAGATCCCCAAAATCTACCGCATTAAGTATGCGCAATCGCTCTTGATATTGGGAATAAATATTTTGAAACGATGGGAGCGTTCCTTGACTCAAGGGGTCTTCTGAAGGCCCTAACCCACGGTCTTTATACCGACCAATAAGATGAGAATAGGCCCGGGCAGGATAGGCGCGATCGTCAATATTGGCTGCTTTTATTAATCCTTTTAAAAGACGAATTTGGTCGTCGGTGTTTAAGATAGTAAAGTTAGGGGTAAGATTAACCAGCTCAGCATGGCGTCTTAACGATCTTGCACATAAAGTGGAATGTGCCTAACCATAGTCCTTCCACATCGCGGCTAACGCAGAAGCCACACGGGTGCGCATTTCTGAGGCGGCTTTATTTGTGAAAGTAACGGCGAGGATCTCAGAAGGATAGGCTTGATAGGTAGAAAGAATGTGGGCAATACGTGTGGTGAGTACCCGGGTTTTTCCCGTACCTGCTCCTGCCAAAATAAGCAACGGACTTTCTAAGTGCAAAACGGCTTCAGATTGAGGGTCGTTGAGACCAGAACATAAATCAAGCGTACAAAAAGGTGGAGGAGAAAGAGGATGTACTGTCAATGCAAATAGTCCAGAAGGCCGATAATGGTTCCTGATAACATAGTGGAAAGCGTTCCTGCAAAGACGGCTTTAAAGCCCAAGGAAATCACGTCCCGCCGTCTCTCAGGGGCCAAAGTCCCCAAAGCACCAATTTGAATGCCAATACTCGAAAAGTTAGCAAAACCACACAGAGCATAAATCATGATGAGGCGCGTATGGGCACTGAGCGCTGTTAAGGGAAGTTGCGCCAGCTCTGAAAAGGCATAAATCTCATTAAGAATGGTTTTGGTACCTAAGAGACTACCAGCTATTTTAGCTTCTGCCCAAGGAATACCCATGAGCCATGCTAATGGGGCTATGAGGGCTCCTAAAATACGCTGCAAAGTGAGAGGATCCCCGAAAACCGGCGGCAGCATAAGGCCCATGATTTTATTTAAAAGCGCCACAAAAGCCACGAAAACGATTAAAACGGCTACGATATTAATAAACATCTTAATGCCGTCTGAGGCCCCTTTAGAAATAGCATCCATAGAACTGGTGAACTCAAAGGGCATAACCAGCTCTCCGGAGGTTACTGGGCCCTCTTGAGGGACCATGATACGCGAAAGGGTAATAGCCGCAGGAACGCTTATAATGGAGGCTGTCAATATATGAGAGAGAACGTGGGGTAAGGTGGCATCGAGTAAAGCCGCATACAGCGCCATAATAGTCCCGGAAGTTGTGGCCATGCCTAAAGTCATGACGGTAAAAAGTTCGCTACGGCTTAATTGAGTGAGGTAAGGCCTAATTAGAAGTGGGGCTTCTGTTTGCCCTAAGAACACCTTGGCAGCACCACAAACCCCTAAAGCGCCACCAATACCTAGGGTTTTTTGAAGACCCCAGGAGAACATTTTGACCACCATGGGTAGGATTTTCCAGTAGAATAAGAGCATGGACAAGGAGCTGACGACGAAAATCATGGGGAGTGCTTGGAAAGCCAAGCTGAAGGTGTTGCCACCTTCTTTCACCACATAAGGAAGATCACCCCCACCTATGTAGCCGAAGACAAACATGGTGCCTTCCAGAGTGGCTTCTTTTATGAGAGCAATAAGGTGGCCTAATTTAAAAAAAATGTGCTGTATATAGGGTATTTCAGTGAGTACCAGAGCAATGCCTATTTGCATGCTGAGACCTAGAAGAATGTTCTTGAATTTGACCTGGGAGCGATTTTCGCTAACAATCCAGCAGAGACTTAAAAAAAAGACAATGCCTAAAAGTCCTTGAATTTGCACTGATTTGTCTCCTTCCAAGGCTGAAATAAAGGGAAAAAGGACTCGATAAAATCAAAGATAGGGGGCAACATGGATTACCCAGTTGTTGTGGTTAGAAAGGTCCTATAAGGTGTAATAGACCATACGGGTTCTAAAAGCCATAGGGTATTCATGGAGACGAAAAACTTTTGTAAAAATGGGAGCTAATGTGAGCTGGATACAAGTGAGTTTAATGATATATGGCCTAGGGATGACAGGGGCTCTTTTAGTTTTTTTTATAAAATGGCAAAAAGACGGAAAGGCTCTTTCATATTTTGAAAAAGAGGCTTTAAAGAACGAAGAAGCCCTTAATTTTTTAAGACAAGATTTGTCGAATACCCTTCAAGAAAAAACCGTGTGGGAGACGAAATGCCAAGGGCTTGAGGAACGTATTATTTTCTTGCAAGAAAATGAAGCGAAATTGATGACGACTTTTAAGGCACTCTCGGCGGATGCGTTAAGCGCGAACTCAGCCTCATTTATCCAATTAGCTAAGGGAGCATTCGAAGGAATCTACGAAAAGTCCCGAGGGGAATTCCAAGTTCGTCATAAAACCCTAGATGATTTGGTGACCCCGCTAAAGGCCTCGTTGCAATCTTTGGATGGCAAGTTGCAAGAAGTAGAAAAAACCCGTATGGGGGCCTATGAGGGCCTTAAAGAGCAGATCCGGGGTTTGTTTGGCGCCCAAAACGAACTTAAAAAAGAAACCCTAAACCTTGTGCAAGCCTTGCGAACTCCTCATGTGCGGGGCAGGTGGGGCGAAATGCAACTCCGGCGTGTGGTTGAAATGGCTGGAATGCTTTCCCATTGTGATTTTTACGAGCAAAAAGAGACAACGTCTTCCGAGTTTAAGAAGAGTCGTCCGGATATGATTGTACGCCTTCCGGGCAATAAGACTGTGGTTATTGATGCAAAAGTTCCGCTGATGGCATTTTTGGATTCTTTAGATGCTCAAGATGAAGACGCTCGAAAAGATAAACTTAAGGCCCACGCGCGTCATGTGAAAACCCATATTCAGTTATTGTCCCAAAGAGCTTATTGGGATCAATTTAAGCATACGCCAGAATTTGTGGTTCTCTTCTTGCCTGGGGAATCTTTTTTTAGCGCGGCTTTAGATCAAGATCCTTCCTTGATAGAGATGGGCGTGGAACAAAAAGTAATTCTCGCCACACCTACAACGCTGATTTCTTTGCTTCGAACCATTAGTTACGGATGGCGACAAGAAACCATTTCTGAAAATGCCCAAAAAATTGCGCACTTGGGTCATGAATTATACAAACGGCTCAGTGAAATGGAAAAGCACTTTGCTCGGGTAGGAAAAAGCATTGCTTCTGCCTCTGAAGCCTACAATGATACCCTATCGCGCTATGAAAATAGGGTGATAAAGACCGCCCGAAAATTTGAAGCCCTTAAAACGTCTACTGATTTGCCGTCTCTGGATGTGGTGGAACAAGACGATGAGAGTCCTCTAGAGAAGCCAGTGGAGGTTTTAACCTCAGAATCTCCCTCCACGAAAAACCCTAAAGCTTCGTGAGTCATAACTATTTGGCAAGATCAGGATACGGTGAAGATAGTACACCCTGTCTGGGTAACTCCAATAGTGTGCTCGTATTGAGCCGATAAGGAGCCATCCCGGGTGACGGCTGTCCATCCGTCATCGAGAATTTTAGTAGGAAACTTTCCAGCATTGATCATAGGCTCAATGGTGAAGAACATGCCTTCTTCTAGAACCAATCCGGTGTGGGGCGTACCGTAATGAAGAACCGTGGGAGCCCCATGGAAAAATTCACCAATGCCATGTCCACAAAAATCTCGGACCACGCTAAACCCTGCAGTTTCTGCATGACTTTGAATAATGTGTCCAATATCTCCAAGGTGAATGCCGGGCTTTACCGCTTCAATAGCCTTCATAAGACACTCGTTGGTTACGGACATAAGTCGTTGCGCTTTTTTACTGACCGCACCCACGGCGAACATGCGACTTGTGTCTCCATACCATCCCTCTTTAATGACAGTGACGTCGATATTCAGAATGTCACCCTCGATGAGTTTTTTTTGGCCAGGAATACCGTGGCACACGACGTTATTGAGGGACGTGCATATGGATTTAGGAAAACCGTGATAGTTTAATGGAGCGGGGATTGCCTCATGGTCTATGATGAAGTTATGAGCTAGGGTATTAAGCTCATCCGTAGATATGCCGGGAATAACATGAGGGGTTAGGAAGTCCAGAACTTGGGAGGCGAGACGACCTGCGTGTTCCATAGAAGTGAAGGAAGAAGCCTTATGGCGGATAATCAGTTCAGATTCAGTAGGATGAGTCATTCAGCAAAGGGTCTTTCAAAAAAGGGAGCCAAGGGTTAATAGAGATATGATATGAAAAAGTGGTGAAATTCTTCTTAGTCCTTTACAAGTAAAGGATTAATTGCAAATAAGAAAGAATTCCACCGTATCAAGGTGTACTCTACCTAATACCGAAATTCCAGTCCCAAACTGATGAATAATTAAAATTAATGATTCTATGGGGTATGTGAGCTTTAAATCTATGGGCTTTCTTCCTTCCTAAGTTCTCTTTAAGCCTTGTTCCATAGGGCACAGAGCTGTTTGATTGAAGGCTTTAGAAAAATAATAAAAGGCCAAGTATTTTTATCTCCACTGTAAGCAGTAGGGGGATCGTTAGGGAGAGAGCAGGCTTGCGAAACGCTCATATTTATGACTTCTGTTTGTGAAGTAGGTCTCCACGAAGGGCATTAGTAAGAGAAAAGGGAGGAAGAAGGATGGCAAAGAAAGACTGTATTATTATAATGGGAAGTGCGAGAAGCCAAGGAAACACAAAGCAAGCTCTATCCATGATACCTGGTATTTCCGGGGCACCTATGGTGGATCTAAAAGAGCTTGATATTAAGCCTTATGATTACGAGTATAAAAACCAGAATGATGATTTCTTGGCGCTGATTCATCGTTTGGTTGAGTATGATACGTGGGTCCTTGCAACGCCAGTATATTGGTATTCTATGAGCAGTACTATGAAGACATTTATAGATCGAATAAGTGATCTACTGGATATTCATAAAGATGTGGCGAGAAAGTTGCGCGGCAAAAGACTTTTTGTTGTAGCAAGTTACAATACATCCCTCCCAAAAGGGTTCGAGGATACTTTTGAACAAACATGTGGCTATCTGGGAATAGAGTATTTGGGAACGAGTTTCATATATAGTGGAACAGAAAATAGTGAGTTGTTACAAAATAATATAGATGAACTTCAAAAATCTGAGTGTATTTTTGAACAAACCGACTGAATATTCTCAGATTTTTCACCCATAAAAGACATAGCTTTTCCGTTATAGGTTCCATGAGAAAAGGCTTCTTTTTAGGGGCATTCTTCGGGATGGGACTTCTTATAACGATTGAAAGAAGGCCGGAGTATTTTTCGTGAAAGATAAAATCCTAATAGGGAGGTGGCTATAAAATAGGGAAATCCAAAAAAAGTGACGAGATTTCCCGTTGCTTCCCCAGGATTTTCAGTGGCGGCTATTCCCATCAGCACCCAAAAAGGCAGAGTCATGAGATAAGGAAGTTGCTTTAGGGCATATAACAAGAATCCTTCATGGTATTTTTTGGAAAAATACAAAAACTCTCCAAGATGCCAAACACAAAGTACAAAGACTATCTGAAGATTGGGGCAAGAAAGGAGTTCTTTGGGAGTCCATTGAAAAAAGTATAAAAACGGAGCTGCGGAACTTACGGCAAAGGCGCAAGCGAGAGCAAAGGGATTTAACAATACTAGTGGGGCGCTAAGGAGAACCAAAGCGGTTTTCCCGTTATATTTTTTTCCAAATCGATAAATTCCCTTTTGGACAAAAAAAAGGAAAATGCTAAGGCCCAAGCAGACAAGAAACATGGGGGATAAAAGATCCACGAGTAGGGAATGAACGGTTTGTTTTGAGGGCAAAAAATCCATACTAGAGGAAGTTACGGTATGGGAGACCGATGAAGCATTTTGGAGTACCGTAATTATTCCATGATCAAATGAGGGAGAAGTCGAGCGTTTCAATTGCAAATCCAACGGAGTTTGGTTATAGGAATCTACCAAATTTACTTTGGCCCCATGAGCAATCAAAGTCTTTGCTATTTCTGAATTCTTAGCCGTATGAAGGGGTGTTCTCCCTTTAAAATCTCGAGCATTAGGATTAGCGCCATGGTGAAGGAGCAAAGAAACAGATTGGGCATCTGGGGCAAAATGTAAGGGGGTTCTGTGGTTGATATCCCAAGAATTTGGGTTGGCGCCCGCTTTCAAAAGAGCTTGAGTGGTTTGAGAATTTCTACTCCAATGGAGAGGGGTCATGCCACTCAGACAGGTGTTGTTGGGGTTTACCCCTGCGTCTAAAGCGGCTTGAATTCTGGATAGGTCTTTCTCTCCGTGAAGGGGAGAGCATTCAGAAGGCACATAATCATTCATTAAGGGTCCCCCGGTATTGGTTGTTAACTAAAGCTACCAAGGAAAAAGAAAAAATACAATAAGGGTGAGGCGAAGAAAGAGGAAATGCTGGTGGCAGAGAAGTACTATATAGAAAGAGAGGTCTATGGAGATTGGCTTTTCTGGAAAGGATAAATTTTGAGGATTAACTTCCACAAAACACCCTGAAATCTTTTAGTTAGAGCACGTTAGGATGCCTCATCACCTCCGCTTATAAAGGGAGCGTGATAGGTCGCAAGTTAGTAGGCTGAGGGTTTTTAAGGCTTTGTGTCCAATGCCAAGGCCCTACGGATTCTGTTACATAAAATTGGGCTACGGTTTTGAAATGCTGAAGGACTTCGGCGAGGTGTAGATGAAGATGGCGAATATAGGTCAAAGTCGCCGCTCTTGGATGGGGATGGCTTTCTAAGTCAGGCTTTCTGTCAATGTTTTTATACCCAGAGAACTTGAGCAAATGAGCTAAATCATCAGTTTCAGAGAGCTTAAATTTTAACGAGAAAAAGCGGAAGACATATTCTTTCCCCCCCATGCCTCTTACCGTAAGGGTTGATACCATAGGCTCTTGTTGAAGAGCATACTCAAATTTACCTTGCTCAAGGATCGAATGGAGATCGGAGGCTTCCCACGGATGCTGAGTCATTGAAGAAATAAGCTGTGCATTATGGATAATACTTTTACGTAATTGATGAGGTGTTAAAACAGAGAGGCCCGTTTTTGGGTCCGTTCTAAAAATATCACTTGTGGTTTGAGAAGCTTTTTGTTCAGCATCTTCGATCATTCTATCCAGGACGGAGGAAAAATACGAATCATAGATAGAGTTAGGATCTAAGCTAAATCCCTCATGCATCATCCAGAAATACCCGGATATCGCTTTTTTTAGGCGAGCAAAGTCACCTAGGGCTGTGAGAGATTGAGCCATTGAGAGAAGCGTCCTTTGCATGCCCTCTTGAAGAAGATCTAACCGATCTACGACTGAAGTGGAGACCTCTTCAATGACATCATGAATCGCAAAACTGTCTTTAAGTAAAAATGACGCTTGTTTAGAAGACACAAGAGAAAGAGCGTCCTCAGCCGTTTTGGAAGTAGCGCTGCCGTGGAGTGCATCATGCAGGCCCATGAGTAAAGGCGTCAT
>JAGYKM010000019.1 GCA_018401675.1 Alphaproteobacteria bacterium | reverse complement strand
CATTTAAACACATAAAGTAAAGATCATCTTTTGTATGAGAATACCCTTTTCTAATTATCGTTAGAGAAGGGTATCTCGAAAAAGATCTTAGGATAATTCTATGACATGGAGAAAATATCCATATAAGATCTGTGTGGTTATTAAGTTTACTTATAATAATAAAACTAAGTAAGAGCATAGTTAACTAAGCAAATGTCTAGCAAGCATGCGTCCCAGTAAAAAAAAATTGACGACTTAGATGAAATCTGGGATAATCAACTTAAATAATGTGGGAATAACGATAAGTTACTAAAACAGGCATTCAATAATCATAACTCATATGCCCCACACAATGAAAAAAACAGTTTGGAGGATTTCAAAGATGAAGAAAAAATTAACAACAGTTGCTGTACTAGGTTTAGTGGTGGCATGTGGCTTTACTCAGTCTGCTGAGGCAAACTGGTTTACAGATGGTTTGAAAACAGCGGTAAATTTTGGCCTTAAGAAGGCAGGAGCTTATGCAGCGGATCAATACTGTAAAGGACCTGCACTCTCGGGACTCAAGTTTACAGTTCAATCTGGAACATGTGCTACGGCAATTCATACTAAAAACCATGGAAATATAAAATATAAGGCTGTAAGAGGTGGTGTGCCGGCCATATTGGGTACCGAGCCTGAAGATAAGACAGAATCAAGCGAAGAAGCATGGACTTCCGGCTGGATAGACTTCTTGACTACAGACGTTGGTAATGCTTGGTATCACCAAAATAAAGATAAAGGTAAAATCCCTGAGGATGTTGCTGATATAGTTGGAGATGAGATGGAAGACCATAAATCCGAGAAGTAGGTATCTAATATATCTAAAGAAAACCAGAGAAAAGTTGGAGTTATCTTCATCTTTTCTTTGGTTTTTTTATGAGATAAGAGAGACAAATCTTAATCTGCTATACGAGTGTGAGTTAAACTCATAAGAGGAAGGATTTACCTTCTCCGGTTTTATTGAAATTTGAAGCATTTCCTGAGTAGAGAAGATCCTCTATTTCAGCGCTTCTTCAGTTTTCAATATAAGAATCCTGCTTCATGATTTGTTATCACGTCTTATCGGAAAAAAGAAGGCAATTGGGATTGAGTCAGATTTCACTTCTTTCCTCCCACCCCAAACAATAACGCCCCATCCTTTACACTTACTTCCACCGTATTGCCTGGCTGAATGCTGCCATTGAGGAGCTTTTCAGCTAAGACGTTTTGCAATGACCGTTGAATGGTCCGTTTGAGAGGACGGGCGCCGTAAACGGGATCATAGCCTTCATTGGCAAGCCAGGTCTTAGCTTCATCGGTGATGTCCAGCTTGATCTTTTGGTCATGAAGAAGCTCTTCTAGGCGTTGGAGCTGTACAGTCACGATGCCTTTCATTTGTTCTCTTGAAAGGCGCTTGAATATTAAAATCTCATCCAGGCGGTTTAAAAACTCTGGCCGGAAAGAGGCTTTGACCACATCCATGACTTTGTCTTTAATCTCTTTGGGAGGCTCTCCTTCAAAGTCGGCTTGGGAGAGATACTCACTTCCCAAGTTGGAAGTGAGTATGATGAGGGTGTTTTTAAAGTCTACGGTGCGCCCTTGTCCATCAGTTAGACGTCCATCATCTAAGACTTGGAGGAGGATGTTAAACACATCTCCATGGGCTTTTTCAATTTCATCGAATAATATTATCTGATAGGGGCGTCTTCTGACGGCCTCTGTGAGGACGCCGCCCTCTTCGTACCCAACGTACCCTGGAGGGGCTCCTATGAGTCTCGCAACCGAATGGCGTTCCATGAATTCGGACATGTCTACGCGCAAAAGGGCATGTTCATCGTTAAATAAGAATTCAGCCAGGGCTTTGGCCAGTTCTGTCTTACCCACGCCGGTGGGTCCTAGGAATAAAAATGATCCTATGGGACGGTTGGGATCTTGAAGCCCAGATCGAGCCCGTCTTACGGCATGGGCTATAGCGGTAATGGCTTCATCTTGGCCTATGACGCGGGCATGAAGGTGGGTTTCCATTTGAATTAGTTTATCTTTTTCCCCTTCGAGCATCTTGTCCATGGGGACGCCTGTCCATCGGGACACAATGGAGGCAATATCTTGATCGGTTACCTCTTCTTTGATGAGGCTATCTTTAGATTCTTCTTGGTCAGCCGCTAACTTTCTTTCGAGCTCTGGGATTTTGGCGTAGGTCAATTCTCCCGCTTTGGCTAAGTTTCCTTCGCGATGAGCCACTTCCAGTTCCATGCGGGCATGATCAAGCTCTTCTTTCACTGAACGGCTTTTGGCAAGCTTATCTGTTTCTTGTTTCCAGTGAAGGGTAAGTCCTTGGCACTTTTCTTCTAAATCAGCTAATTCCTTGGATAAGGCATGAAGGCGGTCTTTGGAAGCTTGATCTTTTTCTTTTTTTAAAGCTTCACGTTCTATTTTTAACTGAATAATCCGCCGATCTAATTCATCAATTTCTTCAGGCTTGGAATCTACTTCCATGCGTAAACGGCTAGCCGCTTCATCCACCAAGTCAATGGCTTTGTCAGGCAAAAACCGATCGGCAATATAGCGATTGGATAACACCGCAGCGGCCACAATTGCTCCATCAGTAATACGAATACCATGATGAAGCTCATATTTTTCTTTTAAGCCCCGTAAAATAGATATGGTCTCTTCTACCGTGGGTTCGTTCACATATACCGGCTGAAACCGTCGAGCAAGGGCCGCGTCTTTTTCAATATACTTCCGGTATTCATCTAAGGTGGTGGCGCCCACACAATGAAGTTCTCCCCGGGCTAATGCCGGTTTAAGCATATTAGCCGCATCCATGGCCCCATCAGCTTTTCCAGCGCCCATAAGGGTATGCAACTCATCAATAAATAAAATAATCGTTCCCGGAGCCGCCGCAACTTCTCCTAATACTGACTTCAACCGCTCTTCAAATTCCCCTCGATATTTGGCCCCAGCAATCAAGGCCCCCAAATCTAAGGACAAGAGATGCATGTGCTTCAACCCCTCAGGCACATCTCCATTCACAATACGTAAGGCCAAACCTTCAATAATGGCGGTTTTACCTACTCCAGGCTCACCAATGAGCACCGGATTGTTCTTGGTGCGGCGGGACAGTACCTGAATAGTGCGCCGTATTTCTTCGTCCCGTCCAATGACCGGGTCAAGTTTGCCCTCTCTGGCTGCGGCGGTGAGATCCCGTGCATATTTCTTTAACGCATCAAAAGTGTCTTCTGCACTCGCCGTATCTGCCGTTCGGCCTTTGCGCATGTCTTGAATGGTTTGATTGAGTTTTTGAGCTGTAAGGCCAGCTTTGGTCAATATATCTTTGGTCTCAGAAGGAGACTCCATGATCATGGCAAGAAGCACATACTCCACGGTAACAAAAGAATCACCAGCTTTTTTAGCCAAATCTTCAGCCAAGGTTAACAACTTGGTAAACTCCGGGGCCATAAATAATTGGCCAGCACCACTTCCCTCAATAGAAGGCTGTTTGGCTAAATACTCTTCTGCTTGAGACAACACAAGGGCTTCGTTCCCGCCAGCTTGCTGGATGAGACGGGATGCAAATCCATCCTCGTCTTCCACCAATACTTTAAGAAGATGGACAGGGGACAATCGTTGGTGATTTTTCCTCTGGGCCAGAGTTTGAGCTTTTTGAATGAATCCTTTTAGCTTTTCTGTATATATGTCTAGATTCATTTTTGCACGCTCCTTCTTGTGGGTTATCTAAGGAAGTTAAACCAAGTCCCTTCTTTGTTTTAGGACTTTTCATTGTTAATACCTATTTTAACCAAAAAGATCCCCTAGGGGAAGGCAAAACCATTCCCACCGGCCTACTTCTTATGACGCCTTGTCTGGTTTATGGAATGACGGTGATGATATCGTCAGAAGGGGGAGGAGGCGTTGGAGTCGCAGTTGGAGTTTGAGGTGGCGTTGAATCTTCCTTGACTGCCGCTGGTTCTTTAACCGGTGGCTTCGCTTCAACCCGCTCTGTTCTGGCTTGAACACGCTCATTGTTATGATGGCGATTGCTTCCAGAGACATAAGGATGGCGAGATTTGCGAGTATCAAACCGTTGTTCGCGCTCGCTTTTATGAGGCTTAGACGTCTCAGAAGAGGTAGACTCCGATGCGGAGGGTAAGTCGTCATAAGAACCTGCAGGCGACATAGCGGGCTTAGATGCTCCTGGGCTTACGTTACGAGAACCCTCATTCCGAGAGGAGGTATTTTCGTTTTCAGGGGACATAAGACGATAATAGTGATCAGCATATTGATAAAAACTCTCAGCTGAAACCCGATCTCCTGAGGAGGTAGCATCTCTCGCGAGGGCCATGTACCTATCAAAAATCTGAGAGGAAGTGCCTCTGATTTTTCCATCAGGGCCTTGGCTGTCTTGAGTGTGATTGGGAGAATGAGTTTTACGTATAGGACGTCTGCGAGTTTGATTAATTTTCATATATCCTCTGCTAGCAAGGGGGAAACATCACTGTGCTTCTCAATTAATGGGCTTTTTCGGATAATAAGGATGAATGGAACATGGTTAACTATGAGATTCACGTTCTTTCAAAAATCTAGGGTAAAATCATCCTTCAAAGCCAGTGTAGGCAAGAACGATTCTTGTTGCAAGGAAATACCTCTTCTAAGCAAGTCTTTTTTTAAACAAAGAGCTTTCCTCTTATCTCTAGCAAGATCTTTCACCAATATTCCAAGGTCTCCTTTAAGCCACCAAGGAAGGGTGTA
>JAGYKM010000018.1 GCA_018401675.1 Alphaproteobacteria bacterium | reverse complement strand
ACTTTCACCATCCATAGTTCTTGAGGTATGGAATGGTTTTCGAGTTTAGAGAATCCGACCTTTTTACAGGTTTGAATAGCCTTTTGGTTATCTTTATCAAGGATAACCAGCAAACTCGACTTGCTCATCTGTTCATGGAATTTTATATACTGAAGGAGGGCTTTCTTCCCCAGCCCTTGGCCTAAGAAAGAAGTTTCACCAAGGTAGAAATCCAGGCTATCTAGCGGTTTTGGTAGAAAGTTCAAGAAATCTGTCCTTAGAAAATCAAGAGCTTTATAAGCTTGCAAGTAACCGATGGGGTGCCCTGCTGCACAAACAATATAGGAACGAATGGATTTTTTCCGTCCATCTTCTATTTTGTACCCTTCCACATAAGTTTGGTACTTGGCCTCTATTGCCTCCAAAGTCCAGATAACATCTTTATCCCACCATGCTCTCACATTTTCACTCATCAGCCATTTTAAAAGATATGGGTAATCACCTTTCTCTAAAGACCTAAAAGAGAGATTCTCAGTCACAGCTTATTTTTCATATTAATAAATCCCTTTGGGTAGGGATGGCATTCCATAAACTTTAGAATAGAGTCCACACCCATTTCAGGCAAAAGGGATGTGGTATCAATAGTTAGATCATACTCTCTAAGACCTGCATGAACCCGGTCAACTTGATCATTGGAAAGGCCTAAAAGCCGGTCTCCTCTTTGGATCTCTCTCTTTTGCATTGTGGAAAGGGAACAAAATACACCCACAAAGTAGACCACATGGGGGGCTAAAGCCTCTATATAACCTTCCAAAGATTTATCATCTAATAGAACCTCATCAATGATTACGTTATTCCCTTCTTGAAGAAAAAGGTCGGCAATCTTGGGGAGCAAAGAAAATACCTGGTTCCCTTTTTCTCCTTTTTGAACGCTCATAGTTGGGCCGTGACAATTTTCACCTGGAATAAATTTAAAATAACCTTTAGACGCCATATCACCCACGCCCCAATAACGCTCAGGCAAAATGTCGATGAACTGATCCATGCTCACATGAAGCCAAGGATCCTTACTTTGTTGTTGGATCCCTTTGGCCAAGGTGGACTTCCCTGAGGATCCACATCCATTTAAAAAAATGACTTTTCCCATTTATATACCTTTCCTTTAGAAGCACATGCCTATGTCTCATCTTCCAATGTATGATTCAAATATTTCCTTAAGTCCGCATTAACGCCCCTCCGAGGCACTCCTTTTGTGAAAATCATCACCGTTCATAAGATCTAGTCGCTAACTGTATGAAATAGACTTACCTGAACAAAGAAAACCGTTTGGTGATTTGAGAAACAAGGTCGTATTTTCCGAAAAGTACAGCAGCATAGTAAATATGTTCATCCTGTTTTTTGTGAGAAATATTTTCTATTTGCTCCAGATACGTACCCCCAGTCATGCTATCCACAAACGGGAGCGTTTTAATTTTTGCTTCTTGGGCGCTTAATACAACCTTTTTAATTTCAGTCGATTTTCCACGTAATACAATGTAAGGCATACTTGAAACTTTCCAGTCGTTACCAGTAGCATCAATGTTCGACGTCAAAAAACAGGCTTCTTTCCCAAGCATAGCCCCCATGGCCAGTGAAGCATGGGCCACAGCGTTCATGGCTACACCGATATCAATATCTTTATTAACCATAATAACCAGTTTATTGTCAAAAGTCATTTTTCCTCCATTTTGCAACATTGAATTACTTTATTAGGCTTAATCAATGAGATAGATATTAATTCTCTCTCTGTTTTTACCAATATTGGATCGTTTCAAGTTTATGGTTCCCACTTCCTTGGTGACTTTTATATGGGTTCCTCCACAAGGAACTTTTTCTAACCCATGGATTTTCCAATACCTTCTCTCTTGAGACTCATCACTAAATTCACTGATTATTTTTTGATTAGAATCAATGAGTCTTTGTGTTTCTTCTTGTATAAAAGGTATATAGGAACTCAACGGATGCTCCCATTCGAAATCAATTCGAGACTTATCTTGAGAGATATGAGCACCAATCTTAACAATTTCAGGGATATTTTTACTAAGGGCTTCTAAAACGAGTTCGGCCGCAAAATGAAGACGCATCAATTTATACCGACGATCCCAATCAATAACTACTTTCACCCCATCATTTATCTTAAGAGTATGATCCCCTGGAAGAGTGTAGTAAATGTCTCGGCCACATTTTTCTGCCTTCAGAACTTGATACCCATTTATCGTTCCGGTGTCGCTTTCTTGACCTCCCGAAAAAGCGTAAAATATTGTCTCGTGGAGTGTAATTACGTTTCCTTCAATACCGTTAACCGTGGTTTCAAGCTCGGTTAAATAGGGGCTGGCCCAAAAAACTTTATAAGTCATCTCTTACACCGAAGGACTAGATATTGACATAACTTTACCTTGGGTAAGTTCTTCTAAGAATTGGCTTTTAAGGCAAAATACCGCGTTTTGTGTTCCTGCCGCAGCCCAAATCTCATCAAAACAGAGCAAATCTTGGTCTAGAAAAATCAATTCTATAGGGCAATCATGTCCAATAGGTGGAATACCCCCTATAGCGAATCCAGTAATCATCCTTGTGAACTCAGCATCTGCTTTAGTAATTGGCTCACCCACTTCCTTCTCTATGACTTCCAGATCGACTTTATTTGAACCTGAAACTAGAATGAGAACAGGTTTATGCGTATCTCTCGTTTTGAAAATGAGGGATTTCACAATTTGAGAAATAGTGCATCCAATGGCTTGCGCCGCATCGGTGGCCGTTCTTGTGGTATGAGGAAGCTCCAAGACTCGGCAGTCCATCTGAGCGGCTTTGAGACATTCTTGAATACGTTGTGCACTTTTTGCCAAAACCTTAGTCATTTTATGCCTTTCTGAGAGATTTATGATTTACCTTTGGTGCATCATAACGCACCATGGCTTGACACTACCATTGTGCGTTATAACGCACAAGTATTTTTAACAGGGGGCTCCTTGGGACATTTAACAAAAAAAATATCTTCCGCTTTAAAAACGCTTCGCCAGGAACGTGGGTGGAGTTTAGAAGCAACAAGCCTAAGAACTGGCGTCAGCAAAGCCATGCTTGGACAAATTGAAAGGGAAGAATCAAGTCCTACAATTGCCACCCTTTGGAAAATCTCAAGCGGTTTTAATGTCTCTTTCTCTTCATTCTTAGAAGAGTTAGATACAGATAATATTGACGTCAGGTGTAGTCGTAGCGAATTAACCCAAATCCATCCCCTTGATGATAAAATTAGGGTTATGCCTCTATTTCCCTATGACAAAAACTTAGGATTTGAGCTCTTTGTCATTGAATTGCTCCCTGGGTGTGAGCATTTATCTCCCCCCCATCAAGAAGGGGTTATAGAACATATCGTCGTGTCTCAAGGCGAAATGGAAGTCTTGGTGAATGGATGTTGGCAGCCGCTCAAGAAAAACGACGGTTTGCGTTTTAAAGCAGATAAACCCCATGGCTATCGAAATATATCCACAAAGTCAGCGACTTTCCAGGATATCCTTCACTATAAGGAACACTAATCTTTCCCTGAAAATAAGGCCCTCTCGTGCAGCACAGATATTCTGCAGTGCAGGTCTAATAAGCCCCCCTCCTTTCTCAAGGACTAAATGGGTTCGTTCCTTCTTCTAAAATCTCCAAATAACGTCGGTATACATAAACCTTATCGCGTTTTTTTCCACTGGTCTCTACTAATATACCCATAGTGGTCATATGATTGAGGGCGCTTCTGGCTGTGGGTGATGACATGTGCAATTCTTTTGCCAGAAACGGAACTGTGACTTGGGGCAAACGTTTCATATACTCAAGAGTTTGTTCGCACGAAAATCTAGCGCGGCCTAAAGAAGTTATCTTATCCATATCCTTGTCAAAAAGCGTATTAATTTGTTTTGCCGTTTTAATGGCCTGCTTTGCTGAGCTGTATACACCAGTTAGAAAAAACTCCAGCCACGTTTCCCAGGTTCCTCGGTCTCGGACTTCTTGCAAAAGGTGATAATAGGTTGTGCGATTTTCTTTCAAGTATAGACTCAGATATAAGATTGGCTCATCAAGGAGACCATTTTGGCATAACAGTAAGGTTATTAATAATCGCCCTAATCTACCATTTCCATCTAGAAAAGGATGTATGGTTTCAAATTGTACATGGGCAAGCCCTGCTTTGATCAAAACGGGTACGGTTTCATCATGGAGAAACTTTTCAAAATTCCCCAGACATTCATTAAGACAATCTACCGGTGGTGGCACAAAAAATGCATTACCTGGTCTTGTCCCACCAATCCAGTTTTGCGATCGTCTGAACTCACCCGGTAATTTACTGGAGCCTCTACCCCCAGACAGAAGGATTTCATGTATTTCTTTCAACAACCTCAAAGAAAGGGGGAAATCCTCCTTCAGTCGTTTTATGCCATACGTTACCGCCTTGATATAATTAGATACTTCTTCCACATCTTCCACTGAAACGTGCGGAGTCTGCTGACTCTCGAACAGAATGAGATCTGAAAAAGAGCTTTGCGTTCCTTCAATTTGGCTCGAGAGCAATGCTTCTTTACGTAGATACATATAGATAAAAAGGGCCGTATTAGGAATGCTCTTATGAACAGCGTTTAACTCAGCTAAAGCTAGCGCTGCTTTTTCAAGATATGGATAAAGTCTCCCCAAATTTATGGGAGGATCTGCAGGTAGGTACGCAGGCACAAAGGCCTTATAAGGTTCTCTTGCGACTTTTTGCGTAATGTATTTTCCAATTCTTTGGCTCATGACCTATCTTTTCTT
>JAGYKM010000017.1 GCA_018401675.1 Alphaproteobacteria bacterium | reverse complement strand
AGAGGCAGGAAAGAAAGATGTGAATCAACTTAAAAGATTTCTTGATCACCAGGCCACCAGAATGCCCAGAACCATGCTCCGCTATGCCATAGAGAAGTTCCCTCAAGAAGTCCGAAAGCATTATTTGGGGATAAAGAAAAAAATATAAAGGGAACTATTTTTCAAAAGAACTAAAGGCTTAGGCCTTAACGATGGCTTTAAAAGAGATATTTTTGAAAGTAATATAAAGAGGGGGGAGCACAAAGAGCGTAAAGAGGGTCCCCACACTTAACCCTCCTACCAGGACCATGCCTATGGCACGCTGAGCCTCTTGGCCGGCTCCATTGCCTAAAAGTAAGGGAAGAGTTCCAAAAACCATGGCGCCTGTGGTCATTAATATGGGTCTTAATCGTAGAATTGAAGCTTTTTGAATGGCTTCTGATAGAGGAAGGTCTTTGCTCAGTTGATTGGCAAATTCAACCATGAGAATGCCGTGCTTACTGATAAGTCCTATGAGAGTAACCAACCCAATCTGGGTGTATATGGTAAGGGGTTCATTGGTCATCCATTGTATCCCTAACCCCCCTAAACAAGCAAAAGGAGCCATGATCAGAATGAGAAGAGGGTCGAGGAAGCTCTCAAAGAGGATAGCTAAAATAGCGTAAATAAAAATGATGGATAAAGCAAAAAGGAAGATCATAGAATTTTGTGAATCCTTATAGCCTTTTGCACTGCCTCCCCAGGTTGTTTTATAATCAATGGGCAACAATTCATGTACAACAGAACGAAATTCTTTCATCCCATCGTCAAGAGATTTACCTTCAGGCAAGTCACTTGTAAGGACCACTGAGCGCATTTGGTTGTAGTGAAATAATTTATCAGGTCGGGAAGTCGGTGTAAGTTGCGCTACTACCGCTAATGAAATTCTTTCCCCACTTCTATTGGATACATAGAGTTCTTCCAAGTTCCAAGGTCTCGAAATGCCCTCTAAGGTGAGAGCATATATAACGCCATCTTTTGCAAATGTAAGGGTCTGGTCTCCACTGAAGAAAACCTCGATGGTTTTGGCAGCTTGTGGAGGAGAAATATTCAAATCAGCCATAGCGTGGGGATTCAAGGTGATCTTATACCCAAGAGAGTCAAGTTTCAAATTATGGTCAACATTTGCAAATATTTGGGCTTTTCTTAGCGTACTTTTGACTTTTTCAAGGCTGTCAAAAAGCTCAGGATAGGTTTTACTTGTAGATATAATTAAGGACAAATCTGACGCCGCTCCAGCTTGCTCCATTCCAGGAAGGCCTGAATCCCAACTCCAAGGATGGGCATCCACAGATGGTATTTTCTGCATAGCAGGAGCATAAGCGTTGACGATCTCCTGCGCTGATCTTTTTCTCTGGGATTTAGGTTTTAAGGTTAGAATCACATTTCCACCCCAATCTCCCAAGAATACAAAGTGATTTTGAGCTTCCGGCGTATTCTTGATAATCTCTTCCACCAGATTGGCTTTTTCCTCCATATAATCAAGATTTTTGCCAGGAACTGGAGGGATATATACCCCGATCAAATTTCTATCTTCTTTGGGGGCAATTTCGGAAGGTAAACTTCTTAGTAGGAAAATAATAGCCACTAAACTTCCCAGGAGCAAAGTGAACGTCACTTTACGTTTAGGGATTATCCAGCAAAGAGCTCTTGCGTAACGATTTGTCACTTGGTCAAAGAAAATGTCAATTTGAGGCCAGAATGGCGTATGCTTTTGATGAAGGGTATACACACACATTAGAGGGGACAAGGTGAGGGCAACAAAGCCCGAAATAAGCACACTCCCGGCTAAAGCTACCGCAAATTCAATAAACACATCGCCCACAGGTCCCACTATAAAAAATAGGGGGGCATAAACACAAGTCAATGTAATAGTCATGCCCACAATGGCAAAGCCAATCTCCCGGGATCCCTTCAGAGCGGCTTGAAATGGCTTGAGACCGGTCTCAATATACCTTTGTATATTCTCCATCACCACAATGGCATCATCCACCACCAAACCAATAGCCAAAACCATACCTAAAAGGGTGATAATATTTATAGAAAAACCGAGTACTTTTAGAAATATAAAAGAACCCAGAAGGGATATAGGGATAGTGATGGCGGGAATAATTGTAGATTTTATATTTCGCAAGAATAGAAAGACAATAATAAGTACACATATAATTGCTTCAAATAAACTCCAAGTAACATTATCTATTGAGTATCGTACAAACTCGGCCTGATCTAGAATTATGTTTATTTTTAAAGAAGATGGCAGTGATTCTTTTAGTTTTCTAACTTCTTCGGTGATAAGGGTGCTTACTTCCAAAGGATTAGCATCATTTGATCTATTTATAAAAACACATAAGCCTGGCTGGCCATTACTCCTGATGCGAAATTTGGAGTGATCGGTTTTAAGTTTTATGTCAGCAATTTGGCCCAGAAAAATAGGATCTTGTTTTGCGGCAGGATCCATAAAGTTTTTTTCTTTTACGAGAAGTGATTCGAAATCCGTAACCGAGTTAAAGTCCACTTCCATAGTGGTTGGGATCTTGTCTTGAAATTTGCCTACAGGTAAAGAGGCGTTGATCGTCTGTAAGGCTGCGTATACCTCATCCACATTCACCCCAAAAGAGTGCATTTTTTTAGGATCCAAGGAGATAGTATAAGTGTAAGGACGTCCCATGATTTCTACCGAAGCCACGCCTTTAATGCCTCTAAAAATATTTTTCAGGTTCAGATGAGCATAGTGGGTTAATTCACCAAAATCTAAAGAAGTGGATTCTAATGCCAGAACGAAGAAGGGAGGGCCTGTAGAGGGCGTTTTTCTTTCTATTACAGGAGGTTTCACGCCCGTGGGTAAGGTGACGAGCCCAAGAGCATCCCGAATGGCATTCATTGAAACTTGGAGATCGGTTCCTTTTTTAAAGGTAATGGTGATGGCGCTGGACCCATGTTTTGATTCAGAGGTCAACGTGGAAATATTTTCAAGCCCGGCCAGGCGATCTTCCAAAGGATTAGTGATTGAGCTTTCAACATTTTTTCAGCGCTCGCATTGAGGGTAGTGGGTTTGGACCTCAATGGTGGGAAAATGTATCTCGGGTACTCACGAACCGAAGAGAATTCAAGCAGAGACCACCTAACAAGATAATCATTGCGTTGAGAGTCATGCTAACAACGGGATGTTTTAAAAAATAAGTGGTAATGTGGTCATTTATGTCTCAAGGATCTTTTGGGTGTGGGGTCTTTAGAGGCAATTTCCACTGACTCCCCAGGAGAGAACTGACTGTGCTTGAAGACCACAGGCTGGTCACCTTCTTTAAGCCCTTTAGTGATCTCCAGTCTGATCTTTCTGCTGAAGCCCTAGTTCCACAACAGCCAACATCACTTTATTATCCTTGATAAGACCATTAAAAGAACGCCCATCTTTTAAAATAATGCCTCAAACGGAATAGCGATCACTGAATCTCGGTGTTGCAACCAAACTGAGAGAGAGAGAGTGGTTCCTATAATTCCTCCAGGTCGCTTACTTCTAAGTAAGCTGGGCACATATGGGTATCTTCATCTAACATCTTTTGAACATGGGTAAGCGGATGATATTTATTATTAATAACGACTTGAGCGCCGTCTTGAATTTGGGAGCAAATTGACGCAGGAACTTCAAGTTCTACGATTGTAGAGTTAGGATCATAAAAAATCGAGGATAGCTTCTCTGGGAAACTTGAGAGCCATTTCTTTTTTTTGAATATGCCCTGGTTCCATCAAAAGGGGCCTTTACTTGTAACGCCTCCAAAGCAATTTTTTGCGTCGAGTCTCTTTTTTGCGCTTCCTAATAGATCGCTTTTCTTATCTTCTAGCATCTTCTTACTGGTGGCAAAGCCCGAGGCTAAAGAGAAACCGCCCGTCAGGTTGTTTTCAGATAACGCTTCAAGTTTTTTGAAGAGCATAAGTCTGACTAAAGAAGCGTTATCAATCCCTTGCGATAAGTGCATCTTCCCCAGGAACAGTTGTTCCAGGAGAAGCAGAGACAGTCAAGTCGACCACTTCCTTTGGAAGTGATAGACGTTGCTGTCCAGATCGGATAGTGCCAAAGCAAATCTGTAATTTGCTGGAGGGGCATTTTTTTACGTGATGAACTACAATTTTTTGTTGAGGCGGGAAGAAGGAACAGGGCGCATAAAATACCATGATCCAACAACCAATCCTAGGAACAAGGCACACAGTAATCCCAGTTTTTAGGGCTAAGAAAAGCGCGAATTTTTTGTCCATATTGTCTAACATTTCCACACAACCATATAAAAACTGAAAAACCCTAGGTCTTCGGTTTTAAACCATGGCTACGTTTTGTCAAAAATAATAACAGTTTTCGGCCCAGCAGAGTCGACTTTGTGCGTTTTGGTGGAGAGATATGGTTCATTTTTTCATTGACGTGCAGAGTATTGGCACATCAGGATCACTCGTACCCTCGTCTTTCATTCCAATTTAACCCAGTTGAAGATGAGCCTCTGCTGGAGGACATAAAGGCGATCCCAACCACTTTTGATGAGAATCTCTCGTGGTTTAGATAAGGCGGATCTTCATAATTAGAAGCAATGGGTTGGGTGTTGTAGGCTGTTGGTTGTTGAGTGTATATGACGGTTTTACCGGTTTGATAGAGAGATTGCGTATTAGTTGAATTAAAGGCAGTACGCTTAAGCTTCATATTTGTTTTGTTTGGGAGGATCCTCTCTCTCTTCGCAACAACAATCCAAACAACCATAGCTGTTAGATGTAAATCCATTAAAAATCAATATAAATGACAGAAAGGGCATACAGTGCTTATACTTATATATGCATCCACATATATAATTCTTCGGATTCTTAAATAATAATGAATTCTTCATTGTATCTCCAAGTTGTATATATTGTTAATTATTCGGATATAAAAGAACAATCAGTACTAGCAACTCTTAATAATCTATATTTTATTTCTATAATATAGCGATATCGAACAACTAAGAAAAAAATTTTGTTTTATAAGGTAATATTTTCAAATTAACTTTCATTAAGCACAAAGAGAATTCATTGACATAGCCTTAGGGAGCAAGTGTGGTGCCAAATATTGAAAAAATAATAGTGTGTTCTAATACGTGTAGACTTAGAGCTTTAGGAAGTTAAGAAGTTGTTATGTTGTATATTTTCGAACGTTGAAGTCCATCAGAAACATCTGCATAATTAAGTTTAGAGAGCATGGTTATCCGACACTGAAGGTCTCAGTGAGTTTTTCTCTCCTACTAAGAGCCTCTTTAGAGGCTCTTAGTCTTTAGATATCCTGCTATTTCCTAATTGTGGGGCGTGCTAATCCCTTATCATCCAGTAATACTCGTGGGGGGACGTAATATCTTCTCTGCTCTCCGAAGATTATACGCTATGCAACTAAGACTGATAAAAGTCTCATTGGATTCAAGTCCAAAGTACCTTGTCCGCCTCCATCCATGGTTTCCTTTTAGGTGAGCAAAGGTTCTTTCCACGCCGCTGCGCACTTTGTTCCAACTTTTGTTCAGTTCTTTCTGCCACACTCGTATAGGACGATTCTTGCCTCCTTTATAAAGCAAGCAATCTTCCAACCCATGATCTTTCAGGAGCTTTCGATTCTTTGCGCTCCCATAGGCTTTATCGGCATAGACGACTCCATCATCTGCACTTAAAAGCGTTCCAAAAACCAAGCTGTCATGAATATCGGCACTTGTTATCACTGTGCTTTGTATAAGACCATTTTCAGCATCAACACTGGCATAAACTTTATATCCATGAACATACTGCCCCCTCTTTTTTGTCCATCCTGCTTCTGGATCTGTTCCGGACACTTCTCCACCTTTTGGTCTTGCTGAACGGGATTCTATCAACGTAGCGTCCACAATCACCCCTTTTTTGAGATTTAACCCTTTTACCTTCAGTTCCTCCATTACCATATCCATTAGCTTTTGCCCGTGTCCTGACAGTAAATTCCGAAAGCGACATAGTGTCGTTTCATCAGGCAGATTTTCCTCTAAGGAAAATCCGCAAAATCTCCGAAATGACAGCCAATCATAGAGCATCTCTTCCATTTCCACATCTGATAAGGCGTACATGTGCTGCAAAATCGTTGCTTTAAACATGCACAAAATATCATAAGGAGGACGCCCTAATCCTTTACGATCGACAATCTTATTCAACCGATATCGGAATCTTTCCCATCGAATCAAATGGCCAATTCGCTCAACCCGTGTTGACCCTTGTTTCTTTTGGGTCAGCATCAGTTCTACAAAACTCATTTCTTCACCTTAGTAATGTTATTTCAATGAGTTAACTTATACTCTAATGACTCCTCATGGGCAATCTTTTTGCAGAGGTTTCTTGTTGTAGAAAGGTGGCACAAAGCAAAGATTAAGTGCTGGGATCCACATGCAGATCAGATTTATCTGTCTTCTTGATTTAAAATTCAAAAACAATTAGTTAGTTATCTTTCTTAAGAAAAATTCTCTCCATTTGAGGGCCGTTTTAAGCACTCCTCAACGAAGTGCACAATGGGTTAATTTTGATGCATTTTTTAGGTTTAAAGTATTACGGGTAGGCGGTTTAGAAAAGATCCTCGTTTTCCAGGGCTTAACAACATGTTTTTGAATGAATGTCCTATGGAGAAAAATCTCAAGTGAGTTAGGGCTTTTCTGACTGGGTGGTATTGCCCCTGTTAGGAGGTGGAGAAAGCTAACGCTGAGCACAGCTTGGGGAATTTTGATAGGGATGAGCTCATTAAAGGGCATATCAATGACTCTTACCGCAGTCTAATTGTGTCTCATATCACACAAAGCCATCATTCTTGGTTTTTGGGCTTGAGGCTTTGATCAAGAAGAGGGTATACTCCGCGTGAGCTCTGAGGGATCTGCCGAGATTATTTTAAAGAGCGGATGAGAGCAACGCATTTGTTATTTAGTTTATAGTGAGTAAGAGAGGGTGTTTTGAGTAAAGAATTGAAAGAGAACAACCAAGAAGACGAGGATTATGGCGCCCATTCTATTAAGGTTCTTAGGGGGCTAGACGCTGTCAGAAAACGGCCTGGTATGTACATTGGGGACACAGATGATGGATCTGGACTCCATCATATGGTCTATGAAGTAGTGGATAATGCTATTGACGAGGCTCTAGCAGGTCATTGTGATCGTATCACTGTAACTCTTTTACCCATGAATGCTGTACGGGTTACGGACAATGGTCGTGGTATTCCTACTCAGATGCATGATGAAGAGAAAATGTCGGCGGCCGAAGTTATTATGACCCAGTTACATGCGGGTGGTAAATTCGATCAGAATTCCTATAAGGTATCTGGGGGATTGCATGGCGTGGGTGTGTCGGTGGTAAATGCTCTTTCTGAGAAATTAGAATTGACCATTTACAGAGAAGGTAAGGCGCATTTTATGCGGTTTCGAGAAGGTGTACCTGAGGCTTCTTTGGAGGTTATTGGGGAATCTGGTGGAAAAACCGGCACAGAAATTCTGTTTATACCTTCTGAGAAGACCTTTACTCATATTAATTTTGACTTTAATACTTTAGAGCATAGGCTTCGAGAACTTGCGTTTTTGAATTCGGGTATTTTTATTTCCTTGAATGATGCGCGTGAGGAGCCCACGAAAACCGTTGAGCTCCATTATGATGGCGGTGTTTTGGCTTATGTGAATTACCTTAACCGTTCTAAAACACCTTTGCAGCCTGAGCCCATGTTTGCGGTGGATGAAAAAGACGGGATCCATGTGGAGTTTGCCTTAGCGTGGACAGATAGCTATCACGAGACAATGTTATGTTTTACTAATAATATTCCTCAAAAAGATGGTGGTTCCCATTTGGCGGGATTTAGAGGCGCGCTAACTCGGACGTTGGGGCACTATTTTACGCAAAATATGCCAGCCAGCAAACAAAAGTATGTTTTTTCAGGAGAAGATGCGCGAGAAGGACTGACCTGTGTTCTATCGGTAAAAGTTCCTGATCCTAAGTTTTCCTCTCAGACGAAAGACAAATTGGTTTCATCGGAGGTGCGTCCTGTGGTGGAATCTATTGTGAGCGAGAAGTTGGCTCAGTGGTTAGAGGAGCATCCTAACGAGGCCAGACGTATTGTTTCTAAGGTTATTGAGGCGGCAGCGGCCCGAGAGGCAGCCCGTCGTGCGCGAGAACTCACCCGTCGTAAGGGTGCTTTGGATTCAGCGGCTTTGCCTGGAAAACTGGCTGACTGTCAGGAAAAAGACCCAGCGAAGAGTGAGATCTTTCTTGTGGAAGGAGAGGGCGCGGGTGGATCGGCAAAACAGGCCCGTAATCGTCAAAATCAAGCTATTCTTCCTTTAAGAGGCAAAATTCTGAACGTTGAGAGAGCGCGATTTGATAAAATGTTAGGGTCTTCTGAGATTCGTACCCTCATCACGGCCTTAGGAACGGGTATAGGAAAAGACGATTTTGATGTGGCCAAGGCCCGGTATCATCGTATTGTTATTATGACTGACGCTGACGTGGATGGAAGTCATATTCGTACGCTTCTTCTGACCTTCTTTTTTAGGCAAATGCCTCAGCTTATAGAGAATGGTTACTTGTATGTGGCCCAACCACCTCTTTACAAAGTGAAGCGTGGCAGTTCTGAGGTCTACTTAAAAGATGATTCTCAGTTAGATGACTATCTCTTAGAGGGTGGTGTAGAGCATGCACGGATTACTTTATCTGATGGAACCCAGATGCGGGGAAGAGATTTAAAAGATCACTTAGAGCAAATTATTAGCGTGAAGGATGTTATGGCGTCTTTGGCTCAAAAGATGGGTTCATCTTATGTGGCAGGGCAAGGGGCTATAGCGGGTCTTTATGGCATTACTTTGCCTGAGGCTTCAGAGTTTAAGGCTAAGTTAGAGATTCTTCTTACCCATTTGAATAAGAGGGAGGGAGACCATGGAGGCACTTGGAGATTGGAAATGGAAGAAGGCCAATTCATCCTTATTCATACAAAAAGAGGCATTGAAGAAAAAATCCCCATGTTGGCAAGTTATTTTTGCAACAGAGAGGCTCAAGTTCTTGCCGCTAAACAGTCTATTTTGCAAGTCTATGGGGGAGATCCTATTCGCTTAGAGATCAAAGAAAAACTCACCCTTGTGAATGGTCCTATGGAGCTCTTAGGGTTGATCTTGGAGCAAGGACGCAAAGGCATGAGTATTCAAAGGTATAAAGGGTTAGGAGAGATGAATCCTGATCAGCTTTGGAAAACTACTCTTGATCCTGATACTCGGACGCTATTGCGGGTGAAGGTGTCCCATTTGGATGATGCCGAGGAGATTTTCTCCACCCTTATGGGAGATCTTGTAGAGCCGCGGCGTGAGTTTATCCAAGCCAATGCTATTAATGCGACCAACATAGATATTTAGTTGAGTAGGCTGAGACTTATTTTCTATTAGTTTCAAGAAGGCAATGAGTTAGGGGACGTCTTGAAAGAGACAAGGGACGATCCCTAAATCAAAGTGGCTTGTCTGAATCTTTTCTTAAAGAGAGAGCGAGACCTCTATCTGTTGAGAGGATTATAGACCTTCCGTGGCTGAGAGTGGACTTCGGTAGGCGTATGCTTTATGAACTGAGCCTTCCAGTGAGAATAGAGTGTTCATAGTCCTCATTATGCCGTTAAAGGAATGACTCCTATGGAGTACATTAACCAATATACTCTCGGGGCTGATCTGTCTCATATCATATGAACTCCCACAAATTAAAACCCTTGAATTAATTTATCGTCCACGTTATATAAAATCCTTAGTAAATGTCTTTGCTGTCCTCAATACATCCAGGACCTAAGATTTTTTAGAAGATGGCCTTAAACCGACCACTCACTCTAACAGAGAAAAGAAAAATATGTTTGCTATCGTTCGTACTGGTGGAAAGCAATATAAAGTGCAACCCCAAAAAGTTATCATGATAGAGAAGCTCGATCTCCCAGAAGGCGATTTGGTTACTCTTGACAAAGTCCTTATGGTCTCAGATGGAAAAGCTCAATCTCTAGGTTTCCCCTACATAGAAGGCGCCTTTGTTCGAGGACTCATTGTCGACCAGATCCGCTCTGATAAGATCATTGTCTTTAAGAAAAAACGCAGACACAACTATCGGCGCAAGCAAGGCCACCGTCAATATCAAACCGTGGTGCGTATTACCGAGATTTCAGGCCCCAAGGGCATGCATTTTAAGAGCGATGAGGTCGTGAAGCCATCGGTAGCAAAAAAAACCACGACTCCAGATGCAAAAGAAGTCAAAGCGTCAAAAGTTGAGAAAAACACTACGAAACCTGCAGCATCATCTGCTACTGCTAAAGTAGCGCCTAAAGCCTCAGGGAAAAAGAACACTACCTCTCCAGCTGTCGCCAAGAAAACTACTTCTGGCGCAAAGAAATCTACCTCTTCAAAGACTAAGGAGTCCTAAACTATGGCACAAAAGAAAGCGGGCGGAAGTTCACGTAACGGACGCGATTCAGCTGGTAGACGCTTGGGCGTCAAAAAATTCGGTGGCGAGCAAGTTTGTTCTGGAAATATCATCATCCGTCAACGTGGAACCAAATTTCATGCGGGCGCTAATGTGGGAATGGGTAAAGATCACACCCTTTTTGCTCGTGCAGACGGGGCAGTTTCTTTTCGGTATAAAGGTCATCGCCAACACGTAGATGTCCTCGCTTCTGAATAGAAGCCAAGAATTTTCTACCCACAACCTACCTAAAAAAACCCCCTTTAAAGGGGGTTTTTCTTTTTTCACCAAGGCTCTCAATTTTTGGGTCAGTGTCTCTTTCAGGTTAACCCTAAGCCCTCTTTTTCAAAAACATATAGAATTTTCCCCCTTGACAAATAGGCTGTGAACCAACAGTTTAGAGGGGTAATTGAGCCTTCCTCCACAGAAAAAAGTTTAAAGTATGCATCAAAGAATCCAATATCTCCTCGGGGTTGCGTGCCTGATTTTGAGCCCTGCCCTTATTCTATTTTATGCATGCACTCACACATTTTCCCCTCCTTTTTCGCCCATCCCAGTCCTTTCTTCTTCTTTCATTGAAAATTTCTCATCGGCTCTCACGACGCCTTTGCACTCACCTTATGATATGGCAAGGTCTGATATTCTAGAGCAGATGGATGAATTGGCAGCTTCTTTTTCTGAAAATACGCCCCTGGCGGATACGCATCAAGGACTGGAAGAAGATTCATCAGGGCGACCTTCTTACATCGAGTTCAAAGAAGGAACTACGTTGGGTGTGGTTTTAGAAGAAGCTGGCATATCTAAAGATCACTCCCACGAGATCATTGCAGCCTTAAGCAAAATCTACAACCCACGTCAATTTAAAGCGGGAAGTCAGCTTGCTTTAAAGTGGACGAAAGACCCTATGCAAAAATCCACTTTAGAGGAGCTCTCCTTTATTGTGGACTTTGGCAAGAAAATCGTCGTTTCCAGATCTGCGCAGGATACTTATAAAGCCTCTTTAATAGAAACGCCCTTAAACAAAGAGCTTCATCGTATAAGTTTCTCCATAGAGTCAAGTTTGTTTGCCAGTGCAGCCTCTAAAGGAATATCTTCACGGGCCCTTACACCCTTAACCCAAGCGTTAAGTTACGATCTCGATTTGCAAAGAGATATTCATAATGGGGATAAATTCGAAGTGGTCATGGAGAAAATAACTGACCCCTCTACCCAACAACAACGGTCGGGAAAAATTCTTTATGGAGCCCTTCACACCAAAAAAAGAGCCCCTCTTCGTCTTTATGTGTTTACCAATCCCACTTCCGGACAAACTCAATTTTATAATGAGCGTGGAGAAAGTTTACGCAAGGGCCTTATGAAAACACCTATTTCTGGAGCTAAAATCAGTTCTGGTTATGGAAAAAGGAAGGATCCCATTAAGGGATATACAGCTCTCCATAAGGGCGTGGATTTTCGAGCACCTCAAGGAACCCCTGTAGTGGCAGCGGGTGATGGAAAAGTTCTTTTGGCCTCCCGTAGTGGCGGCTTAGGAAATTGTGTAAAAATAGCTCATAATAAAACATATACCACAGCCTACGGACACTTGAGTAAGTTTGCTAAAGGGATTCGCCCAGGGACCAAGGTGAAACAAGGAACTGTTATTGGGTATGTGGGAAGAACCGGAAGAGCCACAGGCCCCCATCTGCATTTTGAAGTCCATAAAAATGGCGTTCACATAAATCCTAACTCTGTAAAAAGCATGTCTTCTGGCAAGTTGGAAGGAAGTCACCTTAAATCCTTTTTAGCCGCAAAGAAGACTATGGATACCCGCATTGCTCTGCTCCCAATAAACTCTACCTTAGCTCTAGAAGATATTTCTATTAAGCACGGATAGAGCCCCTCCTCTCAGAGCCCTTCGATCCCCACCAGAGTCGTTATCAACGCTGATGCTATTGATCTCAGATGGTTTAGCTAGATCAGTTACCTTCCCCTTCAAGGAGTCACCTCAGAATTTCTGTTTCTGAAAATCTATAGATAACTTCCAAAAACTAAAATCCAGAGAGAGGGCTCATCCCCTACTTTTGAAACAATGATCTATTGCATACTTACTTGGTATATGACATCCTAGAGGGATCCAAGTGGATAGGCCAGCATCCAACTAAAAATGAAAAATTAGAGGAGATCAACGTGAAATTCAATACAAAACAATTATATACAGTAACAGCTGTCCTATGCGCTGTTCAAGTATTTAGTATTCCATCTTCAGCAACACCCGAGGAATTTAAACCTTCTCCGAGTGGATGCACCAAAACCTTTCCTTTCGGAAAGATTCCATCTTATTGTACAAAACCTCAGTTTATTGTTCCTGTGAAAGCAGAAAGACAAAAAGCAAGTGTGACTCAAGTGCCTGCAGCTGAAAGAGCCGAAGACGAAGATTGGGTAGAGTTTGATTGGGAGCGTTTTCCAGCAGATGAACCAGATGAAGAAGTACATGTAGAAGGAGCTGATGGGGAATTTGTACCAGCTCATGACCTCATTCCGGCCGAAGAAGTGCCGGCTGATGAGGAAGTATTGCCACCTCCTTACCATGCACCAGCTGGTGTGGATGCCCTGGTTCCCGGCGATGATCTTGCAGTACGCGAGGCTCATTTAGAGGACCTCGAGGATGAAGAAGAAGAAAGAGAAGACCAAGAAGAAGAATAGGATAAGAAGAAGAAGAAGAAGAAGCAGAAGAAGAAGAAGA
>JAGYKM010000016.1 GCA_018401675.1 Alphaproteobacteria bacterium | reverse complement strand
GAGCTGGATATGGTTTTTTCTCCCGTCATGTGCTTATGGCTGGTGGAAGTCCGAGGCTTCTTGAGCAGATAAGAGAAGTGGCCATAGAGGCAAACACAAAAATCATGGTAACTGCGAAGCCATTTCTTCCAAAGGGTCAGTTATTGAAAGATTCTTATCGAGTAACCGTAGGCTTGGTGGAATGTCCGCCTAAACGTTTTCTAGATCGTAAGAATGACCTAAATGTGGTCTTTAATGTTCTGCATTATTTAAATCCTGTCCAAGTTCAGGCCTGTATGAAGAATGTTTTTCAAAACACTCTTCCCGGCGGTTTCGCCATTTTTGTGGTGGAGACGCCCTTTACCTTGACTGCCCGAAACTCCATAAATCTAGATTACTACAACGCGAATAAATTAAAAGGAGAGGAATTTCCGGGATTTGGGGTATACACGGTTTCATTCATCGAGGTGGCTGAAGGAAGCATCTCCATGCCAAGATCAGTATATAAGCCCACTGCAGAAGAGATGGAACAAAATAAGTTTCCTATGGGCGCACGATTTAGGGGGCATTGCCATGATCGTGGAACCCATGGAGAAGATGATGGAAGGACGCTCTCGGGAAATCCCGCTCTTAAGGAAAGCGATCCCCAAAATGTCTTGAAAATGTCAAATATCCCCTATACTTATTCGACTTTCCATGAGACTTATAATCTCATGGACTGTGAAGACCTATCAAGACATGTGGAAACCAACGGGTTTAGGGTAATTAATGCCTTCTATGCCGATTGGTTTGGGGACACCCTCTATTCAGAAGAAGAAGGTAGAACAAAAGAGGTTGTGCTCGGTAAATACCAACGTTCGCGCGCGGTGGTTATTGGTCAAAGAGCCACTGGAGCGAAGGTTGGTAGAGCAGATTAAGAAAGGATGCATTCCTTTGTGATGGGACTTTTCTTACGGCCACCTGGTCAGTGAGTCTTGACATATCCGTCACAAAGGGACATCTCTTGCGCATCTTGCGCAAGCTTCTGTTTTCTGTTCTTAAGGAGTTGCTCCAATGAAGAACTTCAAGAATTTTAATGATTTTTCCATTCATGTGGGCCATGGTCTTGAACATTTTGACATGGCGTTATATGGTTTTTTGGTGCCCATCTTGGCGCCGGTATTTTTTCCTGACTTTGATCCCATAGTTCAACTTATCGCTAGCTATAGTCTGTTGGCAACCTCTGTGGTAACGCGGCCTTTGGGTGTTTTGGTTTTTGGATCGTTGTCCATGGGAGAAGGGGCCTCAAGAGGATTGGCTTTTTCTCTTATGGGATTATCCATGGCTACCATGGGGTTAGGGTTTCTCCCAACTTATGCACAGTGGGGATACATGGCGCCTCTTAGTCTTCTTATGGTGAGGTTTATTCAAGGTTTTTTTGCATCAGGTGAAAGTGCTTTGGCAAGGCTTTTTCTTTTGGAGAACAAAAACAAGACCCAGGCCTATCCCGCTTCGGTTCGCTACCAGTGGTTTTCAATGATAGGCATTGTGGTGGCCTCTTGTGCATCATTTCTGACCGTTGCCGAAGGGATTAACGTGTCTTGGAGACTTTGGTATGTGAGCGCGGGCCTTCTAGGGGGTGTGATAGGTTTCATGAGATACAGAACGTTCATGGCAAAGGACAGAGATATTAAACGCTTGGAGACGAATAATCTGATTCACTCTTGTAAAAAAGTTCCGGTATGGGTTGCATTAAAGGCGCATAGGAAGATTTTTCTTGCGCCAGCTGTGACGACGGGTTTTGCACCTTCGCTCTTCGCTTTTGTTGTCTTTCCTGCGTTCATTCCCATGGTAACATCGGTGTCTTTGGAGACTATGCTTGAATGGGGTTCTTTTTCTTTTTGGTGGATATGATGTTAATTCCTGTGGTGGGCAGGATAGTGAAGTCTATGGATTTATGGAAGACATTATGCTTCGCCTCCGAGTATTACAGCCCTTACCACCGTTCCTCTGTTTTGGGGATTTGAGGGTTCATCTTTTGTTGTATATTTCCTTTGGGCGGCTATGAATTATTGCCTGGGGTGTGGTTTTATCATGTCACTTACCCTTTGGATAGTTTATTATGTAAGCAAAAAGGGTGTGATACTGAAAAATACCTGGTGGTGGGGTTAGGCAGCGCTTTAGGCAGCACATTGTTCGGACAAATAGTGCCCGCCTTGTTCTTTTGGGTATGGTATGAAACAGGATCGCTTGGATGTGGTATCTATCCAACTCTTTTATTTGAAATCACTAGGGGCTCTATTTGTGTGTAAAGAAGATGCCTTGGTATTAAGAAAGTCACAAGGTGACTTCTTGTTCCATAGGGTTTTAAATTTCTTTCATAAACGCTTTCATATCTGAAGGGTGTAGCTCATGCCCCCGATCAAAAGCCCTGCAATATTCTCAAGAGACAAAATATCAACCCATTTATGGCAGTCACAGATCCTCCGTAGAGAACGGGGATGGAAGGGCCAGGTACAGTTTTGGCCAATGTGGCCAAGGCATTCATCATAAGATCCAGAGAAGCCAAGGACGGCGTTTTATGGGTCCCAATGGCCCATCGTGGCTCCGTAAGCCACAATAAAAGGAGGAAATTAAAGGGAGCACAGACTTCAATGCTGTATTCTTTTGTGGTGTCAAAGATTCTATCCAGGGTTGATAAACGCCCAACAGAGTGTCAAGTTCTGCAACAACGTGCTTTACGGTGGTGAGTATCTCAGGAATATCTTCCCTAAGCTACAAAATAGGTGTGAGCCCCGCTTTGAGGGCTTGAAAGGCTTTTTGACCTAGTAATGACAGAGTCTCTCCATGGTAGAGACGTCGCTCTGAAGTGCCCGATCCAGAGCTCCTGAAGCACAAGATCGACAACTTGGCGGGCTGACGTTTCACCTGTATGGGCACCGTGTTCATGGGCGCTAATATCTTGGGCAATGAGTTTTAAGAAAGGGGCTGAATCAGGAAAATTCTTCTTTGTAGAGGTCATTTAAGGGAGATGAAAGCCAAAGGGGGCAACCACAGATCTAATAGTTTTGGAAACCGGACTACCAGGCTGAGGCTAAACATGAGAATACATTTTTGGCTTCTGCAAGGAAATGGCCATTTTCAGTTAAGGCAAAGAATGGGTTTCATAAGATCATATTCCTATTTTGCAAGAGGAAAGGGGCAGGTGATTTGCCCTTGAGTCTTCCTAAAATATAAATAAACTTAGCTTATTTTAACGGATTTTAACACAATCGTACCCTACCATTGTCTTATAAGATAAGATACTGTGTTGCTCTTATGCACATAGGTGATTATTATGCACTTGAGTGCGTGGCTTCGGGAAGAAGCGCGTCAGTATTAAAAAGTGAAAGAAGAGTGGCCTTATGATCCAGATTTTAAATAAATTCTCTATGTCATGGCTGGCAAAGGGACTCCTCTTATTGCTTGTTGCAAGCTTCGTTGTATGGGGGGTAACTGATTGGCTAGCGCCTCGTATGCAAAAAGATACAGTGGCTCATTTGGGGAGCGATAGTATATCCAAGGAGATGCTTTATAGGGCTACTCGCTCCCGGCTGAATCAACTGCCTCAAGAGGCCAAAGAGTCCATTCAAAAAGATCCACAACTGCTGGCCATTCTTGTCTCTCAATCTTTACAAAACTTGATTCGAGATTCTGCGTTAAAGCAAGAGCTCAGTAGTTTAGGCATCGATATAAGTAATGATTTTTTGAAAGAAGTGGTCTTTTCTCGTCCTGAGTTCCAAGATAAGTCCGGACATTTTTCAAAAACACAATTTGATGCGGTTTTGGCCGCTAATAGATTATCTGAACGGGCTTTTTTGGCTTATGAAAAAGAGCACTTGCGAGCCCTTTTCTTACAAAGAGCTATAGCTTTGAAAGAAGCAGGCGTTTCTGATGCAATAATGGAGCCTTTAAGAAATCAACTAAGAGAAACTCGTTCTATAACTTTGGTGGGTGTTCCTGCCCGTATTTTCCCCCTGGTAACAAAACCCGCAGAGGCTGATCTGAAGAGGTACTATGAGGATAATAAGCCAGATTTTGCGCGGCTTGAAGCAAGAGATTTATCCATAATCATTCTTACCCAACCAAGGTCAAAACGCCGAACAACCAATGAAGAGGATAGAGAGAGTGACCGTGATGCTCTGTATGAAAAAGCCCGATCGATCCAAGATAGGCTTGCGGAAGGGGAATCCTTGGCTTCTATTGCCCAAGCTATGAACTTATCCCATGCCTCAATCCAAGGAGTGACTTCCAGGGGAACTACTCAAGATGGGGTGGTTGTGAAGGACGCTTCTGGCTTATTTACCCAAAAGGTCCTAGACCATGCCTTTGAATTTGGTGAAGGTAACGAGAGCGATCTCACTCCCCTAACGGAAGATCGCTACTATATTGTGGTAGTGGATAAGATAATTCCATCTGTAATACCCTCTTTTGAAGAAGCAAAAGAGCAAGTGACCAGAGTTCTTCAAGAAAGAGAACGGATGAAAAAAGCCAAACAAAAAGCTGATCAGATTATTAAAGAGGTTAAAGTTGGGGAGAATTTAAAGGCCATTGCGCAAAAAGACCATCTCACGGTTCAAGTCTTGCCAGAGGTTACTTTGTTCACCCCGACTAAGATCTTATCGCCAGAGGCGCTTGTCAGGGCATTTTCTTTGTCAGAAAAGGGTGTGGACAGTGTGTTGGGAGACAAAGGATACCAGGTGATTCAGGTGGACTCCATACGCGCAAATAGTGTTCTTGTGACGAACCCAGAGTACATTAAAACTCTGGCCGCTCTAGAGGCTGATTTTAGATCAGATATTGAGAACAGTTATGTGCACGCTTTGGAAGAATCGCTTTCTTTGGCTATAAATGAGAAAGCATTCCAAGAAGTGGTAGAGGCGTTCTAGCATAAGGAAGAGCAAGTTATCGTTTTGAGATACAGGTGGCGCGTTATAGCAGTTTAACAAGAGGGTTTAATGAATTCAATTCTTGAGCGATTAAGCACTCTTGATGGATTGGATGTGAAGAATAAACGTGTTCTCGTGAGAGCTGATCTTAATGTTCCGCTGATCCAGGGGGAAATCAGTGATGAAACCCGCATAAAGCGCCTGTGCCCAACCCTTCGAGAGTTGAGTCAAAAAGGCGCGCGTATCATTCTTCTTTCTCACTTGGGGCGGCCAATAACTTCCTCTCAGGATTTTTCACTCAGACAAGTTCTCCCCGCCCTTCAGCGAAATCTGAAGCCTATTAGGGTATCTTTTTCTGAAGGAGTCGACACCCTTGGCACTGAAAAGGCCATAGAAGACCTAGCTCCAGGCGATGTGCTCTTATTAGAGAATCTTCGCTTTTCAAGAGGAGAGGAGGAGAACGATCCCGTTTTTGCACAAAAAATAGCGGCCCTCGGGGATATCTACATTAATGATGCGTTCTCTGTGTCCCATAGAACTCACGCCTCTATATCCGCTCTC
This sequence comes from Alphaproteobacteria bacterium, assembly GCA_018401675.1. Lineage (GTDB taxonomy): Bacteria > Pseudomonadota > Alphaproteobacteria > 16-39-46 > 16-39-46 > M30B67. Next base: position 10,460 of record JAGYKM010000016.1, on the reverse strand, counting down.
CCGCATCTTATGCCCCAAAGCCATAGGCAGGTTTGGTGGAAGAAGAGTTAAGGGTTTTGGATGAGATCTTATGACGCTCAGGAAGACTGGGCTTATGGCGATTATAGCGGGGGCCAAAATCCGCTCAAAGTCAGTCTCTGCCGACCATCCGGCCTTGCCACGCAGATATTGTTGGCTTGTGCGCTGCATGTGGCTCCCGCACTGTCGAGCCTCCGTCGAGCCCGGCGGCCTCCCCTGAGGGGCAAGCGAGGGGCCAAGAATTTCATGGATCAAGTTAAAGCTAAGGGCTTCGGTGACCTAGTTCTTCCAATTGATGATAGTGAAGTCTGTTATACCCATCAGACTCCACTGCACGTGCCCTTCCTATGACACACCACGCGACGGATACCGCTGACATCTGTCCCTGCCGAGAAATATTATTCTTCTGTTTCAGACCACACGGACTGTGGTGTGGAACGGGCCTTTAGGGCTGAAGAAGCTCCTTTTGATAAAGGAACATCCGTTGTGGCCCAAGAAATATGCTCAGAAGACAGATTCAAAAGCATTGGTGAGTGTGGCTGGTGGGGTTGACATGGGTGCGCTGCTTCTGATTCAATGCAAGTGTATCTCCACTCACACTTCAGCCGTCGGGGGGCGTTTCTTTGGAAATATCCATGACAAGCCACCGCTCGCGTCTCAAGAGCCCTTTGAAGAGTGAAGATTGTTCAAACGGAATTATATTATCCCTATTGTACCCCCATTCTTTTCCATATAACTACTAGAAAATGAGGAAATTTTTTAAAACAAACATTTAAAAACAATGAGTTTGATAATAAGTCAATAACTATTTCAGAGAAAAGAATATTATTTAGATATAATATTATCAATACATGAGATAATAAAAGTATAGTTAAAGTAATATAAAAATAAAAAAAGAGATTAGATATGAACAAAAAGAAAAAATTATTACTGTCTCTCGTCAGTTTTCTAGTTTTTACGGACTCAGAAGCTTTTTTACCTGACGATCCCAAATCCATCGAAGAGAAAGAAGTGTTGATAAGACGAGGGCAGGCGAGATGGGACACCCCATATAGACAGTTTGGGAGAGATAGAATGCCTCTTGCTCTATACACTTGGTTACATCATGCTGAAGAAGAAGTTGCAAGACGTGACCCAATGGTTCAGCAAAGGTTCGAGGAAAAGAGAGCTCAGATCGATGCTGAGGGAATAGAGTTTCAACTTGGCAGGGTGGAAGACGCAGAGGCAGTATTTAGGTCAAAGTTATATCGAGAAGAAAAACCTTATCGTACTGAAGCTGATCGCCTAAGAAATTCTTTATCTGAGGAGCGTAAATCAATTAACCAAAAATACGATCTTCTTAAAGATTCGTTTCAATGTGCCTTAGAGGTCGCTAGAAAATCCACTTATTATCAGCAAGAGAAGAGATTTCATGAGCATAGTGTCTCCACGGAATTCTGTTTGATTAGGGGAGGAAAAAAAGCAGTAACGAGCTCTGAGTCTTCCCAAGAACAGGGTGATAACCCAATAGGTGTTCGCAAGATCTTGACCAAGTATTTTGATGCTATATACCACGAGGCCATGGTGAGTGCTAGTTCCCACGCAGCCTGTCCATCTTGGGGAGATAAAGTAGACCAAGTTTTGGCTAAACTGGCCCAGTGCGAAGGGCCCATTCATACGAGTGCCCTGGGCGGCTCCTATGAGATGGTTCCACAAGGGGAGGACGTGGGGCAAATGGAAGACCATCGAAGTGGAGGCCACGATAATGGAAAGTACCAAGAGGAAAGAATTTCGCAGATTGCTCAGGCTTTTGAGCAAATAACCACAACGTTAGAAGCAGATGAGGACTGGATTTCCCTTAAAGAAGTGGTTCAGAAAGAGGGTTTTGACTTGAGCCGTCAATCGGAGGTGCGGTATCAATATATGGACAAAAATTTTGATCGATTACAAAGGCTATCTATGGAGTCTTTGGAAAAAAAGAAGAGCTCAGAATTAGAAGAATTAGAGAAGCAATACGATGAATCAATGGAGGCGAATACCATAAAGTTAAAGGATCTTGAGCGTAATATGGTAGAAAAATTAGCACCCCTGAAGGAGGTGCGTGAGCAATTATACGACCGACAAAGAAAAATATCTGCACCCTACGAAGCCTATCTAAATCAAGTGATTCGGAGCCAAGGTGACGTAATAGAACAAGGTATTATTCGTTTTCTTTTGCCCCACTTTAATTAATTATTAGTTAAAAAATACCATTATAGCTTTAGGCATTGAAAAAATCCTGTGAGCTATTCTCGAAGAGTTGATGGATCGGTGATCTCCCTTCTGTATTATCCAAACACTATGAGGTCTTGACGCAAGGTCATAGATACTGCATGTCTATTAAGAAAGAAATAGGACACTAAGGGACATTCTTGTGCATAGCTCTATTTAACGATATTAGCGCATGTGAGCGTAGAGTCCTTCTTAGAAAATGTTTCGAATCTAGGTAAAACCAGTGCGAGCTTCTTTACGAATATGATTGATAATGAAACCCCTCACTCTTTGTGGATGAAATTAAAACCCTCTCCGTTGATTTTGCGGTGCTTGTCATGTGGTTTTCTGTTCCCCTTGGGAGCTGCTTTTATTTTACTGCCTCTTTTTTGGATTGCGATTCCTCTGGTATGTATGGGCGCTTGGCTTATGTGGGAATGGATTGATTTGGTTGGGATTATCCATAAGAGAGGGAAGCTCATCTTTTTAGGAGTGGGTATATTTGCTATGGGGATTTCCATTTTTGGAAATATGCGTTGGGGTTTTGCTGGTCTTCTGTTAGCCGCAGTAATTTCTTATTATATTCAAGTGTGGGGGGGCATGGTGTCTGCCCTTAGGCGAGGTAGGGGGGTGAAAAATTCGGCTCAAGGAAATTTTTTATTCTGGGGTTTTATCTATATTGGCCTTCCTCTGTTAAGTTTTATAGCTCTTCGCCGTATGCCTAGTTCTGGGCCCTATCTTTTTTGGGTTTTAGGGGTGGTGTGGACCACTGATATTATGGCGTATATTGTAGGGTCGCTCCTTAAGGGGCCCAAATTATGGGCCCGCTTAAGCCCTTCAAAAACGTGGACAGGAGCCGCGGGGGGGGTCTTGAGTGCAGTGGTTGTCTCCTTGGCTTTTGGAGACGTATGCGTTGATGCCTCAAGCGGATTTCTACTGGGTTGGGGAGCTTGTTTTAGCGTATTGAGTATAGGGGGTGACTTGATGGAGTCTGCTTTGAAAAGGCGCTTTTTTAAAAAAGATTCAGGATCTTTAATTCCAGGACATGGCGGAATATTAGATCGCTTAGACGGTACATTGGTGGTTCTTCCTATGGCGGCTCTTCTTTACTACTGGAGAGAAGGCTTGTTTCAAATAGGATGGTAAGGGGTGTTTGGGTGGATTAAGGTAGTGGGTGTGTAGAGAGACAAAGTATCATAATCATGAATGAGCTCTTGAAATTCAAGAAGAGACACCTTAGTATGAGCTGATTTTTAAACAATCTATCGTGTGGGGCTGTTAAAAAAACCCCTTAAGCTGTGAAGAGTGGACCCTAGGAGGTTTTTAAGTGGAAATTATTCTGACGTATGTGATCCCTTTTTTGGTGGTTTTGGGAATTTTGGTTTTTGTACACGAGCTGGGTCATTATGTGGTGGCACGGTGGGTGGGTGTAAAAGTGGATGTATTTTCCATTGGGTTTGGTCCTGAACTCTTTGGTTGGACCGATCGGCAGAAAACCCGTTGGAAAGTAAGCTTAGTTCCATTGGGGGGCTATGTGAAAATGTTTGGAGATGCCAACCCAGCCAGTACCCCTGATCATAAAAAACTTGCGGACATGAAGTCCTCGGATTTTTCCCATTCATTGCACAGTAAGACCCCCTGGCAGAGGATTGCGGTGAGTGCAGCTGGTCCTATTGCTAACTATCTTCTCGCTTTTGTCATTTTTTTCGGATTGTTCTGTACGGTGGGACAAAGATACGTTCCAGCAGAAATTGGATCTTTTTCAGAAAATAGTGTGGGACAAGTGGGAGGTCTTCTTCTGGGAGATCGTATTATAGAAATCGAAGGAACGCCTATTCAAAGCTGTGAAGAGATGAGGATGTTCATAGCTGAAAACCCTGGAGTTTCTTTGGAGTTTTTAATTATGAGAGGTGAGGATGAGATTTCCTTATTTCTGACACCAGAGGTGGTTACAGGCATTGGCTCTAAAAGTGAGATTGGGCGTCTGGGTGTAGGATGTACGGGAGCCGAATATGCAAAGAGAAGCATTGGTCAAGCTTTATACTATAGTGGTTATGAATTGGTGTCAGTTACAGGACAAAGTCTAGCCTCGATTTGGCAAATGATAACTGGCCAGAGAAGCCCTAATGAATTGGGGGGGCCTCTTCGTATTGCCCAACTCTCAGGTGAATTTATGAAAGAGGGCGTAAGCACTCTTTTATGGTTCATGGGCTTTTTGTCCATAGGATTGGGTTTTTTGAATCTCTTGCCTATCCCGGTACTCGATGGAGGCCACATTTTGATCTATTTTATCGAGGTTGTGAGGGGAAAGGCCATTACAGAGAAGATACAAGAGCGTATCTTTCTTGGAGGGTTTCTTGTAGTGGGTGTGTTAATGATCTTTTCTTTCTGGAATGATTTACGTCACCTATCCGTGATTGAAAGATTCTTGCAAGTTCTCGGATATTCATGATCCGGGCTTTCCGGGGATTTTTGGATTCTGGGAGGGCTGAAAGGGTGATCTAAAGTTTTGTATAGCTTGAGGAGAGAAGACTCTATGAGAAGATTCAGTTTATTATTGGTAGTAGCACTTTGTTTTGTATACCTCATCCCCAGGGCTCAGGCAGAAGTTCCAGTTGCTCAAATTATAGTGGAGGGCAATAAGCGCATTGAGACAGATACTATCCTGTCCTACCTTACTATTCATAAAGGCGATATCTTTGAACCTGGGAAGGTAAATAGTTCCTTAAAGAATTTGTATGGCAGTCATCTCTTTGGAGATGTATCTATTGTTCGAAAAGGAAATGCATTAATTATAACGGTGGTGGAAAATCCCATTATCAATCGGGTGGCTTTTGAGGGAAATCTCCGAGTAGAATCTTCCATCCTTGAGAAAGAAACGGGAATCATTCCTAGAATGGTCTACAGCCGGAGCAAAGTTCAAGAAGCTCAACAAAAAATCCTACAAATATATAGGCTTTCAGGGCGTTATGGAGCAAAGGTAACACCACAGATTATTGAGCTGCCAGAAAAAAGACTGGATCTGATCTTTGAGATTGAGGAAGGGCCCTTAACTCAGATTCAAAAAATCATTTTCATAGGTAACCAAGCATTCAGTGACAGCACCTTGGAGACAGCTATCCAAACCAAGGAGTCTCGGTGGTACCGTTTCTTTACCACGGATGATACCTATGACCCTGACCGCTTGAACTATGACCAAGAGAAGCTCCGTCAATTTTACTTAAATCATGGGTATGCAGATTTTCAAGTACTGTCAGCGGTAGCAGAGCTGACGCCTGACCAGAAAGACTTTTTCATAACATTCACGGTCCATGAAGGAGAGCGCTACAATTTCGGAGATTCAACCATTGAGAGTTCTATCCCAGCCATTACTCCAGAAGAACTCAAAGAAGCGCTAGCCTATGATCAAGGGGACATGTACGAGGCTAAGCTTATTGATGAGACTGTTCAAAAAATGGTTGAAATCTCAGGAGAGAAGGGATTTGCTTTTGCGACCCCTCATATGAAGGCAAAAAAGAATGGGGAAGAAAAAACCGTTGATCTTACCTATCTCCTCCAAGAAGGAAACAAGATCTATATTGAGCGCATCGACATTGTGGGAAATCATAGAACCCTTGATTCAGTGGTCAGAAGAGAGATACTTGTGTCTGAGGGGGATGCTTTCAACGTTGTACGTGTTCCAAATCTTTGCAAAACATCAAAGATTTAGACTATTTCAAGAAAGCAGATATTGTTAAGAGACAGGGTCTCGACCTGACACAGTGGTGCTTAAAGTAGAGGTGGAAGAAAAATCTGGGAGAATTAAGCTTTGCTGGAGAGTTACGGTCAATATATTGGTGCTTTGGGAGAAATTGAGACAAAGAGCGCAACGTCATGGGGACAGGCCAAGAGATTGGTATGAAAACCCGTCTTGCTCAGAAACAAACTGTCTTGGATGTTAATTATCTTCAACCGTACTTTCTGGGCAAGAAGCTCCAATTTGGGGTGGATGCCTTTATGAAAAAAGAAAACATGCAAGACATGAGTTCTTACGATCAGAGAAGTACTGGGGCGGGGTTTTTCTTTGGGTATGATTTAGGTCAAAACCTTTCCCAGGTTCTTGGGTACTCAATTATGGGAGATCGTGTGAGCCACATTCCCAGTGGTGCCTCTATTTTCGTACAACAGCAGCCACGGCGATCAACAGGGTCTATTGTATATCAAACCTTGTCTTACGATAAGCGGGACTCTCGTCTGGATCCTACTATGGGCTATATTCTAAGCATGACTAACGAATATGCTGGTGTGGGGGGGACCCTTCGCTATTTAAAGAACGTGGTGGGAGGGGCAAAGTTCTATCCTATAGGGGATGACGTTGTTCTTGTTTCACGTGCGAAAGCGGGATATATGTTGGGCCTTGGAAAAACCACACGGATTGCCGATCGTTTTACTTTGGGTGGTGAGACGTTACGTGGATTCGATTTTGCGGGGGTGAGTCCAAGAGATCGAACAGGATTTAAAGATTCCTTAGGAGGTATGAAGTTTTATTCAGCCACTATAGAAACACTCTTTCCCATTGGATTGCCTAATGAATTTGGGGTCAAAGGAAGTGTGTTTATGGATGCGGGAAGTGTGTGGGATGCTCAACAGAAGTCGCCGCTGATTTATGACTCAAGTGCGCTTCGCGCATCGGCAGGTTTTGGACTCTCTTGGAAATCACCTCTTGGACCTTTGAGGTTGGATTTTGGCTGGCCTCTTATCAAGAAGCCTCTTGACAGAACCCGTGTATTTCTGTTTGGATTCAGTACACGGTTTTAGGTGGCTCACGGTTTTTGAGAAACATAGTGAGGCATCTGAGTGATCCCATGGTGGGTTAAATATGACTTTGGTAAATTCGGAAATAGGTAATAGGAGAGACTCAATGAAAAAACTAAAAATGCTATCTAACTTTGCCATGGTGGCAGCTCTATTTTCTGGAGCGGCTTTAATTTCTTCCCCAGCAACAGCGGAAGACACAGCCAGTGCTTCTACGATGAAGACGGCGGTAGTTGATCTTCAAAAAGTTTTAGCGGACCTTCCCGTAACCAAGGATATTCAAAAGCAGTTAGAAGATCTGAGACAGTCTTTTGCTAAAGAAGTAAAGGGTTATGAGACAGAGCTACGGAATGCTGAAAAAAATCTCATTGAATCACAAAAGAAGCTTTCAGAGGCAGAATTTATCAAGAAGAGAGAATCTTTTGAGAAGAGAATAGGCGAAGTGCAAAAAATAGTTGAAAAGAGAAAAGAGCAGCTAGACAAAGCTTTTGCCGAGGCAATGGAAAAAGTCAACGGCAAGATCATGGACGCCATTAAGGTTGTTTCCACTGAAAAAGGTCTTTCTCTGGTTCTTTTCCCCATGAGTGTGGCTTACTATGCTGATTCTTTGGATGTGAGCAAGGACGTATCAAAAATTGTTAAAGGTACGCTTACTTCTGTAAAGATTGATCTTCCTAAGAAATAAAGATCATTCTGGAGGGTAAAGGTGGGGAAGGATAAGTATTCTTATCCTGACACCCCTTAAATGATATACCTTAAAGAATCTATCTAGAAGACTATAAAAGGCCGAGACTCAGGGGTATGAGGCTCGGTCTTTTTTTTCTGTAACGTTGTTATTTCACAAAGGCTAGAATTATGGCGAATCCCTTGTACTATTCCAATGAAGGTCCTTTTACACTCCAAGAACTTGTAGAAGCCTGTGAGGGTTCTTTAACATACCAGGGACCTCAATCCGATTGGAAAAGCCTAATGGTAGCTGATGTGGGAGGGCTTAGAACAGCCAAGGCCTCTAGAACTCTATCTTTGTGTGCTATGACTTCTTACGTGCTCGATCTAAAAAGTACCCTCTGTGGGTTTTGCGTGGTTTCAGAGGCTTTGTCCATTCATGTACCTGATGGCGTCGGGGCTTTGATTTCTTCCCGGCCCCAAAGAGATTTTGCAACCATTTGTCAGTTATTTTATCCTCAAGGTGGGTTTATTCCTTTAGGGACTCAAGAGGCGTTAATTCATCCTGAAGCGCATATTGATCCCAGTGCACAGCTTGGACAAGGTGTCTGTGTATATAAAAATGCAGTGATCGGTAAAGGCGTTAAAATAGGCCCTTACAGTGTGATTGGTCCAGGCGTTCATGTGGGCTCAGGATGTCACATAGGGCCTCATGTGAGTGTCTATTATGCTCATCTCGACCCAGATGTATATATCGGCCCAGGGACGCGTATAGGCCAAGAAGGGTTTGGGTTTATTGCAGATGCTCAAGGACATGTTCCTTTGCCCCAGATTGGGGGTGTGGTTATAGAAGAAGGGGTGCATATTGGGGCCAATGTGACTATTGACCGAGGGTCTCTTGATGATACCCAAATCGGCCGTGGATCGCGCATAGATAATCTCGTACAAGTGGCTCATAATGTGGTTTTGGGTGCAGGCTGTGTGCTTGTGGCTCAAGTGGGTGTTGCTGGCAGTACCCGATTTGGTCAGCATGTAATGGTTGGCGGCCAAGCGGGATTTGCCCCTCATTTAACCATTGGCTCCGGGGCCCAAATTGCCGCTCAAAGTGGTGTTATGCATAATATTGAAGAAAAAAATGTGGTTTCCGGGAGTCCATCATTGCCTATCCAGGAATGGAGAAAACTGAACGTAATGCTGCGACGGTTAGTGCGCACAGGTAGTTTTGGTAAAAACCCGAGTTAAGCGTTTTGGTAAGGCATGAAGAAGAAGGCGTTTTTTTGGAAGGCATTACCAGAAGAGGTCATATAAAAACTTTGTGCATCAGTATAATAAATCAGACTTCTCATTTTATATATTTGCACTCAGTCCCTAAAAGTATTTCTCTCTTAGAGAAGATCCGTAGTATACTCTAAAGAATACGCAATAAATTATAAAACAGGGAGAAGCACATTGAAGATGCCAGTAATAGCCATGGGAATGGTTTTGGGTTTAGCGGTAGTATCCGTATCCCAAAGGGATCTGTTTGCTGAAGAGTCGAGGTGTAAGGACATGGAAGCCGCACGCCAAAACGAGAAATCAACAACGCCGTCGGAACAGAAAGGGACAGCGGAATGAGAAAAAGAAAGACTAGACAGGATAGAGGAAATCACCGAGAATATTCAAAAACAGAAGAAAAAAGAAAAGGAAATTAAGGGAAAAGATCTCCAAGTACATCAAGGGAAATAAAAAAAGAGTATTGGCTCAATAAGCTAGGTTAGTAAAAGTAATATTGACTTCGAGACTAAACGTAATACACTCTATTCCATAGACTTATAAATTATAAAAAAGGGAGAAGCACAATGAAGACATCCGTAATAGCCATGGGAATGGTTTTGGGTTTAGCGGTAGTATCCTTACCCCACGGGGACCTTTTTGCTGAGGAGAAAAGTGTTGGCAACAAGAAAGCGAAACACCATGAGGAGAAACTAATGTCAGCAGAACAACAAGCAGAAGAAGAAGAAGAAGAAGAACAACAAGCAGCAGAAGAAGAAGAAGAAGAAGAAGAATGATTTCTCGATAAAAAGTCAGCAGTATATCTTTTGCCTAATTACTGAGTTAGGGATGCGCTCAGAATACAATGAGTCGGGAAAACTCGCATCCTTTAACCAAGCTACAGCTGAGAACGCACTAAATGACGCTTGGCCTTAGTAATCTAAACGCCAGTTAATCCCCGCTCCTATGGCTGAGGTGGCATCAATATCCGATTGCAAGGTGACTTGGGGGAAAAGCTTGATTTGAGCAGAGGCTTTGGTGCTTTCTGGGGTAAGTCCTTGCTCTATTTCTATGGATATCTCATCAGTAAAGTCTTTGCCTAGAGAAAGCCCGGGGCCTGAGGTATCTGAGTTGCCGGTGGTGAAGTTTAGAGCGCCAAGTCCTAAAGCGTCTTTCAGCTGATGAACCAGCCCTATGGGATTAGTCGTTCCGGTAAGTTCAGCTAAGGCTGTGACAATTTGAAGAGACTGGAAGGGGGACAAGGAGCCCACAGCCTTTCCGAAAAGGATTCGAGAGATAATTTCACTTTCTGACAAACTAGGCTCTGAAGTAAGAGCAAAAGTCGGGTCAAGGAGAGTACCTTTCATGATCACATGGGCCATAATATCGGCGGCTTGAACGGAAGCGCGGATATTAATGTCAGGATCAAAATCTGCATTGCCCAAAAAATTCAGAAGACCTTGATCAAGCGTTAACGTACGAGAGAGAATAGTAAAAGTACC
>JAGYKM010000015.1 GCA_018401675.1 Alphaproteobacteria bacterium | reverse complement strand
GCTCGGTCGTGGTGGTTTTACCGGCATCAATATGCGCCATGATTCCGATATTACGATAGTTTGCAATGGGGGTTTTACGAGAAGACATGAGTTACACCTACCAACGATAATGGGCAAAGGCACGGTTGGCCTCCGCCATTTTGTGTGTATCTTCACGCTTCTTAATCGCTGCTCCGCGATTATTCACGGCTTCCAATATTTCAGCGGCGAGACGCTCCATCATGGTATTTTCTGCCCGCTTTGACGCCCCATCTATTAACCAGCGAATAGCCAGGGACTGCGCACGATCACGCCTCACTTCCATAGGAACTTGGTAGGTAGCTCCCCCTACTCGACGAGACTTAACTTCTAAGAGTGGCTTTACGTTATTTAAAGCTTCATGGAACATTTCAATAGATGAGCCCGAGGTCTTTTTCTCAATAGATTCCAAGGCGCCATAAATGATCTTTTCGGCAATTGATTTTTTGCCGCACTCCATTAAGGAGTTCATAAAAACAGTGAGAACCACGTCCCCGTACTTAGCATCGGGGAGAACTTCTCTTTTCTGCGCTTTACGTCTACGCGCCATCTTAACACCTCTTGTTTATAAAACTATTTTGGGCGCTTCGCCCCATATTTGGAACGTGCTTGCTTACGGTTCTTAACACCTTGAGCATCTAACGTCCCACGGATAATATGATATCGAACTCCAGGAAGGTCTTTTACGCGGCCCCCACGGATCAGAACCACAGAGTGCTCTTGGAGATTGTGACCCATTCCAGGTATATACCCAGACACCTCATAACCATTAGAAAGGCGAATACGAGCCACTTTACGCAAAGCTGAGTTTGGCTTTTTTGGCGTCATGGTGCTCACACGGGTACAAACACCACGTTTTTGTGGACACTCTTGAAGTGCCGGGGCCTTATTACGAGTTACAACACCACGTCTTGACTTGCGGACAAGTTGATTAATGGTAGGCATAGAGCAATATTCCTCATTAATATAGTATAGTCATTTCAAGAGCAGACCTTTCTATTAAAAAGATCCACCCATCACATCAGGGCAAAAAAGGATCCCCAGGGCTACGCTAGCCACGGAGTCTTAACCCCTTCAATAACCTTTAAGAGATTGGCCGATATAAGTAGACCGGCCAGCTTCTGAGGCTGCATACTAGTTTCAGTTAGCTTCATTGTCAAGCACTCAATGTATGCCCACCTCTATTCTCCGCGCTTAACAGATCCTTTGACTACCTTCTAAAGATCCGTCCAACTGTGGCGGGTTACTTACTTAACGTCTTATCTCAAAAAGAACTAATACCGAGTTCGGGAGAATTCACTACACCGAGACTTTATTCATCAGCAGAAATCACTGTGAAAGATTGGGCAGCACCCGCATCATCAGGAAGAACGGGAATCTTCGCTACATTGATCTTTTCTTTAAGCTGAGATCGCAAGGCAGTATCTCTCTGAGCTGCCTCTACTTTTAAACCTCTCAGTGCAGCCCCAGTTCCTGCCGGAATAAGACGTCCCACAATAACGTTTTCTTTAAGCCCATATAAACTATCAACTTTCCCTGATACAGCTGCTTCTGTCAGAACACGCGTAGTATCCTGGAAAGATGCAGCAGAGATAAATGAACGGGTTTGTAGAGACGCTTTAGTAATACCTTGAAGGATTGATTCGGCAATAGCTGCCCTCAACCCTTTAGTAATAAGAGCCTCGTTTTCTCTTTCAAAGTCCCGTCGATCCATTTGCTCTCCCAACACGTAGGTAGATTCTCCTGGATCGGTCACTTCTACTTTCTGAAGCATTTGACGAACGATCACCTCTATATGCTTATCGTTTATCTTTACACCTTGAAGACGATAAACATATTGAATTTCATTGATTAAAAAGGCTGCAAGAGCCTCCACACCAAGAATTCGGAGGATATCATGGGGCGCCTTAGCACCATCCACTAATGGATCACCCTTGCGCACGTACTCACCCTCATGAACATTGATGTGTTGCCCTCTGGGAATAAGATACTCGATAGGCGGAACTTCAGGATCTTCTGAAACCACTACCAGACGCTGTTTTGCCTTGTAATCCTTACCAAATTCAACATAACCATCCATGTCACTGAGAATCGCACTGTCCTTAGGTCTCCGAGCTTCAAATAATTCCGAGACTCTAGGAAGACCTCCCGTAATATCTCGAGTTTTGGAGGATTCTCGAGGAATACGCGCCAGAATGTCTCCTTTTTTTATCGCACTGCCGCTATCGCTATTCAAGACAGCATCTACTGATAGAAAATATCTGGCTTCAAGACCGCTAGGAAGAGAAAGAGGTTCGCCTATTTTATCCCGCAAGACAATTCTGGGCTTTAGATTCTTTCCCTTTGGCTGTTGGCGCCAATCCATAACGACGCGATTGGATATGCCAGTTGCCTCATCCATAGTCTCTCTTACAGAAATACCATCAATAACGTCAAGGTAATGGATAATTCCATCAACTTCTGCAATAACGGGAATCATAAACGGGTCCCACTCGGCTAGTCGCTGAGCCCTTTTTACTGCTTGGCCCTCTTTAACGAACAGTTGAGCCCCATGCGGGCCGCGCCCATATCTTGCCTTATCCCCGGTGCCGTTCTGCTCTATAGCTGGGGATTTCGCGGTGCCGACTCAGCACTGCCAGACGTCCCTTCGGACGTCTCAATAGTATTAGTGTTACGTGGATTTTATCAGTACCTTCTTGTCCAGCTTCCGAATCACAAGTTGCTCTGCCTTTTTTGGGCCAAAGCTCCTCCAGTATGGAAGTTCTCATTGTCAGCTGTGTTCCTGGCTCACCCAATGGATTGGGCAGCCACAACCTGACAGCTTCTCCTATATTAACAGCAGTGCCTCTAGCTAAATCTCTGCCGTAACATTTTCCGCATACTCCGTCAGTCGCCTCGCAGGTTAAAACTGACCTAATTTTAATAGTATCAATTTTTGCCAACTCAATCTGTTCGGCTGTCTTTTCCTCAATCAGCTCACCGGCCTTGACTATCACATTCCCAGTCATTGGATCGAAATAACCTTCTTCGGCCTGTAGCGCGCGTCTAACCTCGCTCTGAAAGAACCAGCCACCATCGTCTTTTTCATCCAGCTCTCTCCTACATAAGATAGACTTGGACGTACCACAATCCTCTTGTTGGATAATGCAATCTTGAGCAACATCTACGGGACGCCTGGATTCCAGATATCCTGGGTTAGGCTGTTCTCAAGGCAATGTCGGACAACCCTTTTCTGGTTCCGTGGGTGGAGTTGTAGTACTCGGAAACCGAAAGACCTTCTTTAAAGTTCGACAGAATAGGCGTTTCAATAATCTCACCATTAGGTCGAGTCAATAGGCCTCGCATACCATGCAACTGCCAACCTGAGCAACGAGTCCCTCGCCCCTGAATGCGCCATCATATAGATAGAGTTTTGAGGCACTCCCTTTTTAAGCGTTGCAAACCCCTCCATCATAGCTTCGGCAATCTTATGGCTACACTGATCACGCATCTACAGCCTTGTTATACTTTTCTCCATGATAATAAGTCCATCCTGGTGTGCTTTTTCGTATCAATGTAACTTTCTTTTAGGTCTGCTCAATCAATTGAGTTTTTGCCTCAGGAATTAAAATGTCATCTTTTCCAAAAGAAATGCCTGACGTGGTTGCGTACCGGAAACCTAGTTCCATCATATGGTCAGCGAAAATCACCGTCTCTTTTTGACCACAATGCCTATAAACATCATCAAACAAGTGGGTAATGTTTTTTGTAGTCATAAGTTGGTTAATTGTCTCAAAAGGAATATGTGGACTTTTAGGCAGAACCTGGGCAAGCAACAACCGTCCAGGAGTAGTGGAAACCGTTCGAATACATGACAGACCTTCCTGGTTGTACCCATCGTAGCGCGCTTTTATTTTAGCGTGCAGTGACAAAACGCCTCTATCCAGGGCTTGCTCAAGTTCACCTATAGAGGAAATAAACATTCCCTCACCCTTTTCCCCATCACGTTCAATGGTTAAGTAGTAGAGACCCAGAACAATGTCTTTAGAAGGAACAATAATAGGCTTCCATGCTTGGGACTTAAAATATTGTTTATAGACATCATCAAGTTGCCTCTAAATTGCCTCTAAAGGGGCACATGTACAGACATAGTATCTCCATCAAAGTCAGCATTAAAGGCCGCACACACCAAGGGATGAAGCTGAATGGCTTTTCCTTCAATAAGGAGAGGCTCAAAAGCTTGGATGCCAAGTCTATGCAATGTTGGTGCACGGTTTAACAAAACAGGATGTTCCCGGATCACCTCTTCCAAGATGTCCCAAACTTCAGGACGCTCTTTCTCAACCATACGCTTAGCAGCTTTTATTGTTGTCGCTAATCCATACTTCTCCAAACGGGCATAAATAAAAGGCTTAAAGAGCTCAAGAGCCATTTTCTTTGGAATTCCGCACTGATGCAACTTCAACTCTGGGCCCACCACAATCACAGAACGACCAGAGTAATCCACCCTTTTTCCGAGAAGGTTTTGGCGGAATCTGCCATGTTTCCCCTTTAACATATCGGACAGAGATTTCAATGGACGCTTGTTTGTCCCAGCAATAGGTCGAATCCTACGGCTGTTATCAAAAAGAGCATCTACAGATTCTTGGAGCATACGCTTCTCATTACGGATTATAATATCTGGCGCACGTAGTTCTAAAAGGCGTCTTAATCGATTGTTCCGGTTTATCACGCGTCGGTATAAATCGTTTAAGTCTGAAGTGGCAAAACGGCCTACATCCAGAGGCACTAAAGGTCGTAACTCCGGAGGAATAACCGGGAGAACCTCTAATATCATCCATTCAGGCCGTGCATTTGAGTGAATAAAAGACTCAACAATTTTTAGCTGGCGAATAATTTTCTTACGCCGGGCCTCAGAAGTGCACTCTGCGAGCTCTATACGCAGCTCACCTAGCTTCGTTTCCAAATCAATTTCTGCTAGCATTTGTCGGATAGCTTCAGCCCCTATTCGAGCAGTAAAGGCATCGTCTCCATACTCTTCTTGGGCTTTGAGGTATTCATCTTCCCTCAAAATCTGACCTAGCTTTAAGGCGGTCAACCCAGGCTCCGTCACTATATGATTCTCGAAGTATAAAACTTTCTCCAAATCTTTCAAAGAAATGTCTAACAGCAACCCAATGCGACTGGGAAGTGATTTTAGAAACCAAATATGAGCCACAGGAGCCGCAAGCTCTATATGTGCCATTCTGTCGCGTCGGACTTTAGTAACTGTGACTTCAACACCACATTTTTCACACACAACGCCTTTGTATTTCATCCGCTTATACTTACCGCACAAGCATTCATAATCTTTTACAGGACCAAATATCCGAGCACAAAAAAGCCCATCTTTCTCTGGTTTAAAGGTTCTATAATTAATCGTCTCAGGCTTTCTGACTTCGCCAAAAGACCAGGAGCGTATCAATTCCGGACTTGCAATTGAAATCCTAATTTGATCGAAAGACTGGGGTGACGCATCAGACCCAAAGACGTTCAACATTTTTTTGCTCATTGAAAACTCCTAGTAAGGATTATAAGGATTTCGTTGACCTTCATAATTTTATGACTTGTTACAAAGGTCTCGAAATTCCCCAATATTGCTTATAACTCTTCTTGACTCTTCTTCGACGCACCAAATTCTACATCAAGCCCCAAGGATTTGATTTCCTTTAAAAGAACATTGAACGATTCTGGCGTTCCGGGGTTAAAGGAGTCCTCCCCTCTAACCAATGATTCATATACTTTTGTCCGCCCTATGACATCGTCAGATTTAATAGTAAGCATTTCTTGCAAGGTATAAGCGGCACCGTAAGCTTGCAACGCCCATACTTCCATCTCACCAAAGCGTTGACCACCAAACTGAGCCTTACCACCTAGAGGCTGTTGAGTAACCAAGCTGTAGGGACCCACTGACCGAGCGTGAATTTTATCATCTACTAGATGGTGTAATTTAAGCATGTAGATGGTTCCCACCGTCACCGGCCTTTGAAATCTTTCGCCTGTCCGACCGTCGGTAAGAAAACACTGTCCAGAACTATTTAAGCCAGCCTGAACTAACGCTTCTACAACATCTGATTCGTGAGCGCCGTCAAAGACGGGAGTGGCCATAGGAATTCCTGAACGAAGGTTTTCTGCCATTTCCATCAGACCACTGTCAGACAAAGCATCCAAATCCTTATGATCTTCAGAAGAAGAATATATAGTCTTTAAGAATTTTTTTACTTGAGCAGGATCAGAGGTTTCTTTTAACAAAGAAGCAACTTGTCGGCCCAATCCTGAAGAAGCCCATCCTAAATGGGTCTCAAGAACTTGACCCACGTTCATACGAGACGGAACGCCCAAGGGATTTAATATAATATCTACAGCCCGGCCATCCTCCAAGTAAGGCATATCTTCTACAGGAACAATCCGTGAAACGACTCCCTTATTTCCATGACGACCAGCCATTTTATCTCCAGGCTGCAGCTTTCGTTTAACGGCGACAAATACCTTGACCATTTTCATGACACCTGGAGATAACTCATCACCTTGACGAATTTTCTCCACCTTATCATTGAAGCGATGCTCCAGCTTGTCTATGCTCGAGTCATGTTGTTTACTGATAGCCTCAACCTGAGCCATAATATCTTCATTGGCCACATTAAGCTGTCTCCACTGCCCCTTGGTAAGTAAGTCCAAAAGTTCTTGGGTCACAACAGCCCCTTTTGCAACTGATTTCGGTCCATTTACCACTTTATGGCCCTGAATCAATTCTTTCAATTTGGAATAGAAACTTCTCTCTAAAATAGCTTTTTCAGCCTCTCTATCTTGAGACAATTTCTCTACTTCTTCCCATTCGAGGGCAATAGAGCGCTCATCTTTCTCTATACCCCGGCGTGAAAATACCCGAACTGCTACCACCGTTCCGCCGGTTCCAGGCGGAACACGCAAGGATGTATCACGAACATCGGTGGCCTTTTCTCCGAAAATTGCCTTCAGTAATTTTTCTTCGGGAGTCATTGGAGATTCCCCTTTCGGAGTAACCTTTCCAACAAGAATATCACCAGGCTGCACTTCAGCCCCTACATATACAATGCCCGCTTCATCCAAATCTTGGAGGGCATCATCTCCCACGTTGGGAATATCTCGGGTAATTTCTTCATTACCAAGTTTAGTATCCCGAGCCATAATTTCAAATTCTTCAATGTGGATCGAGGTAAACACGTCTTCGGATACTATCCTCTCTGAAATGATAATAGAATCTTCAAAGTTGTATCCACTCCATGGCATAAAAGCGACCAGGACGTTACGACCCAAAGCGAGTTCTCCTAATTCGGTAGAGGGCCCATCTCCAATTATGTCACCTTTCTCCACGTGATCTCCCACGCGAACCAAGGGCTTTTGGGTAATACACGTGCTATGATTTGAGCGTTGAAATTTGTGTAAATTGTAAATATCAACTGTCGGTGTATTTCCTTCACTTTTTTCTGTGGCCTGAACCACAATTCGGGTTGCATCTACTTGATCAACCACACCCGCCCGTCGCGCAATAACGGTAGCTCCCGAGTCTCGGGCTACAGGTCCTTCCATCCCGGTACCAATCAGCGGTGCTTCCACTTGAATAAGAGGCACTGCTTGTCTTTGCATATTGGAACCCATAAGAGCTCGGCTAGCATCATCGTTTTCAAGAAAGGGAATCAGAGATGCAGCCACCGATACAAGCTGTTTTGGAGAAATATCAATATATTCAATCTCTTCGGCTGGAACAACAACAAACTCGCCGTTGCGCCTAACCATGACTTGGCCATCAAGAAGCTTATTCGCTTTATCCATGGAAATATTGGCTTGGCCAATATTATGATTAATCTCTTCCATAGCTGACAAATGAATAATCTCGTTTGTCACCTTTCCTGAGACAACTGTTCTATAAGGCGTTTCAATAAAGCCATACTTATTAATCCGTGCGTAGGTAGCCAAAGAGTTAATCAAACCAATATTGGGCCCTTCCGGCGTCTCGATTGGACATATTCTTCCATAATGGGTCGGATGAACGTCTCTCACCTCGAAGCCAGCTCTGTCTCTTGTCAAACCACCTGGACCTAAAGCTGACAAACGCCTTTTATGAGTTATTTCAGATAGTGGGTTGGTTTGATCCATAAACTGAGACAACTGAGAAGATCCAAAGAATTCCCGAATTGACGAAACCACCGCTTTTGCATTTATCAAATCATGGGGCATGACTGTATCAATGTCGACGGAGCTCATTCTCTCTTTGACCGAACGTTCCATCCTTACGAGCCCAAGTCGGAATTGGTTCTCTAAGAGCTCTCCAACAGAGCGCACCCGCCTATTGGCTAAGTTGTCAATATCGTCAATCTCACCTTTGCCATCTTTTAAGTCAATCAATATTCTTAAGATAGAAAGGATGTCTTCTTTCCTTAGCACTCGAAGGGAGTCCTCTGTCTGGAATCCGAGACGCCCATTCATTTTTACTCGGCCTACCGACGATAAATCGTAGCGATCTACATCAAAGAATAAATTCTTAAACAATTGAGCCGCACCTTCTAAGGTAGGCGGCTCACCAGGACGCATTACACGATAAACATCAAGAAGTGCTTCTTGCCTGGAGTTATTCTTATCGGCAGCAAGCGTATTTCTTAAATAGGCCCCCAAGTTTACATTATCAGTCGCAAGAATGGGGATTTCATTTATTTTGTTTTCTTCAAGAAGCTCGAGATTTTTTTCATCAATTTCATCCCCTGCTTCCAAATAGACTTCGCCACTATTTTCATTGATGAGGTCTCTAGCACAGTATTTTCCATATAAGCTTTTCTGGGACGCAAGTATAAATTGCAGGCCGTCTTCTTCCATTTTTTTTGCTTGGCGGGGTAAAATTTTATTCCCTGCCTTCACTAAGATTTCATTAGTTTCAGCATTAATGAGATCTTCTTCTAATTTAATACCTTTCCAATGCTCTGGATTGAAGGGAAGTTTCCATGTTCCCTGGGCACTTTTTTTCGCGCGAGTGTAAGGAATCGTATCATAAAAATAAGCAAGAATTTCTTCACGAGACATCCCCGTAATCAACTCTTCGGCGATCGTCTCTCCTTTTTTTGCTGCCGCCTCTCTCAAGGCCAGACTTTCCTCGCTATCCAAACACATTAAAAATGTGGTAACCAGAATCTTCCTTTTTCTGTCTATTCGCGCTTGAATTAGATCTCGCGGATCAAACTCTATATCCAGCCATGAGCCCCGATAGGGAATAACGCGCGCGGCGAAAAGGAATTTTCCAGACGCATGAGTTTTGCCATCATCATGATCGAAAAATACACCTGGTGAACGATGCATCTGCGAAACAATAACCCTCTCGGTTCCATTAATGACAAAGGTACCAGTTTCGGTCATCAAAGGAACGTCTCCGAGATATACATCCTGTTCTTTTATATCTCTGACAGAGCGGGCACCCGTATCAGCATCAAGATCCCACACCACTAGGCGCAGCGTCACTTTTAAGGGAGCAGCGTAAGTCATATCCCGCTGGCGACATTCCTCTACATCGTATTTTGGCGACCCCAACTCATATCGCACAAACTCAAGCTGAGCTCGCCCAGAAAAATCTATTATGGGAAAGACAGAACGGAGAACAGTCTGCAAACCAAAATCTTTCCTATCCGCAGGAGGCGTATACATTTGTAGGAATGATTCGTAGGAAGTTCTTTGAACCTCAATGAGGTTAGGCACTGGCGCGATTTCAGGGATTTTACCAAACGTTTTGCGAAATCTTTTTCTCTCAGCAAATGATCTTGACATAAAAACCCCTTATCTATTCGTTCTTTATTTAAAATGCCGCGAACCAAACACAAAAATCATCTTTAAACTGTGATTTTTGTCCCGTCTATAATTTTGGACCAAACCAAAAATAAAGTATAAGCCTGAGTTCGGGTGAAAGCTTTCGCTCACCTTTATCAAGCCTTGGTAGCATTATTTACTTAAAGCACACAGCGCTATGGACGAATCCACACTACATTAGTTTGGCTAACATACTTCTTTACACAAGACACCCCCCAGGACGAACCTGAGGGGGCCTTCTTTTATAGAACTACTACTTTACTTCTACAGTAGCACCTGCAGTTTCAAGCTGCTTCTTAAGCTTCTCGGCTTCTTCTTTATTTACGCCTTCCTTAACTGGCTTAGGCGCACTAGCAGATGAAGCCTCTACTAAGTCTTTAGCTTCTTTGAGCCCAAGACCCGTAATCGTCCGAACTTCTTTAATCACATTGATCTTGTTGGGACCGGTGTCTTTTAAAAGCACATCAAATTCTGTTTTTTCCTCAACAGCTGCTGCAATTGGACCAGAAGCAGCCACGGCTACAGGAGCTGCTGCACTCACGCCCCATTTTTCTTCGAGAAGTTTTGTCAACTCAGACGCCTCTAGAACGGTGAGCTTTGATAGATCTTCTACAATTTTATCTAATTGTGCCATTTTATAGTCTCCTTACGTATGGTTAATCTAAGTGTTTATGTTAATTTAGGCTTTGCTTGTAAAGGCCTGAATGACCCGGGCTATCTGGCTCCCTGGAGCCTGGACAAGAGAAGCCAAATTTCTAGCCGGAGTAGAAATAAGACCCACGATCTTCCCTCGAAGAGCATCCAATGAGGGCAGCGATGCTAAATGTTGGATTTCCTGTGCTTCCAGAATTGCGCCATTCAGATATCCGCCTAAAACTTGCAGTTTATCATTTTCTTTTGAAAACTCTACGACAACTTTGGCTGCTGCCACTGGATCAGAAGAGTAGGCAAGGGCCATAGGCCCATTAAAAAAAGGTGACAACCCTTGCTGATCTGTTCCTTGTACAGTAAGACGCGCGAGAGTATTCTTCGTAACCTTAAGATGGGCATCATGTTCACGAATCTTGGTCCGCAAGGAACCCATTTGAGAAACACTTAATCCTTTTTGCTGAACCACTACTACCAAAGAAGCATTAGCCAAGGACTGTCTCAACCCATCAATAAATTTAATCTTTTCGGTTCTATTCACTCTTTCTATCTCCTTATTCTGTAGCATCCTTAGGAATCAATGTTTCCTGAGTCTAGTATGCACTTTTGTCCGAGATAGATGATCTTTGTAGATCAGTCTCGTCTCATGAAGGCCCTAAACACTCGTGTTTAGGCTTAAAGATTCCTCTACCTACAATCTTGGACAGACGAACGATACGAACTCTCACTCCTAGTTTAGTTCTTGACGTATACATAATTCCTAAAGGAAGATCAAGCTTTCCTTATTTCACTCAAATCTACTTTTATTCCTAAGCCCATAGTCGAACTAAGAGACATTCTTTCTATATACGATCCCTTAAGGCCCTGAGGGCGTGCTTTAGCAATTACATCAAAAAAAGCTTTAACATTGTCCACCAAGTTTCCTTGCTCAAAACTTGCTTTTCCAATACCTGCATGAACCACACCGCCACGATCAGCGCGAAACTCGATCTGGCCGGATTTAGCCGCAGTGACTGCGGCGGTAACATCCATAGTGACCGTTCCAAGCTTTGGATTTGGCATTAACCCACGAGGACCAAGAACTTTACCCAAACGCCCAACCAAAACCATCATATCAGGAGTGGCTATACACCGATCAAAATCTATGCCGCCTTTGAGAATAGTATCCACTAAATCATCCGAGCCTACCACATCTGCACCAGCTGCAGTGGCTTCTTCAGCCTTTGCCCCTTTTGCGAAAACCGCAACTCTAAGGGTTTTTCCAGTCCCATGAGGAAGCTGCACCACACCTCGCACGGCTTGCTCTGATTTACGCGGATCCACATTAAGGTTAATCGCAACCTCGACTGTTTCATCAAACTTAGCAGTAGCATTTGATTTAACAAGTTTGACTGCCTCATCCAATGTGTAAATAGATTCACAATCTACCTTCTCGCATGCTTTTTTAAGTCTTTTTCCGTAATGAGACATTCTTTACTCCACAACTTCAATATTCATAGAACGAGCCGACCCAATAATCATTTGACAAGCTGCGTCAATGCTATGAGCATTCAGATCTTGCATCTTTTTTTCTGCAATTTCTTTCACTTGACTCTTCGTGACTTTGCCGACCATAGGCCCGACACCCGGACTCGTCGCCCCTTTTTTGATATTTGCCGCTTTCTTCAGAAAAAAGGATACTGGGGGCGTTTTCGTCACAAAGGTAAACGTCCTGTCCGCAAAAGCAGTAATAACTACTGGGAGTGGAGTGCCTGCCTCTACACCTTGAGTCTGAGCATTAAAAGCTTTGCAAAATTCCATAATATTTAAGCCAGCTTGTCCCAAGGCTGGCCCAATAGGTGGCGAGGGATTGGCCTGCCCAGCAGGAACTTGAAGTTTGATATACCCAACTATTTTTTTTGCCATTAAATTCTCCCGTCCATGCTCAAAGATACATAAATAACTTTACCCGTTTATCGAAACCACTCATCTCAACCCAATGGCACTGAAAATATACCCTTAGAACATTTCTGTTTCTTTTTTCAAGAAAAATAAGACATCTATCGAATCCCTACTCGGGTAACAAATAACTTCTTTTTCTATTTCAGCGCACAAACCGTTTCCTAACCCACTAGAAATATTTTCTTCTTTCTTGCAGCTTATTTAATTTTCTCCACTTGTGAATATTCAAGATCCACTGGCGTCGAACGCCCAAAGATAGATACCGATACCTTTAGTCGATCCTTATACTCATCAACTTCTTCTACCATTCCATTGAATGAGCTGAAAGGACCATCGCACACACGAACTTGCTCACCCACTTCGTAGATAATAGAAGACTTAGGCTTTTCGGCCACGTCAGCTATCTGCTGACGTATTCTCTCTACTTCTGCGCTCCCAAGAGGTGTAGGTTTACCTTTTCCGCCCAAAAACCCAGTTACTTTAGGGATTTCGGTAATAAGGTGCCATACATCTTCTGTCAATATGAGCTGTACAAGAATGTAGCCAGGAAAAAACTTCCGTTCAGCACTTACTTTGACTCCCCGACGTATTTCTATCACTTCTTCTGCGGGAACAAGAATATCCAAGACGTGGGACGTATATCCTTTTTTTTCAGCCTGCTCTAGTATGCCTTGAGCAACCTTTTTCTCAGCGCCGGAATGAGCCTGAACGATATACCAATGGGGTGTATTTTCTGAGTGCATCTGGATCATCCCTCCATATTCAAAACAAAACGAATAATACGAGACAATACCTGATCAACTCCCAAAAAGAACAAAGCCATGATTGACACTAGTATCAGTACCATTACGGTCGTAATGACTGTTTCTTTCCGAGTTGGCCAGGTCACTTTGTCCATTTCTTGTCGTACTTGCCGAAAGAAAATAAGAGGATTTAGCATTGTAGAAGATCCTTAAGGATTTTAAAGTTATCTTTATTTGCAAGGAAAAGTCCTGAATGTCAAGGAATATCCATAAACACCATTCAGAAACCCCCTTGACCACCCCTTAAGAACCATCATCCCGCCTTTGAGTGGCAGGAGTGGAGGGACTTGAACCCCCAACCCCCGGTTTTGGAGACCGGTGCTCTAGCCAATTGAGCTACACTCCTAGAAATTTTATCATCACGGCAAGCCCTCTTGGCATAACTTAATAATCTCATAATTAATTATATACCAGAAGAAAGAGGAGGGAGCACGAAAGCTCCCTCACCACACCTATTTTATTATCTTAGTCACCACGCCAGCTCCTACTGTACGACCACCTTCTCTAATGGCGAATCGTAGCCCTTCATCCATAGCTATTGGCGCTATCAGTTTTACTGTCATCCGAATATTATCACCTGGCATTACCATCTTTACATCTTCCGGCAACTCTACTGTCCCGGTCACATCAGTTGTCCTAAAGTAGAACTGGGGCCGGTAGTTGGCGAAAAATGGCGTATGCCGTCCTCCTTCTTCTTTCGTTAGAATATACGCCTCACACTCAAAATCCGTATGGGGCTTGATACTCCCTGGAGCCGCCAATACCTGACCTCTCTCCACATCTTCTCTCTTTGTTCCACGGAGCAACGCACCAATGTTATCTCCCGCTTCTCCTTGATCCAACAGCTTTCGGAACATCTCTACGCCCGTTAATACTGTCTTTTGAGTCGGCCTCATTCCCACGATCTCTAACTCATCTCCAACCTTAACCACTCCTCTTTCCACACGCCCAGTCACCACTGTGCCTCGTCCAGATATGGAAAATACATCTTCTATCGGCATCAAGAAAGGCTTGTCTTTCGCTCTAGCTGGCTGGGGAATATACTTATCCACCGCTTCCATCAAAGCAATAATTGATTCGCTTCCCTTCGCTGGCTCTTTTGACTCCAAGGCACATAACGCACTCCCTCGCACCACTGGAATATCGTCTCCAGGAAAATCGTAGCTGCTCAACAGCTCTCTTACTTCCATCTCGACTAAATCTAACAACTCTTCGTCATCAACTTGGTCCACCTTATTCATGTACACAACCAAAGCCGGCACACCTACTTGTCGGGCTAACAATATATGCTCCCGCGTCTGGGGCATAGGGCCATCCGCTGCTGATACCACCAATATGGCACCATCCATCTGAGCCGCTCCAGTAATCATGTTCTTCACATAGTCAGCGTGTCCAGGACAGTCCACATGAGCATAATGTCGATTGTCTGTCTCGTATTCCACATGGGCCGTGGAGATAGTTATTCCACGAGCCTTCTCTTCGGGCGCCTTATCGATCTGGTCGTAGGCCATAAACGAGGCTCCACCCTTCTCTGCCAATATCTTTGTAATCGCAGCTGTCAGGGTAGTCTTCCCGTGATCCACGTGACCTATAGTCCCTATATTGCAATGGGGCTTCGTCCGTTCAAATTTTGCTTTTGACATCGCTTCTTATCCCTTCTTACTAGCTTTACTAAATTCTATGTTAACAACTTGAATAACGATTAATACCTAAGCCTTGGCCTTCAATTCTTCCACAATGTTTTGAGGAACTTGGTCATAGTGATCAAATGCCATAGTGTACTGAGCTCTACCTTGAGACATTGAACGCAAGGTATTTACGTACCCAAACATTGAAGCTAAAGGCACCATAGCTGAAATAACACGTGCATTTCCTCTTTGGTCCATACCCCCTACTTGACCTCGACGACTGTTTAGATCTCCAATCACATCTCCCATATACTCTTCTGGAGTGACTACCTCCACATTCATAATGGGCTCTAGTAACTTCGGAGAAGCCTTAGGAAGCCCCTCCCTAACTGAAGCGCGACCGGCTATTTCGAAAGCAAGAGAACTTGAGTCCACATCATGATATGCCCCATCAATGAGAGTCGCTTTTACGTCAATAGTTGGATATCCAGCGATAACTCCAGAGCTCAGTGCAGACATAATTCCTTTTTCTACGCCTGGGATATATTCTTTTGGAACAGACCCTCCGACAATTGCGCTTTCAAAAATGCATCCACTGCCCGGTTCCAATGGCTCAAATACTATTTTAACTTTAGCAAACTGACCTGCACCCCCAGACTGCTTCTTATGAGTATAATCCACTTCAGTGCGACGCGAGATGGTTTCACGATAGGCTACCTGAGGAGGGCCTACATTGGCCTCAACTTTAAATTCTCGACGCATACGATCCACGATAATATCCAGATGTAACTCACCCATTCCCTTGATAATCGTCTGACCGGTTTCGAAGTCAGAAGATACTCGAAATGAAGGATCCTCAGTAGCCAAGCGGGATAGAGCAAGGCCCATTTTTTCTTGGTCACTTTTGGTTTTGGGCTCGACTGCAACCTCAATAACAGGCTCAGGAAATTCCATTAACTCTAGAATTACTGGCTTAGCCGGGTCACATAACGTCTCGCCTGTTATAGTGGATTTTAACCCACACAAAGCCACAATATCCCCAGCGTGAGCAATTTTTATGTCTTCACGCGTATTGGCATGCATCAATAGCATCCGTCCAACACGCTCTTTCTGGTCTTTTGTGGAATTGAGAACCTGCGACCCTGTCTCAAGTTGCCCAGAATAAATGCGAACATAAGTAAGAGAACCTACGAAAGGGTCTGTCATGATTTTAAAAGCCAAACCAGAGAAGGGCTCAGCATCATTCGCTTCACGAAAGCTGGGTCTTCACGGTCAGGGACAATCCCTCCACAGGAGAATATCCATTGGAGATGGAAGATACTGGACCACTGCATCAAGCAAAGGCTGAACGCCTTTGTTTTTAAAAGCACTTCCACAAAGAACAGGCACAAAAAGCCTTTCAATAGTGCCCTTACGTATGCACTTGTGCAAAGTCTCCGGAGTAGGCATCTCTCCATTGAGATATGCCTCTAGCACTAAATCATCAACTTCAACGGCTTTTTCCACTAATGCGGCTCTATATTCTTCTGCTTTTTGCAATTGATCCGCAGGAATTTCTTCTGTTCTAAAGCTAGCGCCGAGAGACTCATCTTCCCATACGATAGCTTTCATATTAACAAGGTCAATAACCCCCAAGAAGTCCGACTCTACGCCTAAGGGCAACTGAAGCACCAAGGGATTAGCTGCGAGACGGTCAATCATCATTTGCACGGAGCGATAGAAATCGGCACCGGTGCGGTCCATTTTATTAATAAAGCAAATCCGAGGAACATTGTACTTGTCAGCTTGGCGCCACACAGTCTCAGATTGGGGCTCCACGCCTGCAACACTGTCAAAAACAGCGACAGCTCCATCGAGAACCCGGAGTGAACGCTCGACTTCAATGGTAAAGTCAACGTGACCCGGCGTGTCAATGATGTTGATGCGACAGTCATTCCACATACACGTCGTAGCAGCAGACGTAATGGTTATGCCTCGCTCTTGCTCTTGAGCCATCCAATCCATAGTCGCGGCACCTTCGTGCACCTCGCCTATTTTGTATGAACGGCCTGTATAGAAGAGCACGC
>JAGYKM010000014.1 GCA_018401675.1 Alphaproteobacteria bacterium | reverse complement strand
GCATGCAATGGCTTCACTCAACGACGAAACTGTTTGTGTAGGTCGTGGACAGGTCTCTATTGCCTTTCGGACTGAAGAGCGCGGGGATGTTGGCAATCCAGATAGAGCAGCCTCAACAGCTGCCATCTTTCCAGAGTGATACACTCTAGCACATGCAGCCACAGCATGCTCTCGCACATCTGGGTTCTTGTTCGTTGCCATTCGAAGACAAAAGGCCAGCATGGTCCTCCATGAATTTCCAGAACTTCCCTTGTAAGTAACAAACACTTCTTCAAAGTACACCATGATGGCACATTGCGCCTTGACAGCCTAAAAAATAGCCCCTCTTACAATGCCAAAGACTATCTATGGAGAATTCACTCAGCATTGGTCTTAACAAATCTCTCTGTACCAAAAATTGGCGTTCCCTAGAGTTACTTCTTGTGCATTTCCAGTTCGTTATCTGTTAACCAGATCTTCTTTTTTTCTAAAATTTCAAATCTCAATTTCTCCCTTGCTTCATTGAGGTTTGGCAAAGGAATGAGTTTAGCTTCAGTGTAGTGAATGCCTATAAAGCTGACCCCTATTTTCTTACAGGCTTTTTTCACGGATTCAAGTTGGGTTAAATCGTCATCTATAAAAATAATTTTTCTAAAGTTTAATTTCTCTTTGGCGAGAGCCGCTAATAAACTAACACCTTTATCTGCAAAAGCGGTGATGATGATGCCATTTCTGACCATGGGAATCCCATCCTCTGTTTTTAACTCAGGAAATGTAAAATCTTTTTTAAACGGTGACATATCAACAAATGAAATACCCACATCGTCTAAGCCTTTAAATCTTAGGTCTTCCATATACTCAATAGTTCCATAACGTCCAGTATACCAACGGGTTAAGGCAGTTGTGGGTATCTTTTGGCTCCGAAGTTCATCCAGTAAAGAGATAATTTTCGGCGTTATAAGGCAGACTCTTCTTTTTTTAAAAAAATCGCTAAATATAACTTTACGTTCTTGTTGAGTATACCGTGACTTTAAGCCCTGGTTAAATTTTCTTCTAAGAGAATCCCTAAAGGCAAACGCGTCCGTAGGAGCGATTAAAACATCATCTACGTCAAAAATGACCAAAGTTTCTTTATTAGCTTCCTTATCTAATATATTTTTTATATCCAGGAGATTATTTGTTTGCAGGTCTACTGCAAAACACAGATTGGTAGAGATCAAAAAATAAAAAACCACTAGATTTGTTAGGATTTTCCCAACCAATTCTCTTTTCGTTAATTTCAATAAATGGACCATATCTCGTAGCCTTCACTCAATCCCATTTTCAAATCCTTCTCCCTTGCAGATCCAACCTTTCCAGCTAAAGTAATAGGATATCACGATAAACAACTGTCCTGAAATTAAATCAAAGAGAAAGAAGAGATTGCCCAGGCCCACTCACCCATAGGCCTACCCTAAATACCTCACTATATCTTTGTGGAGGAGACTAAATCTTATGTGTATCGTCAGTTTACCTCATTATCTACACTGACGATTGCCTCGAATAAATATTGTTTTTAAACAGAGATCTAAACCCTAGTTTTTGATACACTGGAAGGCCTGAATGGGTTGATTCTAAAAAACAATGGTGCGGACCTCGTTTTTTGGCCTCAGCTAACACATAACGCATAAGCCTTGTTGCATATCCTTTTCCTTGGAAGTCTGGCAATGTGCTCACATCATCCATCCTTACACTGCCATTACTCTGGGATAAAGTAAGCGATGCTATGGGGTTATCCTGTTTATATAGGCTAAAATGGCGAAGATTAATATTTTTTTTTAAAGCATTTTCATGGGCAGCAGCATAGAGGGAGCCTATCTCGAAAGTTGATTCAAAAGCGCCTATCAAGGGCATCACCCATGCATTTAAGTGACCGTCATTCTCTTTGACTGTAATCTCATCATCAAAACTGGCAGTGTGGACACTTAGGAATCTCTCTAAGTTCATAGCCATTGAAACGGTTTCGGTTTTCTTGGGATACCCCATGAGATTTAAAATACCAGTTCTTTGAGTCGTGCACAATTCTTGGGGAATGATAATCTCAAAATTAAGATTATCCTGGTCGAAAAAGGTCCTTCCTTGGATTAGAATCTTATCCAAGTCATTTACGCTCTTTGTGATGTAAATAAAATTTAATTCAGTGCCATTAATCTTATAAGCAGTAGCACCATGACCTAGATCCAAGCATTTTGATGAAATACCTCGGAAAAAATAATCTTCGCCTTGGCGATATAATCTTATCAAGTCAATCATGTTCTCTGCTCATAATGCACAAGATAGAGTCCGATCTATGTAGGTATGTCAGCCCTGCCCGGACTTAATGATGGCCTTCATCCTTGGGTTTTGCAAAAACCTCTGGAAATCAAGGTTTCTAGATACACACTTCCTCGCTTTGGACTTTACCGTATATGATGCTGAGAGGATATGTAAAATGAGCCCTTTAGGTGAAAACCGGTTATTTTTTGATTATCTAATTACCCTATTTATTGGACGATGAAAGTTCACTTACATCTATTAATACTATAGGGCTATGATCTGTTTGGAATCAAACAAGCTCAGCTTCTGAAACCTGTCGGAGGTGGGCATTCTTTAAAAAAATAGCCACCTACAAAGTGGGCGCGGTATGCAAGCAGTTATTACCAAGGGTGGTGATAAGAAACATAGTTATTATCGATTTTCATTATATTCGATAATAGCTTGCATCCTTATTCTCATTCATGATGATAAGAAATGTCGTTATTATC
Organism: Alphaproteobacteria bacterium; assembly: GCA_018401675.1. Lineage (GTDB taxonomy): Bacteria > Pseudomonadota > Alphaproteobacteria > 16-39-46 > 16-39-46 > M30B67. Next base: position 14,519 of record JAGYKM010000014.1, on the reverse strand, counting down.
GAATATTGACGTTTTCGATAATTGCGGTCATAATGAACGCAGAATCAAATAGGGATCATAGTTCATGGATATACAACAGTCCCTCTCAGGACAAATCGTAAAATCACCCAAAGGGTATAATGCCTTTTTGCCCCATAATTTGCCACCTAAGCTGGAGTGGAATAATGCTGTGATTAACAGCCTATCTCGTGCTGATTTTTTGCTTGGAAAATTAGCAAGGGAAGGCAGCATATTACCCAATCCTCATCTTTTGATGCGCCCATTCCTCACTCGAGAAGCGGTTCTGTCCAGCAAGATTGAAGGTACCCAAGCAACCCTTGGGCAAATCCTAGCCGCCAACGCCGGCGCCCATGTACAGCAAAATCCAGACGATCTCCAAGAGGTACAAAACTATATCAAAGCGCTTGACTATGGTCTGGGTAGGCTAACAGGGCTTCCGTTATCGCTACGCCTTATCAAAGAAATCCATGAGCACTTAATGGAAGGCGTTAGGGGATCTCATGCAACCCCTGGGGAATTTAGGCGCAGTCAGAATTGGATTGGTTCGCCCGGATGTACGCTAAACACAGCAAAGTTTGTGCCACCACCTCCTGACAATTTGATGGATTGTTTGGGAGAATTTGAAAATTTTTTACATAATAGGTCATTACCGCCTTTGATCCATATTGCGCTTTGCCATTATCAATTTGAAGCCATTCATCCCTTTTTAGATGGCAATGGGCGTGTTGGACGACTGCTGATTATGTTGTTGCTCATTGAACAAAGAATGCTGCCTTCACCTGTATTATATTTATCTGCCTTTTTTGAAGCAACACGCGATGAATATTATAAACAACTTTATAATGTCAGTTCAAAAGGCACTTGGCATGAGTGGCTCGTTTATTTTCTTAATGGTGTTGCTCTCCAATCGGAAGATGTTTTATCACGTGCAGAGCGCATCAATGCATTATTAAATCAATGGAAAATTGATATTGCAAGCAGTGGTTCACAAGTTCCTGGAGATCTGGTACAACTTTTGGCAATAAATCCTTATTTCACCACGAGTAAAGTTGCTGAAGACCTTGGTATTGCCTACAGCACTGCCCAAAGAGGTGTTCAAAAACTTGTAGCTGCAGGCATTATTAAAAAGACCAATGATAATAAACGAGATAAAGTCTACTGTGCAACAGCAATATTAAACATTCTAGAAGAACCTACAAAAATCAAGTCGGATGTGAATGAATAATAACAGCGCTAGGGTCAGACAATACAGTAATGTAGCATCAGCATAATTAAGTTTAAAGAGCTGTTTTACCGGCCACTTGCGTCTTATATTGATTATCTAATTACCCTGTTTTTGGACGATGAAACTTCCCTCACGTCCAGCACTATTAGAGAGCTAGTTGTCTTCTATAGCATCAAATAGGTAAGCTTCTGAAAACTGGCGGAGGGGATGGGATTCGAACCCACGATACGCTACTAACGTATACACGATTTCCAATCGTGCGCCTTCAACCGCTCGGCCACCCCTCCAGGATGCCCGACCTTACTGGAATCTTTGATTAATATCAACCAGGAAGTTTCACTCTATTTCCCAGATATCTCCCCAATTTTTCTTGAGAGATTTTTTATACAATCCACCATTTTTTTTGGAAACCACCACCCTCTCCTCTCCTGATGATGAACAAATGTCTAGGATTCTATGCCCCTTACGGCGAAGAGGATTTTTGATAATGCGCGTTGTTTCAATGACATAGGGGGCTAGTTCACGAGGAGAAACTATCAAATAGGCATACTTCTCCACTTCCCAAGGAAGACTCGACGCTTTATTTTTGATGCGCCTATGAATATCTCTACGCTCCAAAAGTGCCGGAAAGTGGCACCAATCACCTGAAGATGTCTCCATAGGACAACCCTGTGCATGGGTACAAGGCGCTAGAATGTGTGCGCCCGATTCCAATAACAAAGAACGAGCTTGGCGTATATTCTTAAAGCCTTCGGGAGTACCCGGTTCACTCAGAACGAGTATCCCTCTTGTCACCATCAAAGCCCGATCTAAAAGGAGACGTTGATCACTATCACTCAGTTCACCAAGAACATAAGACGCCCAAACCATGTCAAACTGCGTTTTCGCCGCATGGAACTGAGTCCATTGTGAACTATCTTCTAGAGTAACCCCAATTTCTTCAAAGTCTAACTTACTTTGCGCAAAGAACGCTTCCCTCACAGAAGTCACCAAATTCTTAAACAGAGGGTGCGCTTCCCAGTAGGCAATCTTTTTCAGTGAAGAAAATTCATCCAAAGAACTCCAGATCATGCTTCCTGGACCACTTCCCAAATCCAATAGAGAGTCAGGAGAAAAATCTGGCTGAATCTCAATAAGACGCTTTAAAATAGAAGTAGCCACACCACAAGTAGCCGGCATCCGAGCCAAAGCATAGGCCCATATGTGGGAAGGGGAAAACTTTAATGAAGAAGATGAAGTAGAAGAGCTTCTGTAATGAAGAGATATTTCTTCATATCCCTTCTCTAACTGGGCGTCGGAATCGTTACAAAGGTTTTCTATGAGCCCTTGAACTTGCTCTACTATGCTTGTTTCAGTCTCTTTCATCTAACCAAGCTTGCTGTATGGCCTCCAAGATCCGCTCGTTACTTCGCTTGGGGTCATCTTGGAATCTAGGCAATTTGATGACTGATTGCCATAACTGGGTGAAACTTATGTTAATCACATCTACGTTGGGATTGGCATCCTCCAAGTCCCGCGCAATTTCAAAGACATCTGTCCACTTTAGCGTGTTCATATCACCACCTTCCCCAAGTGATTAATCAAAGATTTCGAGTGCCTTCAGGCAATTTTACACGTAGACCCTCTAAAGCATCAGAAATAATGATTTGGCAACCCAGTCGAGACGTTCGCGTGAGTCCAAAAGCAAGATCAAGCATGTCTTCCTCGTCCTCCGAAGCTGGAGTTAATTTGGGATACCAATCGGGATCTACAATCACGTGGCAGGTAGAGCAAGCAAGAGAGCCTTCACAGGCCCCCTCAAGAGGAATATGGTTTCCATGGGCAACCTCAAGCAAGGACAGACCATTTTGTGCATCAACGCATTTTTCAGTACCATCAGGAAAATCAAAATATATTTTGGGCATAAAAGAATCTCTCTTAGAATTTCTGGTGAATTTTAGGCGTCCTTTGAGTCAAAACGCCATTATCTCGGAAGCGTTGAGCTAAATAGCTAGCTGCTGTGTGTTCAGGAGACAATTGAACATAATTTTTCGCATGAAGAAAGAGGAGAAACGCATAACGTGAATAATTGTGATCGGGAGACGGATTGATGACCCGATGAGTGGTTGCTTGTAATCGGCCGCGACTCCAAAGAGCCAGCATATCTCCTATGCCAATCGCTACAATACTTGGATCACTGGGAACTCTATGCCAAATACCTTCATTATCCTTAAACTCGAGCCCCTCCTGAGTAGCGGCTGGGTAGACTGTAAGCAGATTAACGTCCTCGTGGGCAGCAGATCTCAAACGAGGACTTATATTTTCGAAATCAAGGGGGGGATAATGCAGTATCCGTGTGACCGTACTTTCGCCATGATCCACAATATCTGAAAGATTGCTATCCTCGTGGGCGCTCAAATAATCCCCTTTACTAATCCAATTAAGAACGCAAAGACCCATTTTAAGCAAACCATCATGAATTTTTTTCGCAATAGACATTAAGTCATGAGGGGTTTGCCCCCAAGGGTAAAAATGATAAAACTCCTTTATATCGGGATCTACAATGCCCTTAGCATGCTCGGCATATAAGGGAAAATATCCATCTTTAGGGCCAGCCTTCTCTACATTGAAGTGATAAATGCCTTTCATGCCTAAAGACTGGTCAAAAAATTCGGACCATTCTCCATATGCCCTAGAAAGTAAGTCCACTGACAGGGGATGATTTTTTATAAAAATGAAGCCCCTTTGCTGAAACTCTCTATTCGCTTCTTGTGCAACAAAGGGGTCTTCATAATCTAAAATAATAATGGTCATGGCTATATCTTGTCTGGGTTTAGGTTAAAAATCACTAAGCCTAGCGCGCCCAGATACAGGTGTGCCTTGTTCTTTAAGCTAGTGACTGCCCGTGGATCCGAATCCATTAGTCTGCCTTTGAGAAGTTGGGTCCAGAACTTCATTGACTACTTTGAACTCCGCTTTTGTAACGGGACAAATCACCAACTGAGCGCACCTAAAGCCTCTCGTAAGCTCAAAAGTACTGGATCCGAGATTAGCGAGTATAATTTTAATTTCACCCAAGTGGTCAGAATCTAAAGTGCCTGGTGCGTTTAACACCACCAATCCATAATTGATCACCATGCCAGAACGAGAGCGAATCTGCCCCTCAAATCCTTCGGGAATTTTCATCTTTAATCCTGTGGGAACCACAACTCGTGCACCCACTTCAATAGCGATAGTCCCCTCCAAAGCGGCTCTAAGATCAACCCCGGAGCTTCCTGGAGTGGCATATTCGGGAACAGATAAACCCAGCCCATGCTTTAGGATTTCTATTTCTACTACACATTTTTTATCCATTATACACTTCCTCCATTAGAGTTTTATTAAGATTTATACTTATTTTTACTTGTCTTTTTGTTGCCGGCTAAATTTTCCGAAATTACCCAGTAGCTGTTGAAGTAAACTGGGGTCCTTGCCTAAGGTTTTTGTTTTTCTTGATTTAGGCTTAATGGAAAAATCATGTCCTCCATCGCCCCACTGAATACTTTGGACCATATCATCGGGCCCAAAAGTAATTTGTAAAACTTTTTTCTCAAGTACTTCTGGGGACAAGAAAGAGAAAGATTCAGTTTTCTCTCCTATAAAATACCATCTATTGGGATTAAAAGGATCGGTATTGGTCGGAGAGCCTAACCGCTGGATCACTTGATATTTTGAGGTAGATCCTATTTGAATACCATCCACAGCATCAGATTCAATTAGATTTCCTCTAAGAGCAGTGTAAGGAGAACATCCGCCCAAGCAACTTGCCGAAAGGGCAAAACAAAGAAACAATCTTTTTGTGTAGCCCATTAACAGCTCCTTAATCTATAAGTTCTAATAAGCCAGTAGAAACCCTAAAGCTTGGATCTTCACTTGACTCTAGGTATTTTTTAGCAAATTTTTCCAAGCATCACAAGACAATCTTCGTTAGTGCGGGTATGGCTTGTTGACTTTATCAAGAGAGACTGCGACCCTAACCCTCACGAGCTTATTTTAGCAAGATATACAAGATACGGGAAGGTCGGACAATCCATGCTCACCAAAAGACATTGGGGTGACCAGTCTGGATTTACTTCTTGAGTACCCTTAACAAAAACTGATCCAAAAGAACCCTGAGGAAGGATCCCGCTCAGCTTTTGAAAAAAAGAGCCCACCATGAAAATGCCTCCTGGCATATTCATAAGAATGACAAGCTGGGCTAAGGTCTCACCAAACAATGTAACCCATGAATCAAGGGTTGAATGAGCCAGGTTAACAATTTCTGTAGGAATAACGATTCCGTTCACTAAGATGGGAGATAAAGCATTCTCCTGTGCTTCCTGTTCTGCATAGGAAAGAAGAGTAGACCAAGATAGGGTCTGAAAATAAGAAGATGTACGGGACGCCATACCAGAGTCAGAAAACATCCGAGGTGCTCTTGAAACTGGAGAAAAATTATCTTCAGGCGTAGGATCATAAGGGTTCGATAAAATATCTACCTGAAGATCCTCAATAGACAAACGTGGGGGCTTGTTTATCTGCAATGGCGCGATATCTGAGGGCGCACCTGACTGAACAACAAGGGGCTCCTTGAGTTGCGCCAATTCAAGTTGGCGTAAGAATCCTTTTTGCTGATATAAGGTTTCATACCAACACGTTAACCCCTTTGGAGAAAAAAATCTCTGGACAGATATAGCCTCTTCCCCAAATTGGCTACTTATGTGATTAAGGTAAATTTGCATCTCTGGGTGAATGGACGTCACACTGACTTTTGAAAAATCAGTATCAAAGCCTACACTAGGAAGAGCATTGAATGCCTTAGAAGGATCTACTCTCGTAAGAGTAACAGAAAAATCACTGGAAACGGCTCCATAAGACGCCGTCCCAAAGGAAAATTTAGAGAGATTATCGGGTGACTTCTGAGCAAGATTTATAAAACTTTCACCCAAGGAAAATTCAGGAAGAAGAGCCAAACAAAGCTCACGATCAACCACATCAAAAGCGAAATGGCTAAACTGGTGTTCAAGAAGAGACAAATTGAGCTCCCAAGGATACCCAGGAATTATGCCTTCATTCTCAGGCATAGAAATATAACATTCCTGACAGTGGGCTGTAAGACCTGGATCTATACGGAGAAAATCACGGAATAATTCCGAAAAGTCTCTATATTTAGAGGGAATGAAGGTTTCATAAGCAATACTCTCAGAAGAAGCTACCCCGATCACCACTGCAACGGGAGTGATATCCACAAGAATCACCGAGCGCTTGAGACCGTCGAGACCAGTAATAACGCAAGTCTGCATGGACGGAAGCCCCCTTTAATACTCTTTAATCTTGAGGACTTTTCATCCTCCTTGGTGAGTCCACTTTACACATTTTGTGGAACGGTACCTAGATTTATGTCAGAGTTTCATTCTACCAAATGCTTGGGGAAAAAACCAGAAAATCCTAAGAGGATTACTTTTTCTCGCACCAGAATCTCTTTTCAACCAACTGGGTTATTGCCACAGTTGGATCCACAATGATAAATGAGCACTGGAAAGAGGAGCGAAACTACAAAACTGATGTTTAAAGAAAGAGTGGTGGGCACAAGAGGTTTTGAACCTCTGACCTCTACGATGTCAACGTAGCGCTCTACCACTGAGCTATGCGCCCCACCTCATGCAGAATCTTGCAAATACCACACCTAAAGAGAATTCTCAATCAAGAAACATCATGTAAATCTCAAAAATTGGAAGGCTATAGACCTGAAAAGCTCTTCATCCATAGGTCATAAGGAGATTGGAATTAAAGTCCCCATAAGAAGATTGGTGGAAGTTTAAGAATAATGGGTGCGGTCTTGGGTCTTATAAGAAAGTCTTCTGTGCCATATGATAGGCGCTGCTTTTAGGAGTTCTACATCATACAATACATGATGAGACACACGGGCTTGAACGTTCAAACACGCTAAGTTAAAGACTCCCGGCTTGCTACCTTGAGAAAGATGCCGGATAAGAGAAGTGCCATTCGTCAGTTCCACAATACAGTGAGTATTTAGCGCCACCCCTGCTAGCTCATCAGCACTGAAGCAAATGCCTCCTACATACTCGCCGGGTGAGTAAGTTGGCATCATCCCATCATCGGTGATAAAACGAACCTCTGCATTTTGATTAACTTTTTGGAATACTTTAATTTCAGAAAGAACTGCAAGTTCGTCTGAAAACTGCTCCCATTCCTCCGTAGAATCTTCTTGAGTAGGATGAAGAGCCTCTGAAGCAGCACTCACTTCATACATAAATCGAGGCGACAGTCCGGTCCCATGAACCAGCCATTCTGCAGTGCAATAAACCCCAGCTTGTCTCAAAGCAGTAATAATTTTTGTGACGGCTTTATCCCGAATCGGATTGCGACCAGATTCCCATGCATAGAAGGTGTGTTTACTAATACCAAATTTTTCTGGAACAGCTTCTAAGGTTATTCCCGTTAGTTTTCGAGCTAATTTAAGACGTTTTGACCTTTCCAAACAATCTGCCTCTGAGTCTGGGAGAACGGTTGGCAGATCCTTTTCTTCTACACGCATCGTAATTCCTTTCAAGAGACTTATTCGGAATCAAGCCAAAAGACCTCTTTCTCGATTATCTCTTCCCTTACTGAAAAATTGAGGGCCCTATCAAAAGAAGCCCCCAAACAGGGTTTTAAATTGATCTAATATATTACCTAAATCTAACATCGGCAAACTCGAAAGTATACCGACCGTAATAAATCTAATCTAAATTGGTTAGTTTTTCAAGAAAATTTCTTTAATTCAATGTCATTTATCTGTTCTGACGTGGGAAGACCTACGACCTGACTCATGTCAAATCGATTGGAATCAGCGTTCTACCACACTTACTTAGTATGCAAGCCCTTACTCTTATCCCACAACCATGAGGAATAATACCTTAACTCAAACAAGTTTTTAAGCATGGCTGGCGCTTTAGAAAATAACTGGACCTTCCTCTTTAACAAACTCCTCCGCCTTTGCTACGACAAAGAGGCTTCATGTAAAATCCTTTTCCTAGGAATACCTTTGGAAACCAAAAAGTAAGGCGCTCCCTAAGAATGTATTCCTTGACGGTATCCACCCTAGCTCTAATAATCCACCAGAGTAACTTCATGCTAATCTTGTGCCCGTTCCTTGATCTATCACTTATGTAAAAGTATAGGGTAAAGTTGTAGGGTTTTCATTTTTTAAAATAGTGTTTATTTTCAATGAAATAGGTTTTCTATAAAATTATATTTCACGTCTCCCCATTACCAGTTTACTCTTGAACGTGAGTGCTACGAGGCCTTTCAAATACTACACCAAGTTATCCCCACCTTTTACTCTAGGTATCTTAGGGAAATGAAAGAAGTTGTCTAGTTTAGACTACCCTGTTCTATAAAGACGAATTAAATAAAATATCCTTTGATAACAAATTGTTAGCAATTTTAGCTTTAGGGCCTGAAAAATGCTGAAGGGGAGCTCTCTGGGGCAATTTCAAGAAACGGTCCTGAAATTATCCACAGAGTTATCCCCAGATTCTGGGGATCGTTTTTGCAAAGCATCTCTTGACATTTTGTCTCATGTCAAAATTCATGGAAAGAGGAAGACCCAAGGTCTCGTAGATAGGTTTTTCATTGATTTTTTTCTCCCCTCAGTCTAAGAAATGAAGGTGATTCGATTTTCCTTAGATAATTTATAGGCCTTTACCATGTCCTCTTTCCTCCCTTTTGAAAAAGACGTCCATGAGCTTGAAAGCAAGATACAAGAATTGAAACATCTTTCAAGTTCGCCTGATATGGACATCGTTGAGGAACTGTCCCGCCTCCAGAAAAAATCTCAAGGATTACTCAAGAAAAAATATGGAAATCTATCACCTTGGGATCATGTGCTTGTCGCAAGGCACCCTGAGCGTCCCCACGCCCTAGATTATATTGAAGCTCTCATTGACGACTTTTTGCCTTTAGCTGGAGATAGACTCCATAGTGAAGATCGCGCCATCGTCGGAGGCATAGGAAGATTTAATGGCCAAAGTGTTATGATTTTAGGACAAGAAAAAGGTCATGATACTGAAACACGCCTTAAGCACAACTTTGGAATGCCCGGACCTGATGGCTACCGAAAAGTCCAACGGCTTATGAATTTAGCTATGCTTTATAACTTGCCCATCATCTCGTTTATTGACACCGCGGGAGCCTCTCCTGTTATGGACGCAGAAGCTCGTGGCCAGTCTATAGCCATTGCTCAAACTATCGCTGTTTCTTTAGCTCTCACTGTTCCTTTTATCAGCATTGTTATTGGAGAAGGAGGCTCCGGGGGCGCCATTGCCATGGGCACCGCCAACCGTGTGTATATGTTAGAATTCTCTATTTACTCTGTTATATCACCTGAAGGGTGCGCTTCAATCCTATGGAGAAATAGAGAAAAAAGAGAGGAAGCCGCAGCTGCGTTAAAACTACAACCTAAGGATCTCTTAAAGTTGGGCATAATCGATGGGATTATCCCCGAGCCCCTAGGAGCAGCCCACAGAGATCGCCCAAACACCTTTCAGAATGTTCGCTCCACGTTAGCAGACGCTCTCAAGATTTTGTCCCCTATGTCGCCCGAAAAGCTAAAAGCGCAAAGACGGGACAAATACTTAACAGCTGGAACCGTTTCCTTATAAGTTAGGCACGCCTAATGAAAAAATTATATCGTATCTTATTCTGGCTATTTATCACGGGGATCGCTGCTACGACTCTCACTAGTTTGGGATTATATCATTATTTTTCGTCTGACCTTCCCAATTACACCCAACTCCAAGACTACGACCCCCCGGTAGTAACTCGTCTTTATGCGAAGTCTGGCGATTTATTTCATGAATTTGCCTCAGAAAAACGTTTTTTTCTGCCCGTTTCCCATATTCCTCAACACATAGTGAATACCTTTTTAGCTGCGGAAGATTCGCATTTTTACCAACACCATGGCGTGGATTTTCTAGGTATATTCAGAGCCTTTATCACAAATATCCGCAAGTATGCCGAGGGCAAACGTCCTACTGGAGCATCCACTATCACTCAACAAGTCGCTAAAAATTTTCTTCTGACCAATCAACTTTCGTGGACTCGAAAAATTAAAGAAGCTTTGCTCGCGTTTCGCTTAGAATCAGCTTTTTCTAAGGATAAGCTATTGGAACTTTATCTAAATGAGATTTACTTAGGTGCGGGAACTTATGGCGTAGCGGCAGCATCACTCCATTATTTCAGCAAACCTCTTTCGGAGTTAACCATAGAAGAGGCCGCTTTTTTGGCCGCTTTACCAAAGGCCCCCAATAGCTATCATCCTTCTCGTCACCCAATAAGAGCTGTTAATCGACGCAATTGGGTCATTCAAAGAATGGAGGAAAATGGGCTCATATCATCTGCCGACGCTTCAAAAGCCATCGAAGCGCCCCTTACCCTCAACGAGCACAGACCTCAAAGAGACATCGTAAAAGCTGACTTTTTTTCTGAGGAAGTGCGTCGCCAACTTATCGAAGCATATGGCGCCAAAATCCTCTATGAAGGGGGCCTCACGGTCAAAACCACCCTAGATCCTCTGTTGCAGCTGTATGCTCGAGATGCACTCAGAACAGGTCTAAAAACCTATGACAAAAGATTTGGGTGGCGTGGAGCGTCAGGACATATGGACGTTGAAGCATGGCACAAAAATCCTTCTGAATTGCCTGAAATCAAAGGATGTGATCCATGGCAAGTGGCCGTGGTCCTCAGTTTAGATGCTTCCAAAGCGTCAGTTGGCTTTAAGGATGGGTCCCAAGGCCATATTCTTTTTGAGCAAATGAAGTGGGCTCGCCCTCATATCCAACGCCCAAATAGTCATCCTACGGTGGGCCCAGCGCCATCATCGCCATTATCTATCTTAAAAAAGGGGGATGTTATTTTAGTAGGCAAGAAGTCTCATGCTCTTACCTTGGAACAAATTCCCGAAGTGGGCGGTGCTATTATCGTCCTAGATCCAGATACCGGGCATGTTTTAGCTATGGAAGGGGGGTACTCCTACGACAGAAGCGAATACAATCGAGCCACTCAAGCTTACAGACAACCAGGATCTGCTTTTAAGGCTTTTGTATATTTAACAGCGCTTGAAAAGGGAATTGAGCCCAATCATGTGGTTTTGGATCAAGCTATCTCCATTGATATTGGCTGGGGGCTCGGATCATGGGAACCCATAAATATAATGGAAAAATTTTATGGTCCGGTCACCGTTCGTACCTCCTTTGAAAATTCTTATAATATCTCTACCGTGCAAATAGCCCGGGCTATTGGAATTAAGGAGGTTATTGACACAGCTCTGCGTCTAAAAGTTTATACAAAAACCCCTATCCAGTGGGCTATGGCTCTGGGTGCAGGCGAAACAACATTATTGAAGCTTACCACCGCCTTTGGCATGATTGCCAATGGCGGGAAAGAGATCACCCCTACCTTTATTGACCGCATTCAAGACCGTCGTGGCAAGACCATTTTTCGTGCTACCCAGGGAAAAACCCGCTCTCACACCCCGACCGATTTTTATTTGCTTGATGGACGTGCTTTTGTATCTGACCCAGCAAGCACTTACCAAATGACCTCCCTTATGGAAGGCGTCATTTTACGAGGAACTGGCAAGCGTGCCCAGGTAGATAATTATCCCTTGGCCGGAAAATCAGGAACATCCAATGACTACAAGGATGTATGGTTCGTAGGGTTTAGCCCGCATCTAGTGGTCGGTGTCTTTATAGGTTTTGATACACCAAAGAGCCTTGGAAAGATGGAAACAGGAGGGAAAGTGGCGGCGCCTATATTCCAAGACTTCATGACTCAGGCTCTTAAGACCAGAAAACCTGTTCCTTTCAAGCGCCCTCCTGGGCTTAAATTTAAGAAGCTATCCCTTGCTACTGGAAAAACACCCACGTTGGGAGAAAAAAGAATTATTACAGAAGGGTTAAAGACCTTGGCGGTGACAGATCCTCCCCCTATTGGATCTCCCGAGTATGACGACTATAAAGCACAAATGCTCAAGCCAGCTTTCAAAACTCAAGCAGGTATATTTGACTCTGTGAGCTCCATGCTGGGACTATCTTCTTCTAATGAAAAGATCTCCCCTCTTTTGACCAACTCTTTGCCTTCTAGTTCGATGGAAAATCCTGATCTAATACCCCCATCAGAACCATCTTCAAAAGATATGCTTCCTAGCCCTTCCCTTTGTGTGGAGACTACCCCTATACTAAAACCAGTTACCCAAACCACCCAAGGGCTAGGCGGTTTGTTTTAAACATGCTGAAGAATGGATTCACTCCAGATTCCCCATAAGCCGTTAAGGCTCTCTACTCTTCTCTAATGTCAACCAAAGGACTCCCCATGTATAAGAGCTTCACTCCCGAGACCGAGACTGCCTACACTCAGATAAAGCAATCGCTTGTCTTATTACGGAGGTTTCTTTGACCCAGAGAGTATAGACACAAAGCTTACAGCGATAAGAACCGAAACGGAACATAAAGACTTTTGGGACAATCCCCAGAAGGCTCAAGAAGTTATGAAAACAAAAACTGACCTGGAGGATAAATTAGCTCTTTACAATACTACTCAGGCCGAATTGGACGAAGCCCTGGTTTTATGGGGCTTAGCTGATGAGGCTTCAGATGAAGAAACCTATAAAGAGGCCAGCGCTATGTTTCAAACGCTTGCTCAAAAAGCCCACACCTTAGAATTGACTTGTTTGCTTTCTGATGAGGCCGATTCGTGTAACGCCTTTATAGAGATTCATGCGGGTGCTGGGGGGACAGAGGCACAAGATTGGGCGGAAATACTGCAAAGATTATACTTAAGATGGGCAGATAAGAGAGGCTTTACAACTGAACTTCTTTCGGAAAATGCCGGGGAAGAAGCGGGAATCAAATCCGTCACTTTTAAAATTTCAGGAGATAAAGCCTATGGCTGGATTAAAACTGAATCTGGGGTTCATCGTTTGGTGCGAATTTCTCCTTTTGATTCCAATGCACGCCGCCATACAAGTTTTGCGTCAGTGTGGGTATATCCTGAAATTGATGAAACCATTACCATTGAAATAGAAGAGAAAGATTTGCGGATAGATACCTACCGAGCATCAGGCGCAGGAGGTCAGCATGTGAATAAGACCGATAGTGCTATCAGGATCACTCATCTTCCCACCAATATCGTTGTACAATGCCAAAGTGACCGTTCCCAGCATCGCAATCGAGCAATGGCGTTCAAGATGCTCCGTTCTCGTTTATATGAAGTTGAGCTCCAAAAACGCCAAGAAGCAGCTAATCAGGTGGATAAATCCAGTATTGGATGGGGCCATCAGATTAGATCTTATGTTCTTCACCCCTATCAAATGGTAAAAGACCTTAGAACTCAAGTGGAAATAGGCAACGCTCAAAGTGTTCTAGATGGCAATATTGATCCCTTCTTAGAAGCCGCTCTTGCCGCACGCATTGGAAAAAACGAGGATTCTTTGTAAATGGTCCAGCGACTCTATGGTTGGCTCATGAGCCAAACTCAAAAAAAACACGCCTCCTTAGCTTTAGGCCTAGTGTCCTTTTTAGAAAGCTCTGTATCTCCCTTCCCACCAGATCCTTTGATGATTCCCATGATTTTACAAACGCCCTCAAAAGCATGGCGTTTAGCTTTTCTGACAACGGCCACATCCGTTCTTGGTGGGATGCTGGGTTATGCCATTGGCTTTTATCTTTTTGAAACAGTAGGCGAATGGATTATATCAACTTATCATCTTCAAGATGCCTTTACTCACCTGAGTGATCTATTCAACAGGTGGGGATTCTGGATCATTCTTCTAAAAGGATTAACGCCCATTCCATTTAAAATAGTGACCATTACCAGTGGGGTCACTGGGTTAAACTTTTTTATCTTTATTTTGGGAAGTATATTATCTCGAGGGCTCCGTTTTTATTTAGAAGCCTGGCTTCTGAAAAAGTATGGACCTCAGATTAAATCCTCTTTAGAAAAAAATCTCATGCTCTATGGCCTCCTAGGACTAGGGGCTCTCATAATAGGATTTTTTCTTATTAAATGGGTTTTTTAATCCTAAAATTAAGAGTTCATAAGGCGCCAACTCTCATAGAACATGGGTATCCTGGCTCCTTTGATTTATTCTGAAAAGATCATTTAATCATAGAAAATAAATCATTCCTTGTTAAACACTAAAATAGAAGTATTTATTTTAACCTGAGTTCAACGAAAAAACGTCCTGAACATATTGAAATCATTGACTTTTTGGGAGCGACGGTATCATAACTCC
>JAGYKM010000013.1 GCA_018401675.1 Alphaproteobacteria bacterium | reverse complement strand
TAAAATAGTTCTTTGATCTATTTAAAAAACCTTTATTAATAATAGATAATTAGGTAATAAACATTTTGAGATTAATTCCTCTGATAATCAGAAATTTAGTCTTTGCTTAAATTACCCCTAACGCGCAAACTGGATAATCTCACGCTTCTTGTTTCGTCTTTTTTTCTGCTGAGAAGAGGCTAACCCTCCAGACTCGCCGCCATCTTCAAGAGGCAATAACCGTTCACGCAACCCACTCCCCTCGCCTCCTTCCAACAACGCTAAAGGCCCATAAGGATTAGAAGATAGATAAGAGGGAGCTCTAGGCTCTCCCTTTCTTTTAGATCTGGATTTACGTTTCGATTTTTTAGGTCCCGGTGCAAACAATCCTTCTTCTTGCTGCACCACTGGGGCCTCCGTAATCTCGTCTTCGTATAGTGTTCTACCTCTTGGGCCAGTTGATCCTGAAGCCCCTTTTCCTTCATCGCTTCCCAGATCGGACGCTTCATCTGGGAGTATATCCTCCCAAGGTTTTGCAAAGAACTCTTGCAATGTGATTAAGTCTTCTTTGTCGAGGTGTTTTAAATATCTTGATGCGCTAGTGAGTAAATCCGCAACATCTTGTTTTTGGTGCTGAAGCTCAGTAGCCTTCATGAATCTATTGATCAACTCATACATGTCTGGTTCCGATGTCCCATCCTCGAAACATCCTGCAGCCACCATGTTGGGCACTAAGGTCCACCACTGTTGAGAGAGAGGAATATTATTAGCAGCCATACCTTCACCACCCACCAATGCTACGGGCAAAGCCGCAAACCAGCTTCTCATACCTTTAGCTAACGCACCGATGCTTTTACGCCCAGCGCCAACCACTGTAGGATCCATAATCCTATCGGCGTTCATGGTAGGATTATAATCCATCACCAAGCTGGCAATACGTGCAAACTTATCTGGAACCGTCTTCATTAAAATACCTATGTAAGGAAGAGCTAGAAGTGTGCCTAAGGTATCATAAGTAGTCTCAGGCAACACGAAAGCATCATCGTCATCGCTTCCCAGTATCACATCCCCATAAGTCGTATTAACCACGTGTTGCCACCCATACCAAGCACACGTAGCTGCTAATCCAACAGTCGCAACTCCAGCTCCTTTGGCCACATACCACCAGGTAGGTTTCCAATAAGATTTAGGTTTATAACTTACTTCTTCGTCACTTTCCGTACTAAACTCATGAAGCCTTTTAAGCGCCACCAACACCTCAAAAGCCTTGAGTTCTTTACTCCATTTACGAAGTTCCTTTATCTGCCATTGCTCTTCTTCGCTGAGCTTACGGGCTTTAGAAATTTGGTTTAGTGAGGATATCTGCGCTTCTAAAATTCCGATCTCTTCTAGAAAGTCTTCGTGGTCTTCTCGAAGTCCGTCATAGAGATCTTCTATAGTAGAATTGAGAGACTGTCTTTGATCCTGGGGTGTTCCTGCATGCTCCGACAGGAGGAGTTTACGAAAACCTGTGGCAAAAACAGATTTAAGCCTTCCACGGTCTTCATCGTGACTATTGTCCCCACGTACGTAGTGTCTCCACTGTTTACCAGTAAAATGAGATGCTGTGAGCCATGCGTTACTCAACATGTCCTGGACTCTGAAGATCTGATACACCGTAAATCCAGTCATGGTTATACCGGTGTACCATGGACTGTCTACAACTCCATAGTTCTTAACATCTACTTCATAGAGAGCAAAAAGGGCTTTACCTGTAAGAATCGCACCGCCTCCTCCTATGAAAATTCCTCTGACACCTGAAAGCAGAAGTTCAGAGGCTGACTGACATCCAAAATGGCTTTTCAGCCATGTGTTTAAGCCCTTGTCGTCAATATCTTCCTTCGAATGCTGCCCCCAAAGAACAACGCCCTTGAGTCCTTTTTGATAAGAAAGATAAGCATCTGGAACCGAAGTAACCACTGCCGCAACTCCAAGAATCGCATTCCTCCAGGATAAACCAGATCGTGCAGTAGAAGTTCCCATAAAAAGGGTTTCCATGCTTCCCCCAAAAGCAAATAAACCAAAGATGGCAGTTGCCGTAGCCCCAGTTCCAAGAATAGAAGTTACCCTAATAAAATTTTCCTCTTCCACGGAGAACTTATCTTGTCGAAGGGGCTTCTTGTGCAAAAGTACCAAGCTCTCTTGCTCTGCAAAGGCGTGTCGACATCTTATGTCTAAGCTATCCTTGTTATTTTCAAGAAAAAGGACTGCACCCACGCTTTGATAGGAGCAAAATATATTCAAAGTTATTAAATAACAAACAAAAGAAAAGGCTAGATATCTTTTAATCATTATAAGAAATCTAATTTATCAAAAATATTTTTAACTAAAAGTAAATTATAGAATTATTTATTAGATTTTCGGATTTCCTCTTTGATCCAAAAACACCCCTACATTATGGTCTGGAGCGCTCTCCATGCTGCCGTCTTTCTTGATCATCTCGGGTATGTGAGGTTTGTTGTTAGATCCTTCTAAGTAGGTTCCCTCTAAGGTGAGGGTATCTGACTCTTCGGCGTGTCTCGGTGGGCCATTAAACTTCATGGCGTTAAACACTTGCTCTCCATCCTTTAATCTTATGGTAAAGTTTCCATCAGGGGGATTTAACGCAAAGCTATTTGGTCCTAAGGTCCATGTATCTATGAATTGATCGGGTGTCAAATCTTCTCTCTTCCCTGTTACATCTATCTCTACTATATCCTTCACCCCTCTAAAGCTTATATCATAGGGATAGTGTGCTTCTTTCTTCTGGTTCTTTTCTACCTTTACGGGTCCTTCACTCATCATGAAATAATTCACTCGGTCATGCAGTTGGGTTTTTTCACTTGTGGCTTTTTCAGTTTCTTTCGTCATCACCGCATAGGACAATATGGCCACCTCTAAATCACTTGCCTCATGGGCTTTATGATAGGCTAGGATACCTTCTATGGCTTTTACATCACTTCCTTTAGCGGGTTCAATACTTAAGTTTAAGGGATGAGCGTCCCTTATTTTACCTTTAAACACCACGGTCTTTTTGGTTTGAGGTTGCCATAATACATAAACAACTTCCTCGTCTCCTAACTTCTTAATATTGGTTTTTACGCATAGCGCGCATTCCAAGCGCTCATGAACGCCTGGTCGATCGGAAACCACTACAGGAGCCTGTTTCAAATGCACCATCAGCACACCCTCTTTGAAACTAGCATCTCCTATATTCAGATGAAAATCAAAAGGCTTTAATATCTTTTCATGTTTTAGACACTCTGTATTAGATTCGGTGTTCTTATGACCAGGACAGGGACAACTAACAACTTTTTCCAAAAGTCTGGTGTTTCCTATTTGAGGAAATCCTACCAAAAGACAAAAAGCTGAAAGAGTTAAGATAGCAGACTGGAACTTTGACATAAGATAAGGACTTTCTGTGATAAAAACCAAAGACTAACTCGTTTAATTTGATTATTCCTATAGGTTAAAGACTCTAATACTTGGTGTCATGGGGAAACACTGCCACCACTAACTTCGTTTACCGCACTTCTTATCCTATGGATCATCTTATTTTATCTTCCTAAATTGTCAAGCTTTAACCCAAATCCTCTTTTTCTTGCAAAATAGAAATTCTCCTTAAAGTACCCTCAAAAGAGTTATATCCGTTGGGGGTTTTGTTCAGCTTTAACCCCCTTCGTCCCATTGGTCCATGAAATGAATAAATTCCTTCATTCTTGAACCCAAACACCTCTACGCGACCAAAACGAAGTTTGTCTTCTTCTCAAGTTTTTGTTACTATGAGAACTTGACGGTAAAAAAGTAATTATAAAAATATTCTAAACAAAAGGGAGTCTCGAGATGAATAAGACACTGATTCCGTTAGGTGTTCTTGTGGTAGGAATAGGGTATGTTGTGTGCGCATACGCCGAACCCAATGCGGTGTGCAAACGCAATGCGCTGAATGGCATTGACATCTGTACCACACCGTCGGAGGGCACACCCCTCAACACCCAAAACGCTATCCATCTTGGGGAGGACTGGATTGACATTACGTCCGAATGCGACACGCTTTGCCAGCAAGCGCGCCCTGAGATTTTGGAGGCGGAGGATTGGGCTGCCAATCACAAGAAACATAAGCATAATAAAGTTACAAAACACTCAACTTAATCTGACATACAGTATCAGGCTGCCTCTGTACGATAAGTAGTGCTCTCCGATGATTCAGCGCTAGGAATTCTTTTTTCCAGCGCTAAATACTTTGCCTCACGAAAGGTCTGCATAGGCGTTTTCCCATAACAATACTGTGCGCTATGAGGTCTTTGTTCATTATATTTCTCTATCCAGTGATCTACGCCAACTTGTAATTCTTCCAAGAATCTATAAAAATTTTTTCTGAAGGCTATATCGTAAAACTCATTCTTCATGGTTTCATGGAATCTATCACAGATTCCGTTGGTTTGCGGATGATTCGCTTTCGTCCCAGAATGGTCCACATCCTCAGTTCCAAGATAGAGTTGGTAACTGTGATTTTCTATTTTTCCACAATATTCTGTTCCTCGATCTGTGAGGATTCTTAATAGAGGAATTCCTTCTTCGTCAAAAAAGGGGATCACCTTATCATTCAGCATATCCACTGCTGTGATAGCTGATTTCTCAATATAGAGTTTCGCCAGCGCCACCCTACCATAGGGTATCCACAAAAGTTTGTTGATAAATCCGTCCCATCCCTTTCATGGTTCCCACGAAATAGGTGTCTCGCGAGCCAAGGCACCCGGGATGTTCCGTTTCTATTTCTCCATGGGCTTCTCTTACAGATTTCGCTCTTTCAAGAGCCGCTATTTGATTTTCTGTTAACAAAATCCCCTCTTGAGCAGAACGCGCTTCAAGAGCTTTCAACCTCTTTTTCATGGTTTCTAGATCATTACGTAGCCAAATAGAACGAACGCTGGTGCTCGAGACAATAATACCTTTTTGCAGCAACTCCGGGCTGGCCCGGAGTTGCCCTAAAGCGGGATTCTCTATGGCCAAATCAATAACGGCACGCTCTACGTGTTCGGGCACTCGATTTTTCAAAATAGGTTTCTTGCGACTGATCTCTCTCAGAGCTTCCTCACCTCCATTTTCATATAGTTTTTTGAAGCGGTAGAAACTATCCCGACTATACCCAAAAGTTTTACAGCCTTGGGACACACTTCCAAGTTGCTTTGCTAACTCTAAGACACCCAATTTTGGTTTGATAATTTTCTGCTCAATGTTTGTCATAATCTAACTCCTTATTTTGTGACTCTTTTATCAATTTCGTCAGATTAAGTTTAGTGTTTTACATATTAAACGTATTTTCCTACAAGAACTTAACTTCATTTTCTAATTGCTCACCTAAGCATTTGATCAAAGGTCAATAAGCCCTTCATCTACCTGTCAATCCTTACCTCTTTACCCAACTCCCATGCTGAAGCTTAACTTTGTTAAACTTCAGCTCACTTTCCAGTTCTTTCAAAAGAAAGTGCATATCCATCTCAAGCTCTTCTCGATCTTTTAATGGAGCCAAAGTCTTGTTTGCCTGAGATGGATGAGTTTGTGCAGTTAGCGTCTTAAGATCTTCGAATTCTTCTTTTCGGTAATCAAATACGTCTTTATACGCTCGAACTTCCCGATCATCCCTTGAAAACGTCTCCAAAGCCTCTAGAGCTTTTTGTGCCTTCTTAAACAAATGACCGGTATGTCTTTCCCATTTTCCACGCCCTTGTTGAGGGGCATAATCTATGCTTAGTTTGGACCCACCCAATCCTTGCCACCACTCATATGAAGCTTTGCCCACTAAATACCAGGCCACAGCACCAGTCATCACCTCATCCAATCGAAATATCGGAGCTTCAGGAGGCCGAGTCGGGCCACGCTTTGTTTTAGGGGAAAGCTTCTCTGAAACGTCCGAGTATTCCGTCTGAACTCCTGGAATCTCATTTACTTCCAGATAATCAGTAGAACTACCCTCCATGGAAAATAGAGGTTCGCTAGGGACAACCAAGGGAAGATGATCCACATCTCGAGAAACAGGCGTCAACACATGCCTAACGCCATGATATAAAAAGCCTAACATTTCAGGAAGGATGGTCAATACTCTTGGGGGCTGAACCCGAGATGCACTAGAGGTTACAAAAGAGGTCTTGGAATCAGAGAAAAATATTTCATCGGGTATAATGGTTCCGTTCCTCGCTCTGGAAGGCATTTCTACCGGATCCGCCACAGGATTAGTAATCATCCGCCTCATGCGCGAAGCGTCCGAAGACCGATGAAATGAAGGTTGTGAGATCCCTCCACCATGACACCGTTGTGTGGCGCATGATGCTTTGAGTTGCCTATCTAGCAGAACAGTAAAAGCATTTTGGCCCTCATTCCAGGTGATGTTAGTCATTCCTTGGATCTTAGCAACAATGGCTCCAAAAAGAGTGGGAAAAGCATTCAAAATAGCAGCGGCCTTCGGGGCCCGTGGAGCCTATATATTGCTGCTAATATTAAGAGTTTGAAGATTTTTAAGATAGAAGACCTTTCCCCAAGCCCACTGTTTTCAGTCTTTATAACCAATCTTGTCCAGAATCCAACACGTCCAAGATCAGTCAACAGCCCTTCTCCCAAGGCCCTGTTCCATTGGAATTTACAGAGTCCAATGTAGTACCCGATCGTAAGGTCGAGGAGATGAGGCACATATTTCAGCCCTTCTCCCAAGGCCACTGTTTCCTTCCAGAACCTAACCATCCTATAAACCCATTGAAAATTCCCTTTGTTGTAGATAAATCTAAAGTCCGGAGTTGAAGTATATCGCAATCCCTTGCCCCTAAGGCCCACCATTCCATTAGAATCTATAGCCTCTATATAATTATCCAAATAAGTCGAAGTCTGGAGATTGGGCACATATTTCAGCCCTTCTCCCAAGGCCACTGTTCCTTTGGAATCTTTATTACCAATTTTATTACTCGATAATCCAATGTCTTGAGTAGTGATACATACCTCAGCCCTTCCCCCAGAGCACTGTTCCCTGCAGAATCTATAGAACCAATCGCATTGCTAGATAAATCCAATGTCTGAAGATTGGAGCCAAATGCCTCAGTCCCTTCCCCCAAGGACACTGTTCCTGCAGAATCTATAGAACCAATCGCATTACTCAATCAATGTCTGAATTGGGCAAATGCCTCAGTCCTTCCCCTAAAGGACACTGTTCCATTAGAATTTGTATATCAATCAGTTATCCGATATCTTCAGAGTCTTAGTTGAGTCAGATATCTGAGTCCCTCTGCCAAGGCGGCAGTACCTTTTGAATCTGTACCCAATTCCGTTATCTGATAAATCTAAAGTCTCCAAATATGGAAAAAAGGAAATGGTCGTAAGCACAATAACTTCCTGGTCCTATATAACCTATATTGTTGTTTACTAATCGGAGTGTTCTGGGAGTAGGAAATCTGACGTAAATTCTGCGCAAGTGCTTCCATTAAGCTCACAGAAGAACTAAATAAATGATTCAAATTTAACGTTCCTAGTCATTGGAAATTTATTCAAATACAATCAGGTCTTCCGGCGTTTGAATATCTAAAGGTCCGACTAATAGGACCATGCTTGTATGGCTCTGAATGAAACACTAAGGCTTTGGGCCATCCAGGCTGGAATCGAAGAATCCCCTCCGATCATGAGGGTTGTTAACTCTGATAAACTCTCAATAGTTCTTTGCAACTCTCTAAAGACTCTTCAGTAGCCGCAGACAGAATTTCCATCCAACTCTAACAAATTTGAGCTTACTAGCAAAATATAAATTTTGTCCCAGAGCATCACCCCTGCAGAATCTATAAAGCCAATGTAATTACCCGATAAATCCAAAGTCATGAGTTCAGTTAGATATCTCAACCCTTCTCCCAAGGCCACTGTTCCTTTCGAATCTTGCAATAAGACTGTCCCGATAAATTCAAGTCTGGAGATGAGGCGTATATCTCAGCCCCTTCTCCCAGAGCCACCATCCCCGTGGAATCTACCCATCCAATGTTATTAATCGATAAATCCAAAGTCATGAGTTCAGTTAGATATCACCAACCCATCTCCCAAGGCTAATTCCTTCGAACCTTTGGGTGCCAATCCCAGAATTCGATAACTTTAAAATCTGGAGGTGTGATAGATATCTCAACCCTTCCCCCAAGGCTACTGTTCCATTAGAATTTTATAACCAATCTCATTGTTAGATAATCTAAACTCTGGGTTGTGACATACCCTCAGTCACACCCCGAGGATATTGTTCCATTGGAATGTCTACCCATCCAATGTTGTCTGTATTAAATCTATAATCTGGAGTTGATGAGCATATCTGAGCCCTTCTCCTATAGCTATTGTTTCCGTATGAATTTTTCATAACCAATGCTATTAATCGATAAATCCAATCATGAGACCAGACACATATCTTAACCCAGCTCCCAAAGCGACGATTCCATCAGTATCTGAGATTACAGAAAACGTCGGATAAATCCAAAATCTCAAGATTGGGGACATACTGAAGTCCTTCTCCCAGTGCCACTGTTTCTAATGAATTTTTATAGCCAATCATATTAACTGATAAATCCAAATCTTAAAGCTCGTCAAAAGTCTATCTTAAACTCTCCCACTAAATGCTAATATCTTGAGAAACCCCATCAGATTATAACTCCCATTAAAAACCCCGATGGATATACCCTGGCTGACCAATCTAAATCCTCGTAACAAGACCCGGGCCATCACCGTCCCATTAATCCCCTTTCCTGATAGATCAAATGTCACTGTAGACGGCAAATGAAACTGCGGGAATAACAGCGGTGTCTCTGCAGGTTGTCCCGGCACTTGATTAAACGCCTTCATATAGGCTTGCCAGCATTCATAGGTAAAGTCAGCGGCCCAAGTCGTTTCTCCTGTCCACGTGGTGCCTGGTTGTTGAGGACAGTTTAGAATATTCATAATGCCTTCAATCAACGTCTTGAATAATATGATGCTCAGAGCAGTTTTAGCGGCTCGGAATATGCCCCATCCTATGGTCTCTAATACTGGAGGATAATGACCCAAGGTCCATAAAAGGTACCGTGCGTATAACGCCGGAACCCCTTCAGAAAGAATCTGACGACTTAGGAGTTTTGCCGTGGGTTCCGAGCCTACCTCTTGAAGATAAATCAAAGCTTGAGCTTTAAGGTCCAAAAACCCATCTCTCTCCTCTTGAGAGAGATGACCCATGTCTTTTACCGATATACCTGCCACCACTTGGTAAAACACATGAGCCCCATTCATCAACCCTCTACCAGGATGCTTTTGGCAATACATTTTAATGGCTTCTAGATAGTCTGATTTTTCTGCCATAGAGACCTGTTGATCCCACAATAAAGCCCGACTTAAGATATGTAAGGCATGCTCTTGGTCATAAAAGGGTAAACTCCATCTGAAGTAATTCTTAAAGACGTTGGAGGGCGCATGTTCTAATATATGCAGCGCATGGGTATTGTGCTCTCTATCCACCCCTGTCCGGTAACCTTGAATGCCTTCATATATACCCCATATTACAGGCACCAAAAGAATTGTCCATAAAGCCCCTGCATGGGGCACTGGGGAAGATAAACTGTAAAAATCTCGTAAACTGTTATCGTCTCCTGACACGAAAAAGATATCTAAAACTTTGCTAAATGGCTCTCCTTCTTGAGCGCTATACACAAGTTGAGAGACTAACAACGCCAACAAAAACAAATGAAGCCCCTCCATAAGAACTTCTTCTGTTCCTTCCACAAAGGCATTCAGGCCATGTATACGCTTGAGAACTGCGTCTTCCTCAAAAGGGAATGACATTCCTGAAATCCACAACCGTCCCCAGGCTTCAGGAGATAACACCTTCATTCTTTGAACAAATTGACTGGAACGAGAAGATATACTTCTTTCATCTTCTTCTTGGCCCTCTAATAAGGGCGCCAAGAGCGTATCCCCACTGATCCCATCATACACACTGACTGAACGGCCTTCAGTACACTGAGCCTCAGAAGAGCCAACAAGCAAAGAGGGATCTTTTAAAAAGAGCCAATATAACAATCGATTCGGCATATGGGACCAGTGAACCCACCGCCCATAATGCCTCCACGATTGCTCTACTCGTAAAATCGCATCTTTTGCCAAAGCAAGTTCATCATCTCCCAGGGGAGTGACATCGTGAGCCACTAAAGAGACTCTTGCGTCTTCTTCTATGGCTCTCTCATCCTCTTCTCCCAACCCAAAAGAAGTTTCTTGGGCTACGGAAACATTATAACTTTGAGAAGTAATACTTCCTTGTGTACCAGATAAGGTTCTTTGAGCATGGCGTTCTTGTCGATCACCCTCATCTCTTTTGCTCCCGAAATCTGGCCCTCCAACCGCTCCAACCCATTGAGGGATCAAGCAACATAATACCACTCGGGCAATGATTTTCCTAAATGTCATAAAAAACTCGTAATCTTACAAAGAGGCTTTAAACAAATTTTTTCTTAGAGTCACAAGACCTTCATGGAAATTAGAACAAAGAGGTCCTGTAAGGCACTTATTTTACAAAATCCCCCTAGCCTGATCAACGCCCCACGGTGATATTACCTTAAGTTTCTTACCATGTTGTGGTGACTTGGAAGAAGACAAGGGGCGCATTTCCATTTTTACCCGCTTGCTTTTCGGAAAGCTTGGGGGCTGTAAAGGGCTTTGCTACATAAATTTCAGCATTGTAGTGTTCCGTCATCACCGTACGCACACCAAAACCTCCTGAAGCACCACTGGCGCGATGAGGTGTGGTTTCACTTCGAATATTCCAAACTGTACCCACGTCATAAAAGACAAAGTACTGAAGGGTCTTGAGATAATCAAGTTTGGGTTGAGTGGTCATGCGCAATTCAAACTTACCCGCTACCCCTCGGTCCCCCAAGAACTGAGCCGGATCATATCCACGCCCAATACTGGATCCTCCAAAGCTAAACTGCTGAGCAGAATATTGAGGAGAATTGGTCCATTGACTGGTTCCCAAAGCAAAGAAGGAAAATATGTCTCCAAAAAATTGATTTCGGGACGCACTCAAGGTCATTTTACTTGCTGTGGTTTTAGCCCCTGCCCGTGAAGAATCCTCGTTTTTAGGCGCACCCATAACGTTTATGCCTTTATACAAATCAGCAGCCACCATATTCACACCCTTACCCATGACATTCTCATAGGTTGCCCCTAATCGAATATTGCGGATGGTATCAGAATAAATCGGCGCTCCTAAAGCGACGGAATCGACGTTAGAATAGGTAAATTCCATAATACCCTTCAAGGTTTCTTGCCGAGACCGAATAAACGCATAAGAAAGGTTCGTAAAGGCGGTTTTACTCTTTCCCTTCAAATTAAATGAAGACATCAAAAATTGCGGACGCGTGGATGTTTGAGACGCGCCTACACCCCAATTCCACCCATCGGTACCCAAAGGTTGATCGTGGGTGGCTTCAAAATACTGCATTTCTTTGGGATGGGTAGGTGTCATATACCTCAATCCAAAAGAACCTCCCGGCAACAATAAAGAGTTAAGTGACATACTGCCTGTAAACTTATAAGGACCTATATACCGTGTGCCATAGTTATCAAAAGAAGCAGACGCATCGATAAACTTGAACTTGCTCACCAAAGTAACAATAGATCCACCAGGATGGGCGGGATCAGCAGCCACCACAGCTTGAACCTTAAAGCCCTTTACATCATTCAATAACAATAAAACCCGCTCTAAGGCATCATAACGTGCTGGCTTTTGCGCTTTAATCGCAGCCGCATACTCTTCCACAAACTCTTTCTCACTCTCTGGAAGACCTTCAATAGTGACCTGACTCACATATCCTTCCACCACCTTAATGGTCAACCGCCCCTCTTGCATGTTCTGGGTAGGCAAAATAGCTGAGGATAAAAAATACCCCTGATCTCGGTATTTTTGAGTGATAGCTTCTACCTTCTCCATCACCTGAGCCAAACTCACCCTCGTTCCCATTAAGGGGTCGAAGCCTTCTAAAAGCTCTTCAGCGCTAAAGACATGATTGCCCTCAAAAGTTACCTCTCGGAGCTCAAAAAAGACCTTCTGAGCATTCTCTATGTTTTGTACTGGAGCTGGCGCTATGGGGCTTTGCAGTACATCGGCTGAGGTCACAGGACCTGAAGGCAGGCCCACTTCGTCCGCCAAAACCCCAGGGTCCACACTCTCAAAAGACGGGTTATTTGCCAAACCCACAGGGATTGCAGCATGACCTTCCCAAGTAACCATAACGGCTAGAGCCGTAAGCGAAGCGATTACAAATCCATTGTTTTTAGTCGCGTATTGTTGAATTTTCATGAACAGAATCTTCCCCCAGTCTCCTGAAGGCCCCCTAACGTTGTATATGATTACGCTGATGCAAAACTGCCTCCCAGACCTTTCTAGCAGACCTCAAAGAGCAAAATGGTTTCTGCTTTCTTCAAAATCTTTTTATTCTCTCTTTTTCTGACTAACAAGCACTTTGTTTATAAATCAGATTGATAGCTGGGTCAATAATCGAACTCAAAAATCCCCCCCCCTCTTAACAAGTGTTGACACTTTCGTCACAAATCACACCTAGAGCGATTTTCTTTATAGTCATATCGGTAGAAATAACTTCTATTGCCATAGACTTAATCTGATATACTTGACAAGATAGAACAAAAGAAGACGTTAGATTATGAAAATTTTTGAACAGAGAATTACTCCCTAAGCTAAGAGAGCTATCTGTCTACCTCTGTCTTTATACTTCAGCTAAGCTCTTCGAGCATTGACTCCAAAACAGACCTATTTTTTACATCACCAAGAATTCTCTGTAAATTACACAGAGTATAGATTTCCTGTAGTTTTTAGAGTATATTTAGGTAATAAATGTGCTATGTATTATTTTTTTTAAAAGAGAGAAGTTTCCATGAGTTATGTAAATCCAAGAGTGGACTTAGTCTTTAAAAAATTATTTGGTGTAGAGGAGAATAAGGATCTACTTATCGATTTAATTAATTCCATTGTGTCTCAAGAAGATCAAGTAAAAGACATCACTCTTCTCAACCCTTACAATCCTCAAAATTTTAGAGAGGATAAACTCTCTATTTTAGATATTAAAGCAGAAGGTGAGACAGGCAAGAAGTTTAATATTGAAATTCAGATCAGTGATGAAGCTGATTATGATAAACGAGCGCTTTACTATTGGGCAAAACTTTATACGGAACAACTTCAAGCGGGCGTTGATTACAGCACTCTGACGAAAGCCATTGGGATTCATATCTTGAATTTTACGAGTATTCCTAAGGCCAAAAAATATCATAATGTCTTTCATATACGTGAGAAAGAGTCGAATATTCTCTATTTTAAAGATCTGGAATTGCATACCATTGAATTGAAAAAATTCCTGGATGAAGCCGGAACTCATTTACCTGACCTTATAAAGCGGGTTAAAAGCAAGATGGATCTCTGGTGTGCATTTTTAACCAAGTATGATTTGTTAAATAAAGATAGTTTGACGGGCGCCTTAGATGACCAACATCTAAAGAAAGCTCTAGATGTGCTCGATGTTATGAGTTTAAATCGCCACGAACGAGAAGAATACGAAGAGCACCTCAAATGGCTCCGTATTGAGACGAATACCCTTAAAAAGGCAGAAGATAAAGGAATAGCTCAAGGAATAGCTCAAGGAATGGCTCAAGGAATAGCTCAAGGAATGGCTCAAGGAATGGCTCAAGGAAAAACTGAACTCCTTAAACGTATGCACGCCAAAAATATGTCTCTCGAAGAGATGGCTCAGCTAGCGGATATGTCTATTTCTGAGATCAAGGAACTTTTACATTTTTAGGAAATCTGAACAGCGTAGCCTGTGAGTCTGTCAGGAATTTTCTGTCAGTGGAGTATACGACAGATCTCTTAATGGCATTATTAACGAGAATCCATATTGTCTCTCCATCAGGATTTTCGCTCCACTTCTATCCAAGCTGGTACCGGCACTAACCCGATCTCTTCAAAATCCTTAAGATATCGTAAAACCAACTTCGTAACTTTATCTTCTTTTTCTCAAAATCGAAGAATCTAAGGGCTGTTGAGAGAAGTTGAGCTCTCTTGTCATTCAGCCGGGGGCTTACTCTTTGCCCTTGAATGCGCCATCATCTGTGTGGACATAATAAAAATTTAGTCCGTATTGAAGATAGGTACTAAGCTGAAGGACAACACACAACCTTCCAATGGCATCCGTCAGATTAAGTCCAGTGTTTTACAGGTTACCTTGCTGCCTCCCCTCATGTTTCCTTCATTTCTCACCACTCTCCCGAGCAACTCCAAGCTCGTTTCTGCCTCCATCCAGCCACTCTTTATCAAGAGGCCGCCTTCCCTTTGTTGCTCATCCGATCCTTGTTGTTTCTTGATCCATATGTATTTTCGCTGTCCTACCTCCCAAAAAAGTCGCGTCTTTTGGTTCTTCAAACCCCTTGAAGCCACCATGCGCAAGTTGCCACCACTCCTCACCTCTCCTTGGTTTTCTATCTTCTGCGCCTCTACATCCACATTTCCATAGGCCAACAGCCCTTTATTCGTAAAATCATGACTCACCCGTACCTTGAATTTACCACCCCTCATATCTCCGCTGTTGTAAAACCTCCCCACCACCAGATCCAACCCGAAGTTTATCACCTCTTCATTTCTAAAATTTCCCCCTTCAACCACCAACTCTCCCAGCTTCCACCCTCTTCCATGGGTTTCAATCACGCGCCCCATATCCTGACACTCATCCGACTTTACGTAAAATCGACCACCCACTTCCAAATTCTTCAATTCTTCCCAGCTCCACATCCCACTGGTTCCAAAATCCCCCCGACTCTTTATTGTTCCGCCGAAGTCCTCATATGCCCCCATCACTAACTGCCCCCCATCCCATAGGATCGACCGCTCTCCCAACCCACTTTTAGTGTAGCGCACAGAATCCACCCTATCCCCTATCCCACCTGGCTCTTTAATGACGCCCTTTCTCTTTTTTTTCCGATGAGTCCCACCCCCTACTTCCAAATGACTCCCGGCTCCCATCTTCATACTTTCTATCTCGTATGCACCCCCTCTGCCCAATATGATCACCCCTTCATTGTCGAACAAAACGGCTTTCCCACTTCCCTCAATGTCCAAGATGCCCTCACCTTTGTTGCGCACCTCGACCCCATCCCATATCCATTGCTTACTCACCCTCAGGTGTCCAAGATTCTCTATCTTCTTTCTTCCCGCCAAGGTCAATTCACTGGCTTCCCATCTCCCATCGTTTAGAATCCATTCCCAATGACCACGGTTACTCACATGCACATTTATCCCTTGAATGACACCTTTTGTCTTATTATGTATTCCTTTTCCCTTCACGCTCAGTGAGTTACCCCTTATCAATCCTTGATTAAACCAAGCCTTTGTCCCAAACACAGACGTGCTCTCTCCCCCTATCTCCCCTCGGTTCTCCATTCTTTCGCTTTTTACCCTTACCGTCTTTCCTTCTACCTTCCCCTCATTCACCACTCGGGTTTTGCCTTCCACTTTTACCTTAGTTCCCTCAATCAAACTGGCACTCTCCAACATCACCGCTCTTTTACTTCTCATACTCACCGATTCTCGTCCCACTAGTTGACCTGCGTGGCTCACCAAACTTTCTCCCACCACCGTCACCACATCGCCACTTACCACACCCTTTATGTCTATATTCTCCCCGCCTATCCCCACATAACCACCCTCTACCCTTCCTGAAGTTTCTACCTCAGTTCCCTCCAAAACCACGTCACTTCCACTCTCACCACCCGTCCCATATATCACCCCTTTATTTCTCACATACCTCGCACTTCCCAAGTGACCCACGCTCATCAACTGCCGGTTTTCAAATCCATCCCGAGCCTCTACCCGTAATCCCACGCCCTCAATCACCCCAAAATTTACTCCAGTGCCCATCACCAGAATCCCACGCCCACTCATAAAGCCCCAGTTCTCATAGATCTCCGCCTGTAGGGCATATCGATCAGCCTTCATATTCCCGCCGTTCTTGATCCCTTCACACGCCCCCACCATAACTTGGGCTACCTCAATTACTCCCACATTCACCAAGAAACCCTGATAACCATTCAAACCCATCTGACCAATTCGGAGTCCTCCTGCACTCTCATTGATAACGGACCCACCCCCAGACACTACCCAACGTCCCACATCCATCTCTCCGCTCACACCCACTTTTATGCCCATGCGCAGATCTGTTCCCAAATAGTCCGCTCGTATCTGTCCCTCCCCCCAAAAGGCTCCCCCTCTGATCTGCAGCCCCTCATAATTCATGAAGCTTCCGCCACTCGTCTCTATTCTACTCGCGTAAACTATGCCTTCTTTACCCTCCATACAGCCCATCACGCTCACTTTGCCTCGGGGTAAACTCACTAGGGTCGTTTTTAATCGACTCCCGTCCTCCACAATACAAATCCCCTTGCCCGTCCCCTCTATCACCCCAATATCGCTCTCTCCTCTTATCCCTATGGATTCAACTCCATGACTTTTAATCCCCCCCAACTTCACGCCATCACACTCAAGAATCTTCACCCCTTTCACTTCTAGCCAACTCCCCCCTAACGTAATGCCCTCCACTTTGACATCACCAAATTCCGTTACATATATCCCTTTTACCCAGGGGTACTTCGCCCTCAACTCTCCCTCTTCAGCTGTTCCTTTGCCATATCCTAAACTCTTATATATAACGTCCTCTTTTCTATACTTGTCCGTTTCAAAAACCCGTAGTACTTCAAGTTTTGTACTTGAAGTATTTCGTATTTCATCGGTCCCCTTGTGCCTCTGAGTTACCTCCAAAGACACCTTCACGCTTCTATTACCGCTTTTAGTTTGCAAACACCTCACCCGCATCCTTATCCGATCTTTTCCTTCCTCAAAGGTCTCCTTGCCTCCCGCCAACACGGGATAGGCCATCATGTGCACATAAGCCAACACCATCACAAAAGACACACTCCGCCTCACCACCATCTGGAAGACTTTTCCAATGGATCCGATCGCCTTCTTAAGATCTTCTGTTAAAAACCCCATAACTTTATAATCCTCTTCCTAGTGGTGCGGTTGGTTCTGACCAAAAATAACGCCTATTGGTTTCTTGATCAGCTTCAATAATGCTTATGTCATTGTAAGACGTCCTCAGGGGGCTTTGAGTCCTCGCTACCTCCCCTAGATATCGTCCTATTTATTGGACAAAAATTTACAAAAAATAAAACATCTGAAAGGCCCTTCCCCACCAAGTCTATTTCGTATTATTTCTTTATTATCTTTAATGGGATGTACCAGCCAGGATTTATAAGACCTTAGGCTTAACTTTTCTTAATATATATTTTGCTCACGACATATACTTATGGGCTTTAGGGTAATCACCCTTTTTTATCTACCCAAAGATCTGACTAAAAAGACGGGCGGGAACTTTTGCACCCATAGTTCCTTTTGGTCCAGAGCTTATAGAACCCTCATACCCTACCCATATCCCCCCAATAAGAGTGGGGGTAAACCCTATAAAGAGCGCGTCTTTTTTTCCTTGAGATGTGCCGGTTTTACCGCCAACTTCTACTCCAGGAATGGCCGCGCCCCGTCCTGTTCCTCCTTCCACCACATCCACCAAGAGTCTTCTCATCATTGCAGGAGCTTCTGTTTTGTCAAAAGGCAATAAAGAGCTATTATGCGCATACAGCACACGGTTTTTGAAATCCATAATTTTAATGATGCCGTAAGGGCTTAGCGTCTCATATCCACTAGCAATCCGCGCAAAAACTGTCGTCATTTCCAGTAAAGTGACCTCTCCGCTTCCCAAAGCAATGGTTAAGTCATGAGGAAGTGACGTTTTAATACCCATAGATAAAGCCCGTTTGTGCACATTCTTAAGCACTACCTTTTGGGCTAATCTCACCGTAGCCGTATTAATAGAACGCACAAAAGCCTCTCTCAAAGAGACTGTACCTTTGGAGGCCCAATGGTAGTTTTTCGGGGCCCATTTTCCTATACGGATAGGCCCATCGGAAATGACTGAATCTGGTGTCATCCCTTGACAAAATGCCTCCAAAAATACAATGACTTTAAATAATGATCCCGGTTGTCGTTGGGCTTGAGTCACCCGATTAAACTGGCTCTCCCCATAAGACTTTCCACCAATCATAGCCCGAACAGCCCCTTGATAGGAAAGCGCCAGAATGGCGCCTTCTTGGCTTGTCTGTGAACCAAAGGCAGTCATCAAGGCCTCATTGAGTTTAGCTCCAGCTTTACTTTGAAGTCTCCCATCCAAGGTGGTCACCACCTTAAGATCGCCTTGGAGCTTCGGTCCTAAAATCTCTCTGGCTTGTTGGATAATCCAATCACCAAAATAACGGATGCCACACCTTTGCCCAATCCCTTGAAACACGCGATTTTCTTCCCTCAAAGCTTGGGTTTTTTGCTCCGTTGAAATAGCCCCCATCTCCACCAAAGCCGTCAGCACCAAACGGGTTCGCTTTTGAGCACGCTCCATGGACGAAAACGGAGATAAGGAAGAAGGCGCTTTCAACAAACCTGCCACTAAAGCGGATTCATAAAGGGTCAGTTGCTTAGGATCTTTATTAAAATAAGTTGACGCCGCAGCGCCTATGCCATAACTCCCTGATCCCCAATACACCCGATTAAGATAAATTAAAAACAGATGGTCTTTAGAGAACTTTTGCTCAAGCCATAGAGCCAACATAAGCTCTTGTACTTTTCTTTTTATGTTTTTCGCCCGGGTAAGAAATAAAGTTTTGGCTAATTGCTGACTCAAGGTACTCCCTCCTTGAACCAGACCCCCTCGGGACAGATTGACCCCCAGAGCTCTTAAAAGCCCCATGAAATCCACTCCACTATGGGCGTAGAATTTTCTGTCTTCTATGGCGAGGATAGACTGGAGCACAAAAGGAGACACATCCGCCAATGTCTTTAACGGTTTTTGTGCTTCCCCGTAGCGACACAACAACTCCCCATCTGCCGAATAAAGGATAATGCTCTGCTTGCGCGTTCCTTGGATAAGGCCTTCCAGCTTCGGAAGATCATAAGCACAATATCCCACAAAGAGGCTTACCCCCAAAAATCCCCATATACCTATAAGCAAGAAGCTCTTACATAGACGCCACTTAAGCGAAGAAGATCCTCGATGCGACCGTTTGCTCAAGGACTTTTTTTTCAAAAGAACGTCCCGTTTAGAGCTCCCTCTTTTACGAGGTGCTTTAGGCGTACCCTTCTTAGACTTAGGAGATGAGGAGCCAAGTTTCATGAGTCAACCGTAGCCTGTAATGGCGTTTTCAGTTTCGGAGACGATTTTAAAGAAATATACGAGACAGGATCTCCATGCCTTAGAAAACCTAAGGCAAATATTAGATGCCTCCCCATAGGTGTGTCTTTATCTAACGGTCCGATCTTACTCTTGGAACCTTTAGCCCATTGGCCTTTTTTAGTGAATGCATTTGCCGTGGAACCCCCGTAGCATATAGCAACTTCTTTTGAATGGGGATTGTGACACCTACCACCCAGAACCCCGTGTTTAGGTAAACTTTGTTCACCTTTTCTAAGTGTCTGAACTTTAACAGTTTTAGGCCAAGGCTCGATAATAATTTCTGAGACCATGTATCTTTCTCTATTCCTAGATCTTTAATAATTCTCCACTTTTTACACCCTCGGCGGATTCAAGGATCCAGTACAATGCTCTGGCTGAATAACAGAAGGATACATTACCCCCAGGGAATCTGCCAAGCCCTCAATTAAAGAATTCATGGTTCACCTTTTTCTCGCTCTGAAGGCAGAATCGAAAAGCATTTGGTGAGGGCCTCATCTCTCCTGCTTAAAAATACCTGCATATGAGAAGAGTCCAACCTCTTCCTACATGACTAAGGACTAGAGTGCGATTCTTAAGGGTTACAGTTTGGACAGTTTATGGGTTTTGCGTATTGAAAGCCATGGAGTGGATCTTTAGATTCCTCATAAGTACACTTGGGACACCCAAGTATTTCTTGTTTGATAAGATCAGTGGGATAAGAACAGTCATGACAGCGCAATCCCCTTTCCACACGAACACTGCCCCATCCGGGCACACCACACTGGGGACAATAGCTCCTGAGTCTCTCAGCAAACTTTTGGGCAAGCTCTCCAATCACTCTCATTCGCGAAGGATTGAAGTTCGCTCTCATATCAGTTTCTACCCATACTTTTCCTTGAGCAGAATGTCCCAAAGATTCTGTAAAAGCTTTCTCTAGTGATTTTTGTGAATTAATACCCTTGAAGATAGGCCCCTTGGTGTCTCTGTTATCAGGACGAACTATCAGGCCATGGGATGAAAATTGGGCTTCTTCAGCAAATGTTAATAAGCCGTCAAAGGAATCTACGGCCCCCATTCGGTAATTAGTATTTTCACTCCAATGGGAAACGTGCAAGTGAAACCCGTGCTTTCGGTCGATGAAATATAATATTTCATGATCACAAGGAAGGAAAGGAAGGTGGGGGTGCATTCCGAAACTTCCCTCACTGGCCAAGACAAATTCAACCTTATTACCCAAGAATTCTATAGACCATTCACACTTTTTGCGCGCACAATCTAAAGCACTTTCCTTGCGCTCTACTTCACCCGCAAAGGTTCCAAGCTGATCAGTATCGAGGACATACTCCAAAACACTTGCTCTAAGTGTTTCCCACATTACCGGGCCAATACTTCTAGATTTCCCATGTTTAGTGGGAAGAATAAAGCAACTTCCCTCATAAGGAAAATGATATTTCAGTGCCCACTCTGCCATGTCAATTCTCTATTGAGGAAATGGATTTTTTTGGTATCTGGTTCAATGCATACAAGCTGCACCCAGCCATTCCCAAATAGTTTTTTCAAAATCTGTTGGGATCTAATAATGGAATCAATAAGCTCTCGAGGTGCATAGACCACAGTCATCAGTCTTTGAAGCTCATGATAAGCTTCCTTATCGCTTCTATACACAGACTGCAAAGGCAATCCCGTCATAAGATCACTGGCATTTCCTTGCATAATACCAAACTTTCCCGTGATATTTTTAGTAATCTTACTGCCACTTCCATAGGCTACATTATCTAGAGTGGAAAAAAAATATTGGGCGTTTATCCACTGAGCCACAACCATAGGTGCTGTTAAAATTGTGGCTAGAAAACGTCCATCTGGGTCGCCTTTATAATCATAGGAATGAAGAAAACACCGACCTTCCAGATTCATAGAAGCGGATAGCCCACGTGGGGCCACAATGAAAGCCGCATTGCGCGCCAATCCCCATTCAGGACGAACTTGCGCCCAATCCTCAGAGCGTAGCCTCAACAGTTTCCTAGGATTACCTTTTCTAGATTTTTTATCCATCTGACCCGCCCGTTTGATGCAGTTAGCTCTCCTTGCCATATCTAAGTTTTTCTTGAGTTTTTCTATTTGTTGAGATTGTTGGTCTCCATACAAGATAACCTCATCAGTAGTGGTATTGTGCTCAGCTGCTAAGAAGGTTGTAGCATCAGGTATAGAGATACCTTTTTGGTTAAGCTGTATTCTTACCTCAAGTCGATTTAATATAGCAGCTAGTATCTGAGCGTTACTTCCTCCAGGTCTCCCCCCACAAGCACCGCAATCAAGGGCGGATCCATAGGCATTATTCTCCGTGCGTCCGCCATGGCCACAAAAAACTATGAGGGGTGCAAAATGCTGCGCGAGCCCCATCATTCTCAAGGCATCTTCGGCACAACCTACCTGATCCTCAATAGGGATGCTTTGTAGGGATGGCTCCAAAGCTATTGAGTTTTGGATAGCCCGAAGGGCTGCCTTTTTTAATTTATAGGCAAAGTGTGGCGTAAAACTGCGCAACCCCATCCAGACCCCACTCAAGATACCCAAACTTTCCACCAAAGCGAATGGCGTAGTGAAAGTATATTTTATAGATTGGTAGAGTTTCTTCATCCCCGTTAGCCGCTCATAGCCTCTTCGCGCATTTTCGGAATCATGAGGCATACGTGGATATTCTTTTATTTTATATTGAGGAGAAATCAATACGGGGCAAGAAGAGAAGGATTCATTGGTCACTGTGTTAATGATCTGGGCGGAGATACCAAAGAATCCAGCAAAACCAAAGGTTTCATAATTGTCAGTTGCTTCAAGAGCCTTACGAAAGGGTTCGGAACGTACGTCGATGCAAAATACCAGTTGTGCTTCTGGGGTACGTGAAGACGGAAGGTCTTGGCCCGCAAATTTATGGAGCAGAGGCAGACGGTAGGCCATCTCCTTTTTTTGTATTTCCTCTAGAGGACTTTCTTTACTTTTATATGCTTCTTGAGCCTCTGTATGCCAGAATAAAAGGTCTTTAGCTTTTGGCCAAAGAACGCTGATGATGATACACCTCATGGCTAGATAGTCAGACTGTGTAAGGGGATGATCGTGAAACGAATCAACGCCTCCCCATTCTGTAATGTATTTAATATAAGAAGCCCATCCTGGTAAGGTAGTAATCAACAATGTGACGAATTGGTGCCGTTTTGTTTCAATAATACCTAACCGGTTAAGGCAATGGTCAATGGCTTCTTTAGGATCGTGAGGCAATCTCTCTAGCCATTTTTTCTTTTTCTCATCAAGGCCATGAAGCCTTGAATCATAAACGGCGAGTTTGCGAAATGCCGTATAAAGCCCTTTTTTTCTGAATGGCAGCGGAATGGTTGCCTGTCCCTCATCACAGTAGGTTTGCAACCATTTGATTGTTTCTCGATTCACGGCTTCCATGAGCTCGGGCAGCGTTTCTTTTTGGAAATAAAGAGCACTCATTTTAAGGGCTTCTTCGATAGGGTGGTCTTCCATTCCTTGTAAGGGATTTATGGCAATCAAGTTTTTGAGTGGCCAGAAGGGGGCTATTTTCTCAAAGCCATAGGAGAGCTCTGGCTGAGTTAACGGCCCCAACTCCTCTTTTTCCTTGTTTAAGTCTTTTATGTTCAATTCCACTGCTTTCATAACGCCCTCATTTATATGTGTAATAATTGCGATGAGAAGTCACTGTTTCTGGATGGGGCTGGCTAGCATTGAGAGCCTTCATATGGGCTCTAAGAATCCACTCTGGGAGATGAACGGCTTTTATATATTTGTAAAGGAACATGAACGATAGCCAAGCCAGAAGTAACGCAATGGCTCCAACAATATGAAAAATATTCAAAGATTGGGGTCTCATCAGTTGCATTGGTTCCATAACCCAAGCAATCAGGTAGACGCTCAACCCATAGAGTCCTCCAAGGATTGCCACTGCAATGAACGTCATTGGTAAGGTGCGCAGGGGTTTATTGCCCAGGATTGTCAGTGCCAACTGGGTGCCAGAAAGGAAGGCGACTATCATTAAAATTATCGTGGTGTCGCCAAAGAGCCAGGATTTTCCACTAGCCAATCCAAACCCAAGACTCCCTGAAAAGCCACAGAACAAGGCACAGATAAATACCACTGGCTTGGGGAAAGCCTTCGAGACAAAGCGTTTTTCTTGGGAGGTGCTGCCACTTGCTAGAAACAAATGGGCTTTGAACATCCCATGCCAAACAAGATGGGCTACGGCCAGTGGGAATAATCCCAGACCACATTGGGCCAGCATAAACCCCATCTGTCCCATGGTGGAACAAGCAAGCATCCGCTTCACATCACTCTGCATCAGCTTCCATAAAGTGCCCATCAACGCGGTCACTATGCCAATAACAAAAATGAGAGTCAGCAAATTGGAATGTTCCAAGAAAAGAGGTGCGAAACGGCAAAGTAGAAATCCCCCTCCGTTCACCAACCCTGCGTGCATAATTGCCGAAACTGGCGTTGGAGAATTTAAGGAGCTGGTTAACCACCTATGGAATGGGTAGATGGCTGATTGACTCATGCCACCAATAAGGAGAAGAAGCAAAGCTGGGAGCATGATGGTGCTAGCCGCATGTTCACTTATCAACCTTTGTATACTGGTTTCACCCGTTATGTAGTAAAATAGACCAAAAGCCAGTGTTATGCATAGACTCCCCACTACGAAATTCTTGGCAGCAAGTATCCCAGAAGCTCTTGCTGCCTTCCAACGAGATTTGTGTATCATCAAGGTCACGAGCAAGATATTGCTCACCCACCAGGCGATTAAAAAAATCATCAGATGATCTGCACTGATCATAACAAAGAGTGAGATCACAAGCAGCAAAAGCTTAATGAAGAAAGAAACATACTTCCTATCGCCCTTCATATAACGCCAAGAAAAGCTACTCACACACAAAGCAATATATGCGATCAGGGTCATCATGATTATTGCAAGGGTATCTATGTGAAAAAAAAGCGCAGCATAATGATTTATCATAACAAGGTATCCTATGGTCACTTTTAACTATGGAATTTTAATACCAATAGACTTATGATAAGAGAAGTTAATAATTTTTATATATATTATTAGGAAATCTAATTATAATGAATATATTTACTTTACAGTGCTTTATAGCGGTAGCTGAAACCGGCAGCTTCACAAATGCGGCAGAGCGTTTAGGCCGGACACAATCTGCTGTCAGTCAGCAAATCACCAAATTAGAAATCTTACTGAATAAATCTCTCCTGGTGCGGGGTAAAAATATACTTCTTACAGCAGAGGGTGATATTTTTTTG
The DNA here is from genome assembly GCA_018401675.1 of Alphaproteobacteria bacterium. Classification (GTDB taxonomy): domain Bacteria; phylum Pseudomonadota; class Alphaproteobacteria; order 16-39-46; family 16-39-46; genus M30B67. The sequence continues at coordinate 1,557 of JAGYKM010000013.1, read as the reverse complement.
GGTTACGCCCGTCAAATGTTCTCCTTGTACCGAGAAGCACTCGATCGATTTAAAGATCCCGAATTGGAAGGAGAAGTACGCTTTGGTCTCCCGGAGAATTTTGCAAGCGTATATCTTTCAGAGGTTCTTTCTCATTTCTCACGTATTCATCCACGTATTTCTCTCAATATTGAATGTGATTTAACTCTTAATCTCTTTGAAAGATTTAAACAAAAAGAGTTTGATTTAGTATTGGTTAAAATGAATCGACCAGAAGATTTTCCTAATGGACTGAATGTATGGTCTGAGCCTCTAAAGTGGGTTGGAGACAAAACTCTTGTGGACTATCAAAAGCCCATTCCACTTGTGCTCTCACCCAAACCCTGTGTTTATCGGAGTTCAGCCCTTAAAAAACTCGAAGAGTCAGGCCGTTCCTGGAGACTCGTATTCTCCAGTCCGAGCTATGCTGGGACGATTGCTGCGGTCAAAGCTGGCATGGGTATTACAGTCATGCCCCACGCTATGATCCCTGAAGAATTCCAAACCATCGATCCCCCTCTTCTTCCAAAACTCTCTGATACCCATGTCTCTTTGCTCAAGCATACAGCAACAAATCCCGCTATTAATACATTAGAAGGATTTGTATTACGCAAACTAAAACACTGATCTTCCGAGACCTCTTTCGGATAATGTCTCTCCCTAAGATCTCTAAATGCGGCTTAGCTATAAAGGTTTTTCACAAATTAGACTTCCAAACAATTTTATAAACTTAAGCCTTTTACCTCTCACAAAAGAGTCCAAAAAACCACTCCCTTATCACGGTAACGGGATACCAAAACACTTTCATCTTAGGTGATATGGGTATACTTTTTCATAGAAAAGTATACTTTGGTTACACCTAGGGTTGCCTCTCGAGCATTGGCCTTCCCCCGTGAATCTAACGTCCTCCCTTTCATTCACGGGGCCTATCTTACGTCAATAAAGGTGTGAACGCCTGATCTCTGGATGGGACTGGTAGCCCAGAGACAGTCAGCGCTTGTGCCAGGAGTCCGAGTATTAATCTTTAGGCAAAACGACCGAGCAGTTATCCTTACAGTTTGAGTAACCCCCGTTACACCTCTGACGGGCATGCGAATCATGGTAGCTGCTATCGTAGGGATAGATAACGGTACCCAATATCTCTCCACTTTGATTTTTGCACAGTATTTTTAGCCTGTGCTCAGCATTTACTTGAGCTCCAACACATAAAAACGTACCAGCTAATATTAATTTCTTTATCTCCGTCATAACTTCCCCCTTGGGTTATTTTTAGTTATTTTTTTCTTACGATCAATGATTACCACCTGAGAGACTTTTTTGTTTTTCCCAAGTGCATAAGGACGCTCCTTGTCATAAAGCTTTTATCCATAAAACCGGGACACCGGGGCTCATCTTTTTTTACTTCTTTGTCTTTAGAAAGCCATTTCCCCATTGCCTGCTCCTGAGGCCTTCACATATTCAGAAAATTCAGACTCCTCTTGCAATAGTATACCTCACATTCAAATTTATGTACAAGTATATGCTATTTGTGGGAGTTCA
>JAGYKM010000012.1 GCA_018401675.1 Alphaproteobacteria bacterium | reverse complement strand
TCATTTTGTTGACTCTGAAGAAGTATAAATCTACAACTTAAAGAGACTTAAAAGAACCTAAATAGAGTTTCTGGGTTTACACCAATAGCCCAAGAGAATTCTACATGGGTCACCTCTTTTAAGAAGCTTTAGGGTCACCCCTTGGGTCAACGTTTCGAGGCCTGTACTTCCAACAACCTTTATCTAGGAGATGCAGATGTTTTGGGGTTCCGACTTTGCTTTCCCGATCGATGAGCATAAAACTATGCTCCAAGACTCTCAAAGGCTAGCTGCCTACAAGAAGTCTATGAAAGATAAAGTCGACGGAAAAACAATCATTGATGTGGGAGCTGGAACGGGAATTCTGAGCTTAAATGCACTAGAGTTAGGAGCTAAGGAGGCATTCGCCTTAGAAGAAGATTTTTCTACCTATAATTTTGTGAACGAGCTAATAGATTTTCCTATAAAAGATAAAAGGCTACACATGATTAATGCCTCTTCTTTTGATTTCAATCATCCAATAACGCCCGACTTAGTTGTCAGTGAACTAATAGGAGCCGTTGGGCCAGAAGAAGGTATCGTGGAGGCTTTTTTTGATCTCAAAGAGAAATATTCATCCATTAGGGAGTTTATTCCCACCAAACTAGATGTTTGTTATTCTTTTTTTCACTCAGATACCGTGGAGTCAGATTTTGAAAGTACCTATCAGGTATTTTCTAGCTCTCTACCCTATTTAACCACGGAGAATAAAAAAGAGTTATTTGAATTGATGTATGGACAAAAATTTTTATTTACCGAATTTAAAGAAAAATACGTAGCCATTGAGGAAGGCATCTGTGTTGGCTATGATCTAGGAATAAGCCAATGCTCAAATTTTAGGGTGTCCCTCCAGATTCCTAATAAAGCAAATACCCTTTCACTCTTCTTCAAAGTGACCTTGGATCAAGATCAGCAAATAATTTTGTCTAATTGTCCAGGCAGCTCTTTACATTGGCGCACCCCCTATTTGAGAATTCCGAAAGGGAAAAATAAGGCCATTATAGAGTATAAACATAAGAACAATTTCTTTTTCATAGAATGGAAGTAACAAAAATAGTTAGCGCCACGCCGTCGTGAGGTTTTTACCAGTAAATATAGATATACATTAAGTGAAGAAATTAAGAGACTTGGAACTCATATTTTTTTGGGGTTTACAATCAGCTGGTAAGTGTTATATTCTCCATATGTTTACTACTAAATCTTAATTTAAAGAAGGAGCACAGTATGTCCAGTGTAAAAAATCTGACCCCCCAAACCCCTCTAGCAGACATGGTAGACTCTTTAAAAAATTCTGCATCCGAAAACCCAATTATCAAAAGACTTCGCGCTAAGTTAACTGAGGGGCTGTCCACAGGGGCTTTGATTTCCAGGTACGATAGAATGCACCATAGGCATAACCGTTCCTAAAAGGATCCTTTAGACCCCGTCCCTCTGAGTAGATATAGTCCTTCTAGATGATCTTTGTGTTGCTTGTTGCAGGTTATTTTAAATGAATGTCATTAGCCAAGCCCTCCGGAAATCAGAGGAGTCTCTGGATTTTTTTTCACTCCACCCAGAAATCCCAAGAGTTACTTGTTTCCTAGTGAAAGTTGCATCCCGGTGCAATCTAGACTGTGATTATTGTTACGTCTTTCATCATGCGGACCAATCTTGGAGAAAGCTCCCACCTCTTCTCTCTTCCGAAAATAGCACCTTGCTAGCCCAACGACTTGCGCAATACGTAGAAGAGACGAAGTTAGACAAAATACTTATAATATTTCATGGTGGTGAGCCGCTCTTGGCTGGAACAGATCGTTTGCAAAACATTGTGCATACCATACGGCAAAAGATGCCCCCGGGCGTAGATGTGGACTTTTCATTACAGACCAATGGGGTTTTGTTAAACCGAAAAAAACTAGAGATTTTGGCTGGAGAAAAGATTGGTGTATCTTTAAGTATTGACGGCCCGCAAGAAGCCAACGACTTGCACCGACTTACCCATAAAGGAAAATCTACTTTTCAAAAAACTTTGGATGCCTATTGGCTTCTTATGGAGTTTCCTGAAACTTTTACAGGTGTTTTGTCTGTTGTTGATGCACGCACAACCCCGTTGAAACTTTTAGAGTTTTTCAGAGAATTGAGCCCTCCAAGTCTTGATTTTTTACTTCCAGATTCTAACTACCTCGTTCATCCTCCCTTAAGAGATGAGAACCCCACTTTATACATCGATTGGCTTCATAATGCCTTTGATTTGTGGTTTGACCATTTCCCTGATTTAAGAGTTCGATATTTCGAGGAACTTCTTGGTGCGTTATCCGGATTAGAAAGCCATACAGATGGTTTTGGTTTGGGAGATGTGAGTCTTATGTCTATAGAGACTGATGGCTCCTATCACGATCTTGATGTTTTAAAAATAACGGAAGAGAATTATTCTTCACTCGGGATGACTCTTTCAAAGAATTCCATCATCGACTCTCTCCAATCCCCAAAAATAGCTCTTCACCGATCTCGTTTAACTTTTGAAGGGCTATGTCGCACTTGCCAAGAGTGCAAATTTGTTAAGGTATGTGGCGGTGGAGCTGTAGCGCACAGATTTGGGAAAAATGGGTTTGATAACCCCAGCATCTATTGCCGAGAACTTTATTCTCTCATTGAGCATGCTCAAAGCCGTCTCCTAAATACCCTCGATGTGGCAAAATCTAAAGTCCAAGATCCACCTAAGCCTAGTCCTACATCCCTTAAAAAAGTGGATGTCACTGTCTATGAACAAACTAGCCACTCCAATAGAGAACTTGAGACTGTTTATACGTTCTGGGAAGACACCCTAAGGAATAGGTTTACCTGTTTGCTCAACGAGCTTGAAAGATGTTATCCAGAGAAGATGGGGTTATTTACTTTTTTTAAACACCTCCCTTTGGTCTCTTTAAACTGGTGTGTGACGCGACCAGCGACATCTTTTTGGATGAAGGTGATGGAAAATAGCCAAAAGAATCTGAAAAGCTATAACATAGATAGTACTACCATTCTTCCCGAGCTTGATTATCTTGAACGGCTCAAATCAGAATCCTTACAGTCCAGCTTAATCTTGGGACCTCAGGTTCATACTCAAGAGCCATGGCTAAGAGTTCTATTTGGGAAAAGTATTTATTTTGAAGACGAAAGTGTGTCCCGGAGCGGGCGTATTGTTTTCGAAAAAGCTATGAAGATTATTGAAAATTTCTCGCCAGCTCTTTTGCAAGAAATAAAGAAGTTATCGCCGGTAGTCCAGTTTATAAGAGATCCCAGCGCTCATCCCGACAAAGTTGTTTCTTTTAGTGATGATATGATTCCTGGAGCCTTATATGTGGGCGTGATGACAAAAAAAAAGATGGTCGATCCGTACGATCTTGCTGAGTCTCTCATTCACGAACATAGACATCAAAAGCTTTTTCTTTTAGAGCACTACGTCCCGATTCTTCTTTCCGATACCCCTCATATTTTTTCTCCATGGCGCCAAGAGAATCGACCTGTATCAGGGGTTTTTCACGGGGTCTTTGTTTTTCATATGCTCAAAAAATACTGGCAACATGTCCATCATAGCTCCTGTGGGGCGACCAGGGATAAAGCTACCCAACAACTTTCTTTCATCAAAGAAACCTTAGCCTTGGGAATCCCATCTTTGAACGATGCACCGCTGAGCGATTATGGTTTTGCCCTCTTGAGGACATTTCAAGAAGAAAACAATATATCCCAAGGAGACGCCGCATGAAAACTTCATTTTTTGAAACTCGACCCTTGCAAAAGACCAAAAAGACTGTTCTTTTGATTTGTCTCAGTCTTCTATGTTTATTCCTTGTTCTCACCTTCACGTCAGCTGGGTGGGCAGGAAAGAATGGCCTTGAAGAAGATGATCTTTCAAGTGCCCAAAAACCTATATCATCCTCCCCTGTGGCACTATGGATTGAAACTCATTATCACGAGGTGATAGAAATTCCTAGCTCAGGCCTAACCGTTGGCTCTTCCTATCCAGAAGATGAGGAATCAAGAGCCATTGCTCTGATAGATTATTTCCATCAGGTGCTGAAGGGGGGACAACTTCTTAAAGAGTCAGCCAGCATCTCCAGCCTATATGTAGATATCTCCACTTGGGAAGAGTTACAATCAACACCTGACTCTCAGAGACGAGCCCTATTTAATGGAGAAGGTTTGATATGGAGAATTCCCACGAACCTTCTTCGAAAAGACCATCCTGTATTCACCGAACCCTTATGGTTAGAAAATTATTTTAGTGATCACCTTCCCACCCTCACCCGAGGTGAAGATGTTACTGACTTGAAAATTATCCTAGAGCTCCCCCACGAAAAATATGGATGTTGGAACTTTGATCCTACTCTTGAAAAAGGTCTTTCATGGTGGGGCCTTGAAGATCCGAATTTTCAAATACCGTTGGCCTACCGATTATTCCAAGATGGGCTTTTATCCCTTGAGGATCAATGGGTGCCACTTTCGTGGAGTTATTGGTTTTCAAAACATGATATACCGGAAGAGGTAATTTTACTCCATATAGACGATCATCAAGATATGATGGACCCGCGTCTGGGCCAAACAGCCCACGGACATTTATATGATTTTATAACTGCGGATAGAGTAGACTTCCGGAATCCATCCACCGTAAAACAGGCTATTCTAAGTGGTGCCCTGGGAAAGGGGTCAATCCTTACTCCTCTTCTTTTCATAACCCGCGTCCATGTTAGGCATTTAACTGCTCGACCCATTTATAGTACGCCAAAAGCCTTAGTTAAGAACTTAATTAGGGACTCTTTGCTTACTGAGTCTAGGCCCTCAAGATTGCATCTTTCTATAGAAGATTCTCCCCAAATAGATGAAGCTCAATCTAACTACTATGATACAGATAATCCTAAGCTATGGCTTGCCGATCTACCTGCCGACGTTCCTGTATTATTGCATGTGGATATGGATTACTTTAATAATAGATATGATGGCAATTCGGGTATACGGACTTACGACCCACCCCAGGAAGCCCAGAAAGTTCAGATGGATAGCATATGTGATCTATTGCAAAGCTCTCAGGTCTCCAAAAGAATTGTTCATACAAGCTTTGGAGTTTCTCCAGGGTTTTACCCAGGAGAATTATGGCCTTTAACGGATTACTTTTTAGAAAAACTCCAAGAAGCGAATATAGGTTTGGGGGCGCGAATTGATCCTACCTCATTGTAGAAAGAAAGGAATTTGTATGAAGTCATTCAAACAACTTTTACTCATTTTAATTGGAGCCATTATAAGTATTCCTTTTGACAATAGCTCCGATGCGGGTAAATGGGGCACATCTGACGATGCTTCTGCGGAATCTTCAACAAAGGCACGGCGCAGATGTGCCCCAGCGAAGGTCCCAAAAATAGACAAACCGACAGCTGCAAAACACACTTCTTCAAAAAAGAAGACGCTGCCCACCTATGCAACCCCAGAGAATGTCCTTCTCAAAAAGGGGAAAGGATCCCCTGGGAGGGGTGGGGGGGCCAAAGGATTTTACTGGAGTGTTACAGCCTGGGGAGCACCTGCTGGAAAAGTTTTTATTAATTGGATAGACGAACCTCCTATTGGGCCTCATGCATCTTTACAAATCTTCCTCAATAAAAAATCACAAGGTAAACATATTGGGAGAATCGTCTATGAACAAGCCTGCAAACTAAGCTCCTACCAAGACGTTTATGCTCACATTGCAAAATCAAATCAAGCTTCAATTAAATCTGCCCGGGCTGCTGGGTTCATTCCACTAAAGCTTGAAGGAATACGGCAAGCTCTCCTTAAATGGACGCGACACAAGTGATGTCTTCGAGATATTTAAGATCTTACCTATTCTTATTATTTCACTTTGTCCATATTTGGTTCTCAAGCCCATTCCGTAGATTTTCTATGTACCGATCAGCCTAAAATGAACTCCCTAGTTTCTTCTCAACAGCCCAATCTTGAGTGTGTGGAATCCATGATCCATGTATGGGAACGCATTCCGTGGGAAACTCTCCCACCTTCAGCAAAGGTAGATTTAGGACTGTGGATTTTTAGATTTAAGCCCTCGATCCGTATCATTCCTTTAATTGGAGATCTTAAGGATACACACGATACTTTTAAGGCATTATTCCCAAACGTAGGCCTCACCATTCACAAAGACTCCCTTTATATGAGCCTAGATAAAACTCTATGCCTTTTGGTAAAAACCTTAGATTGGCTCTCATCACCCCATGGAGAGAAATTAGGTACGCTATTGGGATATCCTCCTTGTTGTTCAAAACATATCTCCCAATTTCCTGAGGCCATGATCGATTCAATCTCAGCTCTTCAAAACAAGGCCATTTCTGGATTTAGGCCCCATATCCTAGATACTTCTGAATACTCTGAAGGGATTTGCTTGGTCAGCCATGTCCCTTGCTCTATATATTGCAGTGCTTCTTCAATTCTGGCACGAACCTTCCTTAAAAAGGTTTGCAGCACCAAGGGGGGAAGTCAATTTCAATCCTGGAAAACTTCCATGTTAAAAAAATATGGCGATCTTTTAGAGTAATCGGTTTTGAGTTTTTATCTCACTTTACAACACTCCCCCAAACCAATAATCTTTCCTTTAACTGAACTGGTAGGATAATGACTATCTCTTTTACAAAAATTAAAAATTATCTTTTAATTTATCAAGAAGTCCTAAGAAGGCTCATGCCGATTTTAGGCTCGTTGGATACCCGATCTAAGAGGCATATTTTTCTTGGATTTATTGCGCTCTTGTTGTCCAATTTATTGAATACTATCTCTCCTTTTTTTCTAAAAGATATTATTGACAGTTCGAGAACCCCTACTGCTTCTACGCTTCATTCTCTCCTGCTTTTAGGCATATTTTATGTAGGGACTTGGAGTCTTGGCCAAATTTTATCTCAAGTTAAAGAACTCATCGTTATATCAGTCATGGGACGCATCAAAACCAGTCTCTCCAAACAAATCGTTTCTTCCATCCTGAAAATGCCCACGTCTTCCTTGGGGGGGAAAAGTGCCGCTCAACTTGCTGATCCTGTCTTGCGGGTTGAAGAAACATTTCCTCTGTTTTTTTCCGGTCTATTCTTCTATTTTTTGCCTGTGTGTCTGGAACTTATTTTGATTTTTATCATAATTTCATTTTTATTGCCTATTAAATTTTTTATTGTTTTTATTGTAATGTTAGTATCTTACTTTATATTTACTATGTTTTCATTAGGTATACTCTCTCACAAGTTAGATATATCAATTCAGGCAAGTGAGTACATGCGCTCTGATTTGTGTGATCGACTCACTAATTTTGAGTCAATCAAATCTCTTTGCCAGGAAGCCTATGAGAATAGAAGATTTTCAAGTAATTTTCTCACCCTTGAGAAAGCCCGAGTCTCCAGCGAAAAATCATTTGAATTGCTCCGGCTTGGTCAAAATTGCATCTTATCCGCGGGAATGTTTTTGATTGTTTTACTTGGACTCCATTCTGTCTCCACAAAAAGCATAGATATAGGTACTTTTATTCTTTTAACAGCCTATTTATATCAACTCGTTGGCCCTTTAAGCTCTCTGGGCACTATTATCAAGGATGTTAAAGAAGGGGCGAAAGCATTACATAAAGGCGTTAAGCTCATACAGCCCCCCCCAGAAGAAGGCATAGCCCTATGGAATACTCACAGTAGTTTTGAAATACTTACTTTCAAAAAGGTTAACTTTAGCTATGGTTCCCAAAAAAATATCCTTCACAATGTTTCCTGTACTCTCAAAAAAGGTCAAGTTACCGCTCTGGTTGGACAAAGTGGCTCTGGGAAAACTACCTTGGCCCGTCTTTTAATGAAGTATTATAATCCGTCTTCTGGGGAGATCCGAATTGATGGAACGCCCTATACACGATTACCATCCTCCTTCCTAAGAAATTCCATAGGCTATGTAAATCAAGAGGCCCTTCTTTTTCATGAATCGATTCTTGCTAACTTACGTTACGGAAATCCAGAAGCAACTTTTGAGGACATTGAAAAGGCTTTAGAAATGGTTTCCCTTAAAGACTATGTTCTCTCTCTTCCTTCTCGCTACGATACCATTGTAGGAGAGAGGGGAACTCAGTTGTCTGGCGGGCAACGGCAAAGATTATGTATTGCACGAACTTTTCTAGGAGAAAAAAGCCTATATATATTTGATGAGGCAACTTCGGCTATTGATTCGGCAACTCAAAGAAGAATATATCCTCACATCCAAAATCTTTCGGAAAACTCAGCCGTATTAATTATTTCTCATCGACTCCACGAGATACAAGAAAGCGATCAGATTTTGGTCATAGAGGGAGGGAGTATAATAGAACAAGGCACTCATGAAGAGCTCCTGAGACATAAAGGAAAATACTTTATCCTTTGGACATCAAGTACGGCTAATTATGAAAACCAAAAAAATGCGCCTTTCACTAACGGTGAAAACAACCGGATAAGCGTTTAGGCAAACCTTCACAGAGAATCAGGCTTTACAATCACGCTGGGTGTTCTAAATCTGGAGCATAACACTCTGTCCCAACCTACCAAGTCCCTAATGAAAAAATTTCGCGAAAGAGATTTTAGGGCGTTGGGTTATCATAGTACTATTCTATTACGCCTCTACTCCCTTGACATAAGATCGATTTTCCAACTCTAGATCTAACCGAGGGAGTCGTTAAGCGCCTAATTGAATATTAATGTATCGCTGTTTGAGGGATAGAGCCTTTACATATCTTAGTGTCAGCAACCATGGAGTTATTCTCTGGTTAGCTCTAGCTTTCCATGCGACACAAAGGGATATGCTCACTTTATCCAAATCGATTTTTCACATTCACCTTAAAGAAAAGTAAAGCCCAGAATCCTTGGAAGAGAAGCGACGGAAGAATACCTCGCGCCTGTAATCCAGAAGCTTTCATGATCATCCCCACACTTCTTTTTACATGCTCTTTTCGATAGAAGCCATATACGCGATCTAAGTAGGCTTTAGCGCAAGATGTGCGATCGTAAGCATGCTCACTCTCGTCATAGTTCGCAACGTAATAAGCTGTTGCCAGCTCATCATCCTCTGCCTCTATAAGCCGATCTACAGCGATCCTAAATCGGTGATAGCGGGCTAAGGGAAGCACTGTGATATATTTTTGAAGATAGTCATAGAATAGTTTGTAGTGCCTAAATTCATCAGCCGCAATACGAGCGCAAATAGCCCTCAAGACGGGCTCTTGGGTCATGTCCTTAATGGCTGTGTAGTAGGAACTTGTTCCTGTCTCTATGACACATCTGGCCACCAGTTCCCCTGTTAACGTGCCGCGTACCGAAGTGTCCAATCCTTGGGGTACTTGATATCTTTCCCGAAAAGAGGCAAGGGCTTTCTCAAAATCAAAAGTCGGGTCGGCCATTTTTGCCCATTGGGCTAAAGCTTCACCATGTTGTACTTCCTCTTTCGTCCATTGGTGTATGTCTGCGACAAACGCCTCATCTTCTCCAAAAAGACTCAATAGGTATTGTTCGTAGTCACCGGCATTATACTCCACAAGGGACGCCGCTTTAATAATTGCTAATACCCCCGGCTCAACCTTTTCCCAAGAAAAGTCAGACCACGGTATATCTTTAAGTGTCCAATGCATGCTTTCAGCACAAAGCTTATTTGTCATAGGTGCCATCCAATTTTTTATTTTTTTTATTTCTCAGATAACCGAGGAGTTTTTTTATCTCGCTCTATATAGCTTTGAGTGTAAATCAGATTGGAAGAGATTGGAAACCCTAATCCTTACATTTAAGAGATTTTATTGTGAATATGTAAAATTATCTCGCTGAAAACGGCACAGCACTCTAAAGATGGCTCATTTGAACCTTCTGGGCCTTCTTCGTCAAAGCTTCCTGCCAGCTCTTGAAGCCAAGGCACGTCTCCCAAAAAATCATACCCTCTCGCCAAAGCCTCTTTCTTAACCAAACCTCTTTGAAAAAAGGGCGTTTTAAAGTGGCACGAAGTGCACGTCCTATAACTCATATTCTCAATTAATCCCAATATGGGGACGGATAAAGTTTCGAACATGGACATAGTTTTTCTCACATCAAGAAGAGCCAGCTCTTGAGACGTGGAAACAATAATAGCCCCAAAAAGAGATATTTTTTGACCTAGGGTAATGGGAATATCTCCCGTCCCCGGAGGCAAATCCAGAATTAAGATATCCAAATTTCCCCAAGCAACACCACCTAATAAAGCAAGCAAAAATCGTTGGGTTATGGGGCCCCTCCATAAAGAAGCTTCTGCTCCTTGGTTTAAAAACCCTCTTGAAACCGCTTTTAATCCTGCCACCTCTATAGGCGCAATAATCCCACCGGATACCACATGCTTTTGATCACAATTTAATAAATGAGGCAAGGAAGGTCCATGAATATCAGCATCCAATATACCAACTTTAAACCCGTCACGGCGTAACGCTAAGGCCAGATGCAGCGCTAAAGTAGACTTTCCTACCCCGCCTTTTCCCGAAGCCACTGCTATCACACGGGTGGTTGGAGGAATACCCACAAAGGGTTTGTGTTTCTCCACAAACTGTTCTTGCTTCACGTCCTACTATCCTGGGTCTAGGGTGTACTGATTCTCTCATATTTTTAAACCCTCTTTAAGAGAAGAGAGCTTAAACCAAAAAATATGGCCTTACAATTAGGCCTCTTTGCGTGTCCATAAGGTCTTCCACATTGACGTGGTCATAGATGAGCATAGCTCTTCATGAGTGTGGCGTTCTGCCTCGGACAAATCGAAATATCGAGGCGGAAGCAATTCTTTACTAGACACCCCAGAAGAAAAAACGCTTTTTTGGTCATCTGCAGGGATTTCTAGCTGCCTTTGAGCGCCGCCACGTAGTTCCAAATAAACTTGAGATAAAAGGGTAGCATCTAGAAGCGCACCATGGGCGGTGCGGTGACTATTATCAATTTTAAATCGGCTACACAAAGCGTCCAAACTGGCAGGAGACCCAGGAAATTTTCTTCGAGCCATTTTTACCGTATCTATCGCCCGGGTATCTTGAAGTATGGGCATACTCACCCGCTCTAATTCTGCATTAAGAAATTTTAGATCAAATGCCGCGTTATGTATAATCAACGTGGCATCTCCCAAAAAAGCCATGAAGCCTTCATATACTTCTTTAAATAAAGGTTTATCACTTAAAAAAAGAGTGGATAGATTATGGATTCGATAGGCCTCATCAGGCATTTCTCTTTCTGGATTCAAGTAGGTATGAAAGGTTTTTCCTGTGGGCACGTAATCCCACAGTTCTACACACCCGATTTCCACCAAACGATGTCCTTGTGCGGGATCCAAACCGGTGGTTTCTGTATCAAGAACGATTTCACGCATCTGCTGCCATCCTCTTGCGTATGTCTGTTTATAAGCACAAATTCAAGATAAATACCGTGAAGAATCAACAGAGGAAAAGCCGCCAGTATAAAGAAACGTGAGGGGGACAGGCCAAGAAACTGTGTATACAATACCTGGCCCTATAAAAAGCCCAAAATGAGCAAAAGCAACATACAACGGGAAGTCCTAGTCCAATAAACGATGAAATACGTGACCTCTATCTGCCTCCTATATAGGACTTCTAAAATATCCCTTATAATGGTTAAGGATTCCATCAAAGCTAAAAAGTAAAAAATAGAAAGGGCACCATCAAAGGGGAAAAGGTAAATATATCTGTCAGATTTCTTCCATCTGCGCTAGAATCAAAGCTATTGGGCACCTTCATACTTATCAAAATACCCATGACAATCACCATAAATCCTAAAAACTGACTTCTGTATCTCCCAAAAAATGCAAGCTCGAAAGTTAAAGAAAATAAAACCAATAAGCTCACCCATAGGCTTACTATCATAAAAGAAATGATACTTAAGTCCCCAGAGAATCTGGGGTGAATAAATAAACAATTCCTAAAAATCCTAAGCCTATGAGAGGCTAATTCAATGGATAAACCATTTAACCCATCCATGAAATTATAGACATTAAGAATACCACTATCCCCAGCATGGTCAAAACCGGGCCGCTGATCCAAAAGATACATATCCAAAATATTACAGCCAGATTCCGTCGACATATATTCCTGTATACCACTAGGGAAGCCATGACATTGATGCCCAAACGGGTTTTCCAAGAAAGCCCTTAATATCGTCCTAAAGGCCCATAATAGCCATACCTGAACTGGCCCCTCAGAACCGCCCACACCCAACTGAGCCCCCAAAAGTGATCTGATGCCATACTAAACAACACCAAAACGGCACAAAGACGGCACACCTCCGGCTTTTGGTGTGGGCTTTACATGGGAAGAGCGGTCGTTAGAATATCTTGATATTGACCCACATAACCAATCGGGTCACCCCACAAGAAAGACCCCCAGCCGCTATAATCCAGATATAATAAAGATAATTTTCCATAAAAGGTCTTTAGTCCTGAAAACTTGCTTTCTCCCCCACCTCTTCAGCAGGTTAACTATGTAATACGCCATCTTTCTATCAGACTTATTCTTCCAAGGCTACAGCGTTTACGCATGCCCATAAGCCTTTGGGACTTTACAAAGAACCAAATCTCTCCCATCTCTCCCATCAAGGCCTCTCTTCCTGGCCTTACAGCCAGGCTTTGTCCTTGGAAACGCTGAGCATATCTCATGACTTAAGCTTCACATGGCTAGGTTTTCCCTTCGACACTCACTATCTAGGAAAAGGCCTTTTTGATGAAACAGCTGTTCAACTTCACCATCCTCTTGGGATTCTTGTGTTGGGTTCTTCCTATAGATGCAAAAGAACTAGCTTCTTATCTGCAACCAAAGACTGAACTATGACATTAAAAGCGACTATTCCTATGAGAGCTCAGAAGAAATAGAATATGAGATTCCTTCTCCTCGTGAGGGCATAGATTCTCAACAAATCTCCTATACCTACTCATCCCGAAACAGAGACATTTGAGGCCGTCCAAGCCTATAGTCTCTCCCCTGATACAAAACCATTCTAAACATGGAGAATATTTTTACCAGAACTTCCCAAGCCTCAGAAAACGCTCCCGGTTTTTGTAATAGCGTTACTACTACTTTTGTGTTTCCTAATCTTCATGTGGGAAGTCGTCTCTTTTTATCCACCCGCCACAACAAAATAACCCCTACATTTCCATCTTTTTCTTTTACCGGAAAAGCCCCCTGGGCTTGCGGCGCAGACCACATTGAGATTTCTTTTAAAGTACCTCCCAAAGATACTTTTTACTTTAAGTGGGCTTCCTTAGGGGGGATCACAGTCGAAGATAGAGAAATCAACGGAAGTCGCATAGTCAAAGCGGAAATTAAAAATTTTCCAGATCATGATCTTGAGCCCTTCATGGTTTTTCCCACGGATTTTCCTCCCTCTTTTACAGTCTCTACCCTCAAGTCGTGGTCAGAGATTGGGGCTTTTTATTTTCAAGGTGAACAGAAAGGAGATAAACCTTCTGCCGTCAAAAGTCTCACCCCTAGTGCAGATTCTACTCTTAAGTTAAAAGCTCTTTCTTCCAAAATTGTCGGCTCTAAA
This sequence comes from Alphaproteobacteria bacterium, assembly GCA_018401675.1. Taxonomy (GTDB): domain Bacteria; phylum Pseudomonadota; class Alphaproteobacteria; order 16-39-46; family 16-39-46; genus M30B67. Next base: position 15,229 of record JAGYKM010000012.1, on the reverse strand, counting down.
AAAGGAAAAGAAGCGGCTGAAGCTCTATACCAGTGGGTATCAAGTAATATAACTTATGTGGCTCTTTTTTTAGATTTTAATGATGGATTTGTTCCCCACGACCCAATGTCAATTCTTACCAATCGATATGGAGATTGTAAGGATAAATCTTTGCTTTTAAAAATTCTCTTAGAGCACCAAGGCATTAAATCCTTTTCTACCTTGATCAGCTCAAAAGCTGATCATGCGCCTCCCTTGCCTTGCGAAGCCTATTTCGACCACGTTATCCTCTATATACCCTCTTTTGATCTGTTTCTCGACCCTACTCAGATTTATTCTTCTTTTGGCGAACTGGGGCCTGATTTTAGCAATCATCTTGTGGTTGTGGCGACTTCTCAAGGCAAACAAATGCGAACACCCTTACCCCAAGCTTGCAAAAATCTATATACCGCCCATTCGGAATTATCCTTAAATAAAGATGGAACCATTCACGGAAAATACACGGTAGAGACCACTGGTCCCTCATCAACACAACTTAGAGGGTATTTTTCTGCACCTTTTACACCCCCGGAAGAATTTGCCCGTAACGTCTTACTCTCCACACCGGAAGGAGGTGCAGGCACATTTTTCATTTCCACAAATCCTCATGATCTAAATGATCCTGCCAAAGCAAAAGGCGAATGGATTACCCCCACAGGTTTTACCTTAGATGGAGACGGAGAGGCCCCTGTCTTTTTACCCCTGCCTTACGGTTTGGACATCAGATTGTCTCTACCCTTTATGCGCACTTATTTCACAACTCAACCACGGGTATTTCCTTTTCAAGCTGTGGCGGGTATTGATACTTGGACCTACGCCCTATCGCTCCCCGTGGACGTGGAGCTTTTCTATCTCCCTCCTGGACAATCGTTAGAAAATAAAGTGGGCCGCTACGAAAGCACTTATGAACTTCAGGGTAAAAAAATCCTGGTAAAAAGAATTTTTGTTCTTAATAAAAATATCTATGAGCCTGAAGAACAGAAGGATTTTATGGCTTTAGTAGAGCTCTTGCTGTTGGATTTACGGCAGCCCTTGGGCATCAAGAAACGTGTCGGGACTTAAGGCTTATTTAAAACATGAACTCTATTTGCCCTAAGTAACACCCATCGAAAAGGATTTTTACTTCTCTCAAAAGAGCGTGCCTATTACCTCGAATCTCACCATCACTGTCATTAACCAAGACTTTTCAAAGTATAACTCAAAAAGGTTTTACCAACTCAGACATACGCGCCAGCGTTGCTTCTAAACTGAGATGTCCCCATCTTCTTAACCTCTGTACTTCTTGCCATGCCTTTTTTTTCTTCCTCATGAATCAAAAGATCTTCTGATACATCAATTATGCCCTCTTGGGGTCTTTTACTCAGTATTGCCCCAACCTGTTTATAAAGAGCAAAAGTCTGCTGTCCCTGGATTGTTTGGAAAACTCTCCCATAACTTCCATAGTCCTATAGACCTTTGGGACATCTTCATGCCACTGAGATCCCACCACCCCTTTCCAATAAGCCCCAAGGGGTACTTTGGCCTGGACGAAGATCTGCTTTCAGCGGTCTTTAAGGAACAAACCACGTTGTTTTTCACGTCTTGAGTCATCTTTTGAGCTAAATCTGGGAGATGTCTTTGATAAGTTTCCATAACCATGGAAATCAAACTGTTTAAAGACACTGGCCTACCTAAAACTTTTAGAACTGTAATTGCCAAGGCACGCCTCAAGGCATAAGGGTCCTTGACCCGTGGGTATTAAGCCCAAGGCAAAAACCCTACCAATGTATCCAACCGATCCGATAAGGCCAAAAACAATCCTATATCCCCAAAGGGTACAGTTCCTGAAGGCAGCTCGTATTGACCCTTAAGGGCTTGAGCAACTTGGTTCCTTCTTTTGCAAATCAGCGTAAATACCCCCCATATACCCTTGCAACCGGGAATTCCTGACCATGTGGGGTGGCCAAATCTGCCTTTGCCAAAAACCTGCGCGGGCTGCCAATTGCGCCATCTCGGGCGTGAGAATTACTACCCAGCAGTTCTAAAACCCGTTCTGTGCGTAAGAAGGAGCCGTTGAGCCTTGTCATTCAGGAGATCCTAATCCTCCAAAGAAAAGACGTTCTGTCAACGCATCTACATATGAATCGAGAGGAGAGTTTCATCTTGATCAAAGAAAAATTGAGCGTTCTAATCGTGCGCGAAGCACATTTTCATTCCCTTGACGAATGCCTTCACTATCTTCTCTCTCTGGCTTGTTCGCCACAAACAAGAAGGTTGACGCACACCCTCCCGTCTTTGGATCACGCAGACAAAAATATCGTTGGTGGACCCGCATAACTGTTTTAAGTAATTTTAGGAGGCAGTTTCATGAACTTCTTCAATGGTCCCTTTAATAACCAAAGGGCTCTACCAAGCCAGTTACCTCTAACAGTCCTGGGTCCTCATCAACCTCACATCCTTCTTCTCGTGCATGACGCTCTAGCTCTTTCTCGATGAGCTCTTTCTCTCCTTGGAGCTCGTTAGGATGCTCTCCGCTTCTTAGTTTATGTTGGTAATCCTCATAGGAAGAAATTTCTATCTCTGGGGACCCAAAAATAACGGTGGCCTCTAGTAGTATTGCCACTCACTATGGTGTTTTCCCCGATCCTATAGAGACAGGAACGATTTGCCCATCGAATAAAGCAATTATCCCCCGTATGGCCTCACCCACTTTAATGAGGTTCCATCCCATCGCATGGATTTGGGCCATGGAAAAGTAGCTATTATATTTCTAATAACTGGCCCAAGACATCAGTCATTTTTGAGGATGGGTAATTTTTCATAACCCCAAAATTCTAGGGTGTTTGAAGCACTGTGCATAGTCCACACTGGAAATGCCTTGGGTCTTCAAGAAACCTTGAAGGCTTTCCACTGGCCCATCCACACGCGGCCCTTTCAAAATCTCCTTGCCTCCGGAAAGACTCTCTGGCAATCCCTTCGATAATGCCCATAAGTCGCCGCGGCGTCGTCTCTATGCGAATAGACTCATAAGAAATAGATTTTTCTTTTAATTTTTTTCCCATAATTCTTGGCACAAACGTCGAGACAGAGGTTGAAGACGTGCTGGAACTTCTTCAGATAATATTTCAAAAAAGAATTGACTCATAATGCTCCTCGGTTTCTTCTCCAGTAGAGGAGGCGTCACTTTGATCCACCCATGCTTCGCAACACGCTTTTGCTAAGGCTCGTACCCGCCCTATATAGCTGCACGCTCTGGTGGGGCTAATTTGGCCTCGGGAATCCAGCAAATTAAATAAATGACTTGCCTTAACGCACTGCTCGTAGGCAGGCAAAACTATTCCCTCATCAAGAAGATGACCACAAGCTCTTTCAGCTTCTAGAAAATGAGATAGTAAGGCAGGAACATGGGCTAGCTCGAAATTATACTTGGAAAATTCTTTTCAGCTCTCAAATAGATATCCCCATAGGTAATTTTGTCCTTCCTTGCTGACCGTTCCAATTAATATGGAACATGGATGATACCCCTTGCAAAATCATAGCAATGCGCTCAAGCCCATAGGTCAACTCTACAGAAGGAATCTCACACGTTAACGACCCCATTTGTTGAAAGTAGGTAAATTGACTAATTTCTTGTCCATTGCACCATACCTCCCACCCCAGACCCGCGGCACCTAAGGTAGGACTTTCCCAATCATCCTCTACAAACCTCAAATCGTTTTTCTGTCCGCTCATCCCCAGCACCTCCAAACTCTGCAAATACAGATCTTGTATGTTGCACGGTGACGGTTTCAAAATGACTTGGAATTGATGAAATCTTTGCACTCTCATGGGATTTTCGCCATAACGTCCATCGGATGGACGACGCGATGGTTGGACAAAAGCCGCTTTCCAAGGATCAAGCCCCAGGGCTTTTAAGGTTGTCGCCCAATGAAACGTTCCCGCTCCCATCTCAAGATCATAAGGTTCTAAGATGACGCATCCTTGATCTGACCAAAAAGCTTTTAGTCTTGCGATCAACTCTTGAAATGATATGCCCATAGTCGCCCCTTATGTGACCTTTCCCATAAGGTTGGTTATAATAAGATCTTACCATTATAACAATCCCCATTCGGGATTTAGCGAGCTGGCCCTATGGCTCTACTTCTCTTATTTTGCACTTTGGGATATACAACTTTGTGACAAAATTGAGCCGTCATAGATTTTTCATAAAAAAAAATTCTTCTTGGCTTGACATCACCCATGTCTAACCTCATATAATACATTAATTAAAAAGAAGAAAACCTGGCCTCTCAAAAGGAGGTCATTTTTTTGTCCAGATTTCCCCCTTAACTCCACCACTCAATGCCTTGGCATTCCCTTGGTAAGTAACCCTTTGAAGACGCTTGTCTGTGAGAAATTAGGCCGATCTTACTCTCTGCCAAAAATCCTCTAGAGTTCCACAAAAAAATAAACCAGGCATAAAAGCCTGGTTTATTTTCTTGGACGACAGGATAAAAAACCTCAGGATTTGGAAAATACCGAGAAGCTTTCGCTTCTACCTTCTGGTTTATTAAGACTAATGTCTTATTGAAATCATATTTAAGTTATATCCTAGTTTTTCACCGAGTGCAACAAAAAAGTATAAATTTATTTTATACAAAATTTTTATTTGTAGTTCAGGAACTCAGCTTTTCTCTTGGATTATAGCCTCTTGGCACTACACTTTAATAACCCCAATACTTAAGGCTGACAGTAGTGACCATCTGTTTGGATTGACTTCATATGGAAAAGTATTGTATTTGTGTATTATCGATTTAAGCATATTTAGTTTTATTTAAAAAACACTAACTTTACAAATTTTTACATAGCCATGAGAAAGAATAATGAATTTTATTAGAATATCAAAATTCTTCAATACCTTGCTCGTTATCTTAGCCCTCTCCGTGATAGCTGTTCAAACCCACTCAGCTCCAAATTTAGCTGTTTTTACTGATAGAGAGTTTCAAACTGACTGCCTTAAAAAAGGACATCTAAAAACAATAGTCGCTGCAAAACAAGAGAATGCTAAAGGTCTTTCAGCTCGCGAGCAATTACTCCAAACCTATAGGGACAGCCCTTATTTTGTGAGTTTATTAAAAACTTTTCCTGAGGGTGACAATGCCATGCGGTCACGCTGCGAAGATGAAGTCATTGACCAGTGCAGCCAGGACATTTTTAGGTATTTTAACGTTTTCTCTCAACTGTTTTTCCAATCCTCCAAGGAAACCATCCTCTCTATGAGGGGTCTTTCAACAAGTCCTAACTTTACTGTGGGCTATGGAGATCATCACATGCAACTCAGGGCACTTTTTCCCAAAACAGATGTTATAACTTTTTGTGGTGGTTTTCCTATTCACGCCCAATTCGACCAAAATCCCATTCTCCCTTTTGCCCTCAGATTGCTCCAAACCCAAGTAGACCCTATAAAACCTACGAGAAAGATGTCGGAAGCTGCCTTAATTCGCGCCCGACACATAGCCTCTTTACGTTATTTAGCCCCCTTATTCCAAGGAGATTTATACCTGTATCAAAGGAAGTTGACCGAGGCTCAACAAAGCTACCAGAGATCTGTCGTCCCTGTGGGTAAAAACTTTCAAGATATACCGGATTATAAATCCCGACGCCAAGCTCTTGCGTTGTGCCCAGGGTGGGCAAGTGTGATCTCTAAACAAGCTATTACCGATGTCCCAGCCTTCACCCATTACCTGGAGGCGGCCATTAAAACCCATGATGTTATAGAGAGGTCCTTCTCTCTTCTTCTACAGGCGCAATACCTCTTGGGAAGACTTGAATTTTCTGAGGAAAAAACAGAAGGCCAAATAAAAAAAGGCTTATCAATTTTAGCATCGGTTAAAGTCGAGGGCTGGATTCCACAATTCGCTTGCCTCACCGAAATAGAACACTATTTGGGACGCTCAAAGCTTATGTACCAAAACCTCCCAGAAGCTCTTAAGTTGCTTGATCAAGCTCTTAGCAACCCGCGCTTATCGCCTGCTGAAAATGGAGAAGAAATCCCTCCTTCCAGTATATTTAAAACACGGAAAGCTGAGGTCTTACTAGGCCTATACGACGACCGAGCGCCAGATGTACCTGGGGCCATCAAGCTTCTTTCGGAAGTTAATAATGTCCAGAAACTACACCAAGTGTATGCGGGCTACCTCTGTAGCTATGAAGATCCTTATGAAGAAGCAACTCTCCTTCGAAGTCAGCAACATTTAGAGTATTTCAGAACATTTACGGTTCAACGTCTCGTTCGTGAAAAGCAATACGATGCTGCTTTTGAGCATATTGGGGATTCCAAATCCGCTAATACAGCCTACATAAAAGGCCAGCTTTTACTCAATACACGCTGCTCTTATTACAGCCCCCAAGACGGCCTAAAGACTCTAGCAGACCTAGCTGCGTCGGATTATCGAGAGTCTAGAAAATTATTTATTGTTAAGTATTTCGATATAGACCTGTCAAGAAGAGTCTTCATGTCGGCATTACGGCCAGACAAGGGGGCTTTTTTACATCAAGCGATAAATGTTAGCCCGTGGACTGTGCCAAATGTTATAGCCTTCGCGGATACTTATCTGGATCGCCTCTCTCGGCCCTTATCCCCTGCCACTGAAGAGCGTTCTCCTGAAAGCACACATTCCACTGAAGAGCGTTTGCCTGAAAACACACATGCCACTGCTTCTGCGGCTCGAGTCTCCTCGGAAACAAGTGACGAAACTACAGCAAGAACCGAGTCTACCGGACAAGAGTCTGCTGCTCCGTTCCCTGATGAGGAGGAAATAACTGAAACTTTCGTCGCAATGGCTGAAGCAGATACTATCGTCCTTGATGATGCCATTGAAGATCTTATGGGAATGTTGGGTAACGTTCGTAGCTTTGCCAGCATATTAAACCATAAAGGCTTTGGTATGATGGGAGGCAAACAAGTCGCCCCAAAACGAATCTCCATAGAAGGGATAGAAGGAGTTTTTACCTTCCACGCCCCCCATAATAGAGACCACTTTTCATTGACAAGTTACTGGAGCCACCTGAAAAAAATGCTGCAAGAACGTTATATCCAGTTGGTAACCGAAAAATTAAAGGCCTTATAAGTAACTCTTCAAGTGTCTTAATTGTGGGATCAAAAAAAGGTGCGCTCTCAGATAACAAGGTGTGTTTTATAGGATTATCCGCATTTAGGTAAGCGTCCTCCTGTACTCATACGTTTTTATCGTACATCCATGAAAATAGGTTGAGCTTATATGAGAAATTGTCTATAGATGAGCTCGTATATTTGCCTTTCAGTGGCGCCCACTTTCCGCTTTTCATGGAGTCTCCCCCCTTATGGCCCACGCAATAACACCGCGCAGTGAGAACTTCGCTCAATGGTACCAAGATGTCATCAAAGAAGCAGATCTAGCTGAGAACTCGAGCGTTCGCGGATGTATGATTATAAAACCCTGGGGCTTTGCCATATGGGAATTGGTCCAAAAAGCCCTGGACGGCATGATTAAAGAAACGGGCCATGAAAATGTGTATTTTCCCTTGCTCATTCCTTTACGGTTTTTAGAAAAAGAAGCGGCTCACGTAGAAGGATTTGCAAAAGAATGTGCAGTGGTCACCCATTACCGCTTGGAAACCAACAGTGAGGGAAAACTTGTCCCCTCACCTGATGCCATCCTTCAAGAACCGCTTATCATTCGACCCACCAGTGAGACAATCATTGGGGAAGCCATGGCCTCTTGGGTCCAATCTTATAAAGACCTTCCTATCTTGATCAACCAATGGTGCAATGTGATGCGCTGGGAGATGCGCCCCCGTCTATTCTTGAGAACTTCAGAATTCTTATGGCAAGAAGGCCATACAGCCCATGCCACTTCTGAAGAAGCCCAAATAGAAACTCTCAAAATGCTCGATGTATATGATGACTTGGCGCGCTCTTATCTTGCTATTCCTGTGATTAAGGGAGAAAAAACTGAAAATGAACGCTTTCCTGGTGCGGTGCATACCTACACCATTGAAGCCATGATGCAGGATGGAAAGGCTTTACAGGCAGGAACATCTCACTTTTTGGGGCAAAATTTCTCCAAAGCCTACAACATACGGTTTACCAATAAAGATCAGCAACAAGATTTTGCCTGGACCACCTCTTGGGGGGTAACCACCCGCCTCATCGGGGCGCTAATTATGACCCATAGTGATGACGAAGGCCTTGTCTTACCGCCGCGCATTGCGCCCCACCAAGTGGTTATTATCCCCGTGATAAAAAAAGACGATAGCCCTGAAGATATGGTCGCGTTTTGCACAAAAATAAGAGATGATCTCAAAACCCTTCACTGGAATGATCAACCATTACGGGTTCATGTGGATGTGAAACCCAGCTCATCTCAAGATAAATTCTGGACTGCTGTCAAAAAGGGCGTCCCTATCCGCATCGAGGTTGGGAAACGGGAGATGGACGCTGGGCTTCTATCTGTTTCTAAAAGAACTGGTCCTTCTAAAGAGCGTGTTTCCATTCCTATCCAAGAACTTAGCTCCTTCATCCAAGATACTCTTTCCCAGATCCAAGAAACGCTTTTGGAAAAAGCCTCTACATTTTGTAACACCAATACCATTACCGTTTCATCTTTAGAGGCGTTGAGAGACGTTTTCTCCAAGGATGAGACTCATTCTCTTCCTTTTGTAAAAATTCATTATCACCCTTCTGCTGATCAGGATACGTCTGTTCAAGAAACTCTCAAAGCGCTGAAGATTTCGGTTCGGTGTATTCCCCTCGACAATACAGGCCAAGATGGAATATGCCTTTTTACCCAAAAATCTACCTCTCAAGAAGTACTCGTTGCCCGAGCCTACTAGGACGAAAAACCTTATGCGCTCAAGGCTCTCCTCACCTTTTTGAGACCCACTATGCCCCCTCTCGTCCTAGCTAGTTTGACCTGTTAATCTAGGCTCTCTTGAGGCTTGGAACAACACTGCATTTCCAATTCTATCCGCCTTTGACTCTCCCCAAAGATGGTCTAGTCGAGAACTCGCGGAAGACACACAAAAAAACCAGGACAAAAGTCCTGGTTTGAAGTTAGGGAGTAAAAAAAGCTCCAGAATGAAGGAAAATACCAAGAAGCGGGGGGCCTCTTTCTGGAGCATCTTTAAAATTAGTCATCAACTATCTTGTCTAAGATGTACCATGGTTTTTAACCCAGTGCAACATTAAAGTATAAAATAATTTTATACAAAATATTTGTGTATTTTGTAGACCCTACCAGATATGGTCGGCGCACTTAAAGAGAACATCTTATTGTTTATAATGGTTTTTATTGACTGCCGCTTTAGAAGAAGTCGATCTATGTGGGCCTCTTTCAATGCAAAAATCCAGAAAATCCGCTGCTCCTACGGGCATTTCTTGTAAAAATAAGAGATATTTCTTATAAAAACGATCCACTGGAAGCCCTGTCCATAGATCATCTTGAGACCACTTCACCTCCTGGGATTCATATAGGCGGTTATAGCCTTTAAGAAGTATCTGTGCTCCTGTACAGAAAAACCAAGGAATCAGGCCCAAGGTTGCCCCCGTCCACATCACTATATCCTTCGTGAAGATTATAGGTTTACCTTGGGAAAATTTCCGGTGAAGAGGCCCGTAGAGATAGGCTCTCATGGCACACTTTGCTTTCAGTGTACTTTTAAGCAAAATACCTAAAAACAGACTCACACTTCTTGTGACACCTTCACCATGTACTTTTTGCCCGTGAGCATGGATCATACTCCCCTCCAAGACTCCTTTTGTTGGACAGTTTATAACCAACGCTGAAAGAATCAGTGTATCTCGCCCAAAGACCCATACTTTAGAGCAGGCCTGATCAGTAATGTATATTATTCCAAAGGCTTTTTTTTGGGCAAAAGGTAAGTGTTGTGGTTTAGTTATTTCGCCCCACGCCATATCCACCTTATTTTGTTCCTCAGCAGTGAGGTGGCGTATGGTAGATTTCGGTAAATACAAAAATAGCAGTCGCCCACTGAGGCATAGACTAGCTCCCAGTACAAAGCTCAGCGCCACACTCAAACCCACTATGAGTAAAGCCCCGAGACTTACCTTGATAAAAAGACTTATGATCCCGACTAAAAAAATATAAGACCACGTCATAATCCCCAAAATTATGAGCAATTTTAGCATCCCATAAAAATTTTTCACGAGACAAGAGGCTCCCGTACAGACACTTTGACCCGTTGAGGAGAGCTATCGGTACGTTTGGATAAAATCATGGCCTCTCCCACTGTCAAATGTCTGTGGAGCAGCTCTTTATCTAATCTTGGTCGCTCCCCAATGGGTGGAGAATAATGAGTTAGATTTGGGTGACCCATAGCGTTGGTCACAGATTTGTAGACTTTTTCAGTACCCATCCACCGCACGCATTCCTCTATACTTCCTAAATCATTCAGGCGATGACTAATCATCAAATTGATTGAATTGAGTAATTGGTCCTTAAAAACACTCGATACCCGTACCAAATCCGCAAGCCCTTGAGTGGCTAAAACTGAATGGATACCCAGTTCTCTCCCCATATTAATGATATTCAACACCTGTTCTCCCGCAAATACTGAGAACTCATCAATGACCACATAAATAGGCGTAGAGGACCCCGTTTCGGCTAAAGAAGCTTTAATGTCGTTGATCACGAGTTTACCCAAAGTTTTGGCAAAATTCGGGTATTTTAAAGAAGGCAGCGCAAAGTACCCTATCCCTCGTTTGTTCATCACTGACCGGATGCTAAATCCACCTTGCTCTTGAGATTTGAAGAAATGGCCTATTTCCGAATTAGCCAATACCGATAGATGAATATGAAGCCCCATCAGGTCTTGGCGCCCATAGGAAGCCAACCTCTTTAACTCTTCTTGATAGCCTCGTTTGTTTTTTTGCCTCAACAACATAGCCAACGTACGTATATCAAGCCCTTGCAGAAGACGCTTGAAATCCAAGGTGTACCCAGCGTCTTGCAACAAGAAAATCATGGTTTGGAGATAGTCCTCCGCCAAAGATTTATAATAGTCACTGGTCCAATAATCCTTCAAGGCAATGATCTTATCCTTCATCACCGTAGGCCCGCCATGACTTAAAGGATCGTAGCTGTTATAACGGGCACAATTAAAACCAAAAAATGGCACCGACTTCTTATACGCCGTTTGTTCTAAAATCGAAATATCCTTAGGCACAGGCTTTCCATCAATAACAAATAGAGGATACCCTTGGGCTAAGGCATGATTCATAAAACGGCGCAAGGTTACGCTCTTTCCCACCCCAGTGGTGCCCAAAATCAATACCCCTTGATTCACATCAGCATCAGAGATTTTATAAACATCTCCCGTTACCACACAATGTCCCAAAGGGAAGGAGATCTCCTCTGATTTTTCTCCTTCACTTTTCAACTCTTCCTTGTGACGTCTCTGACCTCTACCTTTCCAAGATAATTCAAGAATCAAGCAGCCCATAGACATGAGACAACAGACACCACCTAAAAACCACTTATGGTGCCATAGGCCAAGAGCATAAAAATGAAACGACTCCTCCGTCCAGGCTTGGAATAATGGATCTGTCCATAGTCCACTCCAGGCATTCTCTCGAGCACCTAAAGAAACGCCGAGTAATCCTAATCCGCCTAAAGCTAGTCCAGTGGCTAAGATTATACGTTCCTGCGGCACTCCACAACACATCCGAATTAGAGCAAATACAAAAAGCGCCCCCACAAAACTTGTGGGCCAAACAAGTGCCGTTAAACAGATCACAACGCCCACAAGCACTCTTTCCATGGAGCCACTCCGCTCTCCCATAATCCCTTTCTTATCCACTGATCTTCCCCTCTTTGAATAGACCCTTTTCCCCAGTGCGCCATGCCAGTATCTCTACAAAGGAGGAGACTTTTACAAAGGGATAGCCTTCACTCTCCCGTAATAATACCCGCTCAACCTCAGGGCTACACACATACCAAACTTCATCTATATCCAAAGCGATGGCATAGTTTTTAAATATTTCTTCCCGTCGTCGTTTGTTTTTTAATGTTAGCTCTACTTCAATAGCCATACATCGATTATTGGGGAAAAAAAGATACCCGTCAGGAATTTGAAAACGTTGGGTTAATGGATCTCTATCCCACCCTTTGAGGACCTGGCGGCTAGATACACCATCTCCTTTCAATAACGAATAATCTCCTCTACTCGAGATCCAAAGCGCTTCTGGATGCTTTTGCTCAAAGCCTAATGCCACATCTATAATGGCCATTTCATGAAAATAGTCACTTAACATAAGGGCACGACTAGGTTTAACGCCCATCTGCTTGGCTCCTGGAGCGGTTAACCTCACCGTAGCCGGCCTCTCCACAAACAGCCTCTCCACCGCAACCCATTTTTCCCCTTCCAATGCCTTGAGCCGATGGCGCAAAACCCCCATAGAAACACCCAAGGCTTGGCATAAATGGGACGTGTCGCAACACCTCCACACTGACAGAAAGGATAAAATTTTAATATCTAAAGTCGTTAGTTTTGAAGAAAAAGAAGCCCTTTTTCTAAGACACATAGGGGAACCTTAAATTTTTAACTTTCTTATTTGTATTTTTACAAATAAAAATACCCTTATTATTCGCTTACAAACAATAAGATGTCATACTTTTAAGATTTCCTCAATATTCAACTTGAATTTCTCAAAATTTAACTTAATGTAATTATAATTTTTTATAATAATGGGTGTTTTTCGAAACAAGCTGGCTCTGAGGTTCTATGTAAACTTTCTGTTATGTCTGCAAATGACACTAACGTTAAACACAATGCTAAAGAAGCTACTCATTTGTACAAGTTCATAGAAAATCAGACCTATCCAAAACACCAAGGGGGTATATCTCTGCGTGTTAAATCAAAATCTTGAATTTCAACCCCATGAGAAAGATAGGATTTACAAGGGATTCTCTCCTGAAGTCATTTCTATTCGGCTCAAAGTGGAATCCTTAATAGAAAATATTTCCCCTATCATCCAAGAGCGCACTTTAACTGGCGACCTCCTCAAAAACAGGAAAATCTATACAATTTTCTGACTCCATCTCATTTTAGAGGAGCATGACGTATGGGTATCCATCGAGGGTGGAAACCATCATAGATCAGGAGTCTGTCATCAACTTCCAAGTCAACTTACTAGCTGGCCCCGTAGCTTATGTATTCAAGCCCAATAAAGTCTCTATTGCCCTCAAAACACTACTTTCTGACAGAGCTATTTGGTCAAACTGAGGTTATTTATTCTTCTGTTCCCACCTGCATCATCTCCTCCTAACACCTCTATTTGCACCACCCTTGAGCCTTCAGGAATTTACAACATCTCGATGTTTCGGCATCCATAAATTCTCCAAATCGATTTCCTAATAGGCATTCTCCTATAAATTCTTCCAAACTATCTGCTATTTTTTTTGGCTCCTCCCACTCATAATCTTCTTCTTCAAACATCAATACTTCCCCTTGATGATTAAAAACAAAATATTCTCCCCCAACGCTATCTCCAAAAGGAAAATAGACATCCCTCATCTGATCTTTCCGATCCTTGAGGTCTTCCTCGATAGGATTTATATTCGTTTCCTTTGAACCAAAAAACCTAAACCACGTAAGGCCCAGGCTGTCATATTTTTTTAAAAATTCTATATAGTACGCTGGCAACCATGGGTATTGTTTGTGAATGGTTTCTATTTCTCCGGGTTGCCATTTATTTTCTTCATAGCCTATATCTAAAAAATAAGGACTCTTATATCCTCCTTTGGCATTATCTTCTTCTGCTTTTTTCAAAAACTCTATCTTTTCAAAGGCATTCATTTTGGCACTCCTGTAATGTTTACTTTAGTGATTTTATCTCCTGGAGCTAACCTCTTAATTTGATGTTGTATCTGAGCTCCCAAGGACTGAGTTAGTAAACTTGATTCTTGAATTCACCAGGCCACGTTATTGGTCGCTCCTTTCACAGTGGGAAGCAACATTGTATTAAGACTACTTCGAAGATCGAAGCCTATAGATTTTAGCAGCCGATGATCTTTTGTCCATCTATTCGTATCACTTATAATATGATGATGAAATCTAACTCCTAATGGGCCATTTCATATAATCTGAGCCCTTTATTCAGCTTTTCTTTTTTAAGCAGTTTTGCCAATGATCTTGCCATGAGTTGAATGAATTGCGATTCTTTTAACCGAGCAAGCTTAACATTTCCCATACAGTTCGTGCAGTCTTCGTAAAGATGGATGTTCCTGTAGCCTACAATCTGTGTCTCTGCATCATCACTATACCAAGGGGTAGATCTCTCTTTATCCATGCAATCCACTAACTTCACTATATTGAGTATGTTATAGTCTCGAATGATCCCATCCGTTGCATGAATCTCACAGGGGAACGTCTGGAAATCGTCCCCACATTCTCTCTCCAATAAGGCATAGACCTCAGGACTCACTATAGGTGATAAAAAAGTATTGGCTACCCAGTGGTACTTTCGAATCCCTTCCATTGTGGTTTCTGCATCTATGATCAACTCTTCATAAGCTATAGTGGTCTTAGACCCTACAGGTGAGGTAATCTGAGACTCTAAGATAGGTTTTCCATAGGTAAAAAGATACTTGTTAGTTTTACGAATATGATGATTATACTCCGTAATCTCTTTGTTAGGTATATTCCCTGCGTGATAAATTTCATAAGGGTGCGTTTTTTGCGTCATGGTAAAGGTACTCCATTGGGTCTTGCGTGTTTATTTAAAATCCGTGTTCCGTCTTTCAGCGCTTTCCTCTCTGCGTGTATGATTTTTATAAATGCCTCCTCATATTGCACTGTCTTCTTCCTCCTCTTCCCCCTCACCAAATCCAGGTATGGACTCTAGATGCTTCAGCTTATTATACTCACTGGCATTGTGTGCCGCTCCATAAGCCACACTGGGATCCAACCTTGCTCCAAAAGCAAGTACCGCCGTCAACACATCACACATTTGCGTTATCTTATGGGCCTCTTGAGGTGTACTGTCTTCATCCACCAATGCGTCATTGGCCAGTGTGCCTACAACCCCTCCAAAGGCCCCTGCCATTGCCCCACAGCTGTGAAATAGTCCTGCCTAAAAATTAAGAGTCCCCATAAACTTTCTAGAAAATATTAGCTTTTCTATTCACTTTTCAGAAGTTCTATGGTTTCAGACGCATCGTCCTTCAATAATCCTCTATCCCCTAAAGCATCT
>JAGYKM010000011.1 GCA_018401675.1 Alphaproteobacteria bacterium | reverse complement strand
CAAATTTTGCTTTTGACATCGCTTCTTATCCCTTCTTACTTGCGTTTACTAAAATCCTGTTGCCGACTTTCACAGTATGGCTTGGCCTAAATATGGAGCGGGTGATGGGAATCGAACCCACGTGACCAGCTTGGAAGGCTGGGGCTCTACCATTGAGCTACACCCGCACGTCTGTAGAGTGGTGGAGAGAGTAGGATTCGAACCTACGTAGACATACGTCGACAGATTTACAGTCTGTTGCCTTTGACCGCTCGGCCATCTCTCCAATTAGTAACCCTACTCACACAGCACAACTTAAGGGTCTAAAAAATTTCCGAGGTTTTGTCAATGAAGAAAGAAGCATATTGGGGGAGAGAAGATAGAGAAGCCCGCCTGATTTTCATATAATTAAACAAATATCCTCTCGTTAGCTGTTTTTTATAGTTAGCTGTTTTTTTATTCAACGACACACTGAATAACCCAAACTCCCTGTGGACTCTCCACCTTACTACAAAATAAAGCAAGAATTTTTCTATTGTTTAACCTGAAAATGAACCTTTATGGCACACGCATAGTCATTAACTTTTTCTTTGTGGTTTTCTTCACCCTTCGGTTAATCGCGAAGGACCCATTCGCATGAGATCAGCATTTTAAGACTTCTGCTTCCACAAATCATAAGCCAACGAATTTCTCTGAAACTCAGCGCAGTCCAGTTTCTATGAGCTCACCATTCTTAATGATCTTTTTCATTTGACTAATCCTCCTTTCTTTTTAGATAAGAAAAAAATATAGTCTGGAAATCATCCGCGCTTAAATGATTACAGAACTTGTTCACTTCCCTTCACTCTTACATCCAGAATACAAAAGAAGAGTTTCATGAAATTTTTTTTAAATCTTTCTTTGGTCGACTCCCCATATAAGTGGACTCTAAAAACGATGAATTTATTCAGGCCTACTCAGTGGGCACTCCTTGCCCTAGGCCTCGCCCTGTATATTTGGACTTTTTTCCCCCCTGAATTTTGCCCTGACCAACAGAGCATGTATGCGCATTCCGTTGTAAATCTCATTTTTACTGACTACTTCCCTCCTTTAAGTGTCTTATTGTGGCATGCCCTGGATCGAATTATTCCTGGAGCAGAACTCATGCTCTTGGTTAATTTTTTCTTTTTATGGGCCGCATGCGTATTAGGGGCAAGAGACTTTAAAGGCGCCAAAATAGAGAACTTCTTTTTTTTCATTCCCTTTGTGCCTTCTATTTTTTTGGATGCCGGATTTATCCTCAAAGACACCATTCTATCTTTTGGATTTATGTTTATTTGTATGATTTTAGCAAATTGCTCTCTCAAAAACAAAAGACTTTCTTTGGGAAAAACCATCTTCCTTTTAGGGGGTGTTTTGTATTTCTCTATGGCAAAGGTACAGGCCTATTATGTGTTTCCTTTTCTCATTTTTTGGATTGTTCATTTACTTCCCCCCTTATCTTATGGGTCACGTATTAAGAAATGGTTATTTAAATTTGGGTTATGGATTACATTGTGTCTTGGCCTTTTCGCTGGGATGAAGGCATGCCATTTCGCTTTGGTTAAAGACACAGATAACAAGCACTACTGGCAATATGTCAAAATTTACGACCTAGCAGGCATGAGTGTTATGTCCCACTCTGTTTATGTACCGTCATTTCTCTTTAAAACGCTCCCCCCTTCACTTGAGTCCATTGAGACCCACTACGATTATCTTTGGGAGCCTTTAATTGTCTATAATCACTCCCCTCTTAGATCTACGGAAAACAGCACCGAGAGGAAGGAGCTCTTAAAAATATGGAGATCTGCTATTTGGAGAGACCCTGGATCATATTTAAAGCACCGATTTAGGATATGGATAAAAATCCTCACTACAAGCGCTCTAAAAGGAGCCTATGTACAGTGGGCTTCAGGCTCTGAACCGCTCTTACGGTTCGCACCTTTTTTTAGTCTATTTTCTTTCGCACCTTTATTTCCTTTCTTATTGTCTTTTATGGTAATTGGTTTTCGAAAAATTTCGACTAGAAAAGAGGGGCTCCCTTTACTCATGATGTCCTCTATGGGGCTGATGCTTATTATTGTCTTATTTTTTTGTTCCTTAGCCGCTGCCGGCCGCTACATTTACTTTTCTTGGTGCTGTTTTATGTTTTCTGTTCCTTTTGCCTATACTCTCATCATGACGCCTTCTTCAAAAACTAACCCAGACTCAAAAACGTCTATTGGAGAGGTAAAATAGTAAAACTCTAGACATTGATTCCTCTGTTGTACTAAGAAACCATATGTTTTTGAAGTTTTTCAAACGCCTTCATTTCAATTTGGCGCACTCTTTCCTTAGAAAGAGAAAGTTCATCAGCGATCACTTCGAGTGTAAGAGGCACATCTGCCAAACGTCGGGATTTTATTATAAATTGCTCGTTAGAATTCAACGTTTCCATGGCGCTTTGGAGCATTTTTTTTCTTTTCTCAAACTCATCATAGTGAAGCACTATTTTTTCGGCATTGGGCGTTTCATCTTGTAACCAGTCTTGCCATTCTTCCTGTTCTCCTTCGGCACCCATTGTCACTGGCGCGTTCAAGGATAAATCTCCGCCCTTTAATCGCTGCTCCATGGAAGTAATCTCACCCTCATCTACCTGGAGGCTTTTTGAAATCTCTTTGATCTGAATAGGGGTAAGATCCCCGTGATCTTCGGCTACATTACCCAATTCTTTTTTTATTTTTTTAAGACTAAAAAATAACTTTTTTTGAGCCTTAGTCGTTCCCACCTTTACCAAAGACCACGACCTTAGAATATATTCTTGTATCATGGCTTTAATCCACCATAATGCATATGTAGACAACCGAAATCCCTTATCCGGATCGAATTTACGGATAGCATGCATAAGGCCTATATTACCCTCAGCAATGAGCTCACCTAAGGGCAATCCGTATCCTCGGTATCCATTAGCTACCTTGGCTACCAACCGCAGATGACTGGTGATAAGTTTGTGAGCTGCTTCTTGATCTTCTCTCTCCAACCAACGTCGCGCTAACATGTACTCTTCTTCAGAGCTAAGCATTGGAAATTTCTTAATCTGCCCTAAATAGGAGATAAGACTGCCTTGATCTCCATATACCGGATTAGAGGACATACAAAAATTACCTTTGGTTGGATATTACTCTTTGAATAACTGTAGAGCGAATGAACTCCAAAAGAGCTCTTCGTCCGATCACAGCTGTATGTAGTATAAAGAAAAAAAGTTGAAACATCTATAGGGGCCACTATTCATCTCCCTTACCTACTCCCCCGACTTGCCAAAAATAGACACCTAGTCCGCTCAGATTTTATCTGTAACATCTGGTCATAAAGTTTGATTTTCCAGGAGAACATTACTCCTGTACTATTAAAATGACGGATATTTGAGCCACTCTAAGAGGACCAGCACCATGCCTAAACCCTATTTTCAGACCACTTTAGAACAATCGGTAACATGTTCTGGAATTGGTGTCCACTCAGGCTTACCGTGCTCTATCACCCTCCAGCCTGCCCCTGAAAATACGGGTATATTATTTATCCGCTCAGATCTTGCAAGCCCTGCTCATATTCCTGCTGGTTATCAAACTGTTACATCAACCAATAGATCTACCACCCTTAGTAATTCAGATGGTGTCTCTATCTCTACCGTTGAACATCTTTTAGCCAGTCTTGCGGGAATGGGTGTGGACAACGCCTTTATCCAAACAAGTAGTGGAGAGATTCCCATCCTCGATGGAAGTTCTTTTCCCTTCTGTGCTCTCATTGCTCAGGCCAAGATTAGAACCCTTAAATCCCCGAGGCGTTATCTTAGAATTCTTAAACCCATAGAAATCAAAGAAGGCGACTGTTTGGTACGCCTCACCCCCTCCCCATCATTTTCCATCGAGCTCGACGTTTTCTTCAAAAATCACCCTACCATCCCTTCTCAGGGGTATACTTATTTTCACACCCCCAATTCTTTTAAAAGTGACATCGCCCCAGCACGCACTTACGGATTTTTTGAAGACGTAGACCATCTCCGTAAAAATGGCCTGGCTCTGGGAAGCTCTTTAGATAATGCTGTGGTTTATAAACAAGGAAAGGTGATGAACTCAGAGGGACTCCGTTATGAAAATGAGTGCGTCCGTCACAAAATCCTAGATGTGATTGGAGACCTATCCCTCATAGGCTACCCAATTCTGGGGCACTTTCATGGAGTATCTCCAGGGCATACGTTGAACTACCGCTTGGTACAAGCCTTAATGCACGATACAAATGCATGGGAACTCACAAATTTGAATGAAGACATCTCCTCGCGCATACCCCTTTCCTCAATTTCCTCTTCGAGATCTCCTTTATTTCCAGCCACAAGTTCCATAGCCTAAACCCCTGGCTTTTCCAACCCAATAATCCTTCCTTTTTTGGTGAGATGTTCTATTCCTCCCTCCTATGAGATAGCTATAGATATCATCTTGAAGGCGTATAGGGCTTGAATCCTTCAACAAATCGAGCTAGAACTAATCCTATGTACCAAGCGATGTCTTTCTTCTTCTGAGACAGAATAGAAGCGGTGCTTAGCTATTTGTAATTAAGGGAAATCCTGAGATAGATTACGGTCTCTTTTTCCCATAATACTCGGTTTTTTGGACTTAGAAGGATTTAAAGATGAAGAAAGTCTATCCATCATCGGAACGCAGTCCCTTTTTATTGTTTTTTTCTTTTTGCCTGACCATGGTTGCTTCTCTAGGCCTTCTTTCTAGTTGCTCAGATGTCACCCCAGAACCCTACAAAGAGCGTACAGTTTCAGAAATCTATGAAGAGGCTTATGATGCTCTGCATAAGGACGAACCGCTCAAGGCTGGAAAACTCTTTGAGGAAGTAGAGCGCCAACATCCTTATTCCTCTTATGCGCCTAAAGCAGAGATTCTTGCGGCTTATTCCTATTACATGGCTCAAAAATATGATGAAGCTGCTAATCTTCTGGAAGCCTTTATCCAGCTTCATCCAAGCCATAAATCGGTCCCTTATGCCTACTATCTTCTGAGTCTTTGTTATTACGAACAAATCTCCAGCGTGGAGAGAGACCAAGGAATGACCCTCATGGCCTTACAAAGTTTTTCCGAATTGGTGAAAAGATTTCCTGATAGTAGCTATTCAAAAGATGCGCGATTGAAAATCGATCTGATTCGCGACTATTTAGCTGGACATGAAATGGAAATTGGGCGTTTTTACCTAAACAAGGATGAGCCCATTGCCTCATTAAATCGTTTCGAAAGGGTAGTCCAGAAGTATCAAACAACAACCCACGCCGCAGAAGCGCTATACCGTCTCGTGGAAGCTTACTTGATCCTAGGCCTCAAAACAGAAGCTAAGAAAATGGGAGCTATCTTGGGCCATAACTACCCGCAAAGCATATGGTATCAAGATGCTTATAGTCTTTTAACTTCCCAAGAAAGCACACCTCTATCACCTCAAGATGCTTAAACTTCTTTCTTTAACAAATTTTCTTACTGTCGAGTCTCTGACCCTCTCTTTAGAGACAGGGTTCACAGCGTTTACAGGAGAAACCGGAGCTGGGAAATCTGTTCTCATGGAGGCCATTGGTTTAGCTTTTGGCAAAAAGGGTGGCTCAGATTTAGTTCGCTATCCCGCCCAAGAGGCCCAAATCACTGTTCTTTTGAACTGCCATTAGATCATCCCTTATTTATCTTTTTAACAAAACAAGGCTTCCTGCTATCGAAAGAAGATGAAGGATCCCTTTTAATAAAGCGTATTATCTCCACTGAAGGTAAGTCTAGGTGCTTCATTAATGATGCACCTGCTACCTTGGGGACCCTCAAAGAATGCGCAAAGTCTTTGATAGAAATTCATGGACAATTTGATCGCCTTCTTGAAAAAGAGGAACATAGGCTTTTTTTGGATAACTATGCCAACCTATCGGCACTTGTTGAGAAGGTCCAAAATGCTTTTCACAAATGGAAAGAGCACATCACTGAATCTGAAAAAATCGACCAAGAACTAATTTGTTTAGCTCGAGAAAATGAGTTTTTTCTTGATCACTTCGAAGAACTATTGGCCTTTGCTCCTCAGGAGAATGAGGAAGACTTTTTGCTTCAAAAACGGCTTACCTTCATCAATCAAAAAAAATTAAATATCCTTATTGGGGATCTAGATGCTGTGTTCGAAGGGAGCACTTCCTTAAATGCTTCTATTGCTTTTCTGGAAAAAGGGTTTGCGCGACTAAGTGGACTAACTGACGAGTTCTTCCGCCCTCAGCAAGACCTCGATGCTTTGGCTTCTGTATGGATAGATTTATGTGCCTCTTACAAAGAAGCGCGGTCAAGCCTTTTAGATTGCGGTGCTGATTCCCTAGAGAATGTAGAAGAGAGGCTTCACTTGTTGCGGACTCTGGCGCGCAAGCACCAAACTCAGCCCAATTCTCTCTATGCCCTTCTCGACAGCTTTGAAGAAAAGAAAAAAAGGATAGAGCAACTTGAAGCGCTAAAAAAAGCTCTCCTCATGGAGGGCAGAACCCACGAAGCTTTCTACGTAACCCAAGCAACTTTGCTTTCTAAGGAGCGCTCCGTTGCAAAAAAGAAGCTCGAAGAACGCATCATCTCCCATTTAAAAAAATTGCAGCTCGAACGTTTGATTTTCAAAGTTCATATTCTGCCTCTGAATCAAGAGAATTGGACCTCTCGGGGCATAGACTCAATTGCATTTTTAGTTTCAGCCAATGGGGAGACTCTGCTTGGAAGTTTTAAGGATAAGTTATCCGGAGGAGAATTATCTCGAGTTCTTCTCGCCTTGAAGGTCGAATTAGCCCAAAACACCTCCTTGAGAACTATTATTTTTGATGAAATTGATAGTGCCATGAGTGGCGCGGTGGCAACGCATATAGGAAACACTTTAGACCTACTCTCAACTCAGCTTCAAGTTCTTGTGATTACCCATACCCCCCACGTTGCAAGTTGTGCTTACCATCATGTAAAGATCACAAAAACTTTTGAGGACAATCGCCCTCTTACCCAAGCAAGATATTTGAGTACAGAGGAGCGTGTACTCGAGATGGCTCGAATGCTTTCTGGGACAGAAATTACTCCCCAAGCCACTGAACAGGCACAACATTTCTTAGAGAGTAATCCTTTAAGTAAATATAAGGATTCTTCAAGCCTATAAAGGTAGACTTAGCTTCGAGTAGATGCCACTTCTTTTCTTGAAAGCACTTGGTACAAGAAAGGCACAACAAATAATGTGAGCAAAGTTCCGAAGGTCATTCCCCCTACTATAACCCAGCCAATCTCTTGTCTTCCCGAAGCCCCAGCTCCCGAAGCGAAAGTTAAGGGAAGCGCTCCTAAAACCATGGCCGCAGTGGTCATCAAGATAGGGCGCAATCTTTGTCTAGCCCCTTTGAAAATGGCTTCATCTTTACTCATCCCTTGTTCTCTCAATTTATTAGCAAAGTCGACAATTAAAATACCATGCTTGGTAATCAACCCTATAAGGGTTACCAATCCAATCTGACTAAATATATTTAAAGTACCTCCCGTTAGCCACAACACGAATAAGGCTCCCGTAATCGATAAGGGAACACTCAAGATAATGATGAGAGGGTCAATAAAACTCTCAAATTGCGCAGCCATAACCAAATAGATGAATATGAGAGCCAAAGAAAAGATCAGATAGAGGGTGTTTTGAGATTCAATAAAGCGCCTCGTCTCTCCTGCATAATCCGTTTTAAAGTCATCAGGCAAAGCTTTTTCTTTTATTTCTTGAAGAAACTGGACAGCCTCTCCAATGCTATAGCCTGGCTTCAACTCAGCACTAATAATAATAGAACGCAACTGGTTAAAGTGATTAATTTCAGTGGGAATAGAGCGAGTCTTAACATCCACCACGGTGGAAAGAGGAATCATTTGGCTGTTCTCGCCCACCCGTGATTTCACGTACACGTTATCAATGTTTTCGGGAGCTTGCCGGCTTTTCTCAATAAGTTGAGTGCGCACATCGTACTGCTGGCCTTCCTCCTTGAGTTTCGTAACAACACGGCCACTCACCAATGTATCAAGGGTTTTTGCTATAGTCTCTTCTGTTATACCCAAAGATCCGGCTTTGTTCCGATTTATGTCTATAGAATACTCCAAGTCATCACCTGATACATCCGCATTAACCCTCTCCACTCCAGGGTTTCTTTGTATCAGTGTCTGGATCATATGTGATACCTCCAGAAGATCCTCATAGGATCGCGTTGTTTGCAAGACGAACTGCAACGCTTCTGCATTCGGCCCCCCTCCTCCAAAAAATGAAGCTCCCGCACTCGGCCATGCCCAGACCCCAGTAATGTCATAGAGTTTAGGCTTTATTTGATTGATAAGCTGAGAAGCTGACAAGGAACGCTCTCCCCATGGCTTCAAGAGATTATAGGATACAACCGTGGGCAAAGTAACTACTGTCAGCTGATTTTCTACTTCAGGTAAACTATTGAAGATTTCGTCTATTTGCTTAACGTAAGGTACCATGTACTTAATTGTCGCCGTCCTTGGTCCCTCCGCTTTACCCAGAATAACACCTTTGTCATCGGGGGGAGCAAGCTCTGATTTAATCACAAACTTAGCTAGACCCACACCAGCTAGCCCGACAAGGAATGCGCCCACAAGTATCCATCCCTTGAAAGGGTTAAGCTTCTGTAGAGTTTTGGCATATGAGTTATCCACATAGTCCAGAACCTTCACATTAGGAGACGGCGTTTGAAGAAAATACGCCATCAAAGGATGATGGTCCTTTGGTTTGGAAATTTTTCTGCGAGGATCCACTTTTTTAAGAAGATGAGCGCACATCATAGGCGACAGGGTCAAGGCAACAAAACCAGAGATTATCACAGCTCCGGCCAAGGTTAACGCAAATTCAGTAAATATGGTTCCTATCATGCCTTGGCTTAAAGCAATGGGGGCATACACCGCCGCTAAGGTAATAGTCATAGCAATAACAGCGAAAGCAATTTCCTTGCTTCCTAAAAGCGCAGCCTTAAATGGAGACGCTCCCTCCTCTAAGTGACGATATATATTCTCCAACACCACAATCGCATCATCTACCACCAGTCCGATTGCCAACACGAGGGCAAGTAGCGTCAGGATGTTGATACTAAATCCAAAGATATAAAGTAAAGAAAACGTAAACACCAAAGATACTGGAATGGTGACAAGAGGAATAAGAGCGCCTCGAAAAGACCACAAGAAAAGAAAAACCACTAAAATCACAAAGGCAGTAGCTTCCCATATGGTCCGGTAGACAGCATCAATAGAACTTTGAATATAGAGAGTTTTGTCATAAGCAATCTCAATTTTCATTCCCTTTGAAAGTGATGCCTGTAAAGATGGCATAGCTTTGTAAAGATCTTTAGCTAAATCCAACGGATTGGCAGTGGATTTTTTAATAATAGCTATAGCGATCGCTTCTTTTCCATTAAAGGACACATAAGACCGGTCATCTTGAGGAGAAAACTCAGCATATCCAACATCCTTAAGTCGCACCAAGTACCCTTTCTCGTCAGAAAGAATCAAGTTGTTGTAATCTTCTGGCGTCTTAAGGTTCGCGGACGTGGTTACCATGAATTCTCTATCTACGCTTACCAATCTACCCGCAGGAATTTCGATATTCTGTTGAACTAGAGCGTCATTCACTTCGGTGGGGGTGATCCTATAAGCAGCCAAACGGGCAGGGTCTAACCACAAATGCATTACATAAGGCGAAGATCCGTAGACTTCCACATTCGCCACACCAGATAAGGCTTCTATCTCATTTTTCAAATACTTATCTGCATAGTCAAAAATTTCCGCCATGGGCGTTTCTTCAGACGTAATAGCTAAATACAATATAGGTTCATCATCAGAATCGCTCTTCCTTACGGTAGGATCATCTGCTTCTTTGGGAAGCCGCCCCTTCACCCTCCCTAACCGATCGCGAACATCATTAGAGGCATTATCAAGATCCCTATTAGCTTTGAAAGTTAGCTTAATACGACTTTCTTCTTGTTCACTAATAGATGTCATGGTGTCCAAGCCTTCTATGCCTGCCAAAGCGCCTTCTAAAGGTCTGGTCACCTGAATTTCCATGATTTCTGGGCTTGCACCCTCATAGGTAGTACGCACAGTAATAATCGGCTTTTCCACTTGAGGATACTGACGCACTGTCAAATAAGAAAAGGATACAATACCAACCACCATCATCACCACCATCATCACGATGGTGAAAACCGGGCGCTTAATACAAAATTCAGGCAGAAACACTATTTCACTCCCGTAGCGCTAGAAGATAATCCCAGGGAAGGACTGTTAGAAGCACCTTGCATAATCGTTTGAGAAAAGACACTTGATGATGAACGAGACCCCACATCTTTAGAGCTTAAAGAGCCAGAAGCTTTCTTGCCTCGGCTACGATTGGACGTGTTTGCTTTTGTCTGCTTATTATTAGTCTTACTTTCTACCACCTCTATAGGCACTCCACTACTTATTTTCATACCCCCTGCCGTGATGACTGTATCCATACTGAATAGTCCATCAGAAATATACGCAAACCCATTTTCATACCCCGCAACAGTTATTGGTGTCGCGTCAGCAACGCCTTCAACAACTCTATATACAAAAGGACTCCCCCCCTTGGTTTCAATGGCCGCCTCTGGAATCAAGATGGTGTTTTCATCGCGCCCTAAGACAAGTCGGATAGACCCAAAAAGACCAGGCCTGAGTTGATTACCGGTATTCTCTACCCGAGCCCGAATAGAAATACTATGCCCTTGGGTATCAATTTTTGGGTCTATAGCCTCTATCTCTCCTTTAAAAGAATCCGGGAATCCATCCACACTAATAAACAGTTCCTGACCCACTGCTAAAGCATTTAGGTGCTCTTCGCCCACCCTAAAGTCTATCTTCATAACGCTTAGATCCACTACATTTACCAAGTCTTCTCCAGCCCTTACATAAGCGCCTCGGCTATGCTCAATTAATCCAGCTGTCCCAGAAAACGGAGAACGCAGCTCCGTCTTTTGAAGTCGAGAACTGGCCACTTCTTTCTGGGAAATAGCAACCTCAAGATCCGCAAAAAGCTTTTCTTGTTCTTTTTGTGAGATAAATTTATTTTTCGCTAATGCTTTGGCTCTCTCATAATCCTTAGACGCTTTATGCATATTGGCGTTTGCTTCGCGGAGCTGTGCTTTTGCCAAGGAATCATCTAGCCTATACATAAGAGTATCGGAAGGGATGGGAGATCCACTTTGGAAAAAAATATCAGAGATTATGCCGTCGATTTCAGGCCTTAAGATGATGCTGTCATTGGCTACAAGAGTCCCCACAGCATTAATTTCTTTGACAAAGGGCTTTTTCTCGACTTTGGCTGCTTCAACCAAAACCCGTTCCGCCTTAGGGCTTACAGTTTCTGCTGGCCAGAATCTTTTCTTGACCAAAAAGCCCCCGAGCCCAACTGCCAAAATGAGTATAGCAACCCAAAAATAAATATGCTTACGATTTTTACTCAAAGTTAAACCCCTTTATTCATTATGCCCAAATCATCCAGAACGACCACAGAAGTATCCCGAGTGCTTAGGTTTTTTATTGTCTTCCCTTTGACCGAGATAATAGTTTACCTCGTTTGCCTTAAAAGGAGAATCCCTAAAATTCGGGCCTAAAGAAGGCAACTTGCACTCTAACCTCAATACACCGTCCTCTAATTTTCCTCAAAATATAATGCCATCTCACTCTTAAAGTCGTTTTTTCTTTCCAAAAAATAACTCTTCCGTCATACTCCTTAAGAAGATCCACATAGGTTACCTCTTGCTCTTTGTTAACGCTTCCATGTATACCCTATGTTTTAGGTAGATGGTACCAGAAAAACGAATTTTCTTATGGCTAAACAACCTCCTTCACTTCCTCCTTCAACCCCCAGTTTATCTGACGAAGACATGCTCCTGTGGAACCGGGTAAAAAAACTCACAAAGCCCCTAGCTTCATGCAAGGTTCGTGCCCCTATATTATGGGAAGAGCCTTTTAAAACAATCCCCATCAAGAATAACCCCAAAGCCTATTCTCGCAAGACCATTTCTTTTGTTCCCAGCTACACTCCTTCTTCCTCACCTGATCTTTCTTCTTCCATACATCCACCACCACCTCAAAACTTTTCTTTTAACCAACATACCTTCAAGAAGATCTCTAAACGATCTTTTCAGTTTTCGTCCAGTTTAGATCTCCATGGCAAAACCCTTGATTCGGCTTTCCATGACTTTAGAGTCTTCATCACGAAAAACCACCTCTATCAGCAACGGTTCTTGCTCATTATTACCGGCAAAGGATCCGGCTTTTTAAGATCAGCATTACCCGAATGGTGCACCATCTCGCCTATTTCCCATCTTATTTTATCCTTATCTCCGGCATCATCCTTTCATGGAGGGTCTGGGGCTTTTTATGTGGTTTTAAAAAAATCTTGAAGCCTTTTGTATCCTCTCTTCCCCTCTTTTCATTAGAATTTTCCTATCCGATTTTTTTTAATAAGACCGGCATCTGAATTTTTTCTTTCATTTTTTGCTAAACTTGATTACAGTTCGCTTCATCAGTTTATACAAGAAAGGAGGTGAGCATTAATGCTCGTTCAAGTTCGTGATAACAATGTCGATCAGGCTTTACGGGTTTTAAAGAAGAAGATGCAACGCGAAGGAATCTTTCGGGAGATCAAGTTGCGTCGTCATTTTGAAAAACCATCTGAAAAGCGCGTTCGCGAATTTTCAGAAGCCATCAGACGGTCGCGGAAACTCCTTAGAAAGCGCCTAGAGCGCGAGGGTTACTAAATTTCTCAAAAAACAAAACCACCCGCTGTACTTCTTATGTACCGGGTGGTTTTTTATTATGAAACAAGAGATCCTCTACTCTTTGGCATGATTGAATTGAGAAGCGTCTTCCGATCCTATTCTATTGTTTACTGCTTATTATCATTCTCCCAAAAGTAGAGTGTGACATGAAGATTACTATTTTAGCATGCAGTTTAAATCCGAGGAGCTTGAGTACAACCCTTGCTGAGTATGTAGAAACTCATCTCCAAGGCTTGTGCCCTTTACTGACCATTGAGCTCATCGCGCTGAAAAATCTATCTCTGCCTTTTGCTAATGGAGCTAACCAATCTGCTTATGACGATCCTCAGGTAAAGATCCTGCATGACAAACTTCTCCTGAGCCAGGGCATTATCATCGCCAGCCCTATATATAACTATGATGTAAGTGCTTCGTGTAAAAATCTTATTGAACTTACAGGCTTTAAGCACAAACATGTGCTTTCAGGTAGATCGTGGCATAAGAAAGTGGTTGGTTTTATAGGCGCCTGTGGAACCCTTCGGAGCTATATGGCCCCCATGGGACTATTTAACACCCTCCTTCTAGACTTTAAATCTCACATATTTCCTGAGTTTATTGTAGCTTCTTCTGAAGATTTCTTAGGAGATGCGCCTTCAGAAGCGCTCACCTCACGTCTCAACATGTTTTCCCATAATTTTTTAAAAGTAGCCCAGGCTCTTTCTTCTACAACTGAGCTGCCCTAGCCTTTTAAATTCTAGTCTTCATCGCCGTCACTTGGTTCTGCATCCTCGATGACTTCATTCACTTCGTCTTTCTCATCACCTAACTCAGAAGCGTCCTCTAAAAGATCATCGTCGCCCAACGCTTCTGAAGGACCATCTTCATCTAATAAGCTTTCATCGATAGTAGATTTTGAACCCAGCTCCTCTTTCTCTTCTTCAAGACCTCGAGCTTTACGCCCTTTAGCCTGGATTTGCACCTGTACAGCAACGCCACACTTGGGACATACAATGGGCGATCGACCCAAATCATAAAATAGAGCAGAACACTGGGTACATCTATGCTTCATTCCCCGATTTTCTTTTTTCACATCAATTCTCCTTTTTCCTATAGGGTCATTTAAAATCAATCATCCTGATTTGGGTTTAATCGCGGCAGAGCCGCCATTAGAAGAAGAAACCCTTATGAAAATTAATCTGCTTTGCCAATGCCTCCTAGTTTTTTATAAGCATCTTTCATTAAAAAATAGTCGATCATTGCATGGAAGTCACACTCTGTCCTGGGCTAGTAGAGAGCCCCTCCGTGAGATAAGCGGAAGACTCATTTCAAAATTTAAGTAAAAAGAACCATTCTCTAATGTAAGAGACTCTAATCCCAGTGGTTTCTTTCTTTTTATCCTTGCCTTTTTGATTAGCACTCTTTATACCCGAGATATGAATTTACAATATAGAAGGTGTGATATGAGTGAACAATTGAATAAATCAGAATTACTATTACTTACTACAGACATTGTAGCTGCCCATGTTTCCCATAATACTGTTAGCATAGCCGAGATGCCAAGTTTAATTCAAAGTGTATTTTCCTCTTTGTCTCTCATTGGAAGCTCTCCCTTCTCTGTTCGTCCAGCTCGACCTGAACCAGCGGTTTCTGTTAAAAAATCCATCACACCTGATTTCATAATTTGCTTAGAAGATGGCAAGAAGCTTAAGATGCTTAAGCGCCATCTTAAGACTTCTTACAACATGAGCGTGGAAGAGTATCGTGAACGTTGGGGATTGCCTAATGACTATCCAGCAGTTGCACCTAATTATGCCAAGCAAAGAAGCATGCTCGCTAAAAATATTGGATTGGGAACACGTTCCCGTACGCCGAAAAAAATAGCCGCAGTTGTTTAAGAGCAGGCTAATCGACTTTAAGATTTTTAAAAGGGGCTTCTTCTTAAGCCCCTTTTTTTCACCCGTGTCTTCCTAATTCGGGATAAAAAAGCCATGTCGCACAGTTTTGTACCTCTTGTTTCTGAAAACTTGGAATTGCGTTTCGCAAGAGATGAGTCCGAAATAAGGTCTGCGCAAAAACTACGCTACTCGGTTTTTATGGAAGAGATGGGCGCCCAGTCAAATTCCTCTCTTATGGACACCGATTCTTTCGACCTGTACTGTAATCACCTTCTTGTGATTGATCGGCTTCGACCTCTTGAAGACCGAGTTGTCGGCACTTATCGTTTGCTAGGTCGCGACGAAGCGGCGAAAGCGGGGCAATTCTATTCTGCCAGCGAATATGATCTAACCCCTCTTCTTGCTTTTAAGGGCAATATCCTTGAAGTAGGCCGATCATGCGTCCATAAAGAGTATCGAAAACGTGCCACCATGCAGCTTCTGTGGAGAGGGCTTGCGGAATATGCCTTAGCTAATGATATAGATATCTTATTTGGGTGCGCTAGTTTCCCTGGAGTAGATATCGAGCAACATAGACACCTACTCTCCTTTTTACATCACTACCACCTCGCCCCACCAGCCTTACGCGTTCACGCTCTTCCACTAAAAGGCATGGGGATGAATTTATGTCCCCTCACGGATTTAGAACCAAATTTAGCAAGGTGTATAGGCCAACTTCCACCTCTGATTAAGGGCTATCTGCGTGTGGGCGGACTAGTGGGAGCTGATGCGGTTGTTGATTCTGCGTTTAACACTACGGATATTTTTATACTTGTGCAAATGCAACATTTATCCAATAGGTATGATCAACGGTTTAGACCTCAAGGATCAAAAGAATGATGGGGTCTTTCCTCGTTTCTATATGCCGATTTACCCAGAGCCTCTTCCATATAGTGCTCTTTTTCTTGATCCTTTTAATACTGTTGCCCCTCCAATTCCTTCTTTCCTTTTTTTCTTTATTCAGCCCTGTGCGTCAGAATGTTCAAAGATATGGGTATAGCCTGCTTGTAAAGAGCCTAGGCATCAAGGTCAAGATAACGGGCGATTTTCTAACTCATTCTCCTTGTATTTATGCCTCCAACCATAGCTCTTATGTGGATATTTTAATTCTTGGCTCCTTAATCCCGGCCTCTTTCATTTCCAAATATGAAGTGAAATCTTGGCCTTTGGTTGGGTATTTTGCGCGACTTCAAGGCACCCTTTTTATTAGACGAACCAAAGCCCATATACACAGCCATCAGAAAGAACTTTGGGATCGTCTACAAAGAGGCGGGAATTTAATCCTCTTTCCCGAAGGAACAACCAACTTTGGCTCAGCAGTATTTCCCTTTAAAAGCGCATTGCTCGCCGACTTGAATCAAAAAAACCTACAAAAAGAACTTCTCGTGCAACCTCTTTCTATCTGTTACTCCCATTCCAAAGGCATTCCTTTAGGACGCAAAGAGAGGTTAAGTACCTCTTGGACTGGAACCGAGTCCTTACTACCTCATTTTTTGGCACTGCTCGCCAACTCACCTTTAACTGTACACATCCATTTTGCTCCCGCCTTCCCAATCTCAGAGATGCATGATCGGAAAACAGCCACAAAAAAAATAGAAACTGCAGTATCCCAAGGGCTTTCAATGATACTACAAGGAGTTGTCTAATCTTTTTTCCTCTTTATTAACGGTTCTTCAAATGCCGATATTTTTCTTTCATAAAGGGCGTAAAGAATTGGCATCTTGATTTTTAAACTGTTTCTTTTTTATTCTACATCTCATCAAGAATCATTCTTTTTGACGAAAATTATACCTAAGTTTCAAGGACTTTTTTATGGCTCAAAAAAAACTTTATATTAAAACCTTCGGATGCCAAATGAATACTTACGATTCCGATCGTATTGCTGAACTTCTAGCGCCCCATGGATATGTCTTAACTGACTCACCAACTGACGCTTCCCTTTCCTTGTTAAATACCTGTCACATTCGTGAAAAAGCTACTGAGAAAGTTTTTTCTGATTTAGGCCGTCTGCGGCCCTTCAAAGAAGAATCTGCGGGTTCATCCAATCCTATGCTTATTGCCGTTGCAGGATGTACCGCTCAAGCAGAAGGGGCAGAAATTCTTCGTCGTGCTCCTTATGTGGATATCGTCCTTGGCCCCCAAGCCTACCATAAGCTCCCTCAACTTCTTGAGGAAGTCGCCCGAAAAACCTCTCAAAAGACCGCACGGCTTACTGAAACGAGTTTTCCTCTCCATTCTAAATTTGACTTTTTGCCTTTAGAGCGCACCGCATCCTCCACTGGGGCCGCTTATGTATCCATTCAAGAGGGCTGTGATAAATTTTGCACCTTTTGTTGTGTTCCCTACACCCGTGGTGCTGAATACTCCCGTTCCGTTAAAGAACTCATCATGGAAACCCGCCAGCTTCTTGATCAAGGAATCCATGAAATCACTCTTTTAGGCCAAAATGTGAATGCCTACCATGGTGAAGGACCTGACGGAAAAGAATGGGGACTCGGAAGATTATTATTCAAATTAGCTGAGCATTTTCCGCATCTAAAGCGTCTTCGGTATACCACCTCTCACCCTCACGATGTGGATGGTGAATTAATTAAAGCCCACAAAGACATTGAAATCCTCATGCCTTTGCTGCATCTTCCGGTGCAATCTGGCTCGGACAAAATTTTAGCCGCTATGAACCGTAAGCATACCCGGGCCATGTATCTCAAGATCATTGATGACCTCAAAAAAGCGCGTCCTGATATGAGTTTTTCATCAGATTTTATTGTGGGATTCCCAGAAGAAACCGATGAAGATTTTGCTCAAACTCTTTCTTTGGTAACAGAAGTTGGATTTTCTCAAGCCTATACTTTCTCCTACAGCCCCCGTCCCGGGACCCCAGCCAGCATTCTTGCAGATCAAGTTCCAGAAAATATAAAGAAAAAAAGGCTTCATCTCCTCCAAGAACTGGTCGAGGCTCACCAAACTGCTTTCAATGAGGGCAGTGTGGGTCAATCAGTTGAAGTTCTATTTGAAAGACAAGGCAAAGACCCCCACCATTTTTTGGGGAAAACGCCCCATGGACAATCCATTAAGGTTTCTTCACAAATTCCTTTAATTGGCACTTGCGCCATGGTAAAAATAACTAAAGCAATGCCTCGTGCCTTAGAGGGAATCTTGACTAAGATTTCTTGAGTTACCATACGTTCTTGACTGCCACTTTTGTTTTTTCCTTGGGAGACTTAATATTTCCTTCACAGAATCTGTAACCTTTGATCAAAACGATATCTTGCACGCCCTATATGGCTCTCACAATACCCATATACACAAAGTGGAAGCACATTTTGAGGTCTCCGTGAGTATCCGTGGCAATCAGTTATCTATAGCCGGATCTGATGAACGGCAGGTCCAAAAAGCCCGGGTCGTATTCTCAACTCTTTACGATCTTGCCCTAGAAGGAACCATCTTATCCGAAATCATCGTGGATTCCGCGTGCCGTTTTGCTCAAGGGGAGACCTGTAGCGCTCTTGATCTGACCACTTTTTACTCGAGTCACCAAAAAGGCCTCCAAACCCGCAAAAAAAATGTGTTCCCTCGCACCCCCCAACAGCTGGCTTATTTGAACGCTCTTTACAAAAAAGATCTGGTTTTCGGTATTGGCCCTGCGGGAACTGGAAAGACCTATTTAGCTGTCGCCCAAGGGGTACATCTCTTCTTGCAAAAGAAAGTTTCGAGGCTCATCTTATCCCGTCCTGCGGTTGAAGCAGGAGAAAGGCTTGGCTTCCTACCTGGTGATCTCAAAGAAAAAATTGATCCTTATCTTCAGCCTCTTTATGATGCCCTCCATGATATGATGCCCAAAGACATGCTCATAAAATGTATGGAATCAGGAGAGATTGAGATTGCGCCTCTAGCGTTTATGCGTGGGCGCACTTTAAAGGATGCCTACATCATCCTAGATGAGGCTCAAAACGCAAGTTTAGGACAACTAAAAATGTTTTTAACCCGCTTGGGAGAAAACGCACGCATGGTGGTCACCGGTGATCTTACCCAGGTAGACTTGCCCTCTTCGGTTCCTTCTGGGCTTCTTCCAACCTTAGATCGACTCAGGCCCATTCATGACATCGGCATTATTACTTTTTCTAAAGCTGATGTCCTGCGTCATCCCTTGGTCGCAAAAATTATCCAAGCCTTTGATGATAAACCTTCATGAGCGTGTACTCATGATTTCTATCTCAGACACCATAACCATCTTAGAAACGCCACCACTTTGGCCCAAGAGCGGTTCTTTAAGAAAATATATTCAAAAATGTCTCTCCCGTACTCTTTCCTCTTTACGCACCCAGGCTCCTTTGTCCCCCTTTTGGACGCACGTTTTATCCCATCCTCTAGAACTTAATATTCTCCTCAGCCACGACTTGGAGATACAAGCCTTGAATGCCCAATGGCGCGGGAAAGATGTACCCACTAATGTACTCTCTTTTCCATCTCTCACCCCTCTTTCCCCTATCTCTACTTCTACTAAGGCCACTATGCCCCTATTTGTGGGAGATATGATTCTTTCTTACGAAACCTGTTTCTTGGAATCTCAAAACCAAAAAAAGAAAATCGACCACCACCTTGCTCACCTTGTGGTTCATGGACTTCTTCATCTTTTCGGAATGGATCATCAAGACCAGAGCGAAGCTCACATTATGGAATCTTTAGAAATTGATCTTCTAAAACCTCTGGGTATTTTTAATCCCTATCAATCTGCCACATAAAGCAAATCTCAATAGCCAGCATCTCTGATAAAAAATATGGGTGAGTGCCCTTAATCTTCTTTCTATGCAGCAGACCCCATGGTATCTTCCTACTGAATAAGATTAGTACACAAGAGGAGTACAATGTTTTCGTCACCCAATCCTGACTGCCCCCGAAGTCTATTTGGCAGATCCGTGCATAAACTGTTTGGTTTCCTAAACGAGCGTCTGTTTTTTCAAAATAAATCGGCCCTCGCAATTGAAGGTGACGATCCTTATTTTGAAGCTAGTACTCCTGATCCGACTCGCTTAAATTGCTTTGGTTATCTCTCTCTTTCTTTGAGATTTCAAAGCGGAGGATGTTTGCGTCTATACTCGAAATCATTGCTTTTGCCCATTGAGGTACTCTTTTTAAAAAGGAAGTAATGGTGCCTTCAATGCCTGTTCCTCTCTTCCCTCTACGAAACACGCTAGATCACATTCTAGGAATGTGGTCAGGATGTAATAATTCTTTTATTAAAACCTTTTATCTCAAAATTCTGCGAGATGTGTGTTATTTATTTCTTCTTTGCCCGTACACGTGATTTACTTATTGGATACCGCAGCCTGCACTATAGCCCTCGTGGTAGATGAGTTCGGCAAGAATCAGATGGTTTGATCTCGTTGATACTGTCATCCACGCTACATTGTGGGGAGACATTGAATGAAGACATAATCTCTTCCTCAATTAACTCAAGTTGATGCCAAAACTTTCGTTGGGGATCGCGCTTGCTCTTGGAACAGAAACCATCCCTCAGCTTGCCCCACATCTTTGAAGAAGAAGATGGAGTGACCACCTTGGGAGGGTAGTAACGTCTCTACTCGAGAGAGAAGAGAAATGTACCTGCAAGGAGAGCAGCCATTTACCTAATAACATAAATTGCGTACTCGAAGCCAGCCATGTCTTGCCATGAAGTGAGATTCATCTCCGTGACGCATTTTTCTCCCAGGCCCTCCTTTGTATGGTTTCTGATTAAGCCTATGTATACACGCTATCCCTTCTTTGATAAACCGTCGCTGGGGCGCGCGTCTTCTCAATCGTACCTGTTGCGCGCTATCCGTCGTGGGCGATCCTAACCAGGCTTATTGAACTAAGCTTATTGCCGAGGAGCCGCTGGGTACTGGCTTTTGTGTCCTAACAAGTCCGGTATTATTTTTACTGAAAAAGAACAATCTCTCTATAAGTAGTTTTTGGGTAGGTATAGAAAAAAGTTTTTTGTTTTTTTTCGGGTACTCTCTGGCAGGTCTTTACTGGACATCTTTGTCCCTCACCGTAGATATTAAAAGTTTTTTTTGGCTTATTCCCTTTGCAGCTATGGGTATCCCTTTATTGTTTTCTCTCTTGATGGCGCCTTCTTTGTTTCTTTTTTGGAGACTGGGCCTCTCTCCTCTTGCAAAAGTTTATGTTTTCGCCCTGCTTGTAGTTCTTCTGGAACTTACAAGAACTTACCTATTTTTTTTCTTCCCTTGGCTCCTTTTTGGGTATTGTTTAACCAGCTCGCCTCCGCTTCTTCAAGACGCCTCTTGGATTGGCATTTTTGGCCTATCATTTCTTGCCATCCTATTCGGCGCGTGTCCCTATTTATACCTGAAGCGTTCGAAAACCCATTATGCCTCCTATATCCTTGTAACTCTCTTTGCCTGCAACCTGGTTTGGGGAACTGTTTTTTTAAAAAACAATCCACTTCTTCTCACCAAGAGCCCCATGATTCGGGTAATCCAACCCAATATTCCCCAAGACCTCAAATGGGATTCTTCTTATCGGTTAAGCATTTTACGCACCATGATTTCTTTATCTTCTATTGATAATGCTTCCCTTGAAAAAAAACCCGACGTTATTATATGGCCCGAAGCTGCCTTACCTTTTTTTCTTGAAGAAAATCCCACTCTTGCCTCCCATCTTATTCAAATTATTCAAAAAAAAGGGCTTCTTATTACCGGTGGAACGCGAAGAGCCTTCCAGGGAGACGCTCCTATCCAGGCATGGAATAGTTTGATGATCCTTGACTCCACAGGAGTGTTACGTCACGTCTACGATAAAGTTAGACTGGTTCCTTTTGGTGAATATATTCCTTTTCGGGATTTCATCCATCAACTTCCTTTACAAAAAATAACCCATGGCACCTTGGATTTTTCGTCTGGAGAGCAACGATCCGTGGTCAATGTCCATCCCCTCCCTCCTTTTCTGCCCCTCATCTGTTTCGAGATCGGTTTCCCTTCATTAAGAACCTTTCAATCCTCACCACGACCCCAATGGATTCTAACCATTTCCAATGACGCCTGGTTCGGGAACAGTATTGGTCCTTATCAACATCTTCATATGGCCCAAGTACGTGCCGTAGAAGAAAGACTGCCAGTCATTAGAGGCACCAATACGGGGATATCTGCCGTAATCGATCCTCTGGGACGCCGAGTTGCCTCTCTCCCTCTCAATGTCCAAGGCATTCTAGACACAAAATGTCCTCGTTCATACCCTGCAGGACTTTATGCAAAGCTGGGAAATATGGTTCTTCCTTTCTTTTTTCTTTTATTCATTTGTGGAATTTGGTTTATTAACTTTTCCTTAAGGCTCGTCATCAGACAAGTCAGACGGTGCTTCTAGCCTTTTTAAAGTTTTTTTCTTTTTTGAAAGCTTCTTATGACCCTTTCTTCTCATCCCCCGCTATTTGGTCGTCGCATGGGACGTCCTTTAACTCCAGCTAAAAAAGAGTTGCTCACAACCACGCTTCCTCTTTTATCTTTTTCTGTACCGGAAAATAATCCTCTTTCCTTGACCTCTTTGTTCCCTACTCAAGCCCCTCTTCATTTAGAAATTGGTTTTGGAACAGGACATCATCTCCTCTCTCAGCTTTTAGGGAATCCAGAGGATAATTTTATTGGTTGTGAGCCCTATATGGGAGGCATTGCGGCTTTCTTAAAAAAAATGGAAGGGCACTCGGTAGATCTTGCTCGGATAAAAATCTACACCAAAGATGGACAATCCTTGCTCCACGGTATGCCTCCTCATTCTTGCACCACTCTTTTTGTTTTATTTCCCGATCCTTGGCCCAAAAAAAGACATCTTAAAAGACGATTCCTTAATCAAGATACGCTTGCCCAAATTTTCCGTGTTTTGACTGAAGGAGGGATTTTTACTTTTGCCAGCGACATTGAAGATTACTTTGAGCAAGTCTTAAAGATCTGTCACGCCATGGATTCACTGGTTCTTGAGACTCAGGGCATATTAGAAAATACTCAAGAAACAAGTCAGCGACCACTTCATTGGCCATTGACCCGTTTTGAAGGAAAAGCCCATCGTGAAGGTAGGATCTGTAATTATGCCTCCTTTAAAAAGAAAACAGAAAAGATCCTTGATAAAAGCTTATAGGGGAGAAAAGGACGACCCGCATCCACAAGACAGCTGGGCTTTGGGATTTTTACGGATCACAAAAGCCGCCGTCATAAGATCTTCTTCATAAGTCAATTGAGCCCCTTCTATGAAACCATAAGAAGTAGCATCCACCACAATAGGACCTTCTGTTGTTCCGATGAGAATATCGTCTTCTTTGACAGATGAGTCGAAAGAAAATACATATTGAAAGCCTGAACACCCTCCTGACTCTATAGAAATCCTAAAATATACAGCCTTCCCACCTTTTTGCTTTTCCTTAGAAAGGCTTTTCACAATTTGGTTTTGCGCTTCATCCGTAATGGTAAATGGGGTTATGTTTTCCATCTAAACTCACTCTTTCCAATTTCCTCTAAACCTAAACCATCGACTCCACATCTTACCTCCTTGTACCATGATTTCTAACTAATCTGAACTCTTAGAAAAAATAACCTGGGTCTTTTGAAATCATTGACTTTTTTGTCGAGGCTTTTATGATTTCTTTCTCATAGCAATAAAAACAAGTCGTTAAAATGACTTCTCTAGACGGGACATTTTGGTCCTTGGAGTCTATTTACAAGCATTTTGCTTCCTAGGGAGCCTATTTTTTAAAACACGCCCATTCCCTTTCTGAAAGCTCAAAACTTTATAAATGATGGATGCTAGGTCTTTTTAAAATGTCTTTCCCCAGACACCATCTAGATTCAATTTATGGAGATTTAATACCTTTCTCTTATGTTCACTGCTTTATCCAGCTCAAATCTCTAGGACTAGGTGTGTAGTATGTGGATTAACCTACAATTGACCTAAGCGATTTCAGCAATAATCTTGTTCTTCTCAAAGGCAAAGGAGTCGAGCTGACGAAAAGTATACTCTTGATCCTTTCCCTAGCACAAAGAACCCTGGTCTCCACCCCAAAGAGGACTATCCGTCGTTATTAAACTGTACTATATTACCTTAATAAAGTTTTTCTTATAAAAGGAGTTATACCTGTAATGAAAATCACATGTAAATGTGTTATCTGTCTCTCTCCATAATTGCTACGTCAGGAGTCGCCAAAGAAGGCCAGCTTCTGCCACCACCACCTCTGCTTCCAGTCACAGTAACCAAAGAGTAAAGCTCGTCAGAAGAATGCGACCGCAAGATGGTGGAGGCGAAAATAAAGCCATCGCAGAAGAAAACCTGAAGGAGCAGCCGGAGCAGAGACTGGAGCAGATACAGGAGGATATGTTGGAGCAGAGACTGGAGCAGATACAGGAGGATATGTTGGAGCAGAAGCCGGAGCAGGGGCTGGAGCAGATGCAGGAGCAGAGGCTGAGCAAAGATGGTGGAGGCGAAAATAAAGCCATCGCAGAAGAAAACCCGGAAGGAGCAGAAGCCGGAGCAGAGACTGGAGCAGATACAGGAGGATATGTTGGAGCAGAGACTGGAGCAGATACAGGAGGATATGTTGGAGCAGAAGCCGGAGCAGGGGCTGGAGCAGAGGCAGGAGCGCGCGCTTGAGGGATCAGAAGCAGGTCTGCACTAAGCTAAGAAGTGGTAAAGTGGCTTAAGGGATTTTCCTTTCTTAAACGCATCTGAACTCAGGGGCTAAAAGCCACTGAATTCAGTCTATAATCCCCCCAAGCACTCTTGTTATCTTGGCCAAAATAGCCTCCAGAAGCCGGCCGAATTTTTCTATGCCTGTTCACATTGCTATTGCACCACCTCAGAACAGCATTTTTATAAAAGAGAGCGTCATCCATATACAATTTTTTCCTAGAAACTAATTAATAGTAAAAAAAACCATTTTTCCTAAGTCTCTTTTACGCTATAGATGGGAGATAGTTTTCAGCAGCTAAAGATGATTAGGCCTTCAGGAAAGAAATAGACAATGAACTTTTTTAAAATCTTTCATGCTCATCTTTTGCGTATTCTAGTCTCTTTACAAGAAGAAGGGGTACTAGGTGACTCTGCCTCTTTTGAGAAAATAACCGTGGAGCTCCCTCGAACCCAAAATGCAGATGTGGCTACCAATGCCGCTTTAGTTCTCAAAAAATCGAGCTCCTTGTCTCCAAAAGACTTAGCAGAAAAAATCATTGAAAAGCTCCGTGCTCACGCTTCTATAAAGACACTAACCAGCGATGGGCCAGGTTTTATAAATATTACGTTTAAGGACGCTTTTTGGCATGATATTCTTGCCTCTATTCTCAAAGAAAAAGACCACTATGGTCACACTCCGGTGGGCTCCGGTCAAACCGCCACAGTAGAATATGTATCTGTAAACCCCACAGGACCCATGCATGCGGGACATGGACGCGTCGCTGTGGTGGGAGATACCCTTGCCAATCTCCTTGAGATGGGTGGATATAACGTAGTCCGAGAATATTATATCAATGATGCCGGTGGCCAAGCTGATGTCTTAGCCCGATCTGCCTACCTTCGCTATTGTGAAGCACTCGGGCATCCCATAACCATCTTGGAAGGGATGTATCCCGGGGAGTATCTAAAACCCATTGGACGGGGACTTGCTGATCTTTACCAAGACCGGTTTCTCCATCAAGATGAGTCTGTCTGGCTCGAAGCTTTTAGAGCCTATGCCGTTGACGCTATGATGGATCTCATCAAAAACGATCTTAGGGATTTAGGTATCCACCATCACATCTTCTCCTCTGAAAACGCCTTATGTATGACAGGAGCGGTTGAACAGATGGTGTCTCAACTCGAAGAAAAAGATCTAGTTTATAGAGGTGTTCTCACGCCTCCCAAGGGTCATCTTCCTGAGGATTGGGAAGAGCGTCCTCAGCTTCTCTTTCGTTCCACCTCTTTTGGGGATGATATTGATCGTCCTTTACAAAAATCCGATGGATCTTGGACCTACTTTGCCAAAGACATAGCTTACCACTTTGATAAGTATAAGCGTCAAAAAGGGTCACTTTACAATATTTGGGGGGCTGACCATGGTGGATACGTCAAACGGTTAGCAGCGGCTACTGGGGTGTTTATGGAGCCGGACCACAATCTTCATACCACCTTATGCCAACTCGTGACCCTTCTGGACGACGGGGTTCCCATAAAAATGTCAAAGCGAAGTGGCAATTTTGTGACTTTAGGCTCGGTCATAGAGCACGTGGGTAAAGATGTGTTTCGGCTCATGATGCTTATGCGCAAGAATGACGCGCCCCTTGAATTTGATTTTGTAAAAGCCCTTGACCAATCCAGTGACAACCCGGTTTTTTACATCCAGTATGCCCATGCCCGCATTCAATCGGTCAAACGGCAAGCATCGCTTTGCTTTCCTGAATTGGCCTTGAAAGAAGCTTTTGATTTTAAATCTTCTTTCAGTTCACTCACTCATGAAGATGAGCTCACTCTCATCAAAAAACTAGCCTCCTATCCGCGACAAATTGAAGTGGCCATTAATGCCTTAGAGCCTCACCGTATTGCTTTTTATCTTCACGAGTGCGCTGCGCTTCTCCATTCTTTGTGGAATAAGGGCAAAGAAGATGCCACGTTGCGGTTTATCCATCCCCATAGTTTAGATCTGACAGTGGACAAGTTAGCTTTGTTAGATGCCACTGCCTTGGTTCTAAGAAGTGGCTTGACTATAATGGGCGTCACTCCGGCTAATGAAATGCGTGCTTCCCATGAACCAGTATAGCCCCTATACCAGATCTCGCGGCCCCTCTTCTGAGCCAGCTTTTAGCTTTGTCAAAAAAGAAAAATCTTTCAAGAAATATGTTTGGCTTATCTTGGGTGTGTTAAGTGGAGTCGTCTGCTTGGGAAGCATGGCTCTATACTTTCTGTATTCCAAAACCCCCGCCTCTGAGTCTTTCAAATCCACTGCCATTCCCTTCATTGCGTCCCAAGGTCCTTTCAAAGAAAAGCCGATCCATCCAGGTGGCTCTAACGTTTTGAATCAAGATAAAGAAATTTATACCTTTCTTTTGGACGGGCGTTCCCCAAACGAAAGTCCAGAAACCGTCCTGAGGGATATCTCAGAAGCGCCCCTTATGGAAGAAGATGCCCTTCCCGAGCTCATGGCACCGGGACCAGCTTCTCCGCCCCTTCTGTTGGACAGCGCGCCTGTAGAAAAGGTTCTTCCTTCTCGCATTATCTCTCAAAGCGCGCCTAGATCACCGCCCGCAAAATCACCCAAGTCTCTCGACGCAACCGCTTACCATTCTTTGCGCCTGATGCGGTGTGCTACCAAACAAATTTGTCAAAAAGAGCTTCAGCAATTGATGCACCAGTCTTCTCAGTCCTTCTCTAAACTACCTCTCTCCATGGAAAAAGATCCGTCTGGAAAATTTATGCTATGCGTGGGGCCTTTCTCTTGTGAACAAAAAGCTCAAGCCACCCAATCCGTCCTTCTTAAAAAAGGCATTCGCTCAACATTGATCACCACTTCACTCGAAGGCACCACACCATGAGTTCATTTTTTTCCATGCTCATTCTATGGGGAATCCCTCTTTTGATGGCGGTCATCCTTCATGAAATTGCTCATGGATATGTGGCATTAAAATGCGGCGACCCCACCGCTAAAAGAGCGAGAAGGCTAACCTTAAACCCCCTAAAACACATTGATCCAGTAGGTAGCATATTGCTTCCGGGTTTTTTATTGTTGGTTCAAGCTCCCTTTTTATTTGGGTATGCTAAGCCGGTTCCGGTTGATTTTCGCAAATTACATCACTTCCGAAGAGACACTTTTTTAG
This sequence comes from Alphaproteobacteria bacterium, assembly GCA_018401675.1. GTDB lineage: Bacteria > Pseudomonadota > Alphaproteobacteria > 16-39-46 > 16-39-46 > M30B67. The sequence goes on along the minus strand of JAGYKM010000011.1, from coordinate 4,260 downwards.
TGGCCATTGCAGGGCCGGCAACAAACGTGTGTCTTGCTATTTTAGGCAGTCTTCTCTTACATGCGTTGCCCCTTATGCCTGGGGATATCATCCCTTTCGCCACTCAGTTTCTCCACAATGTTATTTTAGTTAATGGGGTTTTAGCGGTTTTCAATATGCTGCCCATGCCGCCTTTGGATGGTTCTCGAATACTTAGTGTAATGCTTCCAGTCTCTTGGGCCCGATATTATAACCGCCTTGAACGGTTCTCCTTTTTTTTCCTAATCGGACTTTTCCTTTTCCCGATAGTCACCGAAATGCTTTTGGGAACGCCTGTTAATATTCTCTCTGGGCTGATTTTGGCGCCTACCCGTCTTCTCATCGAAGGCATAGGATTTTTAACAGGGCATCTGATATAATGATCCTTATTGTTTAGTTCATTTTAAGATAAAAACCCTTCCTTATGCACGCTCCGCCGAAACGCAATCACCCCAAGAACAATACACCCTGTAAAGAGCTTAAGATCTGATGGCTCTAGACCAAATGCAAGAGCCAGTCCTTGTATTTGTTGATAAACAAGAGCCCCCACAAAGGGAGCCATCAATTGAGATATCATAGTTTTAGACCTGATAAGACTTTCTCCTATCATAAGAGCTGCCAAAGCATGGATCACCATACCTACCCCCATACCCACATCTGCATATTCTTGAACTTGAACCATAAAACTTCCGGCAAGACCACACAGAGCATTCCCTGCAAAGAGCCCTAAGATGGTATACGAAGTTAACTTAATCCCCTGATGTTGGGCAAACAGGGGATTATATCCTACAGCTCTCAGCCTTAATCCTTTTTCTGTTTTTAAAAAGAAAAATAAGAGCAAAATTGCCGTACCAATAATACTTAGCAAAAACATATCTTTTGCTAAGGGGCTCTCTCCTATCCATGTAAAAATAGTAACGTGATCAAAAAGGGCAAGATTAGGCTTTCCCATGATTCTCAGGTCAATACTATAGGCCATGGTTGTTATAATAATTCCAGCAAGAAGGGTATTCACTTTTAACGTTATATGAACCACAGCGGTGCCTATTCCCATACATCCTGCACAAAAGACTGCCACCCCTGTGGCAAGAATGGGATTAACCCCGCTCGCCACTAAGCTGGCGCACATAATCGCGCCTAGGGGATAAGACCCCTCTGCGGTTAAATCCGGAAAATTAAGAATACGGAAGGGAATAAAAACACCTAGAGCCACAAGCGAAAGAATTAATCCTTGCATAATGCCAACCGGCATAAGTTCTACAAAAAGAGATATCATCTTTGACTCCCCTTATTTTTTGAACCGCCATTTCCAAACTCATGACTTGGGGGATGCAACATCATCTGCTTCAGAGCATTTAGATCCAAACAATCTTTAGCTTTCCCTTTGAGATCTAAGACAATGCGGCCTTGATCCATCACTAGAAGTCGGGTGCCGTAGTTTAGGGCTTCTTGGAGATTATGAGTTACCATAAGAGTGGTTATCTTCTCTTCTTTAATTTTTTGAGCGGTGTAGTGCATCAGGCTATTTTGTGTCTTTGAGTCTAAAGCACTGGTATGTTCATCTAAGAGCAATAGCTTGGGGTTTGACAAAAACGCCATGAGGGTACACACCACCTGCCTTTGCCCTCCTGATAAACAGCCTAGTGGCCTATTGAAATAGTCCTCTAGACTTAACTTAATTTTTTGGAGATGGCCTTTTAAATGATCTGAATGTCTATCATAAAAAGAAAGGCTGCCTTTTTTACCCTTAACCGCACTCAACACCATATTTTCAAATACTGTCATCTCTGCAATAGTCCCACGAGTGACCTCTTGGGTCACACAGCTTATTATTTTAGCCTTTTCGGTCAAAGAGAGTAAGGATATCTCCCTAGCTCCTAGCGTAATTTTCCCTGAATCAATTAGGTGCTCTCCCGAAATTGCCTTGAGTAAGGTGGATTTTCCAGACCCATTACCCCCAATAACAATACAAAACTCTCCTTCTTTTACGTCCAAAGTAATACCTTGAAGTGTTGGGGCTAAACTATCTTCATAAGATTTAACAAGGTTAGACAGACAAAGCATAATTTTCTCCACAATGACTATGGATTGAGAAAGGGGAAGGCTATGAATCCCAAACTTTTCTGCTTGTCTTCTACTCACAAATCCTTGGTGGTCAGCAAAAGAAGGTCCCACCGGAGGAACGTCCGCCACTTCCTTGCCATCCATAAGATCGGCTATGAGAGTACCAGCATTCATACCAACCCGAGCATAGGTCACCCCATAGCTTCCCAAGACTTGATTATTCTTCACGGCCTCTGAGTCAGCATTAAACACCGGAATATTCATACGGTCTGCCTCAGCAACAATTGTTGGAAGCGCGGGCTGGATAGGCCCACTTGTCCCCACATAGATAAAATCAACTCTACTTTTAAATCCTTGCATACGGTGAGGGATATCTCTTGTTTGATCCATGGGAATCGCCACCATATGCAGTCCCACTTTTTGGCAAGCGCGCTTCATGGAAGTCACTAAAGAGTGATCATTCGCCTCTCCTGTTGCATACAAAATACCCACCGATTGGGCACGGGGCAATAATTCCTTAGCAAAGGTTAAGAACAGATCCAAATCTTGCTTATCCGAAGATCCAGTAAGATTTTTGTGAGCCCGTTTATCTTCTTGGATAAGCCCCGCTTCCACTGGATTCGTAATGGCTGCAAACACTATAGGAAGTTGTTTTTCAGTGTTTTTAAGAGCTTGTGCCACAGGGGTCGTCAAAGCCACCATCACTTTAGGCTTTCGTGCCCTCATATTAGAAATCATCTGGGGAATCAACGACGGATCAAAGTTCACATGGGCTACTTTAAAAGCAACCCCCTCATTTTCTTTATATCCTCGGAGCTCAAGCCCTTTTTTAATCCCCTGAATGGTTTCGTCTAAAGAGGCGTGAAGGCCATAATAAGCAATGGTTATAAGGGGTAAAGAGGGAGTAGGTGTATGAATTTTAAAAAAGAAAAACCCCACCATACATAAGATAGAAAAGAACACCAGACTGTTTCTAAAACGCTTTGACATCAAAGACTCCATAAGTGAGATAAAAAATTAATACAAATAAACCACAGCAGGCACTTTAGAGTTGCCACTGCCATCCATGTACTAACTTCTTAGCTCTGTTCTCTTGCATGCCAAAAATTCCAAGTTTCAGAAAGATATACTCATAGCGTTCTTCTCAAAATAACTCTTTTTAGCATTCCCAAGTCAAGAAAAAAGTCTTCCGCTCTTCTATTTACGAGGCGGCTGTTTGGTTTTCTTAAGCCTCTTATGAACCAATAAAACTCTGAATCTCCCTATTGGTCACTTTAGGGTACAACACATGTTTTCTTTTTTTCTGGCTCAAAACCCCTTTATTACGCTATAACTCCTAGCATGTAACAAAATTCTTGTTGCAAGCAGATTTTCAGACCTCAGTCTCTTTGGAGACCCAACAAGACGAAAGCCTTTTTCCAATGTTTGATATAAAATGGATTCGTTCCAACCCCAGTTTATTTGACCTGGCCCTTGCTAAGAGAGGTCTTTCCCCAGTAAGTGCCGATTTAGTTCACCAAGACGAAGCTGTTAGGGCCTTACAAACCCGCATTCAAGCCCTTTCCCAGAACCGAAATCAGTGCGCCACTGATTTGCAAAATGCAAAGAAAAATGGAGAAGATTTTTCCTCTTTCATTCAACTAGGCACTTCTTTAAAACAAGACCAACAAGCTTTAGAAGGTTCTTTGCGAGAAGCAACGCAAACCTTGGAAGAAAGCCTGTCTTGCCTCCCTAATATGCCCCTTGACCAAGTCCCTATGGGCTCAAGCGAAGCGGATAATGTATTAGTTCACAGTTGGGGCACCCCGCCCTCTTTCCCCTTTGAACCAAAGTCTCATTACGCGCTTGGCGAAGCCATGGGGCTCATGGATTTTGCCCAAGCAGCGGCTATTTCTGGTTCTCGTTTTGTAAACTTGAGAGGAACACTCGCAAAACTTGAACGGGCACTAGCCCAGTTTATGTTGGACATGCATACTCAAGAATTTGGGTATACAGAAATGAGTGTTCCTTTTTTGGTTAAAAGTCATGCCCTTTTTGGCACAGGGAATCTCCCTAAATTTTCGGAAGATCTATTCAAAACATCTAATGATCTATGGCTTATCCCTACTGCCGAGGTCCCATTAACCAATCTTGTGGCCGGGAAAATTCTTTCTGAAGAAGAACTTCCTCTTCGCTTTA
>JAGYKM010000010.1 GCA_018401675.1 Alphaproteobacteria bacterium | reverse complement strand
CCCTGATGAAGCTTGAGCTTGCTTCAGGGGTGGACGTTGAAATAAAATTATAGAGGTGAAATCATGCGAGCTGGACTTATAGCAGAAAAAATTGGAATGATGCGTGTGTTCACTGAGGAAGGAGAGCATGTGTCCGTCACAGTCTTGAAGGTGGAGCAGTGTCAGGTCATTCAGGTAAAGACAAAAGAAAAGGAAGGCTATACGGCTTTGCAATTGGGCGTGGGAACGAAAAAACCGCGTAATACCACGAAGCCACTTAAAGGACATTTTGCTAAAGCAGACGTCTTACCAAAGCGGAAATTGGCAGAATTTAGAGTTTCAGAAGAGAATTTACTTGAAGTTGGAGCCGAAATTCGTGTAGATCACTTTACAGCAGGACACTTTGTCGACGTTATAGGCACCAGCATAGGTAAAGGATTTGCAGGTGTTATGAAGAGGCATAATTTCGGTGGACTCCGTGCTTCCCACGGTGTTTCAGTTAGTCATAGAAGTCATGGATCAACTGGAAATAGACAAGATCCCGGTCGCGTGTTTAAGGGCAAGAAAATGGCCGGCCACATGGGTGATGCGCGCGTCACAACGCAAAATCTCAAAGTGGTGCGTACGGATGCCGAGAAGGGATTGATAATGCTTAGAGGTTCAGTTCCAGGTTCTGATGGTAAGTTTGTTCTGATCTCTGACGCCGTTAAAAAAACGAAACCGAGTTGATAATTCCGTAAGAAATAAGGAAATTTGTAATGAAGTGCCCATTTAAAACTCTCGATAATAAGGTCTTGGAAGACATTGAGCTTCCCCAGGCTATTTTTGGGATTGTGCCACGTAAAGATATTCTTGCACGGGTTGTACACTGGCAGCGCGCCAAGGCACGTGCTGGTACGCACAAAACAAAAGGTATTTCGGATATATCTGGAACTACTCGGAAGCCTTTTAAGCAAAAAGGTACAGGAAATGCACGTCAGGGAAGTTTAAGGTCTCCGCAGTTTCGTGGTGGGGCAACAATTTTTGGGCCAGTAGTGCGGGATCATTCTTATAAACTGCCAAAGCGCATTAGAGCCATGGGCTTAAAGATGGCACTTTCAGATAAATGGGCCGATGGAAAAATCCTGGTTGTCGACAGCATTAAGATGGACTCTTTTAAAACGAAGGATCTCAAGGCGAAGTTGGCTAAACTAGGATTTTCGTCAGCCTTGTTTATTGATGGGGATAATTTGGATTCGAATTTCTTGAAAGCAGCTAGTGGCTTACCCCACGTGCAACTGCTGCCTCAAGTGGGCGCAAACGTATTGAGTATTCTGAAGTCACGGGTTGTTGTAATTTCTAAGGATGCTCTCCATCATTTGGAGGCAAGATTAACATGAGCAAAGTAAATAAAACTGAGGGAAAGCCTCCAGCGGATAAGAATAAGGCACCAACTATATCTATGTCCCGAGTATATGAGGTCATTAGGCGTCCAATCGTTAGTGAGAAGACGACCCGTATCTCCGAGCAAGGTCAGCACGCGTTTGAGGTAAGTATTGATGCGACCAAGCCAGAAATTAAAATAGCTATAGAGACTTTATTTAAGGCCCGTGTATTGGCTGTAAATACCTTGCGAGTCAAGGGAAAGGTCAAGCGTTTTAAAGGGCGTGAGGGAAGGCGAAAAGAGATCAAGAAGGCGTACGTGACGCTTCATCGTGATGACAATATTGATATAATGGCGGGAATTTAGTAATGGCGCTTAAGTTTTATAAACCCACAAGTCCAGGACAACGACAACTTGTCCTTGTTGATAAAAGTGATCTTTGGAAGGGTAAACCGGAAAAAACCTTGACCCAAGGGATTAAAAATCACGGCGGCCGGAATAATCTAGGTCGTATAACCACTCGTCATCAAGGCGGTGGGCATAAGCGTCGTTATCGCCTGATCGACTTTAAGAGAACTAAAGAGAACGTCGAAGGAATTGTTGAACGGATTGAATATGATCCTAATCGCACAGCTTTCATAGCTCTTATTAAGTACCCAGATGGAGAGCTTAGTTATATTTTGGCACCGCAAAAGCTTGTGGTTGGAAATAAGGTTATTGCAGGGGATAAGGTGGACATAAAATTTGGAAATTGTCTCCCTTTAAAAAATATTCCTGACGGGACAATTATCCACAATATTGAAATGAAGCCGGGGAAGGGTGGTCAGCTATCTCGCTCAGCGGGCACATACGCTCAAGTAGCAGGACGAGACGGAAGCTATGTACAGTTGAAGCTAAGCTCAGGCGAGCTTCGCCTGATTAGGTCCGAATGTCGTGCCACTATCGGCGCTGTTTCTAACCCAGATCAGAAGAACATTGTTTTGTCCAAAGCTGGCCGAAAAAGATGGTTGGGTATTCGTCCAACGGTTCGTGGTGTAGCGATGAACCCAGTAGACCATCCACATGGTGGTGGTGAGGGTAAGACCTCTGGAGGCCGTCATCCAGTAACGCCATGGGGCAAATGCACTAAAGGAAAGAAGACGCGCAAAAACTCATCAACCTCAAAATATATTATAAGACGTAGAAAATGAGGAATGAACTCATGCCGTTTTTAATGATAGCACAAGGAGAAGAAAAGTGACTCGATCAGTTTGGAAGGGACCCTTTGTAGATGGGTACTTGCTTAAAAAGGCAGATACTGCCCGTGCCTCTTCTCGGAAAGAGATCATCAAAACTTGGTCTCGACGCTCCACCATTTTACCGCAATTTGTCGGTCTTACTTTTGGTGTGTATAACGGGAAAAAATTCATCCCCGTTTACGTTTCCGAAGAGATGGTAGGTCACAAATTTGGAGAGTTCTCATTAACGAGGACGTATCATGGTCACACGGCAGACAAAAAGACTAAAAGAGGTTGATGAATAATGAGTAAAATGAAAAGACCCCGCGTTTTGAATAGCAATGAGGCGAACGCTCTTCATCCCATGATGAGGGTTTCTCCACGCAAGCTTAATTTAGTGGCAACAGCTATTCGCGGAAAATCAGTTGAAGAAGCCTTGGCGTTTTTGGCTTTCGATCGCAAACGTATCTCTAATGAAGTGAAGAAGTTATTGTTGTCAGCGGTAGCAAATGCAGAAAACAACCATCACCTTAGTAGGGATCGGTTGCGGATTGGTCATGCTATAGTGGGTAAGTCAATTGTACTTAAGAGGATTCACGCTCGGGCAAAAGGCAGAGCGGCTCGTATCCTGAAGCCATACAGCAGATTAGATATCTGTGTAGTTGAACAAGTCGAGGAGTTGGCATAATGGGGCAAAAAGTTAGGCCTAATGGTATTAGAGTTGGCATTACGAGAACTTGGGATTCAAGATGGTTTGCAGGACGTGACTACGCTGATCTTCTCCATGAGGATATAGCTATCAGGAAATATTTGATGAAACGCTTAAAGCAAGCAGCGATATCAGAAGTTGTTATTGAGCGTCCTGCCAAGAAAGCACGCATAAATATCTTTTCTGCGAGGCCCGGAGTTGTTATTGGAAAAAAAGGAGCGGATATCGAAAAAATTCGTTCTGAAGTTGCAAAAATGACAGCAAGTGAGGTAACGCTAAATATTACTGAAGTACGTAAGCCGGACGTCGATGCTGTTCTAGTGGCCCAAGGAATTGCTAATCAGTTGGAAAAGCGAGTTTCTTTCCGTCGAGCTATGAAAAAGGCCATTAGCACCGCTATGCGTATGGGAGCCCAGGGAATACGAGTAAATTGTTCTGGCCGTTTAGGAGGTGCTGAAATTGCGCGTATGGAATGGAGCCGGGAAGGACGTGTTCCCTTGCATACGTTGAGAGCTGACATTAATTACGGCCAGTCAACGGCTTTTACAACTTATGGTACATGTGGTATCAAAGTATGGATTTTTAAAGGTGAAAAAACCACTAAGGCCACAGAAGGGGTAGCTTCACCCTCGAAGACTGTGGCCTAGTGTCAATGTTGTTATACAGAATAAAGCTTGAGAAAGGCGCTCAGTTATGCTAAGTCCGAAGCGAACAAAATACCGTAAGGCGTTCAAGGGTAGAATTCATGGAGATGCCAAAGGGGGGACCGCACTGAACTTTGGTGCGTATGGAATGAAAGCCATGGCTCCTGGCCGTATCACCGCGAGACAAATTGAGTCAGCGCGTCGAGCTATTACTCGATATATCCGTAGGACTGGCCGTGTTTGGATTCGAATATTCCCAGATGTTCCAGTCTCTCAGAAACCGGCCGAAGTTCGGATGGGAAGTGGAAAAGGAAACCCAGAGTTTTGGGTATGCCGGGTCCACCCTGGGCGCGTTATGTTTGAGTTGGATGGAGTGAGTCAAGCAGTTGCCGAAGAAGCATTTGCTTTGGCCAGTGAAAAACTACCTATTCGGGTTCGATTTGTGACCAGAAGTATTTAGGAGAATTTGAATGGATAAAACTGTTTTTACAGGGAAAAACTCCGCAGAGTTGAGATCTATCCGATTAGGGTTAGAAAAGGAACTCTTTAATTTTAGGTTTCAGCGGGTTGGCCAGACTTTGGAAAATCCTGCACGGATTCGCACAGTGCGGCGTGATATCGCGCGCATTAAAACACAAGAAACACTTTTAGCTAAAGAAAGTATTTCTAAGCCGACGAAACCATCGTCAAAAAAATCAGTAGCTGCTTCCAAAGCTGCTCAATAGTCAGGAGATCTGGTAATGCCACGTAGGGTGCTTGAGGGTTCGGTTGTAAGTGATAAAGGTGACAAGACTGTCGTCGTGAGAATTGAGAGACGGTATATGCATCCTGTATACAAGAAGATTATTACGAGATCTGCACGGTATATGGCTCACGATGACGCCAATCAATTTAAGGTCGGCGATCAAATTTCAATACGCGAATGTCGCCCGCTTTCAAAAAGAAAGCGCTGGGAGGTGATCGTTGAATCTAATTCTAGCGCTACTCAAATGGGGAAAAAGTCATGATACAAATGCAGTCAACCCTGGAAGTGGCAGATAACTCCGGGGCAAAAAAACTTATGTGCATTAAAGTTTTAGGTGGTTCAAAGCGTAGAACAGCCTCTGTTGGTGATGTTATTGTAGTATCAGTAAAAGATGCTATACCAAGAGGTAAAGTGAAAAAAGGTGAAGTCTTGCGAGCAGTCATAGTTCGGACAGCAAAGGATATAAAGCGCAAAGATGGCAGTGTGATACGATTTGATAAAAACGCAGCCGTCATAGTCAATAAACAAGGCGAGCCTCTTGGTACCCGGATTTTTGGTCCTGTGGTTAGAGAATTGCGAGCAAATTATATGAAAATTATTTCATTAGCCCCGGAGGTATATTGATGACTGGAAAATGGCGGATTAAAAGAGGTGACGAAGTCATAGTTACGTCTGGAAAGAACAAAGGCCTATCTGGAAAGATTATGAGAGTAGACAAATTGAAGGAAAGAGTCGCCATTCAGGGCGTTAACGTAGTCAAGCGTCACCTCAAACCTTCGGCTGCTAACCCTGAGGGTTTGATTACTAAGGAGGCAACCATCCATAGGTCTAATGTGGCTTATTTAGACCCAAAGACTAAATCGGCTACACGTCTTGGTTATAAAATTGACAAGGATGGGTCGAAAAAGCGGTTTTGTAAAAAGTCAGGTGACTTGATCACTGAGTAGATTGGATTAAGAGAGAAATATGTCATATTTAAAAAATCGATATGAAACAGAGTTGAGAAGCCAATTAGAAAAGCAATTTGGCTACACTAATTCTTTTTCTATACCTCAAATAAAGAAAATCGTCCTGAACATGGGTGTGGGAGAGGCGGTTAAGGATAGCAAAAAAATCGATAATGCTCTCAGTGAGTTGACTCTTATTTCGGGCCAGAAGCCAGTGATTACAAAGGCGAAAACTTCGATTGCTGGCTTTAAGCTTCGTGAAGAGATGAACATCGGTTTGAAGGTCACTCTACGTGGGCTTCGAATGTACGAATTCCTTGATCGTTTAGTGTATATAGCTCTTCCGAGAGTGAGAGACTTCAGAGGCCTCTCTCGAAAGAGCTTTGATGGGAACGGAAACTATAACCTTGGTGTAAAAGAACAGATTATTTTTCCAGAAATAAATTACGATCGTATTGACCAAGTACGTGGGTTCGATATAGCGATTCAGACCAGTGCTAAGACTGACGAAGAAGCAGCTGGACTTTTGGAAGGGTTGGGCTTTCCTTTTATAAAATAGGGTGACAAGGAAACGATCGAAAAGGAAGCATCCTTGACGATGGGTTTCGTAAACGGAGAATGAGATGGCAAAGAAGAGTGCAATAGAGAAGAATGAACGGCGCAAGAAAATGGTTCTTGCAGCTCGAGCAAAACGTACCCGCTTGAAAGAGTTGGCGTACGACAAAAACAAGCCCCTGGAGGATCGGTTTACTGATATTATTAAATTGGCTCAAATGCCTCGTAACTCCTCACGTGTTCGCGTTCGTAACAGGTGTGGTTTGACTGGGCGTCCCAGAGGCGTCTATAGAAAATTCAAGTTGTCGCGAATTGCTATTCGTGACTTGGCTGCTGAAGCTCAAATCCCTGGAATGACTAAGTCCAGCTGGTAACAAGGAGATGATTTAATGTCTATGAGTGATCCGATTGCTGATTTGCTGACGCGGATTAGAAATGGCCTAAAGGCGAGAAAGGAAGTAGTGACCTGTCCTGCTTCAGCTTCTCTGAAGGCGATTCTAGATGTGTTGATTGCTGAAGGATATTTGGTTTCGTGTGAAACCCAGGAAGTCCGTAAATCAATTCATCAATTTGAAGTGCGGCTTAAATATTATGATGGCGATCCTGCTATTAAGAAGATTGATAGGATATCTCGTCCTGGGCGAAGAGTCTATAAAGGAGCTTCTGAGTTGCCAAGAGTGAGTAATGGCTTGGGTGTAGCTATTATTTCGACATCTAAGGGAGTTATGTCAGATGCGCAAGCACGCTTGCAGAACTTAGGCGGAGAAGTGATCTGCAGCACTTATTAGAAGTACTGCATGAGAATGAGTATATGGTTGGTAGAGGAATAGAAAATGTCTAGAGTCGGAAAGCATGCTGTTAGTATACCATCAGGTGTGACAGTTCAGATTGCCAAGAATCTTATTGAGGTGAAAGGTCAGTTAGGGACTTTGTCCTATACATATCCCAAAGAAATTGCTATCACACAGACAGACCAGGAATTACTGGTATCTCCAGTAGGTGAGGGAAAGTTCGCCCGTGCCATGTGGGGAACCGCCAGAAATCGGGTTAGGAATTTAGTTCAAGGTGTTTCAGAAGGATTTAAGATTGACCTCGAAATAAATGGTGTGGGGTACCGCGCTGCGGTTCAAGGAAGTGATTTAGTCCTCCAGCTTGGATTTAGTCATGAGATACGCTTTCCTATACCTGCAGAAATTAAAATTGCTTGTGAAAAGCCAACGAGCATTTCTGTATTTGGTGCAGATCGGCAGCAAGTTGGCGAAGTTGCTGCGCATATTCGTGGATTTAAGGTTCCCGAGCCATATAAAGGTAAAGGAATAAAATATCTTAAGGAAACAATCTTCAGAAAAGAAGGTAAAAAGAAGTAGGCACTTATGACAATGAAGCACTTGAATAGTATCCATCGCAGGAAAAGTCGCACAAGGTTCAAACTATCTAAATCTGGAAGGATGAGGCTTTGCGTTGTGAGGTCTAACTTGCATATATATGCTCAGATAATAGATGATTCGAAAGGAATCACTTTGGTTTCCGCATCTTCCATTGAGCCTGCATTTCGGGCAAAATTTGCAAATGGCGGTAATGCTAAGGCAGCTGAGGCAGTCGGCATGCAGATTGCACAGCGGGCTCAAGAGGCAGGAATCCAAGAAGTTGTATTCGATCGCGGGTCGCGTATGTATCACGGTTGTTTGCGCTCTTTAGCTGAGGCTGCCCGTTCAGGCGGTCTTCGTTTTTAGTTTTTTTAAATAAGGAAAGTAACAGGCAAGATGGCAAGAACATCCCCGCAAGATAAAGAGTCAGATTTTATCGAGAAACTTGTGAACGTTAATCGCGTAGCTAAAGTTATTAAAGGTGGAAGACGATTCTCATTCTCCGCTATTGTGGTTGTTGGAGATGGTCGTGGGCGTATTGGTCACGGGCATGGCAAGGCAAGAGAAGTTCCTGAGGCAGTTAAAAAAGCCACAGAGAAGGCGAAGAGGAAGCTTTATAAAATTCCCCTTAAGGAAGGTCGTACGCTTCATCATGATAGCACTGGTCACTATGGAGCAGGACATGTTGTTATGCGTGCAGCCACGCCAGGTACAGGAATCATCGCTGGTGGACCTATGCGCGCTATTTTTGAGGTTCTAGGCATACAAGATGTAGTTGGAAAATCCATAGGGAGTTCCAATCCGCATAACATGGTCCGCGCTACTTTCGAAGCACTCGTAGGGCTTTCGTCTCCACGACAAGTAGCTGCGAGACGAGGAAAAAAGGTATCGGATATTCTTGGTAGAACTCCTGATGCCAAAAAGTCTGTAGGAGAAGCTGATAATGGTTAAGGAAAAAATGCAACAGCCACAAGTCCGCGTTACTCTAATGAAGAGTTTTATACGCCGTGAAAAGTACCAAGAGCAGTGTGTACGTGGTTTGGGATTGAGAAAATTGCATCAAAGTCGCGTATTGGAAGATACTCCTTCTGTTAGAGGAATGATCAATCAGGTAAAGCACCTTCTTAAGGTGGAGTCTCCTGTGGATCCATGCTGACTCGATAGCGTAAATTTTGAGAGGTTAAGGGATTTCTAATCCCTTTTGAGCGTATATAGTGTGAGGTAAACGAGAATGATTACGTTGAATAGTCTAAGAGACAATAAAGGGGCGAGGGTAGCGAGAGTACGCGTGGGTAGAGGTATTGGCTCAGGACTTGGAAAGACCTCAGGGAAGGGCCAGAAAGGTCAAAAAGCAAGAACTGGAGTGTCTATCAAGGGATTTGAAGGTGGACAAATGCCTTTGGGTCGGCGTTTGCCAAAGCGTGGCTTTAAGAGCCGGTTCGTTAGCAAGCACGTAATAATCAACATTGGGCGCCTCCAGCAAGCTGTGGTTGATGGTGTTCTCGATGTAAAATCGCCTGTGACTTATGACATTCTTGCTGAGAAGGGCCTGGTGCGTGGGGGATTTAAGGGAATCAGGCTATTAGCCGGAGGTTCACTGAATAGCTCTCTTACTATTGAGGTAATGTCTTTTTCGGGAAAGGCCAAAGAATTAGTTGAAGCTCAAGGTGGAAAATTGGTAGTGACAGCCCCTGTGCACAACGAAGAAGCTAAGGTAGTAACTAAAACGAGTAAAACCGTTTCTAAAAGCAAAAAGAAAAACGTCTAGAGCACGATCTTGTAGGGCATACAAAACGGATTCAATGACTTACGAGAAGAGATCAAATACGATTTAGGAGGGGTAGCCCATGGCTTCAGCTACGGAGCAGCTTGCTGCAAACTTAAATTTTAAGGCTTTTTCCAAAGCAAAAGTACTTAAGCAAAGAATTCTTTTTACCCTTGCAGCGCTTATTGTATATCGCTTTGGGAGCTATATCCCTTTGCCTGGAATAAATCCTGAAATCATGTCCGAGATAGCTGCTCAGAATGCTGGAGGCTTATTGGGGGTTTTTGATATGCTTTCGGGTGGAGCTTTGAGCCGGATGAGTATTTTTGCATTAAACATAATGCCTTATATCTCTGCTAGCATTATCGTACAGCTTCTAACTGCCGCATATCCTCCTTTTGAAGCCTTAAAAAGAAGGCGAAGCTGGTAGAAAAAACTTAGCCCAACTATACACGCTATGGAGACACTGCTTGCTCTATTTCAAGCCTATGGTATATCCGTTGGCCTTGAGACGGTCACAAGTTCCTTGGGAAGTTCTGCAGTTATGGATCCAGGTTATTTTTTCAGATTTGAAGCGGTGGTGACGTTAACGGGTGGAACCGTTTTCTTGATGTGGTTAGGCGATCAGATTACTTCCAGGGGAATTGGCAATGGGATATCTCTCATCATTTTTGCTGGTATCGTAGCTATGTTGCCCCAGGCCCTTTTTGCTACTCTCGAGCTCGGAAGGACGGGCGCCCAGTCGCCCATATTTATCCTTTTGTTACTCTGCGCAATTATTGGCATAGTCGCCTTTATCGTGTTTATGGAGCGTGCTCAACGCCGTATCCTAATCCAGTATCCAAAACGACAGGTGGGTAACAAAATTTATGGAGGCGAAAGCACTCACCTTCCGTTAAAACTGAATAGTTCAGGGGTGATACCGCCTATCTTTGCCAACGCGCTTTTATTGTTACCCGTGACTTTGGCGGGACTTATGAGTGGGGATGACGGCACCTGGTATGGGTATATAGCCTCTCACATCAAGCAAGGGGAGTGGCTTTATATCGCTTTTTATGTTGCTTTGATCGTTTTCTTCTCATTTTTCTACACGGCCATTGTGTTTAATCCACAAGAGACAGCGGATAACTTGAAAAAAGCGGGAGGTTTTGTTCTCGGAATTAGGCCTGGAAAAAATACCGCTGAGTACTTCGACTTTGTTCTAACCAGATTGACCGTTGTTGGGGCGGCTTACTTGGCAGGTATCTGTATTATGCCTGAGGTTGTAAAGCTTTATTATACTCTTCCTTTCTACTTTGGAGGCACTAGCTTATTAATCGTGGTAAGCGTTACTATTGACACAGTTGCACAGATCCAATCCCAACTCATTGCGCATCAGTATGAGGGCCTCCTTAAAAAATCCAAGTTAAAGGGTCGTCGTTAATGATCATCCTTCTATTTGGTCCGCCAGGCGTAGGCAAGGGGACACAGGCGGATCTTCTTTGTAAGGCCTACGGGCTTAAGCATATTTCATCTGGGGCTCTTTTGCGTGAAGAGGTGATTCGAGAAACCTCGTTGGGAAAAGAGGTTGACTGCATCATGAAAGCTGGGAACTTTCCAGATGATAACGTGATCATGGATTTAGTAGATGCACAGTTTCTAAAACTAAAAGAAGCTCATGAATTTAAGGGGCTAGTGTTGGATGGTGTGCCTCGGACCCTTCCTCAAGCACGAATGCTGGATTCGCTTTTAGCGAAAAACCACTTGAAGATTGATGCATTATTCATTTTAGATGCTCCAGAGGATTTTCTGATTAAACGCATTGAGAAACGATTAATCTGTGAGGGCTGTGGTCGTAGTTATCATGTTGATGAAGTCCCTCCCCTTGCGAACGGGATATGTGATGAATGTGGCGTTTCATTAAAAACGAGAGCGGATGACGTTGCTGGTACGGTTAAAAATCGAATTGATTTATATAAACGTCAAACCTCAGCCGTTTTGGCATATTACGAAAATTCTAGCTTTGTTCATAGAATTAATGCGATAGAGAATGTTCAAGATGTTTTTTCTTCTATAAAACGTCTTCTATGTCGAGAAAAGCTTGACTCTTGCGTCGAGTCTTTATAGTAATCTTGTCTAGGACATTTGAATTAAATGTCCTAGGGTCAATTTTGAAAAAGGAGACAGCTTCGTGCCTCGGATTTCTGGTGTGAATATTCCAATGAGTAAACGTGTTGAGATAGGACTGACGGCCATCTTTGGAATCGGTCTAACTCGATCACGTGAGATATGCCGTAAGGCTAACATTCCTGATACAGCTCGGGTTCACCAATTAACTGATGATGAGGTTCTTCGCATCAGAGAGTTGATCGAGGAGTCTTTCCAAGTTGAGGGAGATTTGCGCCGGACTGTGGGCATGAATATCAAGCGCTTGATGGATTTGGGTTGTTACCGTGGTCTAAGACATCGCAAGGGTCTTCCGGTCCGTGGCCAGAGAACTCATACCAACGCGCGTACCCGCAAAGGTCCGGCTAAAGCAATTGCTGGCAAGAAGAAATAGTAGGATAGTATTATAATGGCTCAAGCTGCATCAAGAATTAAACGCAAAGAACGTAAAAATATCACGGCTGGCATAGTGCATGTTAATGCCACCTTTAATAATACACAAATTACCATCGCAGATTTGCAAGGGAATGTTATTTCTTGGTCATCTTGTGGAGTGAAAGGTTTTAAGGGATCTCGCAAGTCTACCCCCTTTGCGGCGCAGCTTGCGGCAGAAGATGCTGCGCGTAAGGCTATGGAACACGGCTTGAAAACTGTTGAGATAGAAGTAAAGGGCCCAGGAACGGGTCGTGAGTCGGCCTTAAGAGCATTGCAGTCTGCAGGACTTGCTGTGACGGCAATAAGAGATATTACCCCTATCCCTCACAATGGGTGCCGTCCCGCAAAGCGCCGGAGGGTTTAGGTGCACTAATTGAGTCGCACTCGAGATTTTCAGTGTGTACGGCTGATCCGAGAACGTGCAAGAGAATTCCGTCAACTGGTTTGATGTGGATGATTTTAAATCAAGGAATACGAAGAGGCTAGAACAGTGATACAGAAGAACTGGCAGTCATTAATTAAGCCAACAAAAATCGATGTTCGTCCGGGCGCGAACCCTGCGAGAGATGCTATCCTAGTAGCTGAGCCGCTTGAGCCTGGTTTTGGAATTACCATGGGAAATGCGCTCCGGCGTATTCTACTTTCTTCTTTGCAAGGTGCAGCCGTAACTTCAATTCAAGTGGAGGGGGTGGTTCACGAATTTTCTACCATCCCAGGCGTGCTTGAGGATCTAACGGATATAATCCTTAATATTAAAACCTTATCTTTGAAGCTATTTGAAGAGGGGCCGAGGAAGATGCGTATTCGAGCGGAAGGACCAGTGGTTGTTACTGCTTCTATGATTGAAACCGGTCCAGAGATTGAAATACTCAACAAGGACCTTGTAATTTGCACTCTTGATAAAGGGGCAAAACTAACTATGGACCTTACTGTGGAGTTAGGTCGCGGATATGTTTCTGCGGCTCAGAATAGGAATGATGATTCGCCAATTGGTTTGATTCCCATCGATTCATTATTTAGTCCTGTCAGTCAAGTTTCTTATAAGGTTGAGCATACTCGAGTTGGTCAAATGACCAACTATGATAAGTTGATCATGCATTTGTCCACTAATGGTGCTGTTCGGCCAGAAGATGCGGTAGCCTTTGCAGCGCGGGTACTTCAAGATCAAGCGCAGCCCTTCATTAACTTTGAAGAGCCAGAAGAAAAGATTTATGAAAAGGAAGCTGGAGTGGAGAACGGCGTTCTGAAAAGTCTGCTTCGGCGGGTTGACGAGTTGGAGTTATCCGTTCGTTCAGCCAACTGTTTGAAGAATGAAAACATTGTATATATTGGAGATCTCGTCCAAAGAAGTGAACAAGACCTTCTTAAGACGCCTAACTTTGGTAGAAAATCATTGAATGAAATCAGAGCGGTTTTAGATACGATGGCTCTCCACTTAGGGATGGAGATTGCTGATTGGCCGCCTGAGAATATAGAAGATTTAGCTAAAAAACTCGAAGATCCTTTTTAACGGTTGGTTATTGACTGAATCGAAAGGATTGTAGAAGCCTAGCTAACTATTTTTAAGGCAAAGATACTTGAAAATATTAGGCTTAGTTTTTGGGATTATAGGAGAAGAAAATGAGACACGGATTAGCGCACAGGAAATTTAATAGACCTTCATCCCAGAGGAAGGCCTTATTTAAGTCCCTTGCCCAGGCCCTTATTAAGCATGAGCAAATTACAACGACCCTGCCAAAAGCTAAGGATCTACGACCTATTGTAGAAAAACTTATTACAGTCAGTCGAAAGGGTGATTTAGCTGCCCGTCGGCAAGCTATAAGCGCCTTAGGAGATCGTGCATTAGTCCAGAAGCTTTTTAATGTCTTGGGTCCGCGTTATCTAAACCGCCCGGGCGGGTATACACGCATAGTGAAAGCAGGGTTTCGGTATGGAGATAATGCCCCAGTGGCCATTATTGAATTTGTGGATAGAGATGTTCAGGCGAAGGGTAAGGATTCTGGACCTATTTTAAGCGACGAAAGTGAAGCTGAGTAAAAGTAGAGGCTAAGACCAGACCTGGATTGAGTACTCTGCTTTCTCGACGGTGGGGAGAATATTTGATTTATATAGCTAAGTAGAGTCTTGCCACTCCATATGTTGTAATCTTGTTAAAGTAGCCGCTTCAAGCTTAGAAAGTATCGCTAAAGAGTTATTATTAGTCGGATTGCGAAAACAGGCTGCTTGGGGTGAGATTATAGGTGTAGTTTACGCAAGAATGCCTGACTACTTGTAGGAGCCATCTAAGCATATCTTCCTACTAAAAATAAGTAAGTCTTTTCTCAGCAGGAAATAGGAGTGATCTTATTTCCTCATTTAATGCCAAGAAATCGGGTTTTTTTTGAATGAAACCATCAAAATTCTACCCTGAGGGGTAGGGAGAGACAAAACTTTACTTCATCCTACATTTTGTTGGACAAGTTTCCTTCTTAGGGAACTGGGTCTCCTTACCCTTAGTGGTGAGAGAATGGGCGGTGTGCATAAAAATGTATTGCTTTAGCGCAAAATCTTGGGCTTGAAAGCTTTCTTGAAACCTCTTTTTTGAGGTAAAATAGGGTGCTCAGAGCCTTAGGAGAGTCAAGAATGCTGGTTATAGCTTGCGGATCAGAAGACCCTATGCCCATGATAATACTCGAGTGAGGATCTCTTCGATCATAGAGGCTCAGTCCATCATAAATTTGGCAAATCTCGCGACGTTTCTGCATCACTGGAGAATCCTCGCTGAAATGTCTCCAAGAAGCAAGGATATTAACGGTTTTATACAAAGAGTGTAAACACGGATCTTGGAGAAAAAGCCTATTCTCTCTGTAAAACTTGGCCCACTTGGGATTTGAGAAAAAACTATATATTTCACCTTTTGCAAAAATCTTCCCAAATGATATATAATCAACGCCCATGGTATGTAGTATCTCCAACTCCGCGGCGAATGTCTCTTCTTGGCTGAGAATCGAGAACTCAGGCATTTCTTTAGGAGAGAGGCTCATGACAAGATCCCTTGATGCACTGGGCTAAAATGAAAAAATTACAGTTACAGTTTCGCATATTTAGATGAGAGATGCAAATTCTTTTTGCGCATTTCGTGGCTAAGGACCCTTATATGGAGGGGACCAAGTTTTTGATGGTTGTAGTAGTGAGCGCACAGAGTATGGTCATGGGGCAGAATGTGGATTTGGCTTGACAGAGGGCAGATTCAGTATTAAATTGGCGCCCATGAGCCATGTAGCATTTTTTAGGTTCAAGTCAATTTTTAAGTGCCGGCGTTTTATGTATTTTTATTGTTTTATGTATTTTCAGGAGACCGAAATATGAAGTCATCATTAAAAACCAAGTGTCTAATGGGCGCGGCTTTATCTACTTGCCTGATTGTTTGTGGCTTGGTTGAAGCACGCCATCCTATGGATACCCAACCTATTAGAACGGATGAAGTTTCAGATTTCTTTCCTAGGGCTTCTAGGACTAAGCCTGTGGGTCCTGTCAACTTTTTTGATGCCTTTGAGGCTGAGGAAGATGCTGAGGATCCTGAGTTAACATCCATTTCATGCGATTCCACTACCTATACCCAGGCAATGCTTACTAATCCGTTGGTATTAGAAGATGGGAAAGCAAACCCGGTTTATGGAGCTGCATTGAACCAGGGGCTTCTGGGACTGGTCGATCTTTGTTATGAGATGTCAAAGAGCTTTGGATTTGGGCTTGCTCTAAGTGAGAATACTTCTGGTTTATCCTCTTCCGAAAGAGCCGAGCTCGAGAGGATAAAAAGAAAAAAATCCGCCAGTGACCGCCGAATTTCTTCCCTGAATGCAGATTTGGCCACTAGAGGGTGGACCGTAGCTCCATTCTTTGGAAAAACTGGTTACGCCGAAGAAGGCACTCATGGATCAAGAGATGATCTAAGTGGTATTGTGGCAGCTCGTGACGGAAAGTTAGTAGTTATCCCCTGTGGGTCTAAAGATAGTAAAGATTGGGAAGTCAATTTTACAGGACAGTTGGTTCATGCCAATGAAGTTGGGTTGGCGATTGAAAATGACCCTCTAATCCATAGAGGATTCGGCCATATGCTGGCCAGCTTTCAAGATAGTATGAAAGCTGCCATGGATCGCCTAATGCCTATTGCTGGTGAAGATGCGAACGTATTTGTTTCTGGACATAGTCAAGGGGCTGGTGTGGGCGCTATTTTGTCCATAGTTATTGCTGGCGAATGAATATAAAGTACTGAATCAGAGTATTCCTATTAACCCTGTGATGAATCGGGTTAAAACCATCCTCCTTTCTTCTCCGAGAGCGGTCGCTCAGTCATCCCACTGGATTGTGGACGAGATAGTGGGCAAGCGGAATATTATTCGACAGAACGTGGATGGGGATCCAGTCCCTGTGATTCAGGATTCAGTAGAGAGTCCTTTTAAAAGTGCTCTGCTGAGTGTTGTTCAAGCCCTGGGTGGAAATCATTTGATTTCTAAGATTCCACAATTCAAGCCAGTTGTTCAAGAGGGCTCTCTTGCTAGCTTTACAGGGCTTCGCGGTGTAGGGTTCTTAGCTCTAGATACAGCTCCGGCGGCAATTGGCCGCGCGGGTCATTTCGGGCATTTTAAAGCGCCCTTGGCACCTCTTCATTATGGTCAGTCTTTTCACGACAACGATAGTGGCCCAACAACCCGCTTTAGTCCTGAGGCTATAGGAAATGGTGATAATATTGACGAACTTTTGGTCAGGGGAGCTGAGCGCCAGGGTCCTTTACGTGCTTTCTATGAAGGTGGTATAGGTGGCGCTGCTTTAACAGTTGTTTCTGGTGCTGTGGATATTTGTGCCACCCTAGGGACGGCGTCCTTGCAAGTAACAGCGGGTATTGCGGAAGCCTCAGTTCCTCTGCTGCAGGGTGTGAGTGCAGGATCTAGAGCTGCTTATGCTAACTTTTCTGATGTTTATCAACGGACCCAAAGTGCTCAAAACTCTTTTGAAGTCGCCTCTATTGTGGTGCCGGGTATAGTAAAAGCAGCAGCTAATCTGACTTGGGAAACTACTAAAGGAGCTACTAGAGCTTCTCTTCCGTTCTTGAAGAGAACCACTATTGCTGCTACCGAATTGGCAAAAGGTACTGTGTGTGTTCTTAAAAAAGCCGTTAAAGCCAGTGCTCAAATAGGCGTAGCGTTAGCTAAAGGTCTTAAGCAAGTGAGCTCCTGGCTATGGAGTTAAATGGCTTAGCTCTCTACTGGATTTAGTAAAAAAGGGGAGCCTTCGGGCTCCCCTTTTTTAGTGAGAAGAGTCAATTTGTCTTTTGACGGAGCAAGCTAAAAGGTAAATCGGTGCGAGAAAGCCTAGTTAATAGAAAAGAAGGGATGAGGTAGAAGGAAGGATCGCTCGTAGAGTGGGATCCTAAATATAAATGTGGGATATTTTTTACCTAACGTATATTGCATTCCTATGAAGAATGTGTGAAGAAAGAGAAACGGGCGTTCATTAAATAATGATAATAATTCGAAAACATAATTATAAGTAGAGGTATTTATGAAAAAGAAGATAGTGCTAGCGAGTGTTGTGGGAAATGCTCTAGAATTTTTTGATTTCACACTTTATGGTGTATTTGCTGGGGTGATAGCGGCTCTTTATTTTCCTTCCTCTGATCCAACAACGAGTTTGCTCATGAGCTTAGGTGCTTTTGGGGTGGGCTTTTTAATGCGCCCTTTTGGCGCTATGGTCTTTGGATATATAGGTGACCATTTTGGCAGAAAAAAGGCATTGTCTTTTTCTGTACTCATGATGGGTCTTCCGACGTTGATTATTGGCCTTTTACCTGGGTACGAGGTTCTGGGTATAGGGGCGTCTCTTATTGTGGTTTTATGTCGCCTTCTTCAAGGGCTCTGTACAGGAGGGGAATACAATGGGGCGGCTATCTTTTCTCTTGAGCATATGAATGCTCGTCCTGGGTTGATAGGCGGTCTTATTACAGCATCTTGCGTTATAGGGGCTTTTACCGCTACTTTTCTAGGAAAAATAACCCAAATGGACGACATGCCGTCGTGGGCGTGGCGGCTTCCTTTCTTCTTCGGGGCCTTTATCAGTGTTGCAGGTTTCTATATTCGTCGAAATTTGCCCGAAACACCCCTCTTTCAAGAAGCATTAAGAAAGAAAGAAGCTTCCTTGAAGAAAAGTGAAGGCAGAGATCAATCTAAGTCAATGGATGCCAGAAAGTCTCTTTGGAGCCAATGGGCAAGGACAATATCTCTTTATTGGAAGCCCAGTCTTATTACCTTTTCTTTTGGAGGGTTTAATGGTGCTCTTTCCTATACTCTTTTTGGATTCTTGAGCCTCTACTTGTCCCGATACTGTGGACTTAGTCTTTCGGAAGCTATGGGGATGAATTTATATGGATTGCTTGCCTTTATGATAGGGAGTCCTCTTATGGGAATGGCTCTTGATGTGTCACGGGGTAGGGTGTTTTTCCAGAGAATCTCTCTAGGCATTTTACTTCTTTCTGTGCCCATATTTTTATGCTTATTATCCAAAATATGGGCTCTAATGATTCTAGGTCAAATCTGTTTAGGATTATGTACTGCAGCGATTGCTGGAACTGGACATGGGGCTATGCAAAATCTATTTCCAGTGGCCACCCGGTATAGAGGGATTTCCTTTTTCTTCAGTCTAGGGATGGGCATATTTGGTGGCGGGGTGCCTATTTTGTATATCTACGTGATTGAGCAAGCTTCATGGGGCCTGTTGTTTCCTGCTGGAATATTGATGGCTTTATCACTCACTTTTTTGGGTGTGGTCGGGTTTCTTTTCCCGAAGGATAACTCTAAGAGCTCTTCTCACCAAGCATCTGGGGCAGGATCTCTTCCGTATAGCCGAACCGGGACGGGTGGGTGAGGCGCGTGGGGAAAACCACGCCATCCAGGTGATCGTTTTCGTGCTGTAAGGCTCGTGCATGGAATCCACGGGCCGTGAAGGAAATGGGATTCCCTTCTTCGTTGAGGGCGGATACGCGAACGGACTTATGTCGCTGTACTTCTCCCAAGAGCCCTGGGACGGATAAACACCCTTCCCAGGCTGTGAGAGTGTCGGATTCAATCGGCGTTATGATAGGATTGATCAGTACGCGCAGTGGGACACCCTCTGGATCGTACTCGGGGGTCAATGCATATTTAGGGTTATTCGTGGCTTTCGGAATAAAATACATAAAAATGCGGAGCAAATGGTGGACCTGAGGGGCGGCCAGCCCGATGCCGCCCGATTGGTGTAGAATGAGCTTCATGTTCATAATTAAGTCTTGCACTGATTCTGAAAATGGATCAGAAACAGGAAGAGAAACTTGGGAAAGAATCGGGTTTCCTAAAAGAGCGATAGTGAGTGGATTTTCTTTCATGAAATGAGGTCTTTCTCTTTGGGGTGACTTTTCATAAAGAGAGGGTAACTTTTTTTGATAAGGGAATCAACTTGAATTCCAAGGATCACAGGAGCGTTAATAGTGCACAAACGGGATAAACAAATGAAGAGTAAGAAGCCTTTTCCGTCGCACCAAAAAAAACTAAGAGTGCTTATTGGAACTTTGGAAGTAGGAGGTGCCGAAATTCATTTGAGCCATGTTCTTCCGGCATTGGCGTCGCAGGGTTGGTCTATTCAATTGGTAGTTTTAAGCGACAAGGTTTTTCTGAAAAGTAGATTTTTGCACGAGACTATTAAATTAGTAACGGTTCCTTCATTTTCTAGCCGATTTAAGTTTATTCGACGTGCAGTTAAGCTAGGAAGAATGTGCTGTATTCTCGCTAAAGTCTATAAAGATGATCCTCATACTTTAACCCATTTTTTTCTTCCAAGTTCTTACGTTCTTGGGCGATTAGTTAGTTTTTTCACTAGCGCCACAGGACCGTGGGTTATGAGCCGGAGATCTTTACGGGTTTACCAAAAACGAATATGGGGGTTTTCTTTACTAGAGAGGTTTTTGCATCAACGGTGCGGGGCCATTTTAGTGAATAGTGACAGGATAAGACAGGAGCTTATCAGCCATGAAAACGTAAGAGACGAAAAAATTCACCTTATTTATAATGGTCTGCCTCAAAGCGTTAGCCACCCTTCATCTTCTCAAATAAATGAATTGAGAATTAGTTCTGGAAGCACAGTGATTGTGCATGTGGCTAATTTTATCCCTTACAAAGGGCATTTAGACTTGCTCCAAGCCCTTGGATCCATGAATGCCTCTGCGGATAGAAAGTGGGTGGTTGTTTTTATTGGGAAAGGAGAACCCTATAAGAAATATCTTCAAGAAGAAGCTCGTAAGCTCAAAATTGAGAAAAACCTTCGGTGGATTTCCTCCTGTTCTGATTCTTCGCCATATTTAAGTATGGCTCATATAGGGGTTCTGCCTTCTCATGAGGAAGGCTTTTCAAACGCACTTCTTGAAAAAATGTCCGCGGGTCTTCCTGTTATAGCGACAGATGTAGGTGGCAATGGGGAGGCTGTTATTCACAACGAAACGGGTCTCTTGGTCCCGCCCCACGATCCTAGAGCTCTAACAGAGGCGCTTGAGAAATTAATGCAAGACAAAGCACTAAGGCTGTCTATGGGTAAAAAAGGGAAAAAACGATTTTTGGACTATTTCGGCTTGGATCGATGTGTGAGAGAATACGATTCCTTCTATAATGAGCTTCTTCGGGAGTCTAAGAAGCCCCGAGACATTCCCTAGAGGTATCTCATTAGGTAGATTAAGGAGATGAAAAAGTCTTCGTTTTCGTCTCCTTGCCCCCGATAAGCAAAAATTCCTTGAACTCGTTGATGCAAGTAGAGTATAACGGGCCTCGATAGTCTCCTTCGTCTAGAGGCCTAGGACACCGCCCTCTCACGGCGGCAACACGGGTTCGAATCCCGTAGGAGACGCCATTTCTAACAGAGTCAAGTTCAGTTCTTATAGTGCGAAACCGAGCAGCGGTTTTGTTTCTCTAGTTTTCCAGGAGCCGTTATGGTGCAAACCGTGTCTTCAAAAGACAATTCTAATTCTTTTTTTACTAAAACCCTCGACCGAATTAAAAGCAAAGAAGCGAGAGTGGCGGTAGTAGGTTTAGGGTACGTAGGACTTCCTTTAGTGCTTACGTTGTTTAAAAAGGGATTCTCAGTTATCGGTTTTGACGTGGATTCTCAAAAAATTGTTCAATTGAAGAATGGGACTTCTTACATCCGCAATATTCCCGAGGATGAAGTTATCGCTCTGAGTAAGAGTGAGAAATTTGTTTGTGGGGCTAATCCTGCTCTTCTGTCAGAAGCTGACGCTATCTTGTTATGTGTGCCTACGCCTTTAACGAAGAATCGTGAGCCGGACATGAGTTTCATAGTGGCCACTACTGAAGCGATAAAGGATCATCTGAAACCAGGCCAACTCATTGTTCTTGAGTCGACTACTTATCCAGGAACTACGGAAGAGGTGGTAACGCCTATTTTGGAAAAAAGTGGATTAAAATCTGGGGTGGATTTTTTCCTAGCCTATTCTCCAGAAAGAGAAGATCCTGGTAATGCAACTTTTTCAACGGCGGTTATTCCCAAGGTAGTGGGGGCGGACGATGACAAGTCCCGCGCCCTTGCCCAAGAACTGTACAGCCAACTTGTGCCAGGCGTCGTTATGGTGTCTTCGACTCGAACGGCCGAAGCTGTAAAGCTCACTGAAAATATTTTTAGAAGCACTAACATTGCATTGGTTAACGAACTTAAGTTGGTGTTTTCCCGTATGGGAATCGATATTTGGGAAGTTATTGAGGCAGCTAAATCGAAGCCTTTCGGTTTCATGCCCTTTTATCCTGGTCCTGGATTAGGTGGCCATTGTATTCCTATTGATCCGTTCTACCTTACTTGGAAAGCGCGCGAGTATAATATTGCGACGCGGTTTGTGGAGTTGGCGGGAGAAATTAATACAAGCATGCCTTTGTATGTCATTACCAGATTGCAAGAGGAGTTGGACTTGAGGCAAAAAAAAGGACTCAACGGTGCAAAAATTCTTCTTGTCGGCCTTGCTTACAAGAAAAATGTGGATGACTCACGGGAAAGTCCTTCCTTGGTTATTTTCGATCTTTTGCGGAAGCGTAATGTTACTGTGAGTTTTTATGACCCTTTCATCCCCTATATTCCCACGACCAGAGAGCATCCAGAATTAGCGGGAGTCAAATCTATCTCCTGGAGTAAGGAAATCCTTTCTGGGTATGATGCAGCGGTTATTTGTACGGATCATGATGATGTAGATTATGAATTGCTAGCAGCTTCTGTGCCTCTAGTAATAGATACACGTAACGCCACTCGTTTTCTGAAGGAGAAGAAGAATGTTGCTAAAGCCTAACCCTATGAGTTCTGTTGAGCCCGTCAATTTTATTGATCTTAAGGTGCAACAAAAGGGTATTCGTCATTATATAGACCTTGCCATTAAGCGTGTTCTTGATGAGGGTGATTATGTTATGGGGGCTGCGGTAAACCGTTTGGAACAAGATCTGGCTGATTTTTGTGGATCTGACCATGTGATTAGTTGTTCTAATGGTACTGACGCATTGGCACTTGTTCTGAGAGCTAAAGGGATCGGTCCAGGAGATGCAGTATTTGTGCCTACCTTCACTTTTTGTGCCACAGCTGAGGTTGTGGTTTGGATGGGTGCTGTCCCGATTTTTATCGATAGTCTTGAAGATACTTATAATATAGACCCTGCAAGCCTACTCCAAGGAATAGAGCAAGCAAAGAAGTTAGGTTTGACCCCAAAAGCCATTATACCTGTAGATTTATTTGGTCAACCGGCTGAATATGAGTCTATTGAGGTTATTGCCGAGGATCACAATTTGTGGATTCTTGCTGATGCTGCTCAGAGTTTTGGAGCCTGTTATAAGAATAAAAAAGTAGGGACCTTTGGATTGGCGACCACAACAAGCTTCTATCCCGCAAAGCCTTTGGGATGCTATGGAGACGGTGGGGCTATTTTTACCAATGATGATGAGTTGGCCGCATTATTAAAATCCCTACGTGTTCATGGGCAAGGTACGGATAAATATGACAATGTTCGTATTGGGATGAATGGACGTCTTGATACCATACAAGCAGCTATTCTGTCGGAGAAGTTAAAAGTATTTCCGGCGGAGATAAAAGCCCGCCAAGAAATTGCCACTTTTTATTCTGAGGGGCTAAAAGACCTTGTAGCCGTTCCGGTAGTCATTCCAGGAGCGACATCGGTATGGGCTCAGTACACGGTAACGCTCCCTCAAGGTGTTGACCGGTCGCTTGTGCAAAAAGAGCTCAGAGATCGCAAAATCCCCACGGTGGTTTATTATCCCTTAGGGCTTCATCAACAAGGGGCTTATCATAAATTTCCCACAGCAACCGCAGGACCTTTGCCGGTTGCGCAATCTCTTGCTGAACGGGTGCTCTCGCTCCCTATGCATGGGTATATTACATCTGAGCAAACCGAAGTGATTGTATCGGCCGTGCGGGAAGTTTTAGGGTAATCATTTAAAAAAGAAGCCTTAGTTTCATTTTTATTGATAAGACTCGATTAAATCAAATATTTCTTGAGGAATGTGGAGTCCATGGGCTTCATGATATGTCTTATGATCTGCTTCTTTTTCTCCAGGGAGGAAGACGGTGGATGAAGCCGTTGGAGTTGCCTTTTTTACCATGTTAAGCCAAGTAGTTATGGCTTCACAATACTCCTCTCTAGGCCTGAACGCTTCAATTTGGATGGCCCCAATGAAATGGCCAATTCCTTGACCCACGGTCTCATTTGAATCGTCTTGGGAGATGGTGAAATTGGGGACCCATTTACCAAAATTGGCGCCTGAAAGAACGCCACAAAAGAGATCAACCATGGCGCCTAGCGCATAGCCTTTATGGCTGTTATCAAAGGTGGCATTGTATCCCATGGGTAAAATGGCCCCATTGTGGTCGAGAACATTAATGTTTGTTGTGACTTCACCAGCAGAATCAATAACCACACCCAGGGGAAGGTTGACTTTTCTTTTAGCGTGAGCCGCTATAAATCCACAAGTGGCCATGGAAGTGGAAAAATCGAAACTGAAGGGAAGATCTCCTGGGGTAGGAAAGGCTACGGCAATAGGATTGGTGCCAAAAAGTCGCTCCGTGGAGCCCTTGGGAGCGACCACAGGACTCCCATTTGAAAAGGCAATGCCAATCATATTTTCCGGTAAGGCCAGTTGGGTATGAAAGCTTCCACATCCGAAATGAGAGGAATTTCGGACTGCCACCCACCCAGTGCCACATGTCTTGGCTTTGGAGATGGCTAACCGCATAGCCTGTTGAGCAATCACGAGTCCTTGTCCCTCTTGACCGTCTAGGGTGGCGGTAGACGGGGTTTCTGCAATTACTTTAGGAATGGCCTTAGGATTTATGGCACCACTAGCATATTTCTTTATATAGTGGGGCAATCTTCCTACGCCATGGGAAGGAATCCCCCAAATGTCAGCTGCGATTAATGCTTCAGCGGCCCATCGAGCATCTTCTAAGGAGTGACCAAAAGAGAAAAAAATTTTTTCCACCTTGGACGCTAATTCGGGAATGCTTACTGTTACCATCACACAATACCTATGAATTGTTTAACTTTAGGAATATTATAAAAACCAATAGCGAAGACAGGAGAATTTTGCAAGATATCCATACACTGTATTGGACTTTAGCGTAAGAAGAGACTCTCTGCAATGAGGCTACCCTTGGGAGGTGATTTAGTTTCCTAAGGCTTAATTCTTAGTGTATTGAGTTAGGTAGGTTTAGGATTTGTTAGAAAAAGTCCTTGATAATTAAAGTAACAAGAGCCGAGAAAAAGAAGAAGCTGAGACCCAAAAGCCTGTCTCAATATTCTGAAAGGAGGGGATTATGCGGTTATGTATCCTGGGAGATATACGAAACCTAGAGATCAAGAAAATCTTAGGGGTGTTGCTGAGGGGGGAAATGACGTCACCCTTCGAATCTGCAGACCTCATAGTGGTTTTAGGAGGAGATGGCTACTTATTAAGAATTCTGCACCGCTTATTGGCCTGTGGGCTCAGCACTCCAGTCTACGCTCTTAACTATGGGACACGAGGATTCTTAATGAATCACGTGAAAGGGGTTCTTACCTACGGGAAGATGGTGGAATTAATAGAACAGACTGAATCTATTGATATTACACCCTTGCATATCGAGATGGTAACTGGCGAAGGGAAATTGAAAGAGGGCTATGCTATTAATGAAGTTACCTTGGTTCGGCATACGCCCTATGCTTCAAGGCTCTCCATAATGGTAGATGGCGTTAGTCGGATGGAGACCTTGGTTGGCGACGGCATACTCTTGGCGACTCCCGCGGGGAGTACAGCCTATAATCTTTCGGCTGGAGGGCCTATTTTGCCGCTTACAGCGAACCTTCTGGCCTTAACCCCAATAAATCCCTTATCTCCCCGAGGCTGGAGTGGGGCATTGCTCCCAAATACGATGGAGGTTCAGTTTAAGGTTCAGGACTCAGAAAAACGCACCGTTAGCTGTACCGGAGATTTTTCCATGACTCCCAATGTGAAGGAAGTGACCTCAAAAATAAGTGCTAAGCATAAATTAAGTCTGCTTTTTGATAAGGATGATAGCCTAGATCGTAGAATTCTTGATGAGCAATTTCCAGACCAGAATCCCATACTAAGGCCACAAATTCCTTAAAAAATATTTCTGGAGGAAAGGCCTTCTATTTAAGAGAGGCCCCCAGGCTCTTTTATGCGGATCAAGGAGGAAAAAAGGAGAGAGGCTATAAGCCGGGTTCTGTTCTTGAATCCAAGAGAGGATCATTCATCTAGACTATAAGTTACCTCATAGTTCTTGCAACCTACCCGAGTCATTCATGTATGCGAGAATCATACGCTTCTTCATCTGCCCTAAGGTAGGCGAAGAAGACTGAAGACTCCTATTTGGTTTTGCTCCGAGTGGGGTTTACAATGCCTTTCTTGTTACCAAGAAAGCGGTGCGCTCTTACCGCACCTTTTCACCCTTGCTCTTTAAATTAAACGCCAGAGCGGTTTGTTTTCTGTTGCACTTTCCCTAAGGTCGCCCTCGCTGGGTGTTACCCAGCACTCTTTTCTCGTGGAGCCCGGACTTTCCTCTGAAATGTTTAAATCCCAGCGATCCTCCGCCTCTCTCCCGTAGGCGACTATAGACGGAGTTTAGAAATATTTCAATAATTCTGTGGAAAAGTATCCGTAGATGAACATACCAAGTGGCCGAAATGGTGATACGAAAGGAATCGGCGGTTCGCAATCAAGATTCTAGAGATTTTGGTTTGATGAACTGGCAAAAGATATACCCACAAAAACCTAAGAAACAAAGAAGAAAAAGGGAAATAGTTAGTCCTGAGGGGCCCCACAAATTCATGAATTTTCCGGAAAGGAGCGTCATTATAGTTCCTGAAATATTGCCAATGAACTCCATAGACATACAAGCAAGAGCGAGAATGGCGCCTTTATATCTTAGGCCTACAAGAGTGATGCCTAAGGCAGACAACCCGCTGGTAATGCCCCCCATGATAAATAAAGTTGGCCAAGTGAAAAAGAAATCTCCCATTTCCAGCAACATAATAAGACAGCAGATTGTGAATACGACAAGGTAAGTCCATGCAGCGCGAGTATAGCCGATGCGATCGGCGATATAGCCAAGAAGAGGAGGTAATATAGCGGATCCAAGGATAAAAATAGTCAAGACTAACGAAGCTGAACCGGGGGTTAAACCCAGATTTTCTGCATAGACAGGGAGAAGCTCAGGGAGGATTTCATCAAGGGCGCCATAGAGGAAAACGGTCACCAAAACGAGAGGCAGAAATAAAAGATATCCGATGGCTTTCATGTAACTTGGTGCGGGAGGCTGGCCAGCAGAGGGCTCTCCTTGAAAAGAACCAAAAGCTTCAGAAAATTTCTTTGAAAACGCGAGAGGAAGGCATAAAAGGATCCCTAGAAGACAAGCCAGAAGAAAGCGGTCTAGGGTATCAAGATTATGCATATAGTAAACAGCACTGGTTCCCATGGCATAAGCACCATATGTAACGGCGAGATAGATACCATTGAGAAATGCTTTGTTCTTAA
Organism: Alphaproteobacteria bacterium; assembly: GCA_018401675.1. Lineage (GTDB taxonomy): Bacteria > Pseudomonadota > Alphaproteobacteria > 16-39-46 > 16-39-46 > M30B67. The sequence goes on along the minus strand of JAGYKM010000010.1, from coordinate 9,839 downwards.
AGTGATTGGAGAGAGAAGCCGCACTTGTATCTAAAACAATGTACACGCAGCATGCAAGGATCCCTTCACTAAACGAGAGAACAAAAATGAGGCTGGGACTTTGCCAAAATCCTAAAAGGAGAAGAAGAATAAAAATACCGGCCCCGCACACTCGGAAGATAGAGAGATAACTTAACTTTTTTAAAAGATAGAATCCCACCATACTTCCGACTACAAATCCCAAACAGAATAAACTTCCATTAAGTCCAATTAAGGTGTCAGAAAGATGTGCTCGATTGAGAAACTCTGGAAAGGATACGTCAATGATTCCGAGACAAAACAATATGCCTGCCACGGCTAAGTATAAAACAATCAGTAGATTTGTATACAAGGCTGCTTGTGCTTTCATGAGGTCCAACTTTCTGAAAATATAAATAGTCACCGTAAAATTATCACAACTTCATCTCCCTAATCTAGTAGGAACGGAAGGTGAGCAGATCTTCTATAAAATGAGAAAAGCTATTTCATCATTTTGAGAAGGTAAAGGCTGCGAATAGTGTCTTCTATTAAAAAATTGGGTGCCTGATTTTCGGTCGCAGCCTTCGGTTAAAAGACGTATATATGAATGCAATAAGTCTATTCACACTGGATATTTTATAAAGAGAGAGACAAAGGAACAACTATGATATCAGAAGTCGAAAAAAAGGATTTTTACCAAGCTCTAATTCACAAAGACCCATGCTATGAGGGGATTTTTTATGTGGGTGTTCGGTCTACGGGAATTTTTTGTCGGCCAACTTGTTCAGCTCGAAAACCTAAAGTAGAAAATTGTGAATTCTTTAAAACGGCAGAAGAAGCTTTACTGGCTTCCTATAGGCCTTGTCTGCGTTGTCGGCCTTTGTCTCATCCCAACTTAGTATCACCGCTGGTGCAACTATTGGTTAATGCTGTTGAAAAGGAACCAGAAAAGCATTGGAGAGAGGCGGACTTTGATCAATTAGCGGTTGATGCATCCACGGCGCGTCGTCACTTTAAAAAGCGCTTTGGTATGACTTTCGTGCAATACGCCCGGGCTAGGCGGATGGGGCTTGCTTTTCAAAAAATTCGTTCGGGGGATTTGGTTATTAATGCGCAGCTTGACTGTGGATATGAATCCAGTAGTGGGTTTCGAGATGCATTTTCTAAAATAATGGGAGCGCCTCCAACTAAAAAAAATGCACAGCTTACCCTAGTAAGGGCCCATTGGTTTGATACAAAAATAGGCCCTATGTTGGCCATAGGCGATGAGAAAGCTATACACCTTTTGGAATTCTCAGGGCGAAGAGGCTTAGAAAGCGAGATCAAAGAACTGAGGCACAAATTGCACTCTGCCATTGTTCCAGGAATAACCGAGCCAATTCAGCTTCTCGCAAGAGAGATTCAGTTATATTTTGAGGGAACTCTGAGGGAGTTTACAACGCCTTTGTATATGTCAGGCACCCCTTTTCAACAAGAAGTCTGGAAAGGTCTCCAATCCATTCCTTACGGAGAGACGCGTTCTTATAAGGAACAAGCCTGTTCCTTGCAAAAGCCTTTAGCACACCGGGCCGTGGCAAATGCCAATGGACGAAACAAAATAGCTATCATCATTCCTTGCCATCGGGTAGTGCGAAGTAATGGAGATCTTGGGGGGTATGGAGGGGGGATTAACCGCAAACAATGGCTCATAGATCACGAAAAAAACAATATACTGGAGGAAAGGTAACCATGCAAAGTGGGTTATTTTTGAATAGAAAAATTCCCAAAAGAATTACAAGGGTGATCTTAATGACCTATGAGAGAGATGAACGGAGTATCAAAGGGGGAAAGAAATGCTTAAGGCTTTCCAGGCGTGAGTTCCAGATTTATCAGGTGCTTTACCATTTTCAGCCAGTACAAAAACGATGTCCCATCGCAAAAAACCTTGTTCTATCTGGCTTTCCTCTACTTGAATAACATCCTGTCATCTTGGTAAGAGTGTTTGAACAGAGGGTTTCACTCTTTTTCTGTGCTTTTAGGAAGGGGTATAAGGATTTTCAGAAGTGCGTACGAGAAGCCTTAAGGGGATTCCCTCGAGCTTAAAATGGCGACGAAGGCTGTTTAATAGGTACCTTTTATAGGCGTCTGGCCATACACTTTCTTTCAAATTAGAGAAGGCGATAAAGGTAGGGGGTCTGGCTTTGGTTTGAGTAATGTATTTTATTTTCAAGCGTCTGCCCTTGATCAAAGGGGGCGCATGCTCTTGGATGGCATTTGAGAGCCATCCATTGAGCTCAGAGGTTCCCACATGAGTATTCCAGAGGGCGTACATACGAAGAGCAGCATCTAAAACCGCATCTAGATTATGAGAAGTAGCAGCAGAGATAGGGATGCAAGGAAGGCCAAGACAATAGGGAAAATTCTTTTCAAGGAGATATTTCATATCGGAAAGAGCCTTTTCTTTCTGAGAGATGAGATCCCATTTATTGAGGGCAATGACCAAAAATCGGCCTTCTTGCATGATATGATGAGCGATGGTGATATCTTGGTGCTCAAAGGGATTTTCGGCATCCATGAGTAAAACGATGCCTTGGGCATATTTTAATGACTCAAAGGAGTCTGAGACACTGAGCTTTTCTAAAGGATCTGTAACCTTAGCTCGTTTTCTTATCCCGGCCGTATCGATGAGGCGAAAAGGGTGATCCTTAAATGTAAAGGGAATAGAAATAGCATCTCTTGTGATGCCTGCTTCAGGACCAGTCAGAAGTCTTTCTTCATGTAAAAGTGCATTAATGAAAGTAGATTTCCCAGCATTCGGTCGGCCCATAACGGCTAGATCAATAACCGAGGACTTCTCTTTTTCGAATGAAGTGGGAGGGGGCCTCTCAGTCTTATCATGAGTAAAAAAAGTCTTCAAAGCTGTATAGAGATCCGATAATCCCGTTCCTTGGCTTGCAGAAATAAAGATAGGATCATCCAGCCCTAAACTATAAGCTTCATAAGCTTGAAGCCGAGATGCTGAACTCTCACCCTTGTTGGCTACGAGGAGAACGGGTTTGGATTGTAAACGAAGACGTTCGCTGATTTCCATATCAAGGGGCAAGATGCCTTCTTTTGAATCAACCACAAAAAGAATGATATCGGCTATCTCTATGGCTTTTTGGGTTTGATCCCACATGCGATGGGCCAAAGAGCCATCTTTCTCGTTCTCAAATCCTGCAGTGTCAATCAAGGTGAAAGAAAGATCTCCGATAGAACCCGCACCTTCCTGCCAATCTCGAGTGAGTCCAGGTGCTGCATCGACTAGGGCCATTTTTTTCCCGGTTAACCGGTTAAAAAGTGTAGATTTTCCCACATTCGGACGTCCTACAAGGACTATGGTTTTCTTTGGTGAAGAAATTCGATTTACTCCCAAACGGTTAGATAGCCCGTGTCACTAAGGGTGATAAGATTTTTTTGAGCAGCTATGGGAGAAATTAACACGGGGTCTCCCAGGGTGAATTGATCAATGAAGGCCCCTGTTGTTGCGTCTATACGGACTAAGCTTCCCTCATCGGATGTCAAAAGAAGGCCTGTGTTTGTAAGAAGGGGCCCTCCCCACATGCTTGAAAATCGAGCACACCGACGTGGCGCTGAGTCGGTCTCTTTAGACTCTTTTTGTGGAAGTTGTTCGGCAAGAGGACAGACCCACTTAACGCGGCCAGAAGCTTTGTCAAGACAGAGTAAATCACCCGTTCCAGATAATACAAAAAGAAAATCTCCAGCGACGGCTAACGAATTAATGCCCCCCACAGCTTGCTCCCAGGTCCGGCGTCCAGTTTGGATATCAAAAGATACTAACGGTCCAGAATGGCACATAACATAGACGAAGTCATTATCGATGACAGGAGTCGCTCGAATATGAGAAAGGGCGTCCACACCTTGCTCAAAAATAGGCCGAGCCAAAGAGTCGGACCATAGAATTTCTCCGGTTTTTGGAGCCAGAGCAAAAATTTCACCTGAAGAATAAGGAACGATGACTGTGGACTGAGTCACGGCTGGTGCAGCCCCGCCTACGTCTAGTGACCTCGGCGCTACCAGCATGGATCCATTTCTTTTCACCTGTCTGAAGATCTAAAGCTGTAAGGATGTTTTGTAAGGACAAAACATAAACTGTGTTGTCAAAAATCGTAGGAGCGCTGCGTTGAGGATAATTTAAACAGACGCGCCATTCCATAGCCCCCGTCGTTTCATTGAGGCACACCACATCTCCTACCGCTGTGGTTATTACCACGTGTCCAGAAGCGACAGCTATGCCCCCACCTAGCCCAACGGCCCTGCGGGTTTCAGATGCGACGGATTCTTCCCACAAACGCTCACCAGTTTTAAAATCGAAACAGGTGACTAGAAAAGAAGTATCTAAGGTAAAAATCTTATTATTTTCCATTACGGGAGAACTGAGAAGTCGGTTCTGGATAGATGATCCATTTCCGATACTCTTACTCCACAGGTGACTTAGAGGAACTTTGATTTCAACACCCCCCATGTTGTGAGAAGCATTACCTCCGGATTGGGCCCAGCTTTCATTTTCTGAGAAAGAAGGGAGAATCAAAGGCTTTTTGGTGAGCGAAGGGTCTGGCTTAAGCTTGGAATCGTAATTTTCCACTGAGACCCTTTTCCCAGGCAAAGGAGGTGGCGGTGCTTTCCCCATCCATGCACATCCTGTCAAGACCATAGTAAGACATAAGACGAGTAGAGGGATACCTACGCGTATAGAGGAAAAGAAAAGAGGGAGGCGGATCACGAAAAGAGACATAATAAAAATTCCACTATAAGATAAGGTAAATTAAGAGGTTAGCTGGAAGTGGGGGCAGAAAACTGGGGCTGAGATTCTATAATCATAAGCATGCGCAGAGCTCGCCGTTTTTGCGACGTTGGAGCATTTGGGTTTTGAACAATTGATGCGTAGAGAGAATGGGCTTGGGAAAGTTTGTTCAAGTTATAGCTGTGAAGTGCTTCCATTTCCTGAGATATCCTGGTCCAAGCGGTGGGAGCGGTAGTTGTGTGCTGGAGGTCATGAAGGGGAGCCAAGAAGTCTGCCTTATGTTTCTTGGAAGAAAAATCCAACAAGATAGACTTTACAAGAGCAAGGTAACGAAATGCACTCGAGTTAGCCTTATCTTCATATATGAGACTGTATTTTTCTTTAGCCTGAGATTTATTGGTTTCTGAGAGAATGTCGCCTAAAAACAAGAGAGAGAGTGTTCGAAAGCCCCGAAGTTTAAGATCGCTTAGCTGGGAGAGGGTTTCAATTGACTGAGAGATCTCGCCTTTTTCTTCCAAAATAAGGCCACGTCCATAGAGCGTGGAGGCGAAATCAATGTTCTGATGACGCACATGGGTATGCCATGCGTGGATTCCCGAAATGACGATGATTCCCGCAATGACGAGAAAAAAAGGAATGCGATATTTTTTCCAAAGAGCGAGCATGCGCTCTTGATTTGCATCTTGCTTAAGTTCTTCAAGAATATCCACAATACTACCTTGGTGTTAAGAAGCTAGGAAGACATAAACTTATGTGGAAAATCACGAGCACATTCATCCGCAGAAAGTCCCCTGTGACCTACAGACCTTACTTAAAAGAACTGATTCAGAAAGCAATACCTTTATTGAAAAATCATTCGAGAAGTATCAAATTTAACTATGAGGGTCAATTGAGAGACAAAAGGAAATTTTCTGTGCAAAATTTATTTTGAGAATACGCTGTGCTGAGTTTGTCATTAGTCGCTGCTGAATAGCCAATGATTTCCCAAGTCTCGAGACTATGCAGATCTCCCAAGTTTTTGAAAAACAAGGATGGTCAAATCAGGAAAGGCAGAGCCTATAGCGTATAAGGGTCTTGAAAAATTAACTTGGCGAGAGGGCGCCAATTGAGATTTTCAGTGTCAATGGAGCCCATTTTCACTGAACGTGCCGTGCACTCGCTTAGTCTATACAATAATAAAGTGCACAAGCTTGGGCCAATTGGAGACTCTTGAATTTTTCTATCGCACAAGGAGTGTGGCTGTTGGGCAAGGAAAGATGTCCTGTTGTTGTAATAATAGGGTGGCTGTAGTAACGCAGATGATCTGGGAACTCCCTCGGCTAGAAGGTGACAGAACGTATTGAAAATATGGCCACATTAGGCGTTTGGGTTAGTTAATACGTGCTATGATTCCATAAACATAGGCGCTATGAGTAGCAGAGGCTGGTAACGAATTGAGGGGCGATTAATACCTCTCCTCTTTCTTCTCATTTCTACTGTTATTTGAAGCGGTGTATAATGGGGATAAAAACAAAAAATAAAGGAGGGGTTTCTATTCTTCTTTTCGGAAGAGGGGTTTAAAGAAAAGCCGGCTGGTCTCACTTTTAATCTAAAAAAATGACTCTGTGGTTCCAGTTGGACAATCATGAAGGAGAAAACTAATGGTCGGTAAAAATATTCATAAGTATATGCTTGCATGTCAGCTCTGGTTCTTCTTTGGTTTCAGCATGCCAGACGTTTCACTTTTAATATGACTGAGGCTATGCCCGGAGATGCCTTTACTGGAGGCTTTGACGAGAGACTACAGAATACTGCAATGAGGATAAAGAGAATGCTTATTATCCTGAAGCTGAAGCGATTTGCTATTAAAGGAATAGCTGCTTCAGGCGGAATGTATGTGGCTCCTGCCAATCCTGTGACGGCGAGTATTTGTCCTCGGGAACCTCCAAGAAGTTGCCCATGCATACAGCCTTTTAGACAATATGGGTAACGAAATGAGCATGTTAACCACATTATGCCAGACGAAAGTAGCAGCCGCACAGGTAAATTACGAGTGTTGGGAGATAGAGGCTAGGATTATGAAACTGCAGCTGTTTAATGCGCTAAATCCTTTATGACCACTGTGGAGCTATCCGTATGGCTCTAAGGTGAGGCAGAAGTTGAAGGAGGCTCTATTTTAGCTTTCTTTAATACGCTCAGTGCAAAATTGATAAAGTTGGACATAATGCTTGAAAGAGGCAGCAGAGGCCATTAAACAATCAGGAAGTACAAAGGTATTGGTCCTTGGTTATGCTGATTTGACAGGGACTTCTACAAATAAATCTTCCTCTCTCTCAAGCCCCTGCAAATTCGGCGGAAGGAGGCATTAGCTCTATGGGTATTCCTGCTGACTCTATTATGGTTTTAGGACAAGGCTACTAATCCCTGTTCAGACACAAAAGCAGACAGAGAGAATCGTCGCGTAGAAGTGATCGTTCACAAAGGTTGTTTATCTGATATCTGTAGACCCTTGATTATAGAGGGATTTGAGCCCCATTATAAGGGACCCCTGAATTATAATGGGTAAAAGAACCCGCCCGGGCTTTATGCCCGGGTTTTATTCATACTCTGGTTTGACCTTCCTCTGAGGCAGCTCAGGGGTATGGGCTAAGTCTAGCATTCAATGAATATAAGAGAGTTGAGGTAGATCATGGCAAGAGTGATTATGAGTTGGAATGTTAATTCTATCAAGGCCCGGCTTCCCTTTGGTTCCTTGAATGGCTCAAAGAGCGGTCGCCTGAGGTGGTTTTATTTCAAGAAATAAAGGTTCTAATGAGGCTTTTCCTGCAGAATATTTGAAGATAAGGGCTATACGTGGCCATATTTGGGCAAAAAAACCTACAATGGGGTTGCTATTTCATCCAAATATCTTAGAAGATGCGCAGAGGGCTTAAAGACGCGGGCTCGGAAAATGCGCCAATTTTTCAGCAAGCGCGTTATATAGAGGCGGTAACGGGTGGTATGAGGGCGGCAAGCGTTTGCGCCTAATGGACAATCTCTTGAGTCAGAAAAATTTGCCCAGAAGTTGGATTTTGAAGGGTTTCACAGTCACGTGGAAGCGTTACTGAAATTCCAAGAAGTTCTTATTATAGGGGGCGACTACAACATTGCTCCCAGGACCAAGATGTTCATGATGTCAGCTTGAAAGATCAAATAATGTGCTCAGCGCGTGAAAGAAAAGCTTTTATGGGATAGAAAACAGTGGGTTGAAGGACGCTGTCTCTTGAGCCCCATAGAGAAGCATATACTTGGTGGGATTATTGACCCGGGCTTTGCCAGAAATGCAGGGCTTCGCATAGACCATATGTTGGTTTCGGCACAAGCGGCTGATCTTTGGCGGTCAAGTGGCGTCGACGTAAATACCTGGGTGGGAAAGACCCTCAGACCATGCGCCGATCTGGATTGAATTATCATAAAACAGGGATGAAGAGACACGAAAGAGCGTGGTGGCGGATCTGAACCCACGACCTTAGGATTAGAACTCTACGCTCTATCCAACTGAGCTACGGGCGCATCGCTGATTTTTACTTATAGGGTTTTTTATGGACGTTGCCAATAAAATCTGATTTTGTGCAAAGCGTCATTTACGAGATCAATGGGGAAGATAAGATGATTAGAGATAATTTTCGGGAAGAACTTAAAAAGGCTATGCTTGAGAGAAACCAAGTGCGGTTGGGTGTTATCAGAATGATTTTGGCTATGCTGAAAGATAAGGATATTGCCGTGCGTTCGGAAACTAGTCGAGAGGGTATTGCCGATGATCAGATCCTCCAGATGCTCCAAACTATGGTTAAGCAGAGACAAGAAAGTGTGGTTCTCTACAAAACAGGAGAGAGGCCAGACTTGGTAGAAAAAGAGGAGAAGGAAATAGAAATTCTGAGGACTTTTTTGCCTGAGCCTATATCAAACGACGAATTAGAGTCAATTGTACGTCAAGCCATAGAGGAAGAAGAGGCCTCTCAAATAAAAGATATGGGTCGTGTTATGAATGTTTTAAAAGAAAAATACGCTGGACGTATGGATTTCGGGGTTGCTGGACAACTTGTGAAGCGTTTCTTGGGATAAAGGTGCCCCTCCCTAACGACAAGGGGGACTAGAGTAAAAAAGGTATGGCTTATGTCTATAGGAAGAACAAATGAGCGGCCTCTTACGCAGAAATTTTCCCAAGAGTTGTTAGAGTCGATCAAGCAAAGGATTGTACTTTCAGAGTTGATAGGGGAGACAGTTTCGTTAAAAAAGCGAGGCACTGACTCTTTAGGTCTATGTCCTTTTCATCAAGAAAAAACACCTTCCTTTTCCGTCAGTGATGAAAAAGGATTGTATTATTGTTTTGGGTGCGGCGCTGGAGGCAGTTGTTTTGATTACGTGAAACATACAAAGGGACTTAATTTTAAAGAGATTGTTGAAGAGCTTGCAAGTCGTGCGGGGATCCATCTGCCTGCTTTGCCCGTGGAAAATGATAAGGAAGAGTCAAAAAGACGAGAAGCGACTGGGGCTTTAGACATGGTCTCTCAGTGGTATGAAGAAAATCTCTTATTGCCCTCAGCGAAGGTAGCCCGAGATTATCTCTCATCGCGAGGGATAGAGGAGAGCTTACAAAAGCGTTTCCGTATTGGCTATGCGCCAGATTCTCCTGGGAATTTTGTGTTGCAAATGGGACGTAAAGGACTTTCTCCAACCCTCTTGGAAAATTTGGGTCTTATAGGATCTGATCGCCAAGATAATAAAAAACCGCGTTATTGGGATCGATTTCGGGGGAGGCTGATGTTTCCCATTATGGATCGAGCTGGAGGCGTGATTGCTTTTGGCGGTCGTGCCTTGACGGAAGTAATGCCTAAATATTTGAATTCGGCTGAATCTTTCTTGTTTCATAAGAGTGATACCCTCTATGGGATCCACGAGCTTACAAAGCACAGGAGAAAGATAGGGAGAGGCACGGTAGGTATTGTTGAAGGATACAGCGACGCTATACGTATGTGGGAGCATAATATCCCTGCGGTGGCGCCTTTGGGGACTGCGTTATCTCACAATCACATCCAGC
>JAGYKM010000001.1 GCA_018401675.1 Alphaproteobacteria bacterium | reverse complement strand
TTTCTGCAGCAGCTCTCGCTCTTACAACTTCCCCTCTTGCGTTACGAGCTGCTGCTTCGTCTCGCCTTGCCTGTATTAATGCGGCCCGTCTTGCATCTGCATCAGCTATGTTTCTTTCTGCTCGGGCTCCTGCTTCTACTGCTCTTCGAGCTCGCTCATCAGCGTCCTGGGGAGCTAAATGCGGTATAGGTATGGCTCCGGGGAGTAAAGCTGCAGGTTCTTCATCATCTGGAAATCTATCCCAATCAAAATCTGCGGGCTCTGCTTCTCTTGCTATTCGGGCTGCTCTTTCTTCAGCTGCTCTCGCTCTTACAGCATCACCTCTCGCGTTACGAGCTGCTGCTGCATCTCGTCTTGCCTGTATTAATGCGGCGCGTCTTGCATCTGCTTCAGCTGCTCTTCTTTCTGCTCGAGCTGCTCCTTCAGCTGCTCTTCGAGCTCGGTCATCAGCGTCCTGGGGAGCTAAACGCGGTACAGGTATGGCTCCGGGTAATACTACTGCGGGCGGAGCTGGAGGCAAACCACCCCCAACTAGCACTCCTGGGGCTGCCGCACCTGCCCCCACTAGTGGCCCTTGGACAGACTCGTTATGTTTATTTATTCCGATGCGGGGATCAAAAGCCTTGGGCTTACAATGTGAAGGTGTTCCACCAAATGGAAAAATGTTTTCACAAGCATTATGTCTGAGGAGCTGATCAACCCACGCGTTTTCCTCTTGTGCTTTAGCCTCTTGGGTCAGCCCTAATGGAGGCATTGCGGTTATAACAGAAACTAACGCAAGTATAGACACATGTGTAAACTTCATTGAAACGCTCCCGGTTTATTTTGTTATTCTTAATATTATAAATTTCTTAGCGTATTCAATAGTCTCATATTTTTTCTAAAAGAACAATACCCCCTTTGCTCTTAGGTGCCGTAATAGCTTTTATACCACTCTACAAGCTTTTTAACCCCTTCCTTAGTAGAGGTTTTAGGAAGGTAACCTAAATCTCGGATGGATTCTTTTATATCGGCAGAGGTTTCTTTTACATCTGCGAGCTGCATGGGTAACATCTTCATTTTAGCTTTCTTGCCTAAAAATTCTTCTATGAGCTGAATAAAATCCATTAAAGACAGAAGATTAGAATTACCTATATTATATAGTTTATGCTCAGGAAGCCCCTGATCATCATAAGAGGGATGAGCCAATGCTTTGATAATTCCCGATACAATATCATCAATGTAGGTGTAGTCCCGTGCCATTTCTCCATGATTAAAAACAGAAATTTCTTCATCTTTCATGATCTTATTCATGAAAATAACGGCTGACATATCAGGTCGCCCCCAAGGTCCATATACGGTAAAGAATCTTAAACCAGTCAGAGGAACTTGAAACAAATGAGTGTATACATGAGATAAGAGCTCATCCATTTTTTTCGTAGCCGCATACACCGAAATGGGATGATCAGTAGAGTCCTCCACGGAAAAAGGCAACTTTGTATTCAATCCATAAACTGAAGAAGTAGAAGCGTATACGAGGTGCTTAAAGCCTTTTTCAAAACGCGCTTTTTCCAGTAGAATAAGGTGTCCCATCACATTGGTTTGAATATAAGTATAAGGATTCTCTATAGAATATCTTACCCCTGCTTGAGCCGCTAAATGAATCACTTCTTTAGGTTTCCATTTGTCCCAAATCTCATTTACTTGAGACCGATCTCCCACATCCGCCTTATGAAAATAAAATTCAGGATAAACCCTTAGCATTTCTAAACGTTTTTCTTTGAGACTCACATCATAGTAATCCGAAAGATTATCAAGGCCGACCACCTTCTTTCCTTCTTCAAGAAGAGTGCGAGCCACATGGAATCCTATGAATCCCGCAACCCCAGTCACTAAGATCGGATCGGCCATTTCTATCTTACTCCTTCTTGAACTACCTGGCCTCTACCCACAAATCCATAAGGGTGAAGAATAGATAATAAATTCTATAAAAGCGCGCCTAAAACCGTAGGCGCTGAATACTTAGATTTTTTAGTCACTTTCTACCTTCTTGGCAAGAGCTCATATGCTATCCGTCACCCTCAAGAACAACCCGTGGTAGAACCACAAGTTTCACATTTCAAACAGGTTCCATTGCGAACCAGGGTAAAGTTTCCACACTCTTTACAAGAATCGCCTTCAAATCCCTTAAGTCTAGCTTCTTGGATTTGAACCGTAACATTCTTTACCTCCTGGGTATGACCAGCGTCATACGTCTTTTCATCTACAGATGACCATACATCCTCTTGCTTCTCATGACGCACTTGGATCACGGACTTTACCTTATTTTTAATAACATAAAGATTCCTCCTCATATATCCCGTACTCGCGTGCTTTACAAAATGGCCTTGTTCAGCAGTCTCTCCTTGCTCTGACTTTATAAATACCTCTTTACTTCCATGCCCCAAACTATCAGGCAAAATATCTGAGGGCTCAGCATGGACCAGATCGTTCCGACCCAAATAAGAAATCGCTAGCTCCCTAAATATATAATCCAAAACCGATGTTGCCATTTTCACAGTTTCATTGCCTGTTACAATCCCTGAAGGGTCAAACCGCGTAAAAATAAAAGCATCTACAAATTCTTCCAAAGGAACGCCATATTGCAACCCCATAGAAATAGCCATAGCAAAACTATGCATAAGACTACGGAAGGCCGCACCTTCTTTATGCATATCGATAAAAATCTCACCTATCTTGCCATCTTCATACTCTCCAGTGCGTAAATAGATCTTATGACCTCCAACCGTGGCTTTTTGCGTATACCCCTTACGACGGTTTGGGAGACGGGCCCTTAGAGGGGCAGATGCCACTTGTTGAGCCAGTTTTTCAGAAAGTATAGCGGCTTTTTCAGCAACCGAAGCATGAATTAATTCCTCCGCCAAAGTCACCGCTTCATCTGAGGTTTCTAAAGTGGTAGATAGAGCTTGAGATAACTTAGATCCATCTCTATAAAGCGCATTGGATTTTAGCCCCAAACGCCAAGAGAGCATATACGCCTCATGACAATCTTCCATGACAGACTCGTTTGCCATATTAATGGTCTTAGAAATAGCTCCAGTAATAAAAGGTTGTACGGCAGCCATCATATGAATATGGCTTTTAAAGGATAATAACCTCTCCCCCAAAGCCCCACATCGATTGGCACAATCAAAAACACTTAAATGGGATTCCTTCAAGAAAGGAGCTCCCTCCAAGGTCATAGAGCCACAACAAAAAAGATTCGCCTTGTCAATGGCCTCTTGAGTAAAGCCCAACTCTTTCAATAAGTCAAAAGTTGAAGACTCCATCTGCTCAGAAGAAAACCCAAGGGTATCTACACAAAATTCTCGGCCCAAAACCCATGGATTGAAAGAAAATTTTATATCAAAAACCTGTTTGAGCGATTCTCTAAGTCTCTTAAGTACGTCAACGGTAAACCCTTTTTGAGCCAATAGATCAAAAGAAACTCCAGGAGCTCCTTCTAAGGTACCTTGACCTACAGCATAGGTAATAATTGAGCTGATTTGATCTTTGGAATACCCCAAATGCTCTAGCGCTTCTGGCACTGTATGGTTAATGATTCTAAAATAGCCCCCACCAGCCAACTTCTTAAACTTCACCAAAGCAAAATCTGGCTCTATTCCCGTGGTATCACAATCCATAACAAGACCAATTGTACCGGTGGGCGCAAGAACCGTCACTTGAGCATTTCGGAAACCGTCTTTGTTCCCCAACTCTAGAGCTTCATCCCAAACTGTCCTCACCTGCTCCAAAACTTCAGGAAGAGCGACATTATTTCCATCTAATGGCACAGGAAGAATAGAGAGTCCCTCGTATCCTTCTTTTTCCGAAAAAGCCGCCCGTCGGTGATTGCGGATAACCCGAAGCATATCCGAAGCATTTTTTTTATACCCAGAAAAGGCTCCAAGTTCTCCAGCCATTTCTGCAGAAGTCTTGTAAGACACCCCTGTAAGCAGAGCTGCCAAAGCCCCAGCTGTCGCCCGCCCTTCATCGCTGTCATAAGGTATACCCCAAGACATCAAAAGAGCGCCTATATTAGCATATCCCAACCCTAACGTCCTGAAATCATAAGATAATCGTGCAATCTCACGAGACGGGAATTGAGCCATGGCCACAGAAATCTCCAATACCATAGTCCATAAACGAACGGCATGCATATAACCCTTGCAGTCAAATTTTAATCCTGACTTTCCACTACCCGCTTGACCAGCTGCCACATTTTCATGGTTCCTCCAAAAATCTTGAAAAGTGCGTAAATTTAAAGAAGCCAAGTTACACGCCGTATCATCCAGAAACATATATTCAGAACATGGGTTAGAAGCATTAATGCGCCCACTTTGAGGACATGTATGCCAACTATTAATCGTGTCATCGAATTGCACTCCGGGATCAGCTGATGCCCAGGCCGCATAACAGACTTGGTCCCATAAGGCTTTGGCTGAAAGGGTCTTATACACCCCACCTTGCGCACCACGATTCATAAGATTCCAATCATCACCGTGGTCAACCGCTTGCAAAAAAGCGTCGGATAACCGTACCGAATTATTAGAATTCTGCCCGGAAACCGTCATATAGGCTTCAGAATTCCAATCCGTATCATAGGTCTTGAAATCAATAGATCGGTCTCCTTGACGCGCCAGCTGAAGAACACGATGTATATAATTTTCTGGAACAGCATGCTGACGTGCTGACCGGATTTCTTGCCCTAATTCTAGATTAAGCTTGGGATCGAAAGCTTCGTCATTAGCGTTTTGATCCAAAGACGTCCATATAGCTTCAAAAATTCGATTTAAATGGCGGTGAACTATTTTGGAACCGGTCACGAGCGCCACTACCTTTTGCTCTTCATGCACCTTCCAATTAATAAAATCTTCAATGTCCGGATGGTCAACATCTACAACCACCATTTTAGCGGCTCGTCTGGTAGTGCCACCTGACTTAATGGCCCCTGCAGCACGATCTCCAATCCGTAAAAAACTCATAAGACCAGATGACTTGCCGCCTCCCGATAAGGGCTCATTTTCCCCTCGTATCTTTGAAAAGTTACTCCCTGTTCCAGAACCATACTTAAATAAACGTGCCTCACGGACCCATAAATCCATAATGCCACCCTCATTAACCAAATCGTCTCCTACGCTTTGAATAAAGCAAGCATGAGGCTGAGGACGCTCATAAGAAGAACTAGAAGTCTTCACCTGTTTCGTCTTAGGATCTACAAAGAAATGCCCCTGGGCAGGTCCGTTTATACCATAGGCCCAAAAAAGACCAGTATTGAACCATTGAGGGGAGTTAGGGGCAGCCATCTGGCGGGCCAACATAAAACATAACTCATCATAGAAAACCCGTGCATCTTCCTCGGAATCAAAATACCCTTCTTTCCATCCCCAATAGGTCCAAGTGCCTGCAAGCCGATTGAATACTTGGGTAGCCAAGGTTTCGCTTCCAAAGCGCTCATTGAGGGGGAGACTTTCAAGAGCCTCAAGATCGGCTTCATGCCGCCACAACCATTGAGGTACATTATCTTCTGGAATGGCCTTTAACTTGGCTGGAACTCCCGCTTTCCTAAAATATTTTTGGGCCAAAATATCACAAGCCATTTGTGACCAAAACTCAGGAACTTCCACTTGGTCCACCTGAAAAACCAAAGAACCATCTGGATTGCGGATCTCACTTTGAGTTGATCTGAAAGCTATAGTTTCGTAAGGAGAGTACCCAGCTTGGGTAAAAAGACGTGATATCCGCATGGTGCCAAAAACCTCAACATATTGTGTTTATTTATCTCAAAATATCTATATGTAGATATTTCTGACACATCATGGGGTATTTGACAATACCTCTTAACAGATTTTTCTAGCTAAATTTTACGCCAAATAACACTGTCGACAATACCGTCTTATTCATCATCATTTGCAGTTATGGTCGTATTTTTTAAAATAGCAAAACACTCTTCCACAGTAGAAACGAAAGTAAAGGAAGACCGGTAACTTTCAGAAATAATTCGCTCAGCAATACCCTTTTCAATTTGAAGCTTGAAATGAGTCCAATATCCTTCCAAATCCACAATTATAACGGGCTTCTTGTGAAATCCTAAGTTCCGCCACGTTACCACCTCACATAACTCATCAAATGTTCCAAAGCCTCCAGGCAAAACCACAAAAGCATCTGCGTGCTTATACATGGATTTTTTTCGTTCATGCATATCATGAACAATAGTGAGTCGGGTAATTCTACTACTCGCATCTTCGAGAGCCATTAAATCTTGGGGCATAAAGCCTAAAACATGGCCTTTTTTCTCCATAACAGCATCAGAGACAGCACCCATAAGCCCACTACCACCACCGCCGTAGACGAGCTCCATCCCCTCATGGGCTAAAAAATATCCAAGTTTTTGAGCTTCAATGACGAACTTCTCGTCTAAATTAGGTGATGCTGCACAAAAAACACAAACCGATGAAATAGCCATTCTAACGCCTTCCTTTTTAATTTTTATCATTTTTAAAAACCGTCATTGCCATTCTGAAGCAGAAGAATGACCTCCATACCTTCTCTATTCATAGTACCTCACAAAGCCCCTAGCTACAAGCTAGGGCTTTTACCAAAAAAAGTACTTTCCCTTTTTTTGATAAAAGCAAATTTTTGAAAACCAGTTCCCAAATAAAGTATTGTAGTGATGCTAGCATCTGATCACTCCTCTAACCCAAAACTTATGGCGGCTGCTCTCAATTCTTCCACTAGTTCTTCCACCTGAGCTACCGACGGCTTTTTCTTGTCAAGTAATTTCTTAAGCGCTCCAAAGGTTTTCGCGGCAGCTTTCCGTTCTTTTTTTGTTCTTTCTTGTATCTTGGGCCAACTCCCTCCGGGCCCTTCATGTGACATAGTTTTCCCCCCAATGGTTGTCAGATAGCCACGGGCTGCAGTGATTATGGGATTTTCTTGAGCATCACCACCCATGACGGCGGCTTTTTGTACGGCTTCTTCTCCAATCTCTATATCGGCGCCTTGTTTCTCTCGGGTACCATACCACTCTTCCAAACTTTCCTGTGCGGCACGGTTTCTTTGGAAATCTTTAAATGCTGTCTCATCCAATAGCTTGGCAGAAGACAAAGCAGATGCCTCAGCTCTCTCTTGCGATGAATGACGTTGTAATTCCAGCTCCTTAAGGAGATCATCTTCAATTTCTGTGGCTATTTTTGCCACGTCACCCATCAAAGGGTGCATATCCGTTATAAGTGGTTTTCTTTGCCAATTATAAGCTTTGAAATATTCTATAAGTTTTTTTGCTCTTTGGCTGTTCAAAACTCCTCCGCTCATAAAGAATTCGTCCCATAGCTCAAGATCTGTCTTTTGTAAATCTAGTGTTACCCCAGTCTCATCGGTAAGAGGTGGAAAAATGTACAAAGTCCGAGCGCCCGCAACTTGTTCGTAAATTGCTTTTAGCTTTTTTTGAAATTTTGGATCTTTCGGATCCATCTCCATCAATGCAGTCATCCATCCTTGCAAGTATTCTCTAGTCCCCTCAAATGTCTCTTGTATTTCGGCTGGGTCCCCAGTGACCAATTTTTTCAACCCTTTCTGTTTTTCTTTGCCTGAGATCCACTCCACCAAAGAAATGTGCGGGAGATCACCCTCTTTCTCCGGCGAAAACTGATCCACTGCGTCCAGCGCGATCCGCTCGTGTTCAGTGAGTTTCTCCTTCTCAAGCAACTCTTTTTGGAAAGTAAGCACCATAAATCTCCCCATCCCCACATCTAAGGCGTTAGGAACCAAGAACACTTTTGCGAGTGCCTGGGCCACTAGATCCTTAAAGTGCCCCTTGATGGCCCCGGGTATGGCTTCTTCATCATAAGTCAAGGTCATATGATAGGGGGAGAAGGGTTTTATGTTGCCTAGCTCATCAATTGAAATAGAGAAGTTCTTCCCAGAAATTCCCGCCACCGTAGTACCTACGTGTGCCGTGTCTGGATAGCCTTTAAACGCACTATCCAAAAAACGTGTAACAGGCACCATAATCCTGTGGATGACCTGTTCAAGATGCTCATCGGGGTTTAAAAAGAATCGACCTGCTGCATTTAATAAAAAGAATAAAAAGAATCCGGCACACACCACTCCCATACCCTGCTTAACCCTTACGCCTTTTGTAGACATCTTATAATTCCGAGAAGCAGGACCAATTATTTGTTTTTTTTCTTGAAACACGCGACCTCCTTTTTATTAATTAAAGGGCTTGAGAGAAAGCTCCCCTGTTAGAAGCACTCTCGGTAATGAGCCTAAACGGCTCGCACCTAGATTCAACCTTTTTCAAAAGACATTATAATTCTAATCTTCAATCTTCTTCAAAGCAACTTAGATCTGAGACTCCTTAATCGTAATCTTTATCTTTCTCGTTTAGGAACATCAATTCAAAAAGTTAGATTTTTCTTGAAATTTTTGATGATAATTTCCTTTGACTTAAGAAACGAAATTCTTTTAGTGTTAGAAGTAGATTCATAAGGCCGATGAGGAACAGTTTATTTTCGTCCATCCACCTAAATAACGTAAATATAAGAGAGCAACCATGACAATGAATTCCCGAACCTTCTCTTTTCTTTTTGGCTTGTTTTTTGCTTTAGGAACTCTCTCTCATGAATCCCTTGCCGCATCTCTAAGTGGCCGATCCACCCCGGAAGAGGAAAAAGAAATAGTCATAAACAAGATCCATTTTATAGGTCTTTCTGACAAACTCGATGGGAAAAAAATAGAGGTTGCCCTGAAGATTCCTCACCAACATCAAAACTCTCTCTATTCAGGACCAATATTAGCCCAGCCTATTCCTCTTGGCTCATACTTTTCGCTTAATGGTGACTTAAAATTGGCCACCAAATTTCCTCTTACTATTGGTGACTCCCATAGAGTAACACCTTATCTTCATCTATCCGCCTATGAGCAAGGAACCTATACTCTCACCGTCTCCTTTGCTCACTATAGCTTCGGCCCGGGTCAGGTGCCCGTACTGACTCTCACTAAAGAATAGAAAAGCGAGATTTTACAAAATCTCTAGGAATGGGGTTTTGAGAGTTGTTTCGTGGTTAATTACCTCTATAGAAGATGGGTCGTGCCACACTAATAGGAAAATCTTTCCACACAGTCTTCCACACAGTCAGAAAGAACTCCTGATTACTCCCAATTTAACGCCTCTAAATCCACAATAACCTCGTCATCACTATCAGACGTCGCAGCAGCTCCTGTTTTTGCTGTGCTGCTGGTGAGAAGTTCTTTACGCAGCTCAGCGTCCTTCTTGCGCGCCCGCCGTTTTTCCTCAAACAGTTTCTTATACGCAGAGACTCTCTCATAAGCCCATAGCACCTTTTCATATTGGCCTGTGCCTTTGGTTAAAAAAGTTCTGAGAGTGTTTACATCAGCCTTAAACTGCTTACGGTCATCAGCATTAAGGTCGTCTTTTGTAAAAACAACTAGATCTCTTTCATTTCCCGGATTTATTACTTCGTCATAAAGGCTCATAAGAGCCTGTGTTTTCGGTTTCAAATCCTCTCTAACTAAGTCAGGCGCAATACCTATTTGTGGTTCAGCAGCCTCGGGATTCGCTAAGCTCGTTGCCTGACCAAATTCACTCTCATCGTAGATAATTACGTCTTTACTTTCTGGGTATCTTGCTTCGGCACCTTCTCTAGTATTTTCTTGAAAGCGAAGTAATATTTTCTCTACTTGATCTGGCAACGCCTTGATATTTCTGAAGAATGGACGGGTAACTTTCTCCTTACCAGAAATAGCTACATAGAGGTCTTTAATTAGCCTTCTATTAAGCCTTTCTCCTTTTTCCATAAAAATTAAATTGAAATCATCGGATATTAGCGTACCGAAATCAATAGCTTTATCTTTATCTTTTACTATAGGTAATCCGTACACTGGCAGAACCTTTTTAATCGCATCATAAGCGGTTCGCAACTTCTCCCTTCGCCCTGAAAAGCTTAGAGTTTTGTCTGATTTGGCAGCTTCATTCAAGGCATGAACCTCTTTTTGCATCTCCTCCCAAATATCGGCTCCCTGTGCTCCCGCCACAGGCCCTTCGGACGCCGAAGCTGCTTCTCCCATTTCTATACTCGACACTGCTTCTACAGCAGGCAGAGCCTCTGCACCTTCATCTGGGCTAAATAAGTCCGGAAACTCTTGACTTAAAAGTCCTTTTGCTTTTTGCTGCTTTGCACTTACCCATTTCACGAGGGAAATGTGGGGAACGACGGTTCTATGTGCTGGGCTAAACTCTTTCGTTTTCTCTAGAACCTCTTTTTCTGCATGGGTTAATTCTCCACCGACCACCTTGTAATCTTTTTCAAAAGAAATAGCCATGAACCTTCCCATACTCAGTCGAAATCCAGAGGGGATAAGTTTAATTTTTCGGAACACGTTTTGGAGGGACTCTTTGTAGCGTGCCCGTTCAGACTCGCTCCATGGTGTCGCATCTTCTTCTATGGTGAGCGTCAAATGGAAGGGCGCAAAAGGTGCCACTCTTCCTTCTTCATTTATGTCAACACTTTGTCCCTTTCCAACAATGTCATTTATTGTTCCTTCTATTCTTTGTTGCTCTTGGGCCCCCTTATCCTCAAAGGATTCCACGAAGGACGCTGTAATAGGCCTCATAGTTTGTCTTATGATTTCCCTAAGCGTTTCATCGGGAGGTAAGAAGTAATTTACGGAAAAACATACTATAAATCCTGATAGAAACATAAGCATAGTAAAAAGAAGATACCGAAAACTTTTTCCACCCTCGGATATTTTCTGAATACTTATTTTCTTTTGTGGTCCTTCCGCCGTCATGAGATTCATCCCCTTAATCATTTTTCTTATTTATTTAGATACCAATTCTTGCTCCCATACTCTAATCTGGGCTTTATTTCATCCTGAAACACCAACCCTGATAGATCACCTCTAGTCTCTTAAGCATAATTTAGTATCATAAGGGGGCTATCCATATAATTCAATTAGATTTAAAGAAACACTCTAGATTTGACGTACATACCTGTGCCTACCATGAATGATATTGCGTAGATAAACTGTTGCTTTCATACAATATTAGTTCTTACTATTTATTTTATGACATAAATTTTCCAAATCAGGGTTTTTCCTGGGATATTATTTTTTTATAATTTACTTCCTCTCAATTTTACTTGAATTTTTTAAATATTACTCCTAGAGTTAGGCTATCTTGTATTAATGACTCTATCTGAATTCTAACCAATCGAGGGCATAAAATATGCATATTTGCTACAAAAAACTATCTTTTTTATTCCTGGCATCTGCTCTTTCATCCCTCATAAACCTGTCCTCAGTAACAGCAATGGCCGACCGAGCTTCTGCCGAAGAACATCGGCCTAGCTCTCACATAACGCACATTCACTTCGAAGATGCTCCCCGCACATCTCTTACTATTACCTACGGCAAGTTAGGTGGACCGTACGGGCTCCTGTATACAGGTCTACCTGCAAGTGGAGACCTTGTTGAGATCGATCCACCGATTAGTTTATCCGAATTTAAGGGAGAGTCTCTCAGATTTCGATTCTCGCAACCGGGCGAATATTTGGCAGCCTCACTAAAGATAAGCGATCTCCTAGAACCAGGTGATTATACCCTCTTCATAAAAAATTTGAAGCATTTTCCCTATAGGGACGCCAGTGAAGTTCCTGATCTCAGGCTAGCGCACTCTTAAATTCTTTTAGAAGTTAACTCTAGTCATTCTTGGTTTTGGTTGGAAGAGGCTTTACAAGTTGAAGATGAAGCTCTTTGAGACGGTCCGGTGTGGTCTCATTGGGCGCTTGCATTAATAAATCTTCTGCCTTTTGCGTCATGGGAAAGGCTATAACCTCGCGGATGTTTTTTTCCTCGGCCAACAGCATAACGATGCGATCAATGCCTGGAGCGCAACCCCCATGAGGTGGGGCGCCATACTTGAAAGCATTGAGCATGCCTCCAAACTTTTTTTCCACATCTTGGGCACTATACCCAGCGATTTCGAAAGCTTTATACATAACCTCTGGCAAATGATTTCGAATGGCTCCCGAGGAAAGCTCTATCCCATTACACACAATATCATATTGATAGGCTTTGATTTCAAGGGGGTCTTTTGTCAGCAAAGCTTCCAATCCGCCCTGGGGCATAGAAAAGGGGTTATGGCTAAATTCAATCAGCCCTGTATCTTCATTTTTTTCGTAAAAAGGAAAATCAACTACCCAACAAAAACTAAAGATATTTTGGTCAATCAGCTCGAATTCTTGAGCTAATTTTTGGCGCACTAACCCTGCCAACTTCGTTACTTTTTCTGCACTGTCGCACACGAAGAACAGACTATCTCCAGGTAAAACGCCGCATTTGTCTTTCAGTTGGTCTATGTGGGTAGAGGGAAGTGCCTTTGCCAAAGGTCCTTTTATGCCTTCAGTTCCAAATAAAATATAGCCTAACCCTCCCCCTCCTTCATGGCGGACCCAATCGTTTAGAGATTCATAAAATCGCCTTGGCTTATCACTTCCTTGAGGAACACGAATGGCTTTCACCCGGCCTCCTTGACGAAGGATAGGCATAAAGAGCTCAAAGATCCCATCCTCAAACGTCTGGGTCACATCTTGCAAAATAAGGGGGTTTCGCAAATCAGGTTTGTCACTTCCATATAACATCATAGCGTCTTGATAAGTGATCTGCGGAAAAGGCAACGATGTGATCTTCTTTGAAGAAAACTCATTAAATAGGCCATGCAGAACTGGCTCGATAGCTTCAAACACGTCTTCTTGGGTCACAAAAGACATTTCAAAATCCAATTGATAAAATTCCCCTGGGGACCGATCGGCACGAGCATCCTCGTCTCTAAAACAAGGCGCTATTTGGAAATATCGATCAAACCCGGATACCATTAATAATTGTTTAAATTGCTGAGGCGCTTGGGGCAAAGCATAGAATTTACCTGGATGCAAACGACTCGGTACGAGATAATCTCTTGCTCCTTCGGGAGAACTTGAGGTCAGTATGGGAGTTTGAAACTCCAAAAAACCCTGAGCAATCATGCGTTGTCTTATGCTGGCTATAATTTGAGACCTCAAGATTATCCTTTGGTGAAGGCTGGAACGTCTTAGATCTAAAAATCTATAGGCTAAACGGGTTTCTTCCGGAAACTCTTGATCACTATTCACAGGCAAAGGTACCTGGTGTGCTTTAGACAAAACCTCAATATTTTCTACCTGAATCTCAATAGCACCAGTAAGAAGAGAAAGGTTCACTGTATTTGGTTGGCGCGCCACTACTTTGCCCGTAACCATGATAACGCTTTCTACCCGCAGATCTTCTACATCTTGCGTGCAGGGATTTTGCGCATCCATAACACACTGGGTCAAGCCATAATTATCCCGCAAATCAATAAAGACTAATCCTCCATGATCTCGCTTGCGATGGATCCACCCCGAAAGACGGACCGTTTCTCCCACATTTATATCTGAAAGAGCACCGCATGAGTGGGAGCGATATTTTGACACGAGGGACATAGTTAGAATCTCCATGGGATTTCAAGGATCGTTTCTGGTGCAATTTAGCCTATTCTAACCAGTTGTCAAGGCGCAACAGTCTTTACCTATGTCTATGTTCAGGACCTTTAAAAAGATCAAGGATATTGGAATCTCTTTGATCTAAAACCAACCTCAAGCGTCAGGTTTCACCTCTATAAAGACGACCCGAAACTCGATCTATTCTAAAAACAGAAAAACCTCTTCCAAAGAGACAACCGGCGCTCCCACTGCCCTCTAGACAGATGATTTTTTTTGTTTTACACTCTCACTAATAATACGTTGGGTAGAATGGCTTTCGGCTTTAGAACTTTTAGGATAATCGAGTCCTAGATGCCCGACTTCAAGATTATAAAAATCGAGTGATGTGAGGCCTTCACGTCTCTCACATATAAAATACAGGGAGAACAGAAAATGGTTATTAAGTATGGCGGATTTTGGCGACGTTTGGCAGCAGGCATCGTTGATTGCTTATTGATTTATATGGTGCTTGGCGTTCTGGGTTTTATCTTTGGGTTTGCCCATTTTACGGATCACGATGGACAGTTTGCATATAAAGCTGCAGGCTGGGGCGCTTTGAGTATAATTATCTTACCTTGGCTCTATTATGCTCTTTTCCATTGCTCAAAGTACCAAGCAACTTTAGGCATGCTTCTTTTTAGAATGAAGATCTACACCTATGATGGAGAACGTATTTGCTTTGGACGCGCCACCGGGCGTTATTTAGCAGCGTCTTTCCTTTCAGGAGGGCTTACTTTTGGCATTGGTTATCTAATGATAGCCTTTACTCATCGTAAACAAGCTCTTCACGACTTTATTGCTCATACCCTTGTGGTGGTTACCCCTTCTCCCTCTATAACTATAGAGCATGCGTTAAGAAGAGCTGATAGATAATATCAAGAGTTACTACTAGAGGTCCCCATGGCGTTTCCATACGCCATGGGGATTTCTTTATTTTAATACCGCTTCTTTATGTTTTTAGTTTATTTTCCTAGTACAATCAGCTTCATACACAAAGGATACTGACTTTTTGTTGCTTTTCCACGAGAATTTTGAAATAGTCCTTTCGACTATTTCAGTAAAACCAAGCCCACTCAATCAACTGAAGGAGATACAAATCCTTCATTTTTAGGTGAACTTCTTTATTTTCTCGTACGCTTTAATTTCATATCAAGAGCAAAGAACCCACACTCATGTCCTTAGTTTCACCGTCCCCTCTATCGGAGATACCTCCTAAAAGCCGCGGGAAAGAGATTCTCTTGTTTTTAAAACAGTGGGCCAGGAATCCTCGGTCCATGGGATCTTTAATCCCCAGCTCTAGAGAGCTTTCAAAAAGAATGGCTCAGCACCTTTTTCTCAAAGAAGGACACTTTGTCATTGAATTAGGCGGTGGCACAGGGGCCTTAACACGCTCTTTACTCCAGCATGTTTCCGCCGAAAATTTTTGTGTCATAGAGAAAGATTTAAAACTCGTTAAGCATTTACGAACCCTTTTTCCCCACATCTTAATTATCCATGGAGATGCTACTCATTTATCCTCTCTTATTCCTAATTCTTTTTCTAATAAAGTTACCACCATTATTTCTGGCTTACCTCTTCTGACTCTTCCTATGGATACTCAAAAAAAGATCATTGAAGAATCTCTTAAGGTACTCGTTCCCGAAGGGCGCATTTTGCAATTTACTTACAGTCCTTTTTCTTCACTGCCTGCTCACAAGTATGGCTTATCCAAGACCCGCAAAGGGGTAGTTCTTTCTAATTTTCCCCCCGCTTCCATCTGGAGTTATGAACGTCTATCTCCTCTCAATACCGATTCCGCCATTTCTCGTGATTCCATAAATATTACATAGCGATATGGTTCTTGAATTTTCCTATGGGCAAATTGCCTGAAAGAATTTTCTTGTTGGTTGCCGAATATAACGTTATCCTCAGCCCTGATCTTTTCTTAGATACCAAGGCAGGAGTACCTCTTATGCCCCCTACCCAACCCAATTCCCCCGTTTCTGATTTAAACGCCGCCCGGGATAAAAAACGACAAGCTAAGTGCCCTTTATGCAAAAAGCCGGTTTCCAGTACTTATTTTCCTTTTTGCTCCCTGTCTTGCAAAGATGAAGATCTAGGAAATTGGATCACAGGAAAGTATTTCATTCCTGGATCAGATCACTTTTCTGAGGATTTAACTGACTTGGCGGCAAATGACGGCTCTTCAGATCCCACTGACATTGAATAACGTCCTTTTTGGGGTCGCTTCTCAATGATTCGTTCAAATAATTGATGCCAATTCAAGCAACCGTCTAAATGCATAAAAACTGACCCCAAACCTACCGCAACTCTATCCATAAATAGAAATGATCGAGGTGGGCAAATCTTTCCTTGGTTTTTCAATAAGCCATAGACTTCTTTTGCAATGGCCTGTCCTCCATGAGAGGACACTACATCCGACAGTTTCACTTTTTTATCCCTCAAAACAGGCCCATATAAAAATAAAGCCCATCTATTTAAAATATCTATAAGTTCATTGGACAAATTTTTAAAACCCCATGCCTCGTAGGCGTGGATCATCTCCTCTCGGTTATTGTGAAGCAGCCCTCTATAAAGACCTATAACCCCCTCCACGAATTCTTGGGAAAAAGCCCTGACACATCCAAAATCCAGCAGGGTGATAGACCCATCGGGATGCCCCCTATAATTACCCATATGGGGATCGCCATGAAGAATACCCCTTTGATAAAACGGGCTGTACCATCCTTCAAATAAATGGCTTGGCTAAAGCATTCCGTATCTCCAGAGGGGCTTCTTTAAAATTTAAAATAGGCGCCCTCTACCCAAAGACAGAACCAGTAATTTTCCTGTGGATAAGGAAGGATACGTATTTGGAATATGCACTCCGGGAACACCTTCCAAACAGTTTTTAAAAGTTTCACACCAGTGAGCTTCTTGATAATAGTCCAATTCCCCCAATAAACTCTCTTCAGCTTCATTAAAAATTTCCGTTAAGTCAAAAACACCTCCCACCACTCCAAAAAGCTTCATCCACACTTTAATGTGACTGAGATCAGCCTTCATGACAGAAGCCATGTTGGGATATTGGAGTTTCAAAGCCACCTCATCCCCTTGAACCAATCGACCCCGATGGACTTGTCCTAATGATGCTGCAAAAACGGCTTTTTTAGAAAAGCTCTCGAAGAGTGATTCCCATTGTGGTCCCAATTCTCCCGCCATTCTTCTTTTAACAAAAGGCCAACCCATGGAAGGGGCGTGGGACTGGAGGCTGCGAAATGAGTCAGCATAAGGTTCCGGGAGCAAACTTGGAATATTACCAAAGAGTTGACCTATTTTCATCATAGGGCCCTTAAGATTTCCCAAAACGGTTTGGGCAATAAGCGCCCTTTGTGCCAGACTATCATCAGACCCATTTGAATCCACCAACTGGGGTAACAAGCGCCACATAGCTCCTACCAAATCCTTGTGCCGCTTGAGTTGGCCCGCCAAAGAATCCTCTTTACCCCCCATATAATGAGGCCTCTAGCTCATCGATCATGTGACCAATTGGTGCGACACCTGCATACCAAAACTCAGGCTTTCTAGAATCTAGACCGAAAGGCTTCAACATTGATTCGCAAGGCTCGGATCCTCCTTTTTCAAGAAAAGAAGTGTAGGCGCTTTTAAATCCGTTTTCTCCCTTAGTATACTGAGAATACAAAGTATTAACCAAGCATTCCCCAAAAGCATAAGAATATACATAAAAAGGACTATGCATAAAATGCGAAACGTAGGCCCAGTAAATGCTGTAATCCTTATCTAGTATAAAAGCCTCCCCCAAGACTTCTCTTTGAGTTTCCATCCAAAGATCTCCAAGACAAGAAGCGCTGAGTTCACCTTCTTGTCGCCGTTTATGCACTTTTAACTCAAACTGATAGAATCCTACTTGGCGCATCACCGTATTGAGCATATCTTCAATTTTTTGACATAGTAGAATTTGTTTTTCCTGAACAGATCGGCATTTCTTGATTAATTTCTCGAACACAAGTCGTTCGCCAAACACACTGGCTGTTTCTGCAATGGTCAAGGGCGTATCCGTCATGAAATACCGTTGCTTACGGGAGAGCCACTGATGAATCCCATGGCCCAACTCATGAGCTAAGGTCATCACATCACGACTCTTTCCATAAAAGTTCATCAAAATATACGGATGAGCGGAAGGGACGGTGGGATGAGAAAAGGCCCCGCTGTCTTTGCCTGGGGATGGGCGTGCATGAATCCAATTTTTATCAAAAAACATTTTGCCAATATCTCTAAATTCTTCAGAAAAATCCCCGTAAGCCTCTAATACTAGCTCTTGAGCTTCTTCCCAAGAATAGTGTTTTTCTTGTCGAGACTCTTGATGGAATACAGGTGCATTTCTATCCCAGAACTTCAAATGAGAAAGCCCCATAATACGTGCTTTTAACTTATAATATCTGTGCCCGATAGATCCATAAGATGACTGAACTACAGTTACTAAAGTGTTCACCATCTCCTCGTCAATTTGGTTTCTTAGATGCAAAGAGGCTGATGGGGAGGAAAACTTGCGCCATTGAGTCTGGATTCCATGGTCTTTTATTAAGATATTATAAATTCTTACCCATAAAGACTCTTGTCTCATCAAAGAATGGCTTAAGGCTTTAGCTAGGCCCTCTCGAACCTCAGCCTTGGGTGAAGATAAATTATCTAAAGCCTGAGCCAACGTCATAGATTCACCCCCTTGAGACTCCACTCTCAAATTGGCTAAAGATTCATCATAAAGACGAATCCAGCCTTGCCGGGCAGGGCCTTCATAATCTTGCATCAATTGTTCTAGTTCAGCACTCAGTTGATGGGGACGGAACCCTTGAACTACGGATATCCATGGCTTATATACCGCCAACGAAGGAGTATCTTGGTAATCTCGTTCCTCCAAAGAACAGTGATTGATCTCCAATTCAAAAAAAACAAGCTCTTTCTGCCGCTCAGAAACCCATTCATCTAAGTTTTGTGCAAACCGCTCTAGTTCAGGGGACGTTTGATCCACAGCACTTTCTAAAGCACCATAACTTTGAAGCTTGCCCATCCCTTCTTGAAGTCCTTCGTAGACTTGGATAGCTTCAGCCAGATCATCCTTTGAAAGGTGTGCCACTTTTTGTTCATATCGAGATCTAAAGCGAGCCACCTTTTTTCCAATTCATCACGGTCTTTTTGAATCATGGGGTCAGCTCTATTTTGATAGAGATCTGATAAGTCCCATTGAGGAATATGAACATAAGAAGAAAGTTCAGACATCGTGTCTCCTTGACTTTAAGTGTCTTTAAGATTGGATTTTCCATAAGCATTCTACAAAAAGCACCTCTGAAGGAAATTGCCAAGGCCTATTTCTTGGTTTTTTAAGAATGGGTTGAACGCTTTTGAGATTGAACTCCCTCGATAAGTAGGCTACAAAATCCACAATACACCTAGACAGTTAGGAAATCTACTGATGGGATCTAGGCCTAAATTGTAGCCTATTTATTCTTGAATGCCCCGCGCTATTGCTCTTGAAGAAAGCCATAGACCATGACCAAACAAAATACCATCTCTCCAGAAACCGTTTTAAAAATATCGAAATTAGCCTGCATCTCTATTCAAAAAGAAGAGATCACTCATCTGTCTAAAGAACTCTCCTCCATTCTGTCGTGGATAGAACAGCTTGATCTTGTTCCCACAGATCACGTTGATCCGTTTTTGAACCCCACTGCTCAGAATTTTCCAACTATAGAGCTCAGACCCGATATTATCGCCGATGGGAATATACGCCCAGAGATACTAAAAAATGCTCCAGAAGTAGCCCTTGATATGTTTGTTGTCCCTCGGGTTATCGATTAAATTTTTCCCTTCACGAAGGTATTCCATACCATGTCCAACTTTTCTTCTTCTGAACTTTTGACCTTAACGGGCGTTGAAGCATTGGGTCTTTTGAAAAAAAGAGAAATCAGTTCTTCTGAATTACTCCATGCCTATTTATCCCAAATTGAAAAAACAAAAAACCTCAATCTATTCATTACCCAGACCCCAGAAGAAGCCCGGCGTAATGCCCAAGAGTCGGATCAGCGCTATGCCCAGGGAAACCCTCTTCCTTTAGATGGATTGCCTTTTGCTCACAAAGACCTTTTTTGCACAAAAGACATTTTGACCACTGCAGCGTCAGAAATTTTATCCAATTTTACACCCTGCTATGACGCCACAGTTGTGGCCAAATTAAAAGAGGCAGGCGTTACCATGGTGGGAAAAACCAATGCTGACGAATTTGCTATGGGATCCTCAACCCTCACCAGCCATTATGGCCCAAGCATTAATCCTTGGATTTGCGCCCAAGATCAAGATCCTTTGGTGCCAGGAGGGTCTTCGGGCGGCTCAACAGCTGCGGTAGCAGCCTATGCAGCCCTAGCTTCCTCAGGAACCGATACCGGTGGATCAATCCGCCAACCGGCAAGTTATTGTGGCTTGGTAGGCATCAAGCCTACCTATGGTCGATGCTCCCGATATGGCATCATCGCGTTTGCCTCTTCCCTTGATCAAGCCGGCGTTCATACACGCACAGTAGACGATGCAGCTTTGTTTTTAACTCATATGGCAGGCCATGATCCTAAAGATGCCACCTCCGTAAAATGTGACGTGCCTCATTACCCAGATTTTCTGACTGGTTGTTTAAAAGGAATTCGAATCGGCATTCCCAAAGAATATCATCATGCCCAGTTAGATACCGATATTTCCCACCTTTGGGAAAAAGGTATTGAGTGGGTCAAATCCCGTGGCGCTCAAGTAGAAGAAGTATCTTTGCCTCATACCGCTCTTGCTCTTCCCACATACTATATTATCGCTCCAGCAGAAGCTTCCTCAAACCTCGCACGGTATGATGGCGTGCGATTTGGGGTGCGCCATAAGGGAGAACATGAGGATCTCAACGAGATGTACGAACAAACCCGTGGAAAAGGATTTGGGGCGGAAGTACGACGCCGTGTCTTATTGGGCACTTATGTCCTATCTTCTGGTTTTTACGACGCCTATTTCAAAAAAGCCCAACGGGTACGATCCCTCATTGCTCAAGATTTTACACAAGTGTTTTCCAAAGGGATTGATTTCTTACTCACGCCCACTACCCCAACGCCTGCCTTCTCTATTAAAACTCCCCCTACGGATCCGTTAGCCATGTATTTTAACGATGTGTTTTCTACACCCTCTTCCTTAGCTGGCCTTCCCGCCATCTCGGTTCCTGCAGGGCTCAGTCACAAAAATCTTCCTTTAGGGCTTCAGCTCATTGGATCCCCTTTTAGTGAAGGCCCTTTGTTAAATGCCGCCAAGGCTCTTGAGTTGGAAGCTAATTTTACCCCTCTTCCTCTTCAGAACGTCTATATCCCCGCTTAAGCTCACGAGGTTACCTATGACATCCCCACGCCCTACCGGCTCTTCTGTTGGCACATCGACTTCCTGGGAAGTCGTTATTGGGCTTGAGGTCCATGCTCAAATTGTCTCCAACTCTAAACTTTTTTCCAGCGCATCTACACAATTTGCGGGACCGCCCAACACCCAAGTGTCTTTTGTTGATGGGGGTTTTCCGGGACAACTTCCCACCCTCAACCGCTTTTGTGTGGAACAAGCCGTACGCACAGGCCTTGCCCTTGATGGGCAAGTTCATACTGTGTCCTCTTTTGATCGTAAAAACTATTTTTATGCTGATCTGCCTACAGGATATCAAATTTCTCAGTTTTTTCACCCCATCATGACGGGTGGGCATTTGGACATTGAATTTGATCATGGAGAAAGTAAGCGTATTCGAATTAATCGACTCCATCTTGAGCAAGATGCGGGAAAAAGTTTTCATGACCAACACCCTCATAAATCCTATATTGACTTAAATAGGGCTGGTGTAGGCCTTATGGAGATTGTGAGTGAACCTGACTTGAGCAATGCAGAAGAGGCTATTTTATACCTAAAAAAGCTAAGAAGTCTACTCCGTGCCATAGGGAGCTGCAATGCCAATATGGAAGAGGGGAATTTTAGAGCGGATGTGAATATTTCCTTAAGACGCCCTGGAGGTGCTTTAGGAACACGATGTGAGATTAAAAATGTTAATTCCTTTAAATTTATCCAACAAGCCATTGCTTATGAAATAGACCGACAAAAGACTCTTTTGGAGGCCTCCCAGCCCGTCGTTCAAGAAACCCGTCTGTACGATCCTTCTTTAGGGGAAACTAGGTCCATGCGGTCTAAAGAAGAAGCCCACGATTACAGGTATTTCCCTGACCCAGATCTTCTTCCTGTTATTCTTGAGCCTTCCTGGATCGAAGAAGTGCGCGCATCTTTGCCCGAACTTCCCGCGGCCAAGCAGAAAAGATTTATGGAAACTTATGGTCTGGTTTACTACGAAGCCCACCTCTTAACCGAAGATGTCTCAGTAGCTCATTTTTTTGAAGATGGGATTAAACACCTTGACGATCCTGTCGCCGGACCTAAGCTTCTTTCCTCTTGGATTCTCGGAGACTTTTTTGCGAAACTAAATAAAGAAAATCTCTCCATTGATGCGTCTCCTGTTACCCCTTCCATGCTTGCCGCCCTTATCTCGTTAATTACAAAAGAAGTTATCTCAGGACGTATTGCTAAGGAAGTATTTATCCATATGTGGGAGACTCAAAAGGATCCTCTCCAAATTGTAGAGCTGCATAATCTGGTCCAAATTGATGATAAATCTCTCATACAAGAAACCGCAGAAAAGGTTTTGGCTGATAACCCTGATATGGTGGCTGAATACCACCAAGGGCGTGATAAGCTCTTCGGGTTTTTTGTGGGACAAACCATCAAACAACTAGGAGGAAAAGCCAATCCTTCCTTAGTTAATTCTATCTTGAAAACCCTGTTATCTGCTGATAGAAATTAGCACCCGTTTATCCTAAATCCTCTGAGAAAAATCTTTAGAAAAGCGTGCGTTCTTCTTATTTTTATAACCCATTGAAGAAGGGCCTATATTTTCCCTTCTCTCAAAGACAAAAAAGCTTTAAGATCACCTCCACACCGTATAGCTACGTAAGCTCTTACTGGATACTCACCGTACTGGTGATAGAATTTTCAAGAATGACTCTTTATTTAAGTTAAGGAAATAAACCATGGATCGAGATAAAGCCCTCACCGCCGCCCTAGGTCAAATAGAACGTGCCTTTGGAAAGGGATCTATTATGCGCTTAGGAGATCATGAGCAACCCGTGGGCATAGAGTGCATTTCCACAGGTTCTTTGGGTCTGGATATCGCCTTGGGTCTGGGAGGCCTTCCTAAGGGACGTATTATTGAGATTTACGGCCCAGAGAGTTCTGGAAAAACCACTCTTGCTCTTCATGTCATTGCTCAAGCCCAAAAAACAGGTAGCAATTGCGCCTTTATTGATGCAGAGCATGCTTTGGACCCTGGATATGCTCAAAAACTAGGCGTGAACCTTCAAGATCTGCTTATTTCTCAGCCAGATTCAGGAGAACAAGCTTTAGAAATTACCGATACTTTGGTTCGCTCTGCTGCCATTGATGTACTGGTTATTGACTCTGTAGCAGCCTTGGTGCCTAAAGCAGAATTAGATGGGGATATGGGAGACACCCATATGGGTCTTCAAGCGCGTCTGATGAGCCATGCTTTGCGTAAACTCACCGGATCAGTATCGAAAAGCAATTGCATGGTTATTTTTATCAACCAAATTAGGCAAAAAATTGGGGTTATGTTTGGAAATCCTGAAACCACTACGGGAGGGAATGCTCTGAAATTTTATGCCTCGGTGCGTCTTGATATTCGTCGGATTGGTGCGTTAAAAGATAAAGATGAAGTTATCGGCAACCAAACCCGCGTCAAGGTTGTGAAAAACAAAGTCGCCCCGCCTTTTAAAATGGTGGAATTTGATGTCCTTTACGGAGAAGGTATCTCCAAAATCGGGGAGATTATAGATCTAGGCGTAAAAGCGGAACTTATTGATAAAGCAGGCGCGTGGTATTCTTATAAAACCCATCGCATTGGTCAAGGCCGAGAAGCAGCGCGTCAATTTCTAAAGCAAAACCCTGAGATTGCCGAAGAAATCGAACTTGCCATTCGAGCGCAAACCGATGTGGTTTCGAAAGAAATGCTTATCAGCCCTGAGTTACCTCTGGCTTCGGGAGAGTAAGAAAGTTGGGAGCGCTTCTTTGAAGCCTCCTCTCTCAGCCAGCTTTTATAGTGAGCCTTAGTGAACGCAAATGAAAACCACCAATCTTATCCGGTCATCTTTCCTTGATTATTTCGAAAAATTAGGTCATTTCGTTGTTCCTTCAGGTCCTCTTGTGCCTCAAAATGACCCTACTTTGCTCTTTACTTCTGCGGGCATGGTTCAATTTAAAGACGTATTCTTAGGTCGAGAGCAAAGAGCCTACACCAAGGCAACCTCATCGCAAAAATGCCTACGGGCTGGGGGGAAGCATAATGATCTGGAAAACGTTGGCTATACCCCTCGTCATCACACTTTCTTCGAAATGCTGGGGAACTTCTCCTTTGGCGACTACTTCAAAGAACGCGCAATAATAGATGCGTGGACTTTTGTGACTAAAGAACTTGGGCTCGCTAAAGAAAAGCTCTTTATAACGGTTTACGAAGAAGACCAAGAAGCCTACGATCTATGGAAAAAATAGCTGGCCTTTCTCAAGATCACCTCATTCGTATTAATACGTCAGATAACTTTTGGAGTGCCGGGGATTCAGGGCCATGTGGACCGTGTTCTGAAATTTTCTATGACCAAGGGCCCTCTCTTCAAGGTGGTCCACCCGGATCTCCTACTGGTGATGGTGACCGATTTATGGAAATTTGGAACCTTGTTTTTATGCAATACCTCCAGTCTCCTGAAAAGTCTGAGCGTACCCCACTTCCCATGCCTTGTGTTGATACGGGAATGGGCTTAGAACGTATTGCTTCAGTTATGCAAGGGGTAACGTCCAATTTTGAGACAGACACTTTTCAAACTCTTATTCAAGCCAATGTAGACTTAACTAATGTGCCTTACCAAGGTACCGCCGTGGTATCCCACCGTATTATTGCGGATCATTTAAGAGCTATTAGTTTCCTCATTGCTGACGGTGTTTTGCCCTCAAATGAAGGCCGTGGTTATGTATTGCGACGGATTTTAAGGCGCGCCGTTCGCCACGCCCATCTTTTGAACGTCCAAAAACCGCTCCTTGCACGACTGTTTCCCGCTCTTTCTGGAGAAATGGGTTTGGTCTACCCTGAATTATTACGCGCTTCAGATCTAATCCAAGAAACACTCAACGATGAAGAGTGTCGCTTTCAAGATACTCTTTCCCGAGGCCTAAAGGTCTTAGAGGAGTCCCTAGAAACGCTCCCCCCTCGAGCCAATCTTTCCGGAGCAGTTGCTTTTAAGCTTTATGATACTTACGGCTTTCCATTGGATTTAACGCAAGATATTCTGAAAACAAATCATAGAACTGTTGACCAGAAAGAATTTGATGCTTGCATGGACAAGCAGCGCGCTGATGCCCGAGCTTCCTGGAGCGGATCCGGTGAGAAGGCGGAAGATGGACTATGGTATGATCTTTTATCCTTGCATGGGGCCACCCATTTCATGGGATACGCATCGCCCTCGGGTGAAGCCCATGTCCAAGCTTTAATCCAAAATACACATACTCAGGATTCTGTATCCTCCTCCTCAGTTCCATTACAGGTGCTTTTGAATCAAACACCCTTTTATGGAGAAGCAGGTGGGCAACTGGGTGATAGGGGAATATTAGAGGTTTTTTCACCGGAGGGGCTTCTCAAAGGCACCATGAAGATCACCAATACCCGAAAATTTGCCACCGATCTTGTGGTCCACGAAGGACTATTAGAAGAAGGAAAACTCCAGATAGGAGATAAGGTTACCCTTCATATTGACCTTGAACGCAGAGCAAGCCTATCCGCTAATCATACGGCCACCCATTTGCTCCATGCCGCCCTTCATGCTTTGGTTTCAAAAACCATCACTCAAAAAGGCTCCTTGGTAGCGCCTGATCGACTTCGTTTTGACTTTAATGCGAAAGAACCTTTATCATGGGCTTTATTAAGCGATATCGAACAGTGGATAAATACGAAAATTCAGAATAACACACCTGTGCTAACTTCCACCATGAATACCCAAGAGGCTCTCGACTCAGGTGCTATGGCCCTATTTGGGCAAAAATACACCGACCAGGTTCGTGTGGTCTCCATTCATGGAACGCCTAGAGGTGATTTATCACCCACATCCACTGAACTTTGTGGGGGAACTCATGTGGAACAAACAGGCTCCATTGGCTTGTTTAAAATTATTTCTCACTCTAGTGTTTCATCTGGCGTTCGTCGTATAGAAGCCCTAACGGGCCTCCACGCCTTGCAGTACACTCAAGAGCAAGAAGCTTTTTTGAGGGAATCTGCTGGTCTTTTGAAGATTCAACCCCAAGGCCTCCTTGATCGCTTGAAAGAAATTCTAAAAGAAAAAAAATCTTCTAAAGCTAAGGACATTTTATCCCCAACCAAGGTGCAAGAGGATAGAAAACTCATTGGCAATAATATCCTTCTGACCATTACCTTAGAGAACCAAAACGATCTTAATTTGAAAGCTTATGCAGAGACGTTAAAAAGTAAGCTCTCTTCTGGGCTTGTTCTTATCGTAAATATCAGTGGGTCTAAAAGTTCATTAGCCCTGGGGGTCACTGATAATTTAGTGCCTACCTTCCAAGCGGTAGAGCTTATTCGAGCCCTGGCCCTTAAGGCGGGCGGGCAAGGAGGTGGCGGAAATGACGGATTCGCTCAATCAGGAGGAAAAAGCCATGTATCCATCCCTCTTCTGACCGCTTTTTTAGAAGAAAAAATGCAACATCTGCTTAAAAAGAGCTAGTATTTTCCGCAAAATATGTAAATAGTGAGAGATTAGTCAATTTTATATTCAAGGGGTATATCATGAGTTATGAAAACGCACAAGAAGAGCCTTCTTCAAGATCGCAAGAATCTGGGGTCGTTCCTTATATTCCTGCTTCTAAGATCTTGCCTGAAGTCACCATTAAATCTGTTATTTTAGGTATTCTTCTTTCCATGATTTTAGCCGCCTCTAACGCTTACTTAGGTCTTAAAGTGGGTCAAACAGTCACAGCGTGCATACCCGCTGCAGTGATCTCCATGGCTGTTTTGCGGTTCTTTAAAAAGTCCAATATTCTTGAAAACAATATGGTTCAAACCATAGCCTCTGCCGGTGAAGCTTTGGCAGGAGGCGTAATATTTACCCTACCCGCATTGGTCTTGATGGGATACTGGACGTATTTTCCATTTCTTGAAACGGTTTCTATCGCCATTGTTGGTGGTCTAATGGGTATCTTGATGTCAGTTCCTTTGAGGCGTGCTCTTATCGTGGAACAGCCACTTCCTTTCCCAGAAGGGGTTGCTACCGCTGAAGTACTCAAGGCGGGAGAGGGATCTTCGAGAGGGGCTCAAGACATGATGTGGGCAGGCCTTGGTGCAGCGGGGATCAAACTCTTTCAAAGTGGATTTCAAGTGGTGGGAGAATCAGCCCAATATTTTACCCACATTGGCAATTCTATATTTGGTTTTGGTACTGGTTTAGCCCCTGTCCTTATGGGTGCAGGGTATATCGTCGGCATACGCATCGGCATCTGCTTGTTGGGTGGTGCGGTAATAATTTGGGGTATTGGCGTTCCCATATACAGCGGGATTTTTGGCCTACCCGAGGGTGCATCTAGTATGTATGACGGCGCCATGATGATCTGGTCGCAAAAACTGAGATACATCGGTGTGGGAGGCATGGTAGTCGGTGGATTAAGTGCCATTGTTTCCTTGATGAAACCAATCGCCTCTGCGGTTCGCTCTTCTTTATCAGCTATAAGTCATTCCTCTTTAGAAGAAGCACCTAAAATCTTGCGCACAGAAAAAGACATTCCTATGTCTTACGTTCTCCTCTCTTCGTTAGGGCTCATTATTCCAGTGTTTATCCTTTTCACCTACTTGATTGGGGCTAATAATCTTCCTATTTCTTCTCGTCTTTTTTGGGTGGTCATTACCTTTTCTACGGTGTTTGCCTTTTTTATCGGCTTTGTGTGCTCTGCCATAGGTGGATACATGGCAGGAATTGTGGGCTCATCCAGTAATCCCCTATCGGGAATTACTTTGGGTGCTATTCTTGCTGTCTCTTTATCTTTGCTTGCTATTCTTGGTTCTCAACTAGACTTTTCCGCCCACTATGATGCGGCACTCTCCGCTGCAGCAGCCTCTATTATCATTGGCGCTGTAGTATGTTGTGCAGCTACCATGAGTTGCGATAACCTACAGGATTTAAAGACAGGTCAGATCGTCGGGGCCACACCGTGGAAGCAGCAAGTCCTTCTTATGGTTGGTGTGGCAGCTGGAGCTCTCGTGATTACTCCAGTGTTACAACTCTTGTACGAAGCGTACGGCATTGGAACCTCTCTTCCTCGACCAGACATGGACCCCGCACAGGTACTGGCGGCGCCTCAAGCCACGGTTATGGCTGCGGTAGCCAAAGGTGTATTCTTTAGAAATCTTGAATGGTCCTATGTTATAATCGGCGCACTGATTAGCCTTATGGTTATTCTTCTGAACAAAATTCTACAGTGCATGAAAAGTGATTGGACGTTTCCTGTTCTGGCCGTAGCTTCTGGCCTTTACTTACCTTATGGAGTTACCGTTACCGCATTCATCGGATCTCTTATCAGCTATTTTTCCGGACGCGCCTTATCTCGCTATCGGTCTTCTAAGAAGTTTTCTGATAGTGATGTGGCTGGATGTGAACGAAGAGGACTTTTGTTTGCCTCGGGAGCTATTGCTGGTGAAGCCTTAGTCGGTATTTTCTTAGCTATTCCTTTTGCCCTTCATCAATCGACATCTGTTTTCAAACTAGATCTCGGCCTTGGTGAAAATAGCATTATGCTCATGGGTGTGGGCGTTATTGGAGTGTTTTGCTATGTGTTTTACAAAGTAGGCACCACTCCACTGAAAACAAAATAATGAAATCGTTCCAGGGCTCTTTCATCCTATCTGTCTAAAAGAGATAAGGGTGGAGAGTCCTAGAACGATTGACTTACAAAGCGAAAAACTGGAATTTCTTGCACTTTTAAAAAACTATGATAGTATGTAGGCCCTTTACATAAAGACAAGAGTCAAACCCTTATGAAAAAAACACCTTCAATACCTTACGAAGATATCGTTCAGAATGCTTTGCGAGGCGTTGTTCGTGAGGTGTTAAAGCGCGTTCAAAGCGATGGATTACCTGGTGACCATCACCTCTTCATAACTTTTTTGACTCATTTTCCAGGCGTTGTTGTTCCTGAGTATCTCAAAGAGCGTCACCCAGAAGAAATTACCATTGTGTTACAATACCAATTCTGGGATTTGGTCATTACAGAAAAAGGATTTTCTGTAGGATTGAGTTTTAATGATGTGGAAGAGGCCCTTAGAGTTCCTTTTGATGCTATTATCGGTTTCGTTGATCCTTCCGTTAAGTTCGGTCTTCAATTTACCCCTACTGATTTTGAAGATACAGCCTTGGGGCAAGAGCCCGCAGAAACCTTAACCAAATCCCCAGATAACAAACGGTCTAAGTTATTCGAACCAAAGATCATTCCTGATTCCGAAGACTCTAAAGTCATTACTCTAGATGCCTTCAGGAAAAAGAAATAACACTAAAGGACCAATCAACCAGGTCCCGTTTCCCCCTAGTGATTTTTTTGCTCCCCCTCAAAAATACTCAGTTTCGTTAAACGGGCATCCTACAAGTATTTCTTTGGAGCCTTTGTTTATGACCACATTGGTGCATATTGCCCAGCGTCATTCTTTACCTCTTTCAGCCTTAATAACTCAGATAGATGCCCTGTCCATACATCTTCCTCCAAGCCTTAACTTATCAAGTAAACTTAGGCTTTATGTTCTGTGGGACTTATCAAAAGATAATAACGAACCTTTTGACGAAGAAGACCCCAAAAAGTCTTTATGTGATCAATCAGTTTCTTAATCTAACCCTAAGATGTAAAGAATTTTAAGAACATTTGCCAAGGTTATCGTTGTTCGTCCTTGCTCAAAACTATGGATCGTGGGTTTACTTACGCCGGCGAGAATGGCTAAACGAGCTTGGGTGAGACCTTGTGATTTGCGGCGTTTTACAGCTTCGTTGACAATAGCTGTCCAATCAAGGCGAAGATATGATTCCATCGTACTTCCATCTGTTTTATAAATTGATTTTTAAATAAAGACGTTCCTATAGGTGAAGCATATACAGCGTCTTTAGATTTTTCTTTATTCCCCTCTAATTGCCTCAAGAGCATTAAGACAACATCCTTGGTTAAACAAAACTCTTTTGCTAGAGCTATTATGTGCTTAGCCTTTAGGCTTCCTATAAGCCGTTCACTGGAACCATCTAAGGTTAGGGCCAGTGTCTTGTAGTTATAAACTGAAGCGCACACCTGATCGTAGGAAGGGGTGAGACGCAATCCTTCTTTCCCATGAAACATTGCAAAATTTTTAAGATGCATATGGGTATTTCCAAGAAGAAGTCCTACTAAAATCCGAGCAAAAAGACGGTAGTTTTCCACTAGGCAAGCATTCTTTTGAGTTGAGAATAAAATGACTCATTTCTTTGTAAGAACCATTATATTTTTCAAAGAAAACCTTCCTAATAACTGATTAAACTCTTCAAAATGAATGCTTCCAGTTTCAATCCGATCGAATCTCTTAACAATTAAAGCCGGTTCACAAATCCCTACCACCTCCGCAATAGAAACCTCTGCAATCACATCTTCAGGTAATAAGGATTTAAAAGCCATCATTGTTAGATATTCATTTACAATAAGATCGCTGTGGGAGAGAGAAAGAAATTTGGCTATATGGGTACTCTTATCTCCTCCAGACGCAGGAACATATTTGTTATCCCGCATGAGAACGGCAAGCTTAGGTTGTACTCCTGATAAAGAGGCTCAACTTGTTGTTATTGCTGTTGTTTTCAGATCATCTGCGTCATAGATAGCCTCTGATAACCGTTCTGGAGCCGGATCTATCACCGAAACAGCCCCGGCACAATCATTTCCAAAAGCCAGCAAGAGCTCAAAACGAGATACAGCGCGTTTACCCATAAGTCTTCTTTGGACATTTTCAAGCCATCCCTCTGATACCAGGTTATCAAAAACGGTAGGTAGGCCGCCATTACTCATATGTGAGGAAGATCTTAAAGGAAGAGTGTAACTTATGGGAGGATGGGCCGCTTTTATATAGGCATCGTCATAGGTAAACGAGGATGCCGCTCCTGGTTCTTCTTGAAGTATTCCTGCAAAATGGTCTTTGTAGTAGTCTCTTCCCCACAGAAGCTTTGCCACTGGTTAAATCCTTTTTACTTTCTTCCCAAAGTAGACATCCAAGATAAAATATAATTTTCTTTTATCCGCAGGTCAGGCTATTAAGTAAAATATAG
Organism: Alphaproteobacteria bacterium; assembly: GCA_018401675.1. Lineage (GTDB taxonomy): Bacteria > Pseudomonadota > Alphaproteobacteria > 16-39-46 > 16-39-46 > M30B67. The sequence goes on along the minus strand of JAGYKM010000001.1, from coordinate 192,432 downwards.
TTGTTTTTTAGGAGTCACTTTTCGATAACCCTCAACTGGCTTATAGTTCCAAAACTTGTTAGAGGATTCTCCTCTAACTGCCCGCGTGTACATCCTTTCTCACCAAAAAATACATATACAACACTATACGCTCCAGTCTTAAGTAAGGGCTCACAAAATTTGCGACCCTCTCCCTCTTTCCATGGACTGATAGACCCGCGTGGCCTCTATAATGCGGTGTATATAATTACTCGTCTCCGGGTAAGGAATAAATTCTGTCCAGGCCACTTCATCGATTTCCCCTTTTCTGGGGTCACCATATTGGGTGATCCATTTACGCACAGTCCCTCGCCCTGCATTATAAGCAGCGGCTGTCAAAACTAAAGATCCTTCAAATTCCTCTAATAAATCCTCCAAGTATAAACATCCGAGCTTCAAGTTATGGACCCCATCAAACAATAAACCGTCCAGATTCTTAGGGGGTACGCCTAACTTTTCATCTTTGTAAATACACCGAGCTGTAGAGGGCAGAATTTGCATCAATCCACGAGCCCCGGCAGAACTCTCTAAAGAAGGATCAAAGCCACTCTCCTTACGTATGACTGATAGTATGAAAGGCTTTCCCACTTTCTTTAAGTGATTCTTTAAATGGGCAGCAGGGATGGGATGAAAAGGATAAGCTTGCTTTAAAAGTACATCTCCTTTTTTACCCATAGTGCGGGCAATAGGCACGCTTAATTTAGGCGCCACACTTTGGGTTAATTCAAGAACCAAGACCTGATCTTCTTGAGTAACAACACGCTCCGAAATATGCTCTAGAAATAATGGTAAATATCTCGAGAAAGATGTTCCCTTCATGGCCCGAACAGCCCGAACCAAGGATTTCTCCTCAAAGAGCTTTCTCAGCTGTGGCCCCACAAGAATATGGGAAGATAACTTTATGGATATTTTTGTGCAACCGTTTTTGGGCTTGACCATAAAAAATAGTGGGATGACGCACTTGGCTTTTTCATACCACTTCTTTGCCTCATCTCCCTTCCCAGAGCCTCATTAGCCCGACCGGCCCAGTAAGCCGCACGGGTTTGGAAATAGACGTAGATACATTGTCGTATAAATGGTTGAAATGACCTAAGGCGGTTTGGGGGTCATTCAGCAAGTGGAGCGCCACAAATCCACTCAAGAACTCCCCATCAGAAAAACTACCCCCTTGCCGAATATTGTGTGCCCTTAAACAGTCATAGACGCTCTTGCCATGGGCTTTATCCCTGATAAGATCACGAACAATTTCACACCGATCAGGCCATATGGACTGAGATAAAGAGGTAGACTCAATTTTAGTTTTCAAAAAAGAATGAGTTTCATCAGCTCGTCCTTGAAGTCGTAACCACCTAATATGATCGTGCATAAACTCTGGTAGTTTCTTGAGCGATAAAGATAAACTCTTATAGAGCCTCTCCACATTCTTAAAATCTCGCGCAAAAGCCAATCTCACATCAATAATGGTACGCAATGACCCCGTTAGAAAGTTTTTCATACGAGCCACAGGCTCATGCTTCTTCTCGTACAAAAGATAACTTATTCTCTCTCGATGATCCTCTTCTTGCAAAATTGTTCTGAAGGCCTTCCAAAACTTTTCTTCCAAAACTACTTCTTCAAAATCCACACTTTGCCAAGTTTTCTTCACGAAATCCGTTAGAACTTTTTGCTTCATAGGATCTTTAGCTGCTTGCACCTTCAAGCCCTGGGCGTAATAAAAGCAACCAATCCCCGTTAATGGAGGGTTTTTTAGAAACCACCGATCAATGGTTCTTATATCCGTACCCTCTCTTAAACTTTGTTCCGCACGCTTCTTGACTAAATTAATCGGCCAATCAGGGATTGTCTCCATAAAAGCCACTCTGTCTTCAAAAGACATTTTTGCATCAGGATCTCTCAAAGATTCCCATATCTCCAAGGTTTTCATAAGATCATTCCCAAGCAGATCTTTCTGTTGCCTTTCTACGCTGGGCGCAGAAAGATTCTTCCTCTTATCAAGACCAGAATCTGGATGAACTTTTCTTGAAGGCCTACTGGCCTTTGAAACATTTATTAAGGGTTTGGGGGGTATAGGTAAAGGCTGCCGGCCTAAAGAACGACGGTTCTTGAAGGTGCTTTGTTCAAAGCCAGGCTTCTTTGGAGGTGTAAGCTGATGGCGCTTAACTTGAGCGACCTTATTTTTTAAACCAACGGCGGTCTGTTCTAAAGAAGCCTGAGACAAGCCTATCCATCCCAAAAAAACCACACCCACAAAAAACAAGATACTTTTGCCTGCCGTCACTTGCTTCTCCTGCTTTTCTAACTTCATTATGGATTTGAAGCCCTCAAGAGCGCCACAATCATTGACGCCGCTTGCCCTCTTGTTATAAGCTTTTGCAGACACTAGAGCAAAGAAAGATTTTCAATTCTTCCTTTAGACTCATTTTTCCTTCTCTCTCCTACATAGCGATTAGTACCATGGCCCCTAAACCCACATCTCCTTTTAAGATCATTGCTCAAAATCGCAAAGCCCACTTTAATTATACGATTAAAGATAAGATCGAAGCCGGCATCATGCTCACAGGCAGCGAATTGAAAGCCCTCCGGCAAGGAAAGTCCAGCATTGAGGAAGCTTTTGCCGGCGGAGAAGCGGGCGAACTTTTCCTTTTTAATGCCTACATCAGCGAATACAGCCATGCCCGTGCTTTTCATCACGAGACACGCCGTCCGAGAAAGCTCCTGCTCAAACGCCGAGAGATCAATAAGCTTTTAGGGTCCATTAAACTCAAAGGCATCACCTTAGTACCTCTCTCCTTTTACTTTAACCACAAAGGGTACGTTAAAGTAAGCTTGGGACTCGGGGAAGGTAAAAAACTATACGACAAGCGCCACGACGAAAAAGAGAAGGACTGGAACCGCCAGAAACAAAGGATTTTGAAAAATCAAAATGCCGAAGAATAAGAAACGGTGCCAGTACCTTTTCCCGGATCTAGGTCTTTCCTAATTTTCTGATTCTACTTCTTTTTTCACTTCACTCACCCCACGCGAAGAAAGAACATCAACTTCGGTTTGATCCAAACTAACATTAGGATCAATATTGTGAGGTGTGCTTATGTACGTAGTAACGGTTTCTGTAACCGTCTTTTTCTTATCTTTTGCTTTTGCTTCAACTTCACCTGAAACACATAAAAACCCAAAAGCCAAAACGCCTAATAGACCTACGCCTACTCTATAATGCTTCTTCATAGTCATCTCCTTATGGTTGTTCGTTTTTCTAGGATGCTTCTCTTCAGAATATCTTCCCTAGGCCTCATTCTACTTGATATTTCCAGAAAAATCCTCGAAAAAAACCAGATATTCTCTTATAAAACATCTTGTTGTTGACTCCCCAAGTGTCCCTCATCGCTAAAAGACCCTCCTATTGGCTCGATTCGAATTGACAATTCCGAATAACTCGCTATGGTACTTTCAACTTTGAACAAGGTCAGTCCGCGAGTGTCGCGCACTGATCATTTTTGTTTGACTTATTTTTTAAAAAGATCGAAAGGATCGCCCTTTTATCTTTTAACTACTCTAAAGAGGCACTGTGTTTGACCAACTAAGCTCTCATCTTTCTCGTATTTTTGATAAGCTCAAAGGACGTGGCGCCTTAACTGAAGAGGACGTCACTGCCGCTTTACGGGAAGTCCGCATTGCCCTTCTTGAGGCCGACGTGGCCTTACCGGTGGTCAAAAGCTTTATTGAAGACATTCGGGTTCAAGCTATTGGCCAAGAAGTTATGGACAGCATTCACCCTGCCCAGCTGGTTATTAAAATTGTTCATGATCATTTGGTTGCCCTGCTTGGGTCCCAAGGGGTGGATCTTAATTTATTGGCCCCCTCCCCAGTGGTTATGGTCATGGTGGGTTTGCAAGGGTCGGGAAAAACCACCACTACAGCTAAACTCGCTAAGCGGTTAAGCGAAAAAAACCATAAGAAAGTCCTCATGGCTTCTTTGGATGTTTATCGCCCCGCCGCTCAAGAGCAGCTTGAGATCTTAGCTCAAAGTCTTTCTATTGATGCTCTCCCTATTATTACCAAAGATTTGCCCTTAGACATCTTAGACCGAGCCCAAAAGCAAGCGCGCTCAGGGGGCTATGATGTTTTGCTCCTGGATACGGCAGGTCGACTGCAAATCGATGAGACCTTAATGGATGAGTTGGAGCGCATCGTGGCTAAAAGCGCTCCCACTGAAGTTCTTTTGGTAGCCGACAGTATGATGGGGCAAGAAGCCGCGCGCATGGCCAAAACCTTTCATGATCGCATTGGTATAACGGGACTTATATTGACCCGGATTGATGGAGATGCCCGAGGGGGTGCCGCGTTATCTATGCGCTCTTGCACTCAAGCCCCTATCAAATTCTTGGGTACTGGAGAAAAAGTTGACGCGTTAGAACCTTTTCATCCTGATCGATTGGCCAAACGCATTTTAGGAATGGGAGACATTGTCGCCTTAGTTGAAAAAGCTATGGAGACGGTCCAACATGAAGATGCTGAAGCCCTTCTGGCAAAAACCCAAAAGGGTGTGTTTACTTTGGATGATTTAGCATCTCAACTGAAGCAATTAACTAAAATGGGGGGAATGAGTGGCATTTTGGCTCTTCTTCCTGGAGCTCACAAAATACAAGAGAAAATGAAGACGCAAGGTTCACCTGAGCCCATGATTAAGAAACAATTGGCTATTATTTCCTCTATGACGGTCCAAGAGCGGCGTCATCCTGATCTCCTTAATGCTTCTCGCAAACGACGTATCGCCGCAGGATCCGCCTCTCAAATCCAAGACATCAATAAACTTTTGAAGCAATTCAAAGACATGTCTACCATGATGAAACGGATGACTAAACTCGGAAAGAAAGGATTTCTACGACAAGGACTCAAAGGCCTCATGCCTTAGTGTCTTCCCCTCCACGGAACTGGAAAGGAAACCCCCCAGTTCTAATTTTTTACTTAACCTCTTTATATCTAACTGAAAGGATACCTACCTCATGGCTCTTAAAATTCGTTTAGCCCGTGCTGGTGCCAAAAAACGCCCCTTTTATCGCATTGTTATCGCTGAAGCTACATCCCCTCGTGACGGTCTTTTTATTGAAAAAGTAGGTACTTACAATCCCATGCTTCCTAGGGATTCTGGCACCAGAGTGGTGTTGGAAATTGAGCGCATTAAATACTGGCTCTCCGTAGGGGCCCGTCCCACAGATCGCGTGGAACGGTTTTTAGCCCAAGCAGAGTTAGTTCCTACTCCTGCAGCTAAAAGCAACTTGGTAAAGGGCGTTCCTAAGAAAAAAGCCAAGAGCGTCTTGCGGCCGACAAAGCGGCTGAAGAAGCCAAGAGGGGAAGCTGGATAGCCGCTAAAGAAGCAAAAAAAGAAGCCGATAAAGCCGCTGCTGAGGCAGCTCTTGAACCCGCCAAAGAAGAGATTCCTACCCAGAACCTGTTGCTGATGAACCTGCTGCATCAGCTCCAGCTGAAGAACAAGAGCAACTCGCCCTGCAGAGGCACCTCGCCTCCAGTGGAGCCTGAGTGACCGGTGGCAAAGAAGAGGCTTCAGCAGAGTCACCTGGAGAGACAAAACGCCTGACGCCACTCCGGATGTAGGGTCTTATGATTGATCCAAAACATCTTGTTATGGTCGCCCGTATGCTGGGAGGTCATGGGATACAAGGCTTTATTAAGTTAAAAGTATTCCTTGAAACGCCTCAAGACCTCCTAGCCTTGACGCCCTTAGTGACTCAAGACCAAGAGACGAATTATGACATCAAAACTCTTTTAGAGCGGCCTAAAGTCATTTGGCCGTTTTAAAGGTATTACGACCCGTACCCAGGCTGATGATCTGAAAGGTGTAGCTTTATATGCTGATTCCCAAGAGTTTATTCCGCCTGATCTTGACTCTTTTTATGTAAAAGACGTAGTAGGACTGCCGGTTTGCTCAAAAAAATGGTCCTATTATAGCCACCGTCACCGATATTTTATCTCAAAAATCTGGCGATATCCTGACGTTGACCACCTGCACCACGCAAAAAGAAATCCTTCTGCCTTTTCAAAAAGAATTTTTTCCAGAAGTGGTATTATCCACATCTAAGAACAAGGGTTTTTTAGTGATAAATTCTGAGTATCTTCACGAACTCGTGGAAGGCTAGACCATGTGGCACGCAACAGTTCTAACCTTATTTCCTGAGATGTTCCCAGGCCCCTTAGGGTATTCCCTTCCTCAAAAAGCAAAAGATGCCCAAATTTGGGATTTAGACACAATCAACATCCGAGATTATGCCCATAATAAACATTCTCAAGTGGATGATACGCCTTACGGTGGCGGGGCGGGCATGGTTATGCGGGCAGATATTTTAGGCCAAGCCCTCGAAGCGAGCCAAACTCTCTGCCCAGCACCCCGCCCCCTACTATTATCTTGTCACCCCGTGAGCTCCTTTACCCAACAAAGGCGCAAGAACTAGCAGTCACCGCTAATTTTAATCTGTGGGCGCTATGAGGTATTGATCCTTTGGATCACTATGCCGTGGAGAATCCAGCTGGGGGATTTTGTCCTTTTCAGCGGCAGTTGCAGCCATGGCTGTATTAGAGACTTGCATTCGACTCCTACCTGGTGCTATAGGAACTGAGAGGTCTCTTGCAGAAGAAAGTTTTGCGGAAAATTTATTGGAATATCCCCATTATACACGACCTCGCGAATGGGAAGGCCATGAAGTTCCGCCTACTTTACTGTCAGGAGATCATCAGAAAATTCAACAGTGGCGCCAGGAGCACTCTGAAGCGGTAACCCGAGAGAGACGACCCGATCTTTGGGATCGTTACATAACCACTCAAGGGAATTCGTGTCTTTCTAATTCAGGACAAGACAAAAAAAGTGAGATGCACAAGCGTAAGAAAGGTATGTGCGATGACGAGAATTGCTGAACTTGAACAACAAGAGATTATAGCGTTAGGCAACAAAAAGATCCCAACCTTTGCTGCAGGAGATACCTTGCGGGTATTGGTAAACATTGTAGAAGGCGAACGCAAGCGTGTTCAAGCCTTTGAGGGAGTCTGCATTGCGCGGAAAAACGCCTCATTAAACTCGTCCTTTACCGTAAGAAAAATTTCTTGTGGTGAAGGGGTAGAGCGGGTATTTCCTCTTCATTCTCCCTTAGTAACCATCGAAGTAGTACGCCAAGGCGCGGTCCGTCGGGCTAAGCTTTATTATCTTCGTGGCCTGACTGGGAAGAAAGCACGCATTAAAGAGCGCCCTTATTGGCTATCTCAACGTAATGAAGCGATTATGTCCGGTGACATGCCTTCTACTCCAGAAGATAAGACGGAGACCCAGCAAGACGTTGCACCTAAGGCACCTGTAAGTAGCGCGACCCAAACATCAGCTTCTGCACCATCCTCCGAGAAAATCTCAGAATCTACTACCGAAGAAAACGTTTAGTTTTTTCTTGGTGATAGTTACATGGGGGCAAACCAGTGGGGTGTTCCTTAAGGGATATTTTCTTTTTGTAAGGAGGCTATAAGTTATGGATGCTCTTCCCGATCTTGACTTGGAGTATGGATTATTTCCTGAATGTGAGCCTTTCAATCGAGGCATGCTTCCTGTGGATGATCTTCACACCCTGTATTGGGAAGAATGTGGTAATCCTGAAGGTGTACCTGTTCTATTCATTCATGGCGGTCCCGGAGGAGGATGTAGCCCTACTCACCGACGATTCTTTGACCCTGAACGGTACCGGATTATCTTATTTGATCAAAGAGGATCTGGAAGGTCTACACCCACTGGAGAACTCAAAAATAATACCACCCCCTTGTTGGTTGAAGATATGGAAAAACTTCGTACATTACTCCATATCGATCGGTGGCAATTGTTCGGGGGCTCTTGGGGTGTTACCTTAGCTTTAGCCTACGCGATTGCCCATCCCGAACGGGTTATTGCTATGATCTTACGGGGTGTTTTTCTATGTCGACCCAGTGAGATTCATTGGTTTTATCAAGAAGCTGGGATGATTATGCCCGAGGCTTTTCGACAATTTGAAGCCTTTATTCCCAAAGAAGAGCGTCATGACCTTGTAAGAGCCTATCACAAGCGTCTTACATGCGGAGACCCTGCCATTGAGATGGAGGCTGCCAAGATGTGGAGTGGCTATGAGGGCGTGTGTTCTACACTGTTACCCAATGACGCTATCCATTCATCTTTTCTTGTGGATCGCACGGCCCTTTGCATTGCACGGATAGAAACCCACTATTTTTTGAATGATGCTTTTTTACCCCCTGAGGGGCTCTTAGGGCATATAGATAAGATCAGACACATACCGACTATTATTATCCAAGGACGATACGATCTTGTGTGCCCCATTGTCTCAGCAGACGCTCTTGCTCGTACTTTTCCTGAAGCCACCTATGTGATTGTTCCCAATGGCGGGCATTCTGCCATGGATCCACCCATTCAAAATGCGCTTATTTGGGCTACTGACCGTATGAAATCAATTGTAAATTAAAAAGGAGATACTCCATGAGTTTATGTACCCCTCTTATGGCTGGAAAAAAGGGGCTTATTATGGGCGTCGCCAATGATAAATCCCTAGCTTGGGGAATTGCCCAAAGCCTTGCTGCCCAAGGTGCTGAATTGGCTTTTACCTATCAAGGCGACATCTTTGAGAAACGAGTACGCCCTTTAGCTGAATCTGTGGGCAGTTCCTTTTTAATGCCTTGTGATGCAACCCATGATGACAGTCTGGATCAAGTTTTTGATAAAGTAAAAGAAACCTGGGGGGGATTGGACTTTGTGGTTCATGCCATTGCCTTCTCAGACAAAGAGGAACTTAAAGGAGAGTACCTGGATACTTCTCGTAAGAATTTCCTATCTACCTTAGATATTTCTTGTTACTCCCTTACTGCGGTAGCCCAAAGAGCCTCAGCCTTGATGAATCCTGGTGGATCTTTGCTCACCCTTACTTATTATGGCGCGGAACGGGTTATGCCTCACTACAACGTTATGGGTGTGGCAAAAGCGGCCCTAGAAGCTTCTGTCCGCTATCTTGCCGTAGACTTAGGACGACGTGGCATTAGAGTAAATGCTCTGTCGGCAGGTCCTGTTAAAACCTTGGCGGCCTCTGGCATTGGAGATTTTCGATATATTCTCAAATGGAATCAGTATAACTCTCCTCTCAAAAGAAATGTGACCTTAGAGGATATTGGAGGTGCAGGGCTTTATCTTCTTAGTTCTCTCTCTTCTGGAGTAACGGGAGAAACCCACCACGTCGATTGTGGCTACCACGTTGTTGGCATGAAAGCTGTGGACGCCCCTGATATTTCCCTTGTGGTTCAAGATCCTTCTTAAGTTATATTGAGTTTTGAGATTTTCTCTAAGAGAACGGCTTGATTCATTTCCAGAGCTTTCTGATGCGCTTCTAGTTTTTTCCAAGAATCTCTCCTCTTTAAACCGCTTCTCGCTTTGGGTGTAGGCGTATTGATTTAGACTCCCACCCACCGGTGGTATTGATAATAAAAAAGAAAATTCTTGACGAAGTTTTAAAAAAGGCTATCCTAGAGTAGTAGTTTTAGATGAACGTTAGTGAATTGCCGTCTTAATCAAATAAAAACAAAAAGGACAAACCATGACACGCTCTGAATTAATCCAACATATGGCCCATAAATATCCTGAACTGACTGCTGATCAAGTGGAACGTATGGTTGGGGTTATTTTTGACGAGATCACCTCAGCTCTTGCTCAGCATAAGCGCGCAGAGTTTAGAAATTTTGGAGCTTTTTCCATTCGTCACCGCAAAGCACGGGTGGGACGGAACCCTCGTACGGGGGCTAAAGTTCCTGTACGCGAAAAAGATTTTCCTTTTTTCAAATGTGGTCGCACCCTATTATCTCATATGAATAAGTGGTAGATAAATTAGCCTCTGGGAAAGCTTGAAAGCTGCCTGAGAGCTTCTCCGGCCACCATGGCTGCAGCAATAGCCATATTTAATGAACGTACCTCTGGGTTCATGGGAATTGTTAAGGAAGCGTCACATTGAGCTTCTACCTCTTCAGGTACCCCTTCGCTTTCTTTGCCTATTACCAGATAGTCTCCCTCTTGGAAGGAAAAATCTACATAAGAGCACGGCGCATGGGCTTTAAGTAAAATGCAGCGTTTCTCTTTTTTTTTCGAATAAAAATCAGACCATGAGCCATGGAGTGTGTAGTCCACGAAATTCATATAGTCCATCCCCGCCCGTACCAAACGTCTTTCTGAGAACAGAAATCCTAAGGGTTCAATGAGGTCAATACCTATACCTAAGCAGGCCCCTAGCCTAAGGAGAGTCCCTGTGTTTTGAGGAATTTCCGGCTGAAAAAGCACCAAACGCATAACGATTAACCCCTTCCGTCTATGATATATACTGATATAGTTCTTAAAGTTGCCATCCTACTGACCCCTCTTACCTGGCCTTCATAAAATGAATCTTTCTTATACGTTAATTATCCAAACCACCCTTTTTGAGCGTCGATTGGCGCTGCTGCAAAATAGAACCCCCTTGGAATTCCGCATAGATCCTGATTATCCAGTTTCAGGGCCTTACGCTCGTTCTAGCCGACTTTTATACCGTCCTACAAGCCTTCACCTCGTTCGCATCTTAGAATTAAGCCCTCACAATACTACCGCCCGCGTAGAACTTTTCGATAAGATCCAAGGCCGCCTCTTATTAGGCAAAAAATCTACCTCAGCCCACCAAGGACAACTTATCTTGGCCCAAGTGGTCCGAGAGGGAGAATCTATTACTGAAGGAGGGGGCATCAAAGGTCCAGTACTTTCCGCTGACATTGTTCAAATTGAAGAAGATCTTGGAGCGAATAACACCTTTAATGCCATTCTCAGTTCTTGCCTTCTTGAAGAGAAGAATCCTAAGTGTTTATGGCAGGGGTATTCCTTTTTGCAGCGCTACTTGTGGGGATATAGAGATAACCTTAAGAGTATCGTGGTGGATAGCGCTCCTTTAGCTGAAGAACTATCTTCCCTGGTGGAAAGACAAGAATTGCCTCCGCATATAGATATATTTCATCCCACCCGCCACAAAAGCAGCCTTTTTGAGTCCTATGATTTAGAAACATCTTGGGAAGCACTAGAAAGTCCTTTCATTCCATTAACCCAAGGTGGGTCGTTAATTCTTGAAAAAACCCATGCAGGCTGGATCTATGATTTAAACATGCCCCTGTCTCATCACTCAGCTCTCATCAGCAATACCCATGCAGGGGTAAGGGTGATAAAAGACATCCGCCTCAAAAACCTATCCGGACTCATTGTGGGAGATTTTTTCTCCCTATCTTCACAAAAAAACAAAGAACGACTCTTGGCAAAGCTCCGCGAAGAAGCCCAAAAGGACCCTTTACCGCCTCATATTCATGCTATTAGTTCACTGGGTTTACTCGAAATCACCCGTGCTAAACGGGATCTCAGCGTCCTTGAAGAACTGTGGGCTCTTCCCACACCCATTCTTGAAAACCCTGCAGCCACAGACAAGAAATTACTCAGGGCCCTAGAGCACAGAATTCGCGCTCACCCGGATCAAAGCGCTTTTGAATTGATCTTTCCTGTCACTCAGAGTCCTGAGTTCTTAGAAACTCTCGCGATACTAGAGAGTACTTATCAAGTTCAGATAACCAAGGCTCCATAACGTCAGAAAACACTCCCAACTCACCCTTAAGAAGACTGCCTTCTCAAAGGATACGAGTATAGAGAAGTACTCATGTCTCCTAGCAATCTCTATTCTGTATAGCCGAGAGTAAGGCCATGGTTGCCTCTCGTTTAACTCTATACACGATACCCACAAAAATCATCAACGGCGGCAGTATGATCATACTTAAAAAACCCTCCATTAAAAATTCAAAAATCCGTCCACTCAAACTCACAACTCCCTTATCCTCTATTTCAAATAGAAAAAACAACCCTATCCCAAACAAAAATGCGATAATCAAGGCGCTTGAAAAAACCAAGAGAAAGCTCAAGCCTACTTTGAAAGTTTCACCCTTGAGCACTTTCCACGAAGACCAAAGAGCAGTCCAGCCTCTTGAGGCATCATCACAGGCGAGAATAACGCCTACCAAAGACGTTCTGACATAGACAACATAAGCGAGCAGCAGCCAAAGGCAGAGCACAGGGATCAGGATCCAAAGAAACATGGGGCCCTCTACTGACGATAGGATTATAAGTCCTTCCGTCAATACTAAACCTCCTCCTACGGTACCTATTACCATACCCAACCCCCTCATCACCATCCATCCCAAGGCTTTAGAGGCCCCCTGACGGTTCTCTTTCGAATGGGTTCGAACGTGCCTCAAAGAAGGTATTTTCTTATTCCATACTACGAAAGGGAAACAAAATATTTCAAAGATAAGCGTAGGCACTAGGGTGATAGCTGCCACGGTTGCCCCCTCCCCTGGGCGAGCGAGAAGCACCTCCATAATCAAGGAAATAGATTTGACGATCAGAAAAAGAATACCATAAAGAATAAAGAGATTTATCCAGTTTTGAAAAAAATATTTATAAGTTTCTCTCAATAATATCCTTATACTCATCTTTTGAGATAGTTCACTCATGGTCTTTATACTCCGTCATCCATTGCTTACAGTTAAGTAATTTATATTTTCTTTTATGCGCAGCCTAAAGTAAAGCCAAAGCTTTCTCTCGTTTGGCCCTATACAACACGCCGAGATACACCACAGCGAGCGTAATAACAAAACTTTGGACAAGACCGACAGTACAAATTTCAACGCAAGAAAAGAATATATTAAATTCATTGGAATCTCTGGGAAAAAGAAGGGAGCTCCCTAGAGAAACCACCCCAAGCATAAGACTTGGAATTAAAGAAACTATTATCAAGCCCAAGGCTACTTTAAGAGTGTGCCCTTTCAGAACCGTCCAGGAAACACGAAGTGACCGCCAGCCTCTTGGTGAGTCTCCACAAGCCAAAATTGGCCCCAATAAACATGTTCTTACTAAGAACCAAAAACCAACCCCGAGAAGACCAGCCCCGAGAAGACCCCCCACAACCACATTCCATACTGGAGGCAAAATTGAGTATACAAACATGAAAATAGCTAAAGCTCCCAATAACATCCATATATATAGAAAGATAATAACAGTAAATTGCATCAATGCTAAAGTCACTACCCTTCGCCAAAAACTTCGACCCTGTTTGGAATGATCTGACTTCTTGGAAAAAAATCGGAATTTCTGATCTTCTACCACAAAAGGCCATACCCATACTTGCAAGATAGGCATAATTATCACAGAAATGACAAAGCTCATAAATGTGCTTACCACAGGAGATACGTACAATATTCCCAAAAAGACCCCGAGGTGCAGCAAAACTCCGAATGTCCCAAAAATGATAACAAGGTTCTTCCAGTTTTCAAAAAAATACTTATAAGTATCTCTACATAGTCCCCTTATGGTGAGTTTTCTAGATAGTTCATTTACGGTTTTCATACGCCATCACTCCATAATTAACTGTTATCCATTGAAACTTTCTTCGGGTAGTTAGTAGTCATCCCCTACTGACTAACTCTAACTCCCCAACTATGATGGACATTTTGAAACCTGAGACGGAAAAATCTCATGTGATAATCCTTCCAAATAATTATTCACGAGTCCAGCCCACTGACGTACCGCAAGGGAATAGGCAGTCGTATTCAAGCGATCAAGCCCACCCCAACCCACGCCATCATAGGCACCGGTGGTGTGATAATCCACAGGATATGGCACCACATTCCATCCCGCTTTCTTAAACAGACCCACAGATCGAGGCATATGGAACCCAGAAGTCACTAATGCCCACTTTTCCCTTCCAGGATGAACCGTTTCATAACTCAAACGGGCGTTATCTACAGTATTCTTAGAGGCTTTCTCCAAGATGACGCGGCTCATATCTATATGATGAGCTTGGAGGATCTCTTTGGTGAAGTGGGTTTCTAAAGGCGTTCCTGTAAGTAATAGCTTTAGATGCGGGTAACGTTGGGCTAACTCAATAAAGGCCATCATGCGGCCTGCTGCTTTATTAAAGACGGGCTTTCCTCTCACAGAGGTTTCTTTCAAGGCAAAAGCACCACCTAATAAAATTGCGCCATGGACATCCTTAGACAAATAAGAATGTTCCTCAAAACGATTCTCAAGATGGGTGATCATCCACCGCCCACAAGGCGTTAGACTCAAAATCAAAAAAGGCACCACCATGCATACCAATAACCGCCGACCAAAAACCTTCAGCCCTACAGCCCATAATAACAGTGCTACAATCATGCCCCATTGAAACAAAAGATCTGCATTAATAAATATCCACCACACCCATTTTAAAAAAGCCATTTTCACGCCTCTTATGATATTTTACTGTACATTTTCAATTATCTACACCAATAAGATAGGTTTGTCAAAAATCTCCAGCTCTAACTTCTAATAAGATCAAATCCTCGCTAACCATTCCCGGGCAACAAGCCAAAAAGACTGCCTTCCAGCAGAACCCGCTTTAAATACCTTAAAAGAACCTGCGGTTTTATAATCCACAGGATAAGGAATAACCGTCCATCCTGTATGTTCAAAATCATCTACTGCGCGCTTCATATGGAATGCAGAAGTCACAAGAATCCAGGGTTGGCTACCAGGGCGGACCAACTTGTAGCTCTCCTGAGCATTCTTTAAAGTTGAATTTGAATGAGTTTCCAAGATCAACCGTCTAGGATCAATATGGTTTTCTTCAAAAAGTTTCTTCGTAAGATCTACTTCTCCTGGGCGTCCGGTGAGAAGGATTTTCAATGAAGGGTTTTTCTGAGCCACACGTAAAGCTTCAACAACCCTTCCCGAAGATGCACCATAAAGAGGCTGCTGTCTCGTGTTCCCCTCTACATCATCAATACCCCCTCCCAAGACGATCATGCCCGCTACCTTGGGCGCAACACTTGTTTGCTCAGGATAGTGATTTTCCGTACGCATCAAAAGCCAAGAGCCACACGGGGTAAGAGTCAGAATAAAAAAAGGAATCAAAACAAGCAAAACCAAGCGAATACCCCAGGTTTTATAGCCCATTGCCCATACCAAACCCGCCACCACTAAGGAGACACAGAAAAACACATCCATATCAAAGAAAGGATTAGCTATAAGACCCGTGAACCCACTCATACTATTATCACCTTTCCGAGCATACCGGCCCAAACTTTTCTAAAGAGCGTCTTGAAGAAATTCACCCCATGAGAAGAGCTTTTTTATGCAAAAAACCTCATGAACCACCGCCACGTCTCATAAAGGCAGGAATCTGTAGCTCATCTTTATCATGATCATCGCTTGATCCGGGTAGGCCAGGTAACGTGCCTTGGACCATGGGATTTGTTTGATTATCATCTACAGAACGAACTTGGCTTCTGGTGGGAACAGCTTGTTTTTCTGTCGAACCAAAAGAAAAACCCTTAAGACGTTGAAAAAAACTAGGCTTATCAACTTCTGTATGAGGCTGACGGACTCTGTCATCTGCCCCGCTATATCCCGAGGCCCGTTCCTCTTCTTCAGAAAATCCCATATTTTGAGAATCCACTCCACTTGAATCCAGGTGACCTTCGGGTTCCTCATAAGTTGAAGTAAATCCGTCTTGAACTGTTAAATCCAAAGGTTTCCCAAATCCCGATGAAATCGCCGCAGTATCCATGGGTGCCCCAGGAGAAGATGGCGAATTTTGAGAAGAAACACTGGATTGTGGCGTAATCATAACGCCCCCAAGATCAATACCTGTAGCCACCACGGACACGCGCATAGTGCCTTCTAGGGATTCATCAAACGTAGATCCAAAAATAATCTGCGAATCTGAATCAACCTCTTCACGGATTCGGTTCGCCGCTTCATCCACTTCAAATAAGGTCATATCCGGACCACCCGTAATATTAATCAAAACCCCTCGAGCGCCTCGCATAGACACATCATCCAATAAAGGATTAGAAATGGCAGCCTCTGCAGCTTCTATCGCACGGCGTTCACCTTGCGCTTCACCCGTTCCCATCATGGCTTTACCCATCTCTCCCATGACCGAACGCACATCAGCAAAATCTAAGTTAATAAGACCTGGCATAATCATCAAATCAGTAACACCACGGACACCAGAATGCAAAACATCATCGGCCATCTTAAACGCATCCGCAAAAGTTGTCTTTTCATTGGCCACTCGGAAGAGATTTTGATTGGGGATAACAATCAAAGTATCTACAAATCCTTGGAGTTCCTCAATCCCCTTCTCCGCAGCCTTCATCCGCTGCGCCCCTTCAAAATGAAAAGGTTTTGTTACCACACCAACAGTTAAAATGCCCAATTCTCGGGCCGCTCTTGCTAATACAGGTGCCGCGCCAGTTCCCGTGCCACCGCCCATTCCTGCGGTAATAAAGAGCATATGAGATCCCTTCATTTGATCAACCACATCCTCTAAAGCTTCCTCTGCAGCCACTCGCCCCACGTCTGGTCTAGATCCAGCCCCCAAGCCGCGCGTTGCGCCCAGGCCCAATTGAATTCGGTTCTCAGAAAGAGAATGACTCAAGGCTTGGGCATCCGTATTGCATACGATAAAATCCACACCCTCGAGCTTGGACCGGATCATATTATTGACCGCGTTACCCCCAGCACCTCCCACGCCTATTACCGAAATTCTTGGCCTCAAATCAGAATAGTTACTTCCTTTTCCAGAAGAACCCTTCATGGTGCTGTTTACTGAATTCATTTTACTCTCCATCGCTAAAACTATGCTAATCGCTCTATTTGCCACTTAACCCAACCATTGTTCAAAAAATCCGTCCAAAAATTTCTTGAAACAAAGTAAAATAACTACTTGTAGTTCCATAATAACAGAATAAACAAGGCTATTTAGTGCGTTTTTCGTGTTCCTTATCAAGATTTAGAGCATCTGTTTAGAGATGTAAACCCCCGGAAAACACCTTGAGGACCCTTCCTGACCTACACCTAAACTTATTCGTGGCAACCCAACTGCAGACCACCTTCACTTATAAGTTTTTTATCCACCGGGTGATGCGGCCAACGAGGTGGGGACGCTTCGTATGCTTCTTATGAGAAAGAAAATTTCGGTCCTCATGTTCCTGACTTGGTTTCACAAGAGGGTCTTCGCTTGGGGTATATTTCACATACCCTTTTTTCACCATGATCCCTGGAACCAAGTCATTTACTTCGGATAATTTTTCAAAGTTTGTGATGATCGTGATGGTCCGTTCACACGCGTCTGTTTCAAAAAATTCAACGTTTCGTTGGACATTTGCCCAGGTAAGAATACCGTCAAAACCGCCTTGAGTTCCGGGCTGCAATTGCATAACGAACTCCGGCTCTTCCATCTCTAGAATGCCTATATCCTTCAAAACATCATGAGTTTGATTGTACTCATGATCCGAGAGAATTTTTTCCAAGGGCTCGTTCTCATAGCGAACATACATGTACTTAGGACCACCCACCATGCCTTCGCCAAAACGGGTCTTTTCATGCGCGCGCTTATATTCTATATGTCCAGTGGGAGCCCTATGTTCCAATAGCGTCTTTAGCTCTTGTTCTTTTTTTGTTGTCAAAACATACCGGCAGTGTACCCTCTCAGTAGCACTGAGTCCCTCGGGCACAAAAACGCCTAAGCCTCCCATCATAACCATTAGACTTATCGTTGTTCTCTTACTCACGGACGCCTCCTTTTCCCAAACCCAGGCCTCTGTTTGTGGAGCACTAACATCTCTTAATCCACTCTCAACTCCAGGGGCCTTTGTTTTCTTTATTTTTATTATGCAAAAGTCTTTAATCTTATTTAGAGGACTTCTCCGGAGCATCACTCACAAGAACACGGTAGGAAATAATGCCCTTAAAGGTATCCTCAGGCTTGGCCCCACTCATCAGATCAGCCAGATCATCCACCATCAAAGTCTCGTTTTTGTAGCCATAAAACCTATAGTCACTAGCTACTTTTCCTTTTGTCTGCATCAGTTTTTGTAGCTCTAGCATATAGGATTGAAGGTCTGCAGTTCTTCCCCCAGAAAATTCAACAATGTATGTCTTTAGATGGCCTGCAAGAGACTTCGAAATTTCGCCTTCATAATCAAAACCCACTCCATCATAGACTTTCAAATCTTCCATTTGAGGTGTCTTAGCACCGCAAACTCCAGAAATCCCAACAACGGCTAAAAGACCACAAGAAACTGACCGTAAGATAAAATTCATAACTACCTCCTTGATTAAATTATTATATACTTAACTTAGGATTCTACATGGTTTTCAAGAGAGTGAAAAGCCTCTTATTATTGTTTTATTTTCTTTTTAACTATTTTTCTTTAACATATCACTTTGAGGGACTCATTCTCCCAATAATTTCCCAATCATATGCCTCATTTTTTGGCTAAGACCGGCGGTTTTCCATCCAAAGATCTCCTTGTTTTGAGTATGAAATGAAGCAAACTGCAATAAGCCCAACACACAAGAAAAAGCTGGGTCATTAGTCATATCGCTCATTCCACGAACATGCAGAGGCTTTCCTAAACGCACCTGCCGGCCCAAAATTTGTGAAGCTAGCTCTTTTATTCCATACATTAAACTTCCCCCCCCTGTAAGCACCACTCTCCGGGTAGCGCTTTTATAGCCTTCGCACATATCGAGTTCTTTCTTAAGGAGCTCTAGGATTTCTTCCAAACGAGGCCTGATAACACGATTGAGAGACCCCTTGGTTACCTGAACTGCTTGACTTTGAAGATTTTCACCAATCTGGGGCACTAATATGATTTCCTTTTCATCCCGCTCGGTGGGTAATGCACTTCCATGGAGAGTCTTTAATCTTTCCGCCTGAACCATGGGCGTGGAGAGGCCTTGAGCAATATCTGAGGTTACGTGCAACGCCCCCACGCGAATGCCTCCCATATGAACGCAATGGCCATCAAAAAACACAGAGAAGGCCGTCGTCCCTCCCCCCATATCCACCAAGGTAACACCAAGATCTCGCTCATCTTCAACCAAAGTGGCCAAAGCAGATGCATAGGGACCTGCCACTATACCCACTGCCTTTAAATGGCATCTTCCCAAACATTGCACCAAATTACGAAAAGTCAATATAGGCAACATGACCACATGGAGATAAATGCCTAACTGTTTACACACCATACCTCTAGGATCCCGCACACCAAAATGGCCATTCACCGAATACCCCACGGGAAATGCATGGATGATTTCATAGTCTTTTGCAGACTTTCCCAATGAGGCTTTCAAGTTATTTTGAGCATGGGCAAATAGATCCTTCAGATCCTGCTCATCCACCGCTTTACCCGATAAAGTCAACTCCACTTGGCTTACGCGAGAGACCATGCCATAAGAAAGACCCAAAGTAACATTTTGAATAACTTGAGAAGACATAGCTTCAGCTTGGCCAACCGCGTTCAAGATAGAAACTTCCAAAGCCTCCATATCAATAATGCGACCCCTTCGGATCCCCTTTGAGACTTGCTGTCCCATACCCAAGAGATGCAGAGGTTCCCCCTCTTCATATCGCGCAATGGCTGCGCATACTTTTGCATTTCCTAAATCCAGGGCTGCAACCAATCCGCTCTTCATTCGACCAACCTAACTCTCCATATGGTTTGTTTTTTTATTCTTACCTCGTGTGAAGTCCTTTGTCAGGTATTTTATGCATTCTTAGTGAGGGTTGGAGAAAGGGTAAAGGATTTTACCGGCAAAAAAGGGGGAAATGTTGACTTTCTGTCCTACAATACCCATCCCATCATCTTTTGTCATACAGAATTATTGAAAAACGTTTATTTCTGGGGAAAATCCATACCTGGAGTCATAGTTAACTATTACATCTGGTTAAAAACTAACACTCAGGGCATCTCTTTTGGACAAGAACCATAATAAAGAAGAGCTGAGAACAAGAAATTCCCCATTTCTCTTCTTTATTTCAAATGACTAGTCAATTTCTATGCAGCTGCACCGCCTTCAGCTTCTACTGCGGGCTTATCTTCTAGATGAGCAATAGTCTCTGGGGTATAGCCCAGATTCCCCAAGAACTCAGTAAGAGCATCTCGATTGTCGACTCTTGTAAAGTAGGGCGCTTCTCCCTCATCTTGTACTGAAGCTGTCCATGAAAAAATAGACATATGGGGTGTTTCCTCCGCTATGCTGTTATGGCTAGCAATCCATACATTTCCATTCAAATTCTCCACAATTTTCACGCGAGAGCTTCCCGGGTCAACACCATCTCTATTTCCGCTAAACCCCTGATTTTCCTTCATGCACAACGCCTTCTCATCATAGTATAGAGCAGAAAATTCCTTGACCTCGTGTCCAGTTCCCATTCTCAAAATTTGTTGCAAAGGATCTTGCGCTTTATCTAGAGAATAGTTTGTGCCGGTAATCAACTACAACATCGTAAAGCACCCACTGATAATCATCACCGTTTACAAATGGGTCCATATATTCCAAAATACGTTTTGGATCGATTACTCCCTTGATGTCAGGAATATCATGCTTCATTGGAGTTACCACTAAAGAGAGCATAGCCTGCTCGGCATGAGAACTTCTTTTATCTGAAGTCCTTGTCAAGAAAAGAGCGTAGTGTTTCATTGAATGGATGAGACCCTCTGTAGATACGCCCTCTCTATCATAGAGAGAACCACATAGAAAGGCAGCTTCTACCATACCCTTCTCATCGGCAGCCCTTCTAGCGTATCTCAAAGCTTCCTTTCTTGTTCCTTGATCCTCGCAGAACCTGGCATACTCTAACGAATCGTTTCCATCTCCTTGATCGGCGCACTTTTTATAGTAAAGCCCCGCTAGATCCTTAGAAAAAATAACATGTCTAAACCTAGCGCCTGGAAGATACTTCTTATGAAGTAAACTCAACAAAACATCTAGGATCAACGATGTTTTTTCAGGCAAATGGAGTGTAGAGGTCTCTATTAGCTCTAGTCTCGGGCGCACTCTCTCCATATCCATGCAAACATCTTCGGACACCCCTTGTAACAATCGATGGGTTAACTTCCTAGGATCTTCCTTTTTGAGGCTTTTTTGAAAAGCCTTACTTCTAGTAAACTCCCCTAAAAGTTTATCTAGAGAGGGAAAAAGGTCACGCATTAACCCAAAATCAGGATCATTTTTGATAATTAAGTCTGGTGTACCCAGAAGCAGGCTTTAAAATTTTATAGAGTGTAATCAGCGCCTCGACGCATGCCTCTATTTTAGCATCAAGGGGACCCTCGTCACCCATAGGGCTGATTCTCGTTAGAGGATTATGCCTTAAATTAGGCTCTTCTGTGAGATAAAAAACTGCATCCACGGGCAGCGAGATGCTTCATTGTTCTCTCTACTCTTTTCTGATCCAAAAAGTCTGCTCCAGCAGACTCTGGCCGCGGCATAGAAAATACTGGTGGAGTCATAGTCGTCAAAATTGCTAACGTCCAAATGAAATATTTCATAATTATCTATCCTTAAAAATAATATTAGATTTATAAATTATTTAATATAATCTTCATTAACAAGTCATTTAATTACAAATATGTTTTTATTATTATTCATCACATATTATGAAATAAATATTGTGCGATAAAAACAGTCCCTCCTATTTACGCGCTCTTTTCAATCCACGCTTCCCCATCCCGTAGGTACGCCATTTCTCTTTTTCCTCACAACTTCCCATACTTGTCAGAAGGCCTTTTAAGAAGACCCTACTGTCAAGACTTCATCTTATACTCACCGTCTTTAGATAAGGCTGCCTCTCGTAATTTATTATGGGTTATCTTGTTTTTTCCTTGTCTTTAGGAGGAGGTCTGCGTATCGTTTGGCAATCATACTCTTTCTCAGGATTGTCCATGTCTAAGCCCTTCCCCCCCCCTTACTCCAAGATCAAAGTTGCCCTGATCTGTGGTGGCCCATCTGAGGAGCGTGGCATATCCCTCAATTCTGCTCGTTCAATCCTAGACCATCTTTCTCCTCACTGTTTCGAGATTTATGTCTATTACCTTACCCCCAATCAAGAATGGTATAGCCTGTCTCCCCATCATCTGTACTCCAACTCTCCCTCAGATTTTGATTTTAAGCTGAATCAAATGGGGATAAATCTTACCCCTCCCCGTTTGATTGCTAGTCTAAAAGACTGTGACATAGCTTTTCCTGCCATTCATGGGGAATTCGGGGAAGATGGCCAGTTACAATCGTTTTTGGAAAAACACCACATCCCTTTTGTTGGGCCCTCTTCACATATGTGCCAAAGGATGTTTTCTAAACACGGCGTTTCTGTTTTTTTAAGCGCCCATCATTTCGATACGCTTCCTTCCTGTTTGCTCACAAAAGATGACCCCCACCTTAGGGAAAGAATAGTCACTTTTTTTCAAAAGCATCAAATAACACGAGCCATCGTTAAGCCAGATGAAGGGGGGTCTTCTATAGGGGTATCTTCCGTGTCTAGTACTGAGCAAGCCATTCAGGCGGCCCAGGCACTCTTCTTCAAAAATCCCGATAAAAAAGTTATTGTGGAACCTTTTTGTAAAGGCCAAGAATTCACCTTGATTGTTCTTCAAACTCC
This sequence comes from Alphaproteobacteria bacterium, assembly GCA_018401675.1. Classification (GTDB taxonomy): domain Bacteria; phylum Pseudomonadota; class Alphaproteobacteria; order 16-39-46; family 16-39-46; genus M30B67. The sequence goes on along the minus strand of JAGYKM010000001.1, from coordinate 169,849 downwards.
TCAAGGAAAGCCTGTTGCCTTAATCCCCACAGAAATCAAAATTCCTTACCATGAGGGTCAGTTTTTTGATTATCGTTCTAAGTATCTGCCTACCACTCATACCGAACTTCTTTGCCCTCCCTCTTTTAGTGAGGCCACTATATTATCTATCCAACAAAAAGCCGAAGACCTCTTTTCCCTTTTTGACTTGCGAGATTTTGTCCGCATCGATGGATGGGTCTTGGAGGATGGGCGCATTCTTTTTACAGATTTTAACCCCATTAGCGGCATGGAACAAAACAGCTTTTTGTTCCTTCAAGCCGCTCATGTAGGCATGAAGCACGAAGAGATTCTGGGCTACATTATGACAAATGCCTGTTCCAGATATGGCTTGCCTTTAAATAGCGCCCCATAGCCCACCACATCCAAACATGATGCGGTCTGGGTAGTTTTTGGAGGGAATACCGCTGAACGACAAGTTTCTGTAATGAGCGGAACCAATGTATGGCTAAAACTCATGCGTTCCTCTCGCTACGAACCTACTCCTTTTTTCTTAGATCCCGATGGGTTTTTATGGCAAATTCCCTATGCCTATTGTCTTCATCACACGGTAGAGGAAATCTATAAAAAATGCCTGGGGCATTCTCATGATGCTCATATTTATGTGGATACCATTAGGACCCGTTTAGGCCTTGATCCAACCCCTGTCTTGGCTTCTTTAGAAAAGATATCCGTGGAAGAATTTATGGATAAAGCCCTAAAGGCCCATGCTTTCGTCTTCATCGCGCTTCATGGCGGTTCTGGAGAGAATGGAACTTGGCAAAAAATGTTGGATCTAGCGGGTCTTCCTTATAACGGGTCAGGAGAAAAAGCCTCACACTTATGCATGGATAAGCTAGAAACTGGTAACGTCATTAACCACATAGCAGATCCTGCCCTCATCGCTCTCCCCAAATATGTGCTTCATGCTTCCACCTTTAAAAACCCTACGCCAGAAAAAATCGCTTCCTACTGGGCAGCTCTGCAAAATCACTTAGGTCTCCCTCCTTACATTATTAAGCCCCAACATGATGGATGCTCTTCCGGCATCGTTCCTCTAGAGTCTAGTGAAGATCTTACAACTTATATGAACCTGGTTCACAAAGGGGCTTCTTGTATTCCTATCCATAGCTTTAAGGGCCAAGAAAGTATTATAGAATTAAGCTCCACAGCTTCCCAGAGTGCCTATGTGCTAGAACCATTCTTACAAACCGATGGACTCACAGTATCTGGATGCACCCTGGTCCATACGCCCCGCTCAGGATGGATGGAGATCACTATTGCCGTATTTGAATCCCATGGAGCCTACCACGCCCTTAATCCTAGCCTGACGGTTTCATCAAATCAGGTTCTCAATGTAGAAGAAAAGTTTCAAGGAGGTACGGGTACGAATATTACCCCGCCACCTCCACCCTGATCTCACCAGAGTCGCTTGTCAAAATCAAACAAGCCGCTATCAAAATAGCCGTGCCTTGGGAATAAACTATGCCCGCATAGATTGTTTTGTGAATCCATCCACTGACCAGATTATCGTCATTGAGGCCAATTCACTCCCAGCCCTTACACCCTCCACAGTCCTCTATCATCAAGGGTTGGCTGAACCTTCTCCTCTAACGCCCCTCATGGTTTTAGAGCGGATTATCAACGGGAAAAATTCTACAGCAAATATCTCTTAAAACCTCTTATTACTTCTTTTGGAAATGCACCCATGCCGCTTTTCATAAAACGTATCTTCACTTTGCGTCAAAAATCTTTTATCTACGGCATCAGCTTGATGCTGGGCGCGATTTTTTTCTTTATCTGTGCCAATGTTTTCATAAAAACGCTTGCCACTTCTTTTCCCATCGCTGAGATCCTTTTTGTGCGATTCGTATTTTTCATAGCTCTTTTAACACCTATGACTTTTTTTGGAAAAAACAAAATTACCTTGCGAACTCTATGGTCCGTGCCCTCAAAAGGACTATTACTCCTTAGAGGTCTTCTGGCGGCTCTCTCTTTGTGGAGTATTGCATATGGTGTTCAAAATCTGCCTTTAGGCACTGTTTCGGTTCTCCTCTTTTCTGGCATCTTTTTTGTTAATCTCCTAGCTATCCCTATTCTCAAGGAAAAAATTTCCGGATCTCAATGGATTGCTCTGGGATTGGGATTTGTGGGCATTCTTATTATCCTTAGACCCAGTCACACATTGTTCAATTTAGTCCATATAGCTTCTTACGTGGTTCTTCTCGGGGCCTTGATGGATGCTTTCGTTTTGATTTCCCCCAAGCTCCTCATTAAAAAGATGCCCATGAATACTATTATTTACTGTTATGCTTTATTCGCTTTCCCCATGGTATGCATTCTTCTTTTCCTTCAAGGATGGGTCCCCATCACCAGTTGGGGAGATGCCGGTTGTTTTCTCGGACAAAGCGTAGCAGCACTTATGGGCCAACTTTGCATCACCAGAGCTGTTACTTATGCCCCTGCAGCTACCTTAGCCCCTATGATTTTTTCCTCTATTTTATGGAGCGTTCTTTTTGGCTTTCTATTTTGGGGAGAAGTTCCAGATGGCATCACTATATTAGGAAGTGTCGTCATTATTGGGGCAGGTTTTTACGTGATTCACCATGAAAATAAAAAACTCACTTCCCTTATAGATAAATCGCAAAGCTCCCATAGCGGTATAGATTAACTCTCATGGCTGACGCCCTCCCCTAAAGGGCCCACCCATAACTTCTTGAATTTTATCAACAGACAAGATATAGATATCATAATTGTAAGGAGAGTAATGAATGCGCAAATATTCTACTAGATTCTTTTTAGGGTTATTTCTTATCGCCAGCATTTTAGCCGTGGGTATCTCTTATCATTATTATAACAAATATACCTGGAATGATGCCCTTACCTGTTATGGATTCGCTTCAACTGAACAAAAAGAAACCTTGGATAACCTTCTCCAAAAAGCCAACATTCATATAGACCAGTCTCAGTGGAGAGATACTTTTTCTTGTGGAAAAAAACAATCTCACCTTATCCAAAACCTTCTAACTTTAGTAAAAGAAACCCAGGCTAAATTTACGGTGCGGACGGGAACCCAAGAACGGTGGGAAGTAAAACCTTTAGCTTGGATGGAGAAAAACACTTCAAGCGTATTAAAAGATCTCACTATTTTAGGATTTGTGGCCGCTAGAGATCCTACGATAAAGAACCCTGATGCTATTTGCATTCTGGGCGCTACTAGGAATCGGATGGCTGAACGGATAGCCTACGTTGATGCTCTAATTGATCAAGGCCTTACGCCTAGTACCATTATCCTCTTGTCAGGAGAGCGGTATGTCACCCTTGACGTAGATGGATCAAAAGAAACGCTCCATGATTTGGCGCAAGCTATGGGAAAAAATGATTGGCGTTTGTTGACTGAGGCCCAATTAGGTGAAGCTTTGTACTATGACTCCCCCTTATCACAAAGAAATCTCCCCTTCATCCTTATCGATACACCTGCCGGAGATCTTCCTCGACCCACCACTCAAACCACGATGTTAGACCTGATCTCTTGGTTAAAACAACATCCAGATATACGTCGCATTGTCTTTGTCTCTAATCAACCTCATGTGGATTACCAACAGGCTATTATCCGTTCTATTTTTGAAGGTGAAGGATATGCCATAGAGTTTGAGGTCGTCGGACCGGCAGCGGAAAACCTTGATAATGTGCTCCCCCTCTTGGGTGGGTTAGGCTCTTTCTTATGGGCCACGACGCCACAGGTTGTATCCAAGATGGATATAACCTTGAGCGAGCCTATCTACAAAAAAGAGTTTCAAGAACTTTATGCTAAAAACCCTCTTATTTACAAAATGCTCCCGAAGAACCTTCTTTAAGGGATCCCGTGACGGGTTTTTGAAGCCGAAAAGATATAGTGGATTTTCAAGCTATGAAAATTGGCATATCGCACCTAGATTCCACTCACCTTTTTGAGAATATCAAACTGGTGTTTATGCCCCCGAAAGCAAAATTATTCGTCATAAATGTATCGAGGACTAAAGTCCTACCAGTTTTGGTCACATAGTCCAACTCAGAACAGCGAGGATCTACGGTCTCTAAGTTAAGAGTAGGCGCCCACCAGTGGTCATGGAGCATCTCAATCCCCAGCCAAGCTTCTAGAGCGCCACAAGCGCCTAAGGTATGCCCAAAGTAGCTTTTCAGTGAATGAAAAGGAACTTTCTGTCCAAAGACCTTATAGGTAGCTTGGCTTTCAGCAATATCACCATATTCAGTGGCTGTTCCATGGCCTTAAGAATTCAGTTTTCCCAAAGCTGACAATCGACGCCCTTGGCCACCTCTTGGCAACCTAATTTCTTCTTGGGGCGGACAAAAAGTCCCTTCTTTAGTCCCTATGGGCCAAACGGCCGTCTCGATACCTATTCCCAGTCCTTACCTGACTGCCCTTTTGTGCACAACAACGTTAAAAATTATGACTCATATATGTTGTCATACTTTTGGTACAATTATTAAGCGAATTGGATACGGTTTCCAAATTCTTGCAAAGACAACACAGAAGCTGTGTAAGGCGATCCTTGATCAAAGGCCCTAATAGGCACTGTTTTATGCCCACAACCTCCGAGACTGACCATTATGACTGAACTCAGTCCTATTCTTTTGACTGTTTGTCTAAGGTTCATTTTTCGTTTCCTTTTTTGCCAAGGTATGGTTATCTGCACTCTTAGAAATAGAACCACTGCCCAAGTTTTCTGACCACCTACGGGCAGAAATACCACCCCTTCGTTTCCGGTCTCACTCTACTCTTGGAAGTCTATTCATGTCAAATATTGTGGTGGCCTTAGGTCGCCTTGCGCAACCAACAAACTGCAGTGCCACTATAAAATCCTTTCGTCCCTCCCGATTTCTTCTCCGCCAGCGCGCTCATGTCCTCACCCAAGGTCTCCTCACCCACTTTCCTTTGCTTTCAAAAAGCCAAGCACAAGAAGTGGTCATTAAACATGCAAATTCTGGACAACCCTATTTATGGGCCCCCTCATCCGAAACCCCCAGCCTCCCAGATATCAGTGTGAGCCACTCCCAATCTTGGGTGAGCGTGTTGTTGTCTTCCTATTCTTTCCCCTGTGCCATAGATATTGAAGACATGAGCCTCACGAGGCCTTACGAAAAAATCGCTCACTGGGGTTTTTCCAAAAAAGAAGCTCAGTACGTAGAAAAAAAAGGTCCTCTTGGTTTTTATGCTCTTTGGACCGCCAAGGAAGCCTTAGCTAAATCCCGCGGACTGGGCCTTCCTCAAGCTCTAAAGACCCATTGGGACATCTACCTAGATCGGTTTACCACCCAAGAACCCTTTGAAGTATCAGTAAATCATCAGTCCTATATTTTAAACCAACAAATTTTTCATAATCAACTCTTCCACACCATCATACAAAAAAACCACGGCGTAGAAAGTACGCCGGTTCCCTTACTCATAGACCATACCCCCGACACCAATGACCTTAATCCCAAAAGAAAATAAAAAAAAAGACCGAGGCCTATCCAGGATGAGGTCCTTCCATTCACCGGTCCCCTAGATAATCCCAATCACTCTAAAAATTCACCATTACCCTTAAATCTATGGTATTTTAATTCCATAAGAAAAATGCAGGAGCTGTCTTTTGCACTCCATTTTTCCTCTCGTTCAAAAGAGGCATTCACTCACCTTACCTTCCCCTTCCAGAGGTATTATTCTTTGAAATAGTTGTGAACTGGACAGCAGAACTTAGTACTCAACCATATCTCGCTAATTTCTCTTAATGAAAGATTGCCATGAAAAAAAGCACCCCCTCTTTACTAAAAATCAAGGCAGAGACTCTTGAAGATATAGAAATTATGTCTGCTTTGCTTCAAGATGCTTTGGTTCCATCTGTGGGGCTTGTTCATGATTTAATCTCAGAAACTTTTACCATGGTTTTATATCGATACCATCGCGCCTCTTCTTCAAGCACCCCAGACAATAATCTCCGCATTATAAGCCACCTCCATATTCCAAAAATTTCTCATCTCCAAAGATACTCCATCGACGCTAGTAATCCAGAAGAGCAGCTGGTGTTGCTCACTTTATCACAAGAACGTGACACCCTAGTATTTACCTTCGCAGGTGATAAGGCCTTGCGCCTTATCACCTGCCAGACTCCCCTTTATCTCACAGATACCGAAACCTGCTGGCCCACAGTTTTTACACCCCATCATCCCGCTATCTGAGTCACAAAAATTCATAAACTCTTACCTTTTCTGTCCCAAGGTCTTTTTCCTATGGTCCATCCCGGCGGTACCCACTCTTGTAAATACCCCTCCTTGGTAATCCTAAAAGTTAGGACTTTCTTATCTTGAGATTTCTTGCCTCCCTTATTGCCCTGTGGACACCTTCTAAAGTTGAGTTTCCCCTTCTTAAAGTCTATACTTACTGTCCTTCGATTCTTATTTGAGCCAAGGCCCCCTATCGAGAGGGTGACTTTATAGGTTTTGGAGAAGATATCTGGGATAATCTATAACAAGGGTCTTGGGAATTTTGTGACCCACAAACCTTTAAAGGCTTGACGTTGGTGCATCCTAAAGCCCTTTTCCACTGATCCAAAATCCTCTCGGATGACCCCGGGGTTTTTTTAAAAGTAGTTGGTTGAATTTTTGAAAAATCCCCCACCCAAAGGGTACTTTTATCTTTAAAACCAATCATACAGACGTCTGGTATGATAATAAGTGTGGGATAGGTTTGAAAAATCCAAAGAAACACCCCCACACATGGCCCTAATAACCCTACCCTCCGCCACGGTGTCTTCCATATAATAAACCAAGCCCCTCCCAACACGGATCCGATCAAGAATCCATCGGGAGGATGAGGCACCACCACAGTCATCCCGGGGATCTTTGCCATCACTTGAATAAAGAAGACAAGAAGGTCTATGCCCAGTCCCATGAGCTTGTAAGGATATATGTGAAGTCCTATAGGGCATACTAAAGTGCCTAAAAAACCCCAAGGAAGAATCCAAAAAGCCACCAAGGGTATCCCAATAAAATTTGAGACAAGCCCTTGGGCTGAGAAGGTATGAAAATAAAAAAGCAAAAGGGGAAGGGTGCTTATGCTTGCGATACAAGAGGACACAAAAATTCCACTCCCATACCCTAGGATTTTGTAAAAGAATCTTTTCACCACCTTCGATCTATGAAGTTCTTTTTTTAAAAAAACGGGCATCTTGATCGTTTCATATCCGCCAATAAGTCCTGTCACCGCCGCAAAAGAAAGAGAAAAACTGGGATTCATTAAACTTTCTGGAAGACAGATCAAAATAGCCCATGCGGCTATCGCCACGCTGCGCAAAGAAATTACCCATCCATAGCGCAAGAACGCCAAGAGAACCAAACACGTCATCAAAAAAGCCCGCAAAGCGGACAAGCTAAACCCAGATAATCCCAAATACATAAAAGAGGCCCCACCTGTCAAAAACACCAATAATTTAGGGCCATAAACCACTACATATACGGATCGAGAAACGTTTAAAACCCTTTGGATGACAAAGAAAATAAGAGCGGCAATCAAGCTCATATGAAGCCCCGATATCGCCAAGACATGAGATAAGCCTGAGATACTGAAGTCATCCACTAACTTTTGTGGAATACCATAACGGTTTCCCGTAATAAGCGCTTCTCCAATGGCAGATTGCACAGGAGAAAGCGCTTCTTTAAGATGGTGCGTAATGGCTTGCCGTTTCCGGGAGAAAAAACTCTCTTTATTAGCCTGTTTCCTAGTAAGGTCTACTGTGGGCCTACCCTTAAAAAATCCATAGCCCGCCAATTTGCTGTAGTAAGCTTGCCGTCTCAAAGAAAATCCTCCAAAGCAATTCGCCTCTGGCAAAGGCATTATGTGCATTCCACCCGTTATTGAATTTCCTTGAACAAAAGGCGGCATGGATTTCATAAAAACACGTATTTTTAAGTTTCGAGCTGAAGGGGTTCCTCCCACCCCATAAGAATGGGGTTTCTTGAAATACCCAACCCAGGTTTTCTTGAAGGCCCGTTCTTGTGTCTTTTCTTTTATACCTCTTCGCGCCTTTTGATGCCCTATATTGTAGGGAGTGAACTTCTCAATCACCACATCAGCATGCCAGCCACTCGCTCTTTGCACCATTGATTCAATATATGCTTTTTCCAAACGAATCCACTGGGCATCTTGCACCAGTACTGTGCCTATTAAAGAGGTCCTCAAGGTTATACAAGAAAACCCCGATACACTTAAGAACACAATTATCCACAAGCATATCCATGATCTTCTGATTTTAAGACTTAAAAAAGCAAGACTTGCAGAAATAGTCCATACCACCCCTACCCCCATCAACGTCGGCTCAAAAGGCCATAAGAAATACCCACTTATACCCATCCCAAAAATGACAGGTCCCCATAAAAAAAATCGATTGGCCTCTGGGTGGAGTCTCTTTTTCCAATAATCTATCATGGTCAACCCCTATTCCTTCGATGAATTTACTATAAGATTAATAATAAATACATTTTTATCGTATTTGTTCTCTAAGGTATTTTTTGGGAATTGACAAGAGTGTCTTCTCGGCGCTTTTTTAAGAATTAACCCATAGGTCATAAACTATGGTGTGCATCTAAGTTTATCCTTGTCTTCAGTGTGAATGCTTTTATAGGCGCCCCATCCATCAGATTTTCTAAGGAATGACCATGACTGTTATCACTCGTTTTGCCCCTTCTCCCACAGGATATCTCCATATTGGATCCCTACGTACCGCCCTATTCAATTGGCTCTTTGCCCGTCATCATGGTGGTCAGTTTCTCCTAAGAGTTGAGGATACGGATAGGGAGCGCTCAACGCCTGAGGCCGTGACGGCTATCTTGAGTGGGCTCACTTGGATGGGCCTTTCTTGGGATGGGGAGGCTATTTTTCAATATGAACGGGCGAAGCGTCATCAAGAAATAGCTCACGCCTTAGTCGCCAAAGGAGCGGCTTACTATTGCTATACCTCGCCTGAAGAGCTTGCCACCTTAAGAGAAGCCGCAAGAGCGGAAAATAAGTCCTTTAGATATCACAGCCCTTGGCGCGATAGCGCCTTGGCTCCCCCACCCTCCGACTTGCCTCCTGTGGTTCGGCTGAAGACTCCCTTAGAGGGAGACACCGTGCTTCAGGACTTAATTCAAGGAGAAATCAAAATAGCCAATAACCAGTTGGATGATATGATTCTCCTGCGCAGTGATGGCTCCCCTACTTATCTCCTGGCTGTGGTGGTGGATGATTTTGACATGGCCATTTCCCACGTTATCCGTGGCGACGATCATCTCACCAATACCTTTCGTCAAATCATGATTTACCAAGCTATGGGGTGGGATCTTCCCCACTTTGCCCACATTCCTTTAATTCACGGCCCTGATGGCGCCAAACTCTCAAAACGTCATGGCGCTTTGGGCGTAGACGCCTACAAAGAAATGGGATTTCTTCCTGAAGCTCTTTTTAACTACCTCTTGCGGCTTGGATGGAGTCATGGGGATGATGAGATCATATCCATAGATGAAGCCATCTCTTGGTTTTCCTTAGAGCACGTAGGACGTTCTCCTTCTCGATTTGATATGGCCAAATTGAGTCACCTTAACGCCCATTATCTTGCCAAAACGCCCGAGTCTCATCTTCTCTCTCTTTTGACGCCCCCTTTAGAGAATATTAAAAAATCTCCCCTGTCTTCCCTAGAGATTATGCGACTCACTAAAGGACTCCCCTCGTTAAAAACCCGGGCTAAAACCCTATGCGACTTAGAAGTATCAAGCACCCTTTATTTGGATGATGCCCCCTTCACCTATGATGAAAAAGGTCAGAGCTTTCTTACTTGTTCTACATCTGAAACTCTTGAAAAACTACTCCGTACCCTTGAGGAAGCAACAAAATCCGTCCCCACTCCTTGGTCTCACACAGATTATGAACGGGAGATCAAAGCATTTTGCCATTCTCAAGACATTCTTTTAAAGGATATCGCCCAACCCTTAAGATTTTTGCTCACAGGTTCTTTGGTCTCTCCCAGTCTTTTTGAACTCATGGAGATCCTGGGTCTAGAGGAGGTTCGTAAGCGTCTTCAGAAGGACTTTAGCTGAGAGGTATCCTGGTACCGCCCCCACTCTCCAATGATTATAGGAGCTAGGAGAGATTGAGAAGACATTTTTCTTGACACTTTTCTTTTTGTTTTGTAAAAACCATTCATGTCGTATCAAGAAACCGTTAGAGACTCACTCTATAAGAGGCTATCATTTATGAAAACTTTTTCTATAAAACCCAGCGAAATAAAAAAAGAATGGCACATTGTGGATGCGAAAGACCTGGTTCTGGGTCGTTTAGCATCTCAGCTTGCTATTATTTTACGGGGCAAACATAAGCCAGAATTTACGCCCCATCTTGATTGTGGTGATTATATTGTGGTGGTAAACGCACAACATGTATACCTAACTGGAGATAAGCTCGCCCAGAAGAAATTTTTCTGGCACACGGGATATCCAGGAGGCCTCAAAGAGAGGACCGTTGGAAAATTATTAGAGAGCGCCCATCCTGAAAGGGTTCTACGCAAAGCCGTAGAGCGCATGCTCCCTAAAGGCACCTTGGGCCGGATGCAGCTTAAAAATATGTTTGTTTATGCTGAAGACACTCACCCTCACCAAGCACAGCAACCCCATCCATTAGATATTGGATCGCTTAACCGCAAAAACAAAAAGGCAGAGTAGGTCATGGAAAACGTATCTCTTAATACACTTAAGGAAGAGACCACTGGCACCTCAGGCTCTTCCCCTCATGTTTATGTACAAAAGCTAGACAAGCAAGGTCGCGCCTATGCCACAGGCAAACGAAAGAATGCCATTGCCCGCGTATGGGTAAAGCCTGGAAAAGGTGTTATCACCGTTAACGGTCGATCCTTGGAAACTTATTTTGCTCGTCCAGTGTTGCGGATGATTATTAATCAACCTATTGATACCGCTAGCCGTACTGCCCAGTTTGATGTGGTATGCACGGTAGTTGGCGGCGGTCTCTCCGGTCAAGCGGGCGCTGTACGTCATGGTATCAGCAAGGCTCTGACCTTATATGAACCAGAGCTTCGTCCTGTATTAAAAACCAACGGTTTCTTAACACGAGATTCCCGCGTGGTGGAGCGCAAGAAATACGGCCATAAGAAGGCTCGTCGTCGTTTCCAATTCTCCAAGCGTTAAAACAAAAGCCTTTGGTTCTTTTCAAAAAGTTAGAAAAAGAGTCAAAGGCTTTTTTGTTTCAATCTCAAGGCATCTCATTTTATCAAGATCCTTGTATAGGAGCTTTAGGCTACCCTCTCCTAGGTATGTATGCGGGCTACATTACAAGAATGACTCGCCATCTCATGGCCATCCCTAACCCTTATTATTTACCAGCGAACCAGGACAGAACCCCAGGTAAATCCCCCCCCAAGAGCCTCGAATACCACTAAATCTCCGGGCTTAATGAGATCTTTTTTCACTGCCTCGTTCAGTGCCAAAGGAATGGTTGCCGCAGAGGTGTTTGCATGCATCCCAACGGTGACAATAACCCTTTCTTCGGGCAAGCCAAGACGAGTCGCTACCGCCATCATAATACGTTTATTGGCCTGATGAGGAATTAACCACCTAACATCGTCAATGGACAGCTTATTTTTATCAAGCAAATCTTGGACTGATTGGGTCATCTTTTCTACCGCGTGTCGATATACTTCTGGACCTTTCATGAGAATCACACCACCCTCTTGAGTGGTTCCCACGCCGCCTGAGGTTCTCAATAAATCGACAAATGCCCCATCAGAATATAAAGCAGAGTCTAAAATACCCCGAGGTTTTTCAGAATCTTGAGTCTCTATTTGCTCTAAAACAACGGCCCCCGCCCCATCTCCAAACAAAACGCAGGTATTTCGATCCTGCCAATCCACAATTTTTGAAAAAACATCTACCCCGATAAGGAGTGCCCGGCGCCCATGGCCTGCCTTCATCATAGCATCCACCACGCTCAATCCGTATACAAAGCCACTACAAACGGCTTGAAGATCAAAGGCAAACCCTTGTTTCATACCGATGGCTTTTTGAATTAAGGTAGCCGTGGCGGGAAAAGTAAGATCAGGTGTTGAGGTGGCACATACCAAAAAATCGATCTGCGAAGCATTTATATTCGCTTGCTTCAAAGCCGCTACAGCGGCTTGAGCCCCTAAAAAAGAGGACGTTTCTTCCTTGGAGGAAATGTACCGAGTCTCAATACCGGTTCGCTCTCGAATCCACTCATCAGTGGTATTCACCTGAGCCTCAAGATCTTTATTGGATACCTTCCGTTCAGGAACACATCCTCCACATCCAATGATGGCAGAATATTTCTGACTCATGGTGACCTATCTTTATTAGAATCCAACATGATAGCCGCTTCATAGGCCCTTAAATTTTCTATATCTCTCTCAATATGAGCCTTGAAACCATGGCGAAGCATATCAAGAGCGACCCCAACTGCATTAGAAAACCCAAGCGCATCGGTAGAGCCATGACTTTTTATGGCCAACCCATTTAAACCCAAAAAAGCAGCCCCATTATATCGGCTCGGATCCATTCGTTCTTGAACCTGCCGTAGAGCAGAGGATGCACACATAAGGCCCCAAACGTCCCATCAAAGAGCCGCAGAATCCTTGCTTGAGAAAATATTTCAAAAGTCGCGCTGTGCCTTCAATAGTCTTGAGAGCTATATTGCCCGTAAATCCATCTGTCACCACCACATCCACTATGCCAGCAGTGATGTCATCCCCTTCTACGTATCCGTGAAAATTGAGTGACGGAAGCCCCTTGAGTAAACCGTAAACCCTCCTGAGGGTTTGATTGCCCTTGAGCTCCTCTTCTCCAATATTTAAAAGTCCAATACGGGGATTATGAATCCCTAAAACATGTTGGGCAAAAATACTTCCCATAACCGCAAACTGAGACAAATTTTCTTCGTCACACAGCACATTAGCGCCCAAATCAAGAAAGACCGTCTCGCCTCCTTTGCGGTTGGGAAGGTAAGAGGCAATAGCAGGCCGAGAAACACCTGGAATGGTTTTAAGAAGAATTTTGGAAAGAGCCATGTAGGCTCCCGTATTGCCCCCAGAAACCACACCCATGGTCTCTTGATCAGCTACTGATTGGATGGCTTGAGCCATACTCGAGCCTCGTGCTGATCGAATGGCTTGAGATGGTTTCATATGATCATCAATGACCCCATCTGTATGAACCACTGTGAAAACGTCACTATTTCCATATTTTTTGACCAATGGCAGCAATCGCTGACTATCCCCAAAAACTTTGAAACTCAGATAAGGCGCTTTTTTCCAGGCTAAAGCAGCTCCCTGGACGACCACATCTGGCGCAGACTCTCCTCCCATGCCATCTAATGCAAGCACTACCTTTGCTACCATAAGGTTGCCTTTCTTCTTTCTCCTTTAAAGAGGAGAAAGCCTTAGTGGACAGACGCAGATACCAAAACAGCACGACCTTTATAATGCCCACAAGCATCACACATATGATGGGGTCGCTTCATTTCACCACAATTGGCACACTCAGCATGCGTTACCGGTGTAAGCGCGTGATGAGAACGACGCATTCCACGTCGAGAAGGGGATGTTTTTTTCTTTGGAACAGCCATAACGTTTCCTTTGTTAAATAGAAAAGCATATCACACTCTTTTATACGCTCTTAAATGGACTCAGCTACCCTCATTGTATGAGACCTTAGATACCAAGCTTTTTGCTTTACCCAAGATCATTTCGGATAGTGAGCCTTGTCCTTACCGCACTCCACCTTAAAATGCAAGAATTTTTCACCGTCGAAACCCCTCTGTCTCTAGTGTTTCCTCGGAGATCTATTCCCACTTTTCCCGATTTTCCCAATAAAATTTTGGAGGATGGTGGGTCCTACAACTTACCGCCTTGTTCTTTCAGCTCTCCCGATGATGTAAGAAGTGCCAAGGCATCTAACTCTTCTTGGGTGCAAAACCCCAAACTAACGGGGCTTCGTAACTTGATATTAACCATGTTCCAGTGAGTTCTTTTGCGGATACTCTCTACCGTAGGCTTTGTTGTTCCCACAAGCCTCATTATCCGTGCATCAGAAAAATTGGGATATTGCTTGATAAGCCATGCTATAGCATCAGGACGATCTCCTCTACGCGCCAAAGGCGTATACCGACTGGCTCCGCCTTTTTTGCCTTTTCCTCCCGAAGTATGCTCTTTTTGGGCAGCCCCAACTAAAGTGAGCCTTAAAGAATCATCTTTTTGACATCTCTCCAGATCTTCTTGACTAATTTGACCCATATCTACGGGATTGAGCCCTTTTATTCCTAAAGCGGCTTCTCCGTTAGATATAGCTTTGATTTCCAGAAGATGCATATGACAAAATGCAGCGATCTGCTCGAAAGAAAGGGTGCTGTTTTCAATTAACCAAACAGCTGTTGCCTTAGGCATAAGAGGGGTTTTTGGGGCGTCGTGAATCATGGTTGAGTACTTTCAATTTTCTAACAAAAAGAGGCTACCTTATACTATTCAAAAGAGGCGCATTCACCCCTAGCTGTACCAGCTTTCCACTTAAGGTCTCTTAAATAACTTTTTTCTTATAGCACAAAAAAAATTAAGAAACCAATTGTAGATTTTATGGAAAGTCAGTACACTCTCACCTAAGATTTTTGTAACTTGAATTCTGACCCAAAGAAGTTACCCTTAGGCCATGGTTTCTTTCTTTCAACAACTTAAGTGGATCCATACCTATTTATAACGCCTGAATGAAGTATAGGTAGGCTCGTTTTGAATACTTTTTGGGATACGAAGCTAGTGCTTTATGTTAGAAGAGCTTGGCAATCAAGTCCTTTAATCACATAAATCGACGAATCTTTCACTCTCCGCAGTAGCGGAGCTCTTTTAATTGACGGCTTTCTTATAAAAGACTCAAGGAAAGTTAAAGTCGTCTCAACTTAATTAGAAATATAGATAGATGCGCTCTAGTCCTTATTCCTTCTTACTGCTTCTTTCTTATGTAAGGTATCTTATCAAGATACCCAAGGCAGTAGGTGTGTTTAGGCAGAGAAATTCGAAGGAATTTAAATTTTACGTAGACGCCCTGATCGGTTTTGTTTCCCTTAAATACGAAAGGTTAAATTCAATAGCCTCTCAGTATTCCTCTAGAAACATCCCAAAAAACCATCTGTGGCGTGTCCCCTTCTTGGGCAATATGCCCTTCCGTGTTTGGAAGGAAAGAGCAAATAAGAAGGTGACAAAGTCAAAAATTCTTGAGAATTCATGGATGAGCGGGTATCTATCCTTTACAATAAATTGGAGCACCCTTTCAAATGACACGTACCATCCTAATCGACGGATCTCATCCTGAAGAAACCCGAGTTGCTATTGTTAATCGAAGCGTTCTTGAAGAATATGATATAGAAACCGCTAATAAACAGTCGATTAAAGGCAATATTTACTTAGCGAAAGTCATTCGCGTAGAACCGTCTCTGCAAGCCGCTTTTGTGGAATACGGAGGAGGAAAACATGGTTTTCTTGCTTTCAATGAAATACACCCTGACTATTTTAGAATTCCCGTCGAAGACCGTAAGCGATTAGAGGCGGCCGAAGACTCGGTCCGCCCCGAAGAAGACCTCGACGAATCCCTTGGGGGTAGCGCTCTTGCGCCGGTAGCCCTAGAAGAGGCTGAGCCATCTATCTCTCGAGAAAACACTCCAGAGACCAAGAGCGATATGTCTTTCTTACGGGTCATCGATACTCAAGATTCTGAGGCAGAAGTTTCCTCCAACATCTATCTCGATGCCATTCCGGGCAAAGACGAAATCTTTGAAGAAGAAAAACCCGTTCGGGCACATACATCAAGAATCTTTCATTCCAAATACAAAATCCAAGAAGTCATAAAAAGTAGACAAATACTTCTCATTCAAGCCACTAAAGAAGAACGTGGCAATAAAGGTGCCGCACTTACTACCTTTATCTCTCTCGCGGGCCGCTACTGTGTCTTGATGCCCAATGCCTTAAAAGGTGGAGGAATATCGCGGAAAATAACTGACATTCAGAACCGTAAACGCCTTCGCTCTTTGCTGGCTGATTTTGATCTCCCTCCTTCCATGAGTGTCATTGTTCGCACCGCTGGAATGGAACGTACCAAAGCTGAAATTAAGCGTGACTTAGACTATTTAATTAAATTGTGGAGCGACATCCGAGAAACCACTCTGACGTCCACTGCACCGGCTTTGATCTATCGAGAGGGAGATTTAATCAAACGCGCGCTAAGAGATCTTTACTCAAAAGACACTGAAGAAATATACGTAGAAGGTGACCATGCCTTCGCCAATGCTAAGGGGTTCATGAAACTCCTTATGCCCAGCCATGCGCGCAAGATTCAACTCCATACAGGAACTATTCCTCTTTTCCAGAAATTTAGAGTCCAAGAACAGATTGATGAAATCCACAATCCCATCGTACAGCTTAAATCCGGCGGATACATTGTCATTAATCCTACAGAAGCCCTGACCGCTGTGGATGTGAACTCTGGACGGTCTAATAGAGAGCGGCACATCGATGAGACGGCTTTAAATACCAACTTAGAAGCTGCTGCAGAAGTAGCGCGCCAGGTCCGATTAAGAGATATTGCCGGTTTGATCGTCATTGATTTTATTGATATGACAGATTCCAAGCATAACCATCAAGTTGAGCGATGCTTGAAGGAGGCTATGAAGATTGACCGGGCCCGTATTCAAATCGGTCGGATTAGTATGTTCGGGTTGTTGGAATTCTCCAGGCAACGTCTGCGTCCTACCCTTTTAGAGTCTAGTTCGTCTATGTGCATCCACTGTGGAGGGACCGGATTGGTTCGGTCTACTGAATCCTACGCCCTTCATATACTCCGGAGTGTAGAAGACTCTTTGCAAAAAAATATGAATAGGCTTTCTGATCGGACTGGGGATTTTACTGTGTATGCCCCTACCCCCGTCACTCTTTATCTTCTTAATACGAAAAAAGAGCATCTTTGTAGTCTAGAGTCCAAATTTGGACTCCAAATCACCTTCTCCATGGATGACTCCATAATCACTCCGGATTTTAGAACCTCTCTTACGGACATTCTTCCTCCACTCCCAAAAACAACGCCAAGTTCTGTTAACAAGCCCCATCCCAGACCTTCTGGCCCCAAAGTTCCCGTGAGTGAAGCTACGGCTCCTTCCACCACAAAGGAGGGTTTTTCTAAAAGACGTCGTAAAGGACGCACCAGTCCCCATCCTTCTTCTCCTGAATCGGAAAACACTTCTTCCCAATCACCCGCAAGCGCTATCACACCCACGACCCCAGTCCCTACGCCTTCTGACGTTCCTTCTATACCTATTCAAACAAGAAGTGAACGACTACCTACTTCTGAGAATACCGATTCCTCTTCCTCAAATCATAAAAAATCATCGACCGGTGAGGCTCCCCCTAGGAGAAAAAGTCGATATCCACTTACTAATAACCGCGTTCGTCGAGATCGCCGCACCGGAGATGCAGTTGGCGCTGCTGCGGTTAAAAGTAATCCGCAAAGTGCCCCTAGCACCCCCGCTCCTTCAGCACCTCCTAAAACACCTTCCACGGAAACCCCTAGAGCACGAGAAGCGTTAGCACCTGAGGAGAAATCTCCATCTACACTTGAAAGACGAAAAGGGTGGTGGCAAAAACTTCTTGATTAAAGAAAAGGACGATACGTGGCTCAACACCTCTCTTTCTTTTGGAACAGACCATTTTCTTTAGGGTTGATGGCAAAAGGCCTTTTAAAAGCGGAGCCGAGCTGGTTATCCCTACTTGGAATACTAAAAAAGTCTAGCTCTAGACAAACCAGGTGTGGGCTTCCTTCTTTTATAAAGAAACGTCCCCTCAGCTTTATCCTAACGGTCCTCCTTCTCATGTCGCTTTCATTAAGAAAAAGTGACGCTATTTACGACTTCAAAAGAGGAGCTATTATCCAAGATAGTGAGATTTCTGCCCTCTTGTATGCCTATACTAACCCTATATTTTCGGTCGCTGGACTGTCTGCAGGAAAGCAGAAATTTATTATTATTGTGGACCCAGATTTTAATGCTGCCGCTACTATAGGCAATCTAATGATTTTAAACACGGGCCTTTTTTCCCATGTGAAATCACCTAGAGAACTTATTGGGGTATTGGCCCATGAAATTGGCCACATGGCAGGGCAACATATCGTTAAGGGCATCAATGCCCAAGACCGTCTTCTTGCTCCTTCCTTGCTCGCCTCTTTATTGGGTAGTGCGGTATCTTTTCTCGCTGGCGGTGGACCAGAAGCCATTATGGCGTCTCTTTACGGCGGCATGCACATGGGAGAAAGAAGCTTCCTTCTTCATAGTCGGGGACAAGAATCTGCAGCTGATCAAGCAGCGCTCCGCTTCTTAGATCAGTTGAAATGGTCATCTCAAGGGCTTGTAGATGTATTGGCAACCATGTCGTCTCAAGATTTACTCTTAGCGCAAAATCAAGATCCTTATGTACGAACTCACCCTTTAACCCAAGAACGTATTAAAGTCTTAGAAGATCACTGCCAAAAAATGAACCCCCACGCGGTAGATTTCCCCGCAGATTTCTACACACGTTTTAACCGCGTTAAAATTAAAGTCCTGGCTTTCGTCTCTCCTCCGGACCATATCCTTTCAATGTACCCCCCCACAGACTTAAGTCTTGAGGCTACTTATGCACGCTCCATAGCCTATTTAAAAAAAAGTCATACCCAAGAAGCTCTCAAAGAAATTGAGATCCTTTTGGCATCTCATCCCACGGACCCCTATTTTATGGAGCTCAAAGGACAAATTCTTTATGGCGCGGGGAGAGTGAAGGAGGCCACCTCCATTTATAAGAAGGTTCACGATCTTACTCCCAATGACCCCATTATTGCTTATACTTATGCCCATTGCCTCTTGGAATTATCTACAGATCATGCGGCACGAGATGCACTCGTGATTTTAGAGAGTGTACTAAAAAGGGAAAAAGATGATCCTTGGTGTTGGAAACTAAAAGCGGTCGCCTTAGGAAGACTGGGCAGGCTGGGTGCCTCGGCTCTCGCTCTTAGTGAATTTTATGGTCTCATTGGTGATAAGGAAGAGGCAAAAAAACAGGCCCATCGCGCCCACACCCTTTTAACTAAGAAAGATCCGAGCTATATGCGCGCCCAAGACGTCTTGACATCTTTAGAAGAAACCCCAACAATACCCTCAGACGCTCAGGTTTCAAGTGAGCGGTTCCGTGTTTAAATGAGTAATCTATGCGTCTATAAGTTTTAGCTCCTTTGGAAAAGTTCATGCTTTTCTTAAACTCGCTTCTTAGACCCTTGTGCTCTTTAGTTCATCGTCTCGCTTCTTTTATTTATATTTTATCCTTTAGGAGGAATTATGCGCCCTAAACAACATTCTATCATTGGCTATAGCATCACCTGCCTCGTGGCGGTGGCCCTTTCCACTCTTATCAGTTATGTTTGTTTTACCAAGAAAGATGTTAAGCATTCTCTCCCCACCCCTACCCCCTCCTTTGAAAGACAAATCGAGAGCTTTGTAACTCAAAATCCATCCTTCCTTCTGACAGCTATGCGCCAATCCTTAGAAGAAGAGAAAAAAGTTCAGGAAATAAAGCAAAAAACAGCTATTAGAACTCATGCCCATGATTTATATGATTTCAAAGACTATCCCTTTATCGGCAATCCTGAGGGGGATATTAAGATAGTTTCTTTTTCGGATTACCAATGCGGCTATTGCAAGACCTTCTCAAGCGAGCTGTCGGGACTAGTTGCTTTAGATCCACGTGTTATGGTTATCTTCAGGGATCTTCCTTTATTTGGCCCCCTATCCATGAAATTGGCTTTAATGGCTTTAGCCACTCAAGAACAAGGAAAATACGCTGAATTTCATAATGCTTTGATGAAAGAAACAACGCCTCTTACTTTGAGCCGGGCTTTTGAAATTGCCACATCTTTAGACCTTGACATGGAAAAACTCAAATCTTCCATGAACGACCCCCTTCTCAAGAAGAAAATTGCTAATACCCAATCCCTTGCCCAAACTATAGACATTCATCAAACCCAATCATTTGTCCTTAACATTATGAGATCATTGCAGGGCTTTACCTCAAAAATGCTCTCAGAACTCATGGAAGGCTTGATCCGTGAGCAAAGGAGGGGATTCCTCTTCTTCCCCACCACCTCTGAAGAAACGTTTCACCCGATCCCACATCCCACTTGGCTCCACCCAAGAGCTCAGCTGTGATTGTGCCCTCACCACTCCGAGACTAAAGATACTGCTTGAGGGACAGTTGCCACTGGTTAATTGCCCCCAAGGGTGGCATTTTTTTGCAAAGAACCCCCTTTAAACTAAGACTAGAAACGCTGTTTTTGAAGTTTCGTGGAGATAGAAAATCTCTTAGAGAAGGATGATGTAAAATTATTGACCTCTTAGGTAAAGAAGGTACACAAAAGGGTAAGCACCTTGTTTTTACCCCTATTTGGATGGTGACAAACCATAGAAAGCCAGGTACAAAGAACAACCTTCTTTAAAAATAAGAAAGAAACCCAAAAGTGGGCATCTGTCCCCAGGGTTGCTACACGAAAAATTGTAGCGGGCGTAGCTCAGGTGGTTAGAGCGCCAGATTGTGGCTCTGGAGGCCGTGGGTTCAAGTCCCATCGTTCGCCCCATATCTTTATTCTCTAGGAAACTCTAGAGATCGGCTCTTCAAGCACAAGGGCAGGGAAGCCCCTCCACCCGTGACTTAATGGCCACATATTCAGGAAAATGACCCTTCTGGTTCCCCCGCGTTGTTGACAGCAAGGGCGATATTTCTTAATCATAGCTCTATGAGACGCGTGTTTGAGGACCTAGATTCTTTGACAGGACCTTGGTTCTTTGACATTAAATCTCCTAACTCTTTAACGTAAGGAATTACACATGAAAAAACTTATTGCAGCAACTTTTGCCATCGCAGCAGCTGCACCTTTTGCAGCGAATGCGGATACTTTTAGTGGTGCCTATGCCGGTGTGGGACTTGATCTCAATGCTCTTAGCTCTCAAATAACCGTCAATGATGACCGCAATGGTAACGTCGCAGGAGCCGCAAACGGCAGTTCAAGCTCAAACTCTGGCGGAACCCTTTGGGGTGGTGCGGTCTACGGTGGTTGGGGCAAATGCTTTAATCAGTTCTATGTTGGAGCTGAACTAGGCTTGGATCTCCAAGGTGGCCAAGTAGAAGATTCTATTCAACCAGTGGGCATCGCCGGAAGCAGCAGAGACTCGGTTAAGTTGACTCGTGGACTTTCAGTTTCTCCTACAGCTCGCCTCGGTTACTTGATTGCTCCTAAGACTCTCGCTTTCATTAAGCTCGGTGTTGCAGGAACTTCATTCAAGCAGTCCGTAAGCTCAAACTCTGGTGTTGCAGTGAACTACAAGAAAACTCATACTCTTTGGGGCTTCACCATGGGCGCCGGTATGGAAACATGTATCTCAAGCAAAATGAAGTTGCGTGCTGAGTACATCCGTACTGTATACCCAACTGCATCAGCCACTTCTGGCGTGTCTTTGACCGCAGCAGCTGGTCCCTATGCTTCCAAGATTAAGCCTATCGATAACATCTTCCGCGTTGGTGTAGCTTACTCTTTCTAGTCTAGAAAAAGCCATCAAAAACCCCGAAGGACCAAGTCCTTCGGGGTTTTTTATTTCTCAAATCTAACCACGTCTTATGGAAACTCTCTTATTTTTTGACAATTCTTTTAAGAAACGGAAAAAAGAACTGTAAGAAGCTCAAAAAGAACCTCTGCTGTCTGTGTTTGTCCGTCTAAAAGGGGATTATATTCCACAATATCCATTGACTTCAATAAGTCAGACTTGTTTATCACTTGAAACAATTCTTTTACTTCCCCATAGGTGGGTCCATTAGGCACTGGAGTTCCTGTCCCTTGAGCTAAGGATGCATCCATAAAATCTAGATCAAAACTAAGATGAACATGGGGCGATGGTTTTAAACGTGCTTTTTCTAGAATATCTTGCAAAACTGTCCCAAAACCAAGCAACCGTAGTACTTCCATAGGATAGGTATGAACTCCCGAAGACGCAAGGAGGTGCTCTTCTTGAGCATCTAAATCCCGTACACCTAACAGATGGACGTCCTTGGGATTGATTTTCCCAGTCTTACCTATCATGGACAAAAAATCACCATCACCATGACCACATAAACTGGCTAGGGGCATTCCATGAATATGACCTGATTGGGAAGTTTCACTGGTATTAAAATCTCCATGGGCATCCAGCCATACCACTGTTAGCGAATGGTCATTGGCTTCACAGTACTGAGCAACCCCGGACAAAGAACCCATAGAAATTGAGTGATCTCCTCCTATAATCACCGGAAGACTGTGGTCTGCCAAACAATTCTGGATTTCTTTTTGCAGCTGCTCACACCATGCCAGAACGGCTTCTTTGTGCTGAAATCCTGAAATAAAGGGCTCTTTGTGTGGCAGTGGGTCCGGCAAGAGACGCCAATTCACATCAAAGCCCATGCTTTCAAAACGTGCCTTTATTCCTTTTTTGAAAAGGGCCTCTGGCCCAAAGGAAGATCCCCATTGCCCGGCTCCAACTCCACAGGGCACACCCCTAAGAGAAATTTTCTGTCGTTTCATATCACTCGCTTTCTCTTGTTTTTGTGTAAAGGACTTTATTATGGTTAGAGTTCTATCTTGATACCTACCCTAAAACTAAAAGGATCCAATTCCAAGAGAGAATCATAGGGGTCTTGAATCCGTTTATTCAGAAGATTGTTCACACGCACAAATCCAAGGATATTCTCTTGAATGCCATAGTGCATCCCCATGGTCACTAATGAATAGCTCTTCGTTTGGCCCACAGTCGAATAGGGTTTATAGTGAGTGGTAATAGACACGATTCCTCCGAACTTTGGAGAGGTCGTGTCTGGAGAGTCATAAGAGAGCTGATTGAGAGCCTGAGCATGAGCTGGACTCAAAACTAAGTCCGGTACTTGAGAGCTATGAGACACCTGAAACCACTGAATTTGACTCAAAAACCGAATTGAGTGAGTTCCAATCTGTACTTTAGGCCCAAATCCCCAGGTGCTTGCCCCACCACCTTGCGTATAGGTCCGCGGAATGGTTGCTGTAGGATAAATATAGTTCTCAAATTTTCTGTAAAAAATCTCGAACCCCCCTACCATTTGGCCTTCCCAGTAGCCTTTGCTCACCCGAGTCAGTACCCCCCAAGAGGACTCCTTTTTTAAAGACGCGTTACCTACAGGATAAGAAATCTGAGGCAAGGTCCCAAATTGAGGTAAAGAATAGTCTTGTGCATGCAGATAATAAAGGCTAGGTCTTTTTTGGGCCACATCTGCTTTAATAAAGAACCCATCACCCTTTCTCTGGTAACCAACACCCGTCATAATACCCATTAGGGTATCATGGGGACCTTGATTCACTCTGATTGACCCTTCACTTGTCCAATATTCGTGAAACCTCACTTTGGGCCCCATAAAAAGGCTTATAGTATCCCTCACTTCTGAGAAGCCATAATCTTTAGCTGATTCCCTTTCAGTTTCAATTCCCCCTTGAAGTTGAATCCCTTTTTGCACAATATGAGTGCTATCTACCTTCAGAGTTTGACTCATACCTTTATATTTCGAAAGAGTTTGACTTTGATGATAAGCCCTTCGATCATACATAATTTGCCCAATCGACATGCTTGAGCGTGTCCGTCCATCCTGGGAAAGATTCTTTAAACGACCAATAAGGTAGTGAGAAGCACCTTGGAAAGTACCTTGGGAATCATAGACATCATCAAATTTTTCATCAGCGGTTCGGCATAGAAAAACCAATTGGGTCTTATCCACAGATCCATAATTTCCTGTAAGGGATAAAGATTCATCCTTCCTCCGAGACTGTTTTCGTAAAGGGGCTGTCCCCACAGGGGATCTAGGTGTGTCGGAAAAGGAACCTCCAAGATATAAAGCACCTTGAGAAAAAGGCACAAATTGAGTTAACTGAACAAATCTTCCTCCCATAGAATCCAAGTCGCCTTGACCTACAAAAGAAGAACTATCCATTTTCTGGGCAAGGAACAGTCTCTCGGGAGTTTCCAAAGTCATAATACCCCCCATAGCCGCCGTGGTCACCAGTGGATTTGTTCCTCTCTCAAGATTCACTGTCTGAAAAGAAGCTCCTTTTAGTAGGGAAAAATCAAAAGAACCTCGAACCGTGGATGGATCATTGAGAACCACCCCTTCCCAGACCACCAAACTGCCCCCCGAGGGTGCGCCAGGAAAAAGTACTTTTTCAGTACCTGCCGTTTTAACGGCGGACAACTCCGGGCTCACTTGAAGAGCTTCAAATAGACTTAAGGGATACAGGGGATTATTATTCGTTCCGGGAACAGGAAGAGAGGCACTTTCAGACTCTATAAAAGAAGTGGAAACAGGAATCATAATGGGTCTGGTTTCATAGTAAGAAGCTTGGGGAGTGGCCAGACTGATCTTAGGAAAACAAAAACCTATTCCTACGGCCAGGCCAAACAGCCTATACCCTACTCCTCTACGCGATAATCCATCACCATACCTCAAAACCATGGTCCTTTTATTTCATTCTATCTATCTACAAAGGACCATTTTTGAGGAAAATCCACTTCAAAACATACCTTCCGTCACCTAAATTCCATTAGGAACCTGCAGGAAACACCGCCTTTACTCTTCTTCACCTTACTGATCAGTCATCTCGATACATTCGCTCTAGCTTTTCATGCTTTTCTTGAGCTTCCAAACATAACGTGGCAATAGGACGCGCCCTCAATCTTGGGAGTCCAATAGGCTCACCCGTCTCTTGGCAATACCCATATACGCCCTCTTCAATCCGCTCCAACGCCGCATCTATCTTCATAATCAACTTACGTGCTCTATCCCGTGTTCTTAATTCAAAAGCCCTGGTCGTCTCAGAAGCAGCTCTATCGGTAGGATCAGGCTCATTGTGATCTTCTTCTTGAAGATGGTGAATGGTATCCTCTGCGCCTTGCAAAAGACTATTCCTCCACGAAAGAAGTTTTTGTCTAAAGTAAGCTAATTGCATTGGATTCATATAAGGTTCGTCGGGAGTAGGCTTGTAGTCTGGAGAAATTGAGGAACCTGAAGAAAGTGATGTCATACTATAATCCTTTTATTTTTTGCTCTCTCGTTCATTGCTTTTGGACTAAACTACATAAAAAAGAAGCCCTCACGTTTAGCAAGAATATCACTTTTGTAAGCATAAGACTCTTTTCTATTTCTTCCTGTGCAGTCCCCTATCAGTCAACCATTACAGCTTGTAAAATTCAAGTTCTTATTTGGACAAAATATCCTTTCTTTCTCAAGATCTGGGATTATATCTCGCAGATCTTCGCGGCAGTAGGAAGATCACCATTTTTAATCTTCGGACCCTGAGCGCCTCGTCTTAATCGATCATTGATGGCAACACCCAATCCTATCTCAGGAATAGATTGCACCGCAATACCTTGAATTCCCGGCTGTTCCTCTAACCAATGAAGTCCTTGGAATAAACAATGACTCGCTTCCAACAAGGACTGCTCTAAAGACAAATTAAAGGTTACCTTCGCTCCTTTCAAAGGTTTGCCGAAGGCCAGCAATGCTTCTTGGTTAGTAACCGAAGTGGCATTCAATCGTAAGGGCACCCGAGGCGCATAATGGGCAAGAAGTTGACCCGGAGATGTAATTGAACCCCCCTCCTTAGTGCCTTGAAACTCCATAAAAGGATAAACCATAAGCAAACGATCCACATCTAATCCCCCATAACGTAAGATATGGGGAGGATCTTGGGTCACATCCACAATAGTGGACTCCAGCCCTACCGAAGAATGTCCACCTTCTATTAAAATACCAGGGGTATCCTTAAAGTACTTCTCGACGTGATCTGCGGCTGTGGGAGAGAGATAACCCGAAAGATTGGCACTAGGGGCAGCAATGGGTTTACCGTAAGCTTCAAGAAGCCTTCGGGCCACCGGATGAGCAGGCAGGCGGATACCTACAGTCTCCAATCCCGCTACTACCACAGAAGCACAGGCAAGAGGTTTTTTAAGGGGGAGTATAAGTGTCAATGGACCAGGCCAAAATAGAGTAGCCAGCATCTTTGCCATAGGGGAAAAAAAACCTATAGACTCAGCTTGGGTTAAGGAATCACAATGAACAATAAGAGGGTTAACAGAAGGGCGTCCTTTTACGCGGTAGATATTCTTGCAAGCTTCATCATTTGTTGCGTCTGCACCAAGGCCATACACGGTCTCAGTGGGAAAGCACACGAGCCCGCCGTCTCTTAGAGTACCAACTGCTTGGTCTATAGCCTTGTCTGAGTAAGAATATCGCTTCATATTTTTACCTTTTCTCCCACTTTTCTTATTAAATTATTTGGTTACTCTTCTTTTTGCTCACTTATAGTATAGTGGGCCAGACTTGAACACCTGCGCTCATGAGTAAAGTTCGCGTCTCAAGCAAAGGCAATCCCACCACCCCAGACCAAGAACCATTCAGCCGTCTCACATAAGATCCCGCAAACCCTTGGATAGAATATCCTCCTGCTTTACCTAAACCTTCACCACTTCTTGTGTAGCTTTGTATTTCCTCTTCAGAAAGAACTTTAAAAGAAACCCGGGTTAGAACACTTTTCTGTCTGAGCCCAGTCCCAATAGAGATCACAGCCACTGAGGTATGAACACAATGACTTCTCCCCGATAAACGTCGCAAACAAGCCCGTGCTTCTTCCTCGTTATGGGGCGCCTCCACCACGCGTCTTCCCATGCTCACCAACGTATCGGCCGCCAAAACAACTCGCTTCTCTCCAAACTGACTTGTTTCTTGAAAAACTTTCTCCGCCTTCTCTTGAGCAAGCCGGCGCACCAACTTTTGGGGCAACTCTTTTGGCTGGGCCGACTCATCTAACTGGGAAGGAATAACCTTAAAGGAATCCAGGCCCAATACGCCTAAAAGAGCAGAGCGACGCGGTGATTGGGAAGCAAGTATTAACATCTTTTTCCTATTTCTATCGCTTAAATCTAGAATACACTAAAAATCTGTTTTTCCTCAGCGCTAAGCAGAATACGGCACGATCCTCGGCGATACTTGCTCATCTCGCCTTCTTATACTCTGGTAGTGGCTACACGCACCCCTAGCACCTATTTCTCTCGGAACGAAATACGGCCCTTGGATAAATCGTAGGGAGTCATTTCTACTGTGACGCGATCTCCAAGAAGAACCCTAATTCTATTCTTTCGCATTTTACCAGAGGTATGCGCTAGAATCACATGTTCATTATCCAACTGCACCCGAAACATTGCATTAGGAAGCAGTTCCGTAACCACCCCTGAAAACTCCATCAACTCTTCTTTAGACATATAAATACTACTTCCTTCATAATAAGAAGCGATCTAGTTCACTTCTACTAAAATCCTGAATATACTATTGCAACATAAACCACAACTAGCAACTCCTTCGCACAGATTCAAGCTCACTATATTTCAAAGCTTTGGGGAATGAGGTTCAGAAATCACACTCTGGCATGAATTCGCAAACCATCACTCTCCACTAAAAAAACCCTCCCCAAGTAAAGATTTTTTATTTGTCATTTTTTCCAACTGATATATTGCTTTGTGTAAATATAGTTTGACAAACTAAATAGCTAAAGTAGAATTTAATAAAGTAAAAAAGAAGAATCATTATTAACAATAAAAAAAATAGGAGATATTTAAATGAATAACAAATCATCTCGAATATATACACCCTCTCTTTCTTTCGCTGCACTTGTTTTGTCTTTGACTGGAAACCCTCTTATGGCAGTCAAACCGCAAGTAAATCCAGAAGACCCTGGTGCAGAAAGAGTTGCAAAGGCTCTACCAGCCCCTCAAGTAGTTGAAGCCAATGATGCCGCACATACAAAGCACATACAAAGCATTAGCGATATCGGTGAAGATTTACTATTTCTTAATCAAATCTCTCTCTTTTCTGGCCTCATAGATAAGCATACAGAAACTCAACCCCTCTCTCAAGAAGCGCGAACCACGCTTTCAGAGATTAGAGACACCTTTGAATCACGCCTCCAAAAATCATCAGGTGTGATCCCTTATAACGCTTCATGGCTATATGGAGACAGTAACGGGCGCCGCTTGGAGCAAAAATTTTCTGCCTCACGCCAGGCTCACTATTCCGCTCTCGCCTCTAGTGCTTTGACCGAAGAATTGGATGCTTCACTAGAGGCCCCAGAGCAAGGACTCAAGAGTGATTACTTTAGCAGCTTAGCTGAGGCTTATGGCCCTGTCCGGTTAAGTCGATTACTGGTAGAAAAACCTGATCTCTTTGAAAGCGCTGGGTTAGGATACCGATTTACCACTTTAAAAAACCCCAAGGTTCTTTTTCCCACATCTGATCCTGAACTTTTTGCCATCTGGGATCAAGCTAAGCCCGCTCTTAGCAAACTTTATGCCGCTCTGGGAGAGCATTTTGATGAAGACGTAAAGGGGCCTATCTATCTAGGATCTCAAGAAACAGGATTTCCCTATTCAGATCAGGATTTGCAGTCTTTTGAGACATTTAAAGTAGCTTACGCCAATATACCGACTGCCAGAAGATTTCCTCAAAGAGCCTTGCCTGTGGTGCCCCTGTCAGAAGAAGCATCTGGAATAACACAACAGGAAAGTACAATAGCTAGGGATGAAGAACCGGCAAAAGCGGAACTCGCTCCTGACGCTCAAGGGATCTCCGATTATTCTTCAGATCAGCTATCAAGGAGTCTGCCTCTCTCTCCTACCAATACAGGCACTAAGGGCAAGAGGCGTCCAGGAATAGGGCTTCAAAAAAACCATGCCCGTGTTCCGTTATCAGCAACTTTATCGGCACCGAAGCGCACTCCGTCGAGCAATGCTGAAACGGAAAGGCTCCTCCAAAAGCTGGAACAAAAGTTTTCTGGAAAAACCCCAGTGGGTGGTGATAAGTAACTTTTCTAAGCCTTCTTCTCCTCAACAAAGATCTCTTAAGAGATCTTTGTTTGAGGGGAGAACAGGCTTTGTCAAGCTCTCTTCTTTTGTCATAAATGCCACTTGTTGACCCTCTTTCGGCTTCAGATTTCCTGCCCACTTGAGGACTTTGAATACATACAAGGTGACTGAAAAGGTCTCATATTCGTGAATCCGTTTTAAGATAAACATCAAATCTTTTTGAAAAACCTGAATATTAATTTCTTCAAAAAGTTCTCTGCATAAGGCCTTTTTTGGACTTTCATCTGACTCTATCTTACCTCCAGGAAACTCCCAGTACCCTTCCATAAACTTCCCCAAAGGCCTCGACGTCATCAAAAAAGGTGTTTCGCTTAGTGCTTTTTTTGAATCAAGAGCTACTCCATTTTTCATAAAAAGGATCCCCGCACTCACCAAGAGATTACTCTTCTTTGAGTTTGTCATCGACTCACTTTCTTAAGTTGACGGAGCAAAGGAGAAAGATGATGGCGGCTTTTTTCATAATCAGGCTCCGACAATAATATGGAGTGATCATATTGATGCTTAAACCAAGTCACTTGCCTCTTTGCTAATTGGCAAGTTTTATAATTCATCCGAACTTTTGCTTCTTCATAGCTCCATTTTTTCCTTAAAAAACCGCCTATTTCCTCCACACCAACGGCCTTATGGAGCGGTGTTATCACGCCTTGATGGACATTAAGAAAGTGATCCACTTCCTCTTTTACACCCCTCATCTCCATCTGTTCTAATCTTTGTGTGATTCGGTCTTTTAAGAGAGGCCTAGAAGGGTTCAAAAAAACGTTAATCCCTTCAAATCGGGGATCTGAATTCATGCCCCCGGTGGCTTGAGTCTGCCACGAAGACAGAGGTTGGCCACTGGAACACCATACCGTCCAAGCCCGTAAGACTCTGTGGGAATCCATGGGCTCAATTCTTGAAGCACTTATGGGATCAACTTCCTTAAGAGCTCTCCAGAGATCCTGGGATCCTTCAGAAGCTAACCTGTTGCGCCCTTGGTCAAAAACAACAGGATCCACAGAGGGAATCTGGCTTATCCCGTGAAGCAATGTACGGATATAAAAACCAGTGCCGCCTACTATTATGGGAACTTGTCTTTCTTCGTAACAACGACCTAATAAGGTCATTACCTGGTCACGCCACCACACAGCTGTCGCTTTCACTTCTAAAGAAAGCTGTCCATAAAGCAGATGGGGAACCTTTAGACACTCCTCCTGGGACGGAAAAGCAGTGAGTGTGGGCAACTGTTTATAAACTTGAATACTATCCGCATTGATAATAACAGCTCCAACCGCTTGGGCAATCTCTAAAGCCAAGGCAGATTTTCCGCTGGCTGTTGCTCCCGCGAGAATTACCACTGGCAACGCCTTGTCCTGATTTTTTTCAACAAGAATAGGAGAGTGGGTTGAGGTCACCTCAAAAATCCTTAGACTATTGCCATGTGATTAGGAAGAAAGATTAGAACTCATTTCATGATCTTTTTTTTCTGAAGGCAAAGCTACCCCGATGTAATGAACTTGACCTTGCCGCCAAATTTTTAGCAAAAGCGTCCTCTTATTTTCCTTCTGCCACGCAGCCAAAAGATCATTCAGGCGCTGAGGAGACCCCACTGGTTCATTATTAACCTCCACAATTACATCTCCAGCCCTTATACCCCCCATCGTCATAGAGACTGTCTCACCTGTTCCATTGCTTTGGACCACGTACAGTCCTTTTGTCCCCTCAAGTAGGTACAAAGCTCCACTCATTGAAGCAGTTAATGGGAGCAAAGATATCCCTAAAAGATCCATTCTAAATAAACCAGGCATATCGGCAGAATAGGGAAGAAAAGAGGGCTCTACATGAGATGGAAGGTTTTTTTGAGTACCTTTATCTAAAGACCATGCCTCCACCCTTACTTTTCTATCAAGAACCTTTCCATCACGTAAAAAACGAACTGAAACGGATTTTCCAGGACTCGTTTCACCCACAATGCGCGTGAGACGATCGTAGGATTCTATGGGGTGCCCCCCAAATGAAAGAATAATATCCGAAAGCTCCAGACCAGCTTTTGCTGCTGATCCTTCCGGGTCTATACCACTCACCAAAGCGCCTTTGACGCCCTTTTTATAGTATTCTTGTGACCTCAATGAAGTCGCTATAAAATCGTCCACCTCTTGCACTCTCACGCCTATCCACCCATAAGACACATGGCCCTTTGCGCGTAAAGCTTCATACACCCGTTGAGCTACACAAGCCGGAACCGCAAAACCAATACCTACACTTCCCCCCGATGGTGAATAAATAGCCACATTAACGCCGATCACATTTCCTTGGACATCCACCATGGGCCCTCCTGAGTTGCCCAGATTAATAGCCGCATCCGTTTGAATCAAATCATCCACATAACCCACAAATAAACCCTCTGGTCCTCCCTCTCCCGACATCTTAGAAATATCACGAGCTCGAGCTGAAATAATACCTGCAGAAATCGACCGTCCAAATCCAAAAGGACTTCCTGCCACTAATACCCAGTCTCCTACACGCGCTTGGTGGGAGTCGCCCCAGGACAATGAAGGCAATTTCATAGGCGTTTTTATTTCAAAAGAGCCAGGTCAGTGCGTTCATCTTTTCCAATAACTTCCGCTGGGTATACCGATCCATCAGATAAGGATACGGTCACTGCCTCTATTTCGTAAATGACATGTCCGTTGGTCAAAATATATCCTGAAGGGTCTACTACAAAGCCTCCCAAGGAGCGGCGATGCCCGCCACTTGGAGCAAGCCGGGGATCCCCATGAGGCGCGCCTCCCAAAGAGCCACCATCCGACCCCGATTCACTTGGGGCGCTCGTTCCTGAAACATCAACCACAGTGGGAAGTATTTGTTGAGCAACATCTGCAAAACTATGCCGGCAAGAACATTTCTCGGGTTCTTTTCAGAGGCCGTTTTTCCCAATATTCCTATAATAACAAGGGCAAGAAGCACCGGAGAAAAACCAAATTTTATCTCCCCATCGCCCCCCCTCGTGGGTTATTTTCTTGGCAACTCCCTGCATTATATGTCTTCCTTGATATTAGACTCTTTGAAGAATACCCCTCATTTGAATACTCTTTTTGGATGACTTTGTCTTAGGCACCTCGTTTGAAGAATTTAAAAAAGTCTCCCGAAGGCTCTAACACCAAGGTGGTGGTTGACGGGGTTAGGGCATTTTTATAGGCTTCTAAGGATCGATAAAATTCAAAGAATTTAGGATCTTTGGAAAAAATACGACCCAAAAGTGTAATGGCTTCAGACTCACCTTCGCCTCTTAGTTTTTGAGATTGCTTATCCGCATTGGCAAGCAAAATAATGCGCTCCTTATCCGCATGAGAGCGTATTTTCCGTGCTTCTTCTTCTCCTTGAGCCCGAAACTCCTTAGCTTCT
Organism: Alphaproteobacteria bacterium; assembly: GCA_018401675.1. GTDB lineage: Bacteria > Pseudomonadota > Alphaproteobacteria > 16-39-46 > 16-39-46 > M30B67. Next base: position 137,343 of record JAGYKM010000001.1, on the reverse strand, counting down.
CTCTTGCGTTCACTTTCCATCCGAAGATAAATAGCTTCACTGTTCGCCTTAGGAAGATCCGCATGCCTGATTCTCACATCAACAACATCAATACCGAAAGGCTGCGCGGCTTTCCATACACCTTCTTGAATCTGCGCCATAATATGCTTCCGATCTTGCGAAAGTAAGTTGGCCAGGGGATTGTTTCCTAATACCCGCCTCAAACTAGCTCCAGCCAGAGTTTGGAGCCTGGTTCTCGCCACTTCTTCTGTACCCAGAGTCTCATAAAATTGGAGTGGATTGGTAATTTTATAAAGCACATATGAATCCACCACCAATCGCTTTTGATCAGAAGAAATAATCTCAGCTGATGGGAGATCCACATCAATCAATCTTTTATCATAAGTAATCACGTTTTGAATAAAAGGCACTTTAAAAAACAAGCCTGGCGTATCCACAGCTTTTATAGGCCGGCCCATTTGCAGTAACAGAGCGATTTCAGATTGAGTAACTATAAAAGCTGACGCCCAAACCAAAATTGCCAAAACGCCTGCCGTCACCAGGATAAGTCCCTTAAATCGGGCCCACAAATGGTTCATCATGAAACGTCTCCTTCTTCAGATTGCGGATTCTCTTCCACAGAAGATTTGGGCGCTAAAGCGTCTAAAGGAAGATAAGGGACTACACCAGATCCAGACTTATCCAAAATCACCTTTTTTGCCCCTTTTAACACAGACTCCATAGCTTCAATGTAAAGCCTCTTTTGAGTCACTTGAGGCGCTGTAGCGTACCCAGCTAGAATTGAATTCAAGCGGCTTGCTTCTCCCTCTGCATGAGCTACCACACTTTTTTTGTAGCCTTCTGCCTCTTGTAAAATACGCTCAGCATCTCCACGAGCTTCTGGAATAATCTTATTTCGATAAGCTTCCGAATCATTCTTAAGGCGGCTAAAGTCCGTGCGGGCTCTTTGAACATCTCTGTAGGACTCAATGACCTCACTTGGTGGATCAACTCTTTGAAGCTGCACTTCGGTTATTTCTATCCCTGAACCATATTGATTAAGATGGGCTTGAAGAAGTGTTCTTACATCATCTTCAATTACTTTACGGCCTTCCGCCAAAGCTTGAGCAATAGGCGTATGGCTGACAACTTCCCGCATAGCACTCTCCGCTGCGGCTTTTACTGTAGCTTCTGGAGATCTTATATTAAATAAGAAAGCCCCAGAATCCTTAATAAGCCAAAAGACAGTAAAGTTAATGTCGACTATGTTTTCATCTCCCGTCAACATGAGACTTTCTTCAGGGATCTGCTTCACATCACCGGATCCAGGACGAAACCCTATATCCACTCGATTGACGCGGGTTACGCTGGGTAAAAAAACTGTTTCTATGGGAAACGGCAGGTGATAATTCAAACCTGGTAAATCGGTACGAACCCATTTTCCAAATCTCAATACCACCCCTTTTTGGTCAGGCTGCACTCGGTAAAACCCTTGGCCTAGCCATAGGGCAAGCAATACAACTCCGACTAAAAGAATAATTCCTTTTGGACTAAAGCCCTTTATAGGGGGGCTGCTTTTTTTCCGATGGGAAGAGGTATCTTTAAAAAACTTATCAAAAAATTCCTTTGCCCCCGATACAATATCTTTCAGACCATCGGCTTGAGAGCCCCAAGGATCATTTCCTTCTTGCCCCTTAGACTCTGGCTTAGATCCACGTTGTGGATCCTTTCCCCAAGGTCCTTCAGCCAACAAAATCTTTCCCCCTTTTGGAGGTTTTCTTGTTAAATCGGACATTGACGTTACCCTTTTCTATTAAAGATTCCACTGAAGATACCATTAAGAACGCGCTTGCTTAATCGAGTTCCTTTCTTTATACGGCAGTGTATCTTACGAAGCAATTCTCTTTTCAAGAAACTGGAAAAAAGGAAACTCACAATCGCCACTCGGTACTTTCTTTGAAAATTTCCTTAAGTTCATCAATAAATATCTTGAAATAAGCAAGGATCTCTCAATCCATCAATATACTAGGCAACATCTCCTATCTCGTTTTTGACAAGCACAAAAATCAATAAATGGTCATCTAATGGAACAGCTAATATCTGGCGACCTCCACCTTCTTGAAGGCGGAGGTCTATCCTCGCTTGAGTTATACTCTTCGGTAGCCTAGCCTCTAGGATCGTGCTCTTTTTCTATCTTTTCCAAAAGATCATTTCCACCATAATACGGAGGTTGACTTTTCTTAGCCCACTTTCCATCTTTTCCCAAGGCAAAAGACACCCTGTCCACAATAGGAAGAATGCTGCCCTCAGTCCCTAGATCATAGAATTTAACCAATGCCACAGTTGCCATTCTTGGCTTAAGAATATAACGCTTCCACATATTTTTTCTATCAGATCGAGCATCTGTGTTAGTATCTTCTACGGGCTCCACCACACCTCTGAATTCAACTTGCTCTGCCCGATCAGGATAGGCTACTAGAAAAAGCATACTGGCTTTGGGATGAGCCGTTGCATTGCGTACCTTTTGAGTGTTAGGACGAGACTCGAAAACAACCCCCTCTTTTGTAATCTCCTTGATATACACAGTACTTTGAAATACATCACCAGTCTTATTATCGTAGGTACCAAGAGATACACAGTGCCCCCCTGGCGCTACTTTTCCTTTATTTTTCCGGTAAAAAGCTTCGTAAGCGCTTGCCCACTCCTCGACTTGTTTCAAAGGCGTGGAGGCTGCCGTGTTTGCCGTAAAATGAGGAAAATACTTAGAGACCGGGCCTTGGCTCACCACTTGGGAGTTTTTTAGAGTATACTCTTTTGCAAAAAGTGGTGTTGTCAAGGCACCCCCCAGAATTAAGGCCCCTAGGATGCTCATCGATACGCTTTTATTTAAAGACAAAATTCTCATTTTCAGTCTCCCGTTCTCACTGTTTATTATGGTTCTTACCCCCCCTGAGTTTTCAAGGAATTCTTATTCTTTTTAACATTATCAGACTTTCTAGTCTCAAAAAAGCCTTTTTGGCCTTGGTTCTTTAGCCTGACACTTAACAAACCAAGCCCCTTGGGGCTTTCTCCTATAAGCCACCTTACCACCCGACAAAGTTTAAACCTTATTGGGATCGCAAGACAACCTCTTGGATGTTCTGCTCTTTTTTCATCCATATATTCACTTTTGCCTTCAAACAAATGCATTCTGACATAGATTATTTCCTCGGACCGAGATTACTTTGTCTAATATGCCCATTAACTGCTCTTATAGGGAGATTAATAACACCTTGTCAAATAACCCTTATTACATACCCTAGATGCTATGGATCGTGCTTACCTGTGGATTGTATCTCTTCGTAAAAAACACGGCCCCAATTCGGATATTTGGCATCTTCGCCACGGCTGGAATGAAATCAAACCCATCATGCTCAGCTAACTCAATGAGGGAACGTATCAATTTAGCGCTCTTAATCTCTACGTGTTAGAAGACGCTATTATCTCTCTTTGGGCTTCATAAGATATGATTACCTTAAAGCTCATCACCCAAGCCATTGAATCTCAAATGGGCCACCATATTCCATAATCCTGTTATCATATCAAAGGCCATAATGTGTAATCACGATACTCATAGGGCTTTACCTAATTATCATTACGTGATGCGGAGTGATATTAAAGGGTACTATGACTCCATTAACTTTGACGTTTTAATGGGCATTCTTGAATCTTACATTAAGAATCCTGCTCTTTTAAGCCTTATTAGCAAAGCATGCCATCGTACGAAAACCTATGGCGGCATTTTCTATGACTATCTTGAAAAAGGCATTCCTATGGGGAGTCCTTGATCTCCCTTGCTTGGTGCTATCGACTTAATGCCTCTTGATCAAGCCATGGGGACAATTCAAGATGGTTTTTTATTCCCGTTTTATGGATGATTGGGTGGTTTTTGCCAAAAGTAAAACCGCTTTGCGTAAGGTTGTTAGACGTACCCATAAGATTATTGCAGAACTAAAACTACACCTTCACTCCTCAAAAACTTACATTGGAAAAATAAGCCAAGGCTTTACCTTTTTAGCTTATTACTTTGAGCACAAAAAAATACTCCTTGCCAAAGAAACTATCAGGCGTTTTCACGAACGTGCCAGCGCGCTTTATGAGCGCCCGCCCAGGAAGACCAATTCCCGTCGCTATCAAAAAAAAGCAGAAACACGGGATATATCTTTATATCAAGTGAACGAAGCCCCTCCTTGTGATGACTATTTTAAAAACCTTCTCCTATCGTTGCGCGCACAGGCTTCTTCTGACCTTGATAAAACAAAGCGGTTGCGTCGGTACATCGATCAATGGACACGCTGGCTGAAATTAGGATTATCATCGATCGAGACGTTTGCATCTTGTGTGCAAACGTCTCTGCCCAGTCTCTTTTCATGTTGGAGTCTGGGTCCATGCGTGGCTGCTGGGTCACTTGTTTAATCATTTTTTTAGTTCATAAACGAAACATGAAATGATCTGGATGACCAACCTCCGCCACGACGCATACCGGGCACCTCGACTCTTTTGCCATACAGATGTAACTGTTTTGTGGCTTATGCCCGTTTAATCCTGCGCCGGAAGCTGATGCATACACGCTGTGCATATGCATGCTACATAGCTTCTTGCGCGTGTGGGTGACGGCATAATCAAAAGAATCCATTTCATTCCATCCTCCCCAATTGAAGAAAAGGCCAACCGGGACGGTAGTCTTATCCCACGCCCCCATGATAGGTGCTAGATGTCGGGCCGGTCCTCTTATGTCCTTTTCTATCAAAAATCTCGGTGCGATCCAGATTTCAACCTTCTTGGCATTTTCAGCATTAACATACTTGCGATACCCTGTCGCTATACTTAAGTACTGTCCCGCATCACCACAGTTAGATAAATCAAAGGTGCCCTCAAGGGGATTTTCTAACGCGGCAATAGGGAGCTCTATTTTTCCCTCATCGCTGTTTGGGTTTGGGCGATAAACCAAGACTCCTTTTAAAAATCTTTCGTAAACCGCTTCGTGTCCCAAAGCAACTTCTGGGATCGATACCCTCTCAGGTTGCGCCACAAGCGTGGCACCTTCAGCCTTTTCTCCACGCAAGGCTTCTAATTCCTTTTTCATTTGGGCAACTTCCCTGAATAGCTCCGCAACCCCACTAAATCTTTCCTGCCAACGCATCATCTGGTCGTGACTATGACGACTGATGACACCGGCATAATGCTGTCTCACGAGCTCTTGTTCCGTGGCATCAGTAGCCAGCTGGGTGATTGATACTGATCCACATACCCCTTCGTAGTAGTCTTTGTGATAGGCAAAATCAAAAGGCACAACATCTTCTCCTTGTGGTCTTGGAAATATGGAAGCAATAACCCTCTTGGCTCTCTCTTCCGTTCTATCCTCAATATCGCTCACCCGAGCTTGCTTCTTCTCTTCCAGATTCTGAATGTGCGCTTGATGCCTTATTGCCTCGTTTTTTTCAAAATCTTTAAGGGCTTTAGTGTAAGGCGTAATGCAAAACTCTTTCAGCAATCTCATAGCCTGCTCCTTCACGCAAAGATCAGCATCCAACAGTTCCCAAAATCTTTCGTCTCTGTATTCTCTTATGGCTTCGTTGTACTGACTGAGTGTTTCTAAAGGGGCTGCTCTCTTCTGTTCTAACGCGCCTTCCATCATACTCGAAAACATTCTTTCTAAAGCTGTTTTTGTTTCGGGTGGATACAGAGCACTTACATTAACGCCTCGAACCTTCACTGGTCTCACGTTTCGGATGCGTCTTAGGATCTCATCGCCCATGGCTTCATTGGATGCGCCAAGCAAAGGATGAAACATACGACCTATTTTGTCGTTATTCGACCAAGCATCCAACTGCTCTTGCAGCTCTTCTTTGTCAGAAGAATCTGTTTTTCTTAACAAAAAGGGGATTATGTCCCTATCCGCAGCACAAGTCACTTTTGTCGCAACAAATATTCCATTATCCGTAAAATTGATCTCTTCTTCTCCCACAAATAGACGATTAATGGACTGAAACATCTTTCTTATAGAAGCACTCCGATCCGACGTAAACTGATCTTGTCCCGCAACAAAAACAAAACGTACCGATTCTGCATCCAAAAGAATCTTCCTAATAAAGGCTGCATTGACTAAGTTCCGCTCTGATCCATCGGTGTCATTAAACCCCGGAAGATCAAAAAATCGCAGTTCTCCCACATCAATAGACTTTGGATAAAGGGTTTCTGATCTTCCTCCTTGTCCAATGATCATGGCTGTTGTGTCCCCACTATCTCTTAAGACGTAATCCTCCCCATAGTCACCTACCTTAAGTGCTTTTCCAGCCAGAAAATTGATTAAGGTACTCTTGCCTGCTCCCGTATTGCCTAAAAAAGCAACAATATGCTGCCCTAAAGCACCTTTCTCTGAGGTTAAAAGATACGCATGTCTTTCAAACTCATCTTTGACCCGTTGAGCTATGCTGCTTGCCTCTCGTGTGTCTAGCTCACAAGGCTCACTTTGCCTACCCGCTTGCCATTCTCTAATCATTGTTCGTAGGGCATTATTATCAAAAAGGTGCCTGGTTATGGGCAAGCCTGTCATGGGACTCTGGACCCTACGTTTAAATTGTTCCACAATAGAAGTTCTTTCATAGGAGTGTCCATCCGCGGCAACAACCGGGTCTCTCATCACGTTAAGGGTAATAGGACACAGATGCTCACTGGGCCTTCTGTCGTCATCCAATGTCATGCCGCCTCTTTGATGCATCCCCATGACCATGGTCGATGCCATTAGGAAAACCACGCATACACTTAAGAGCATCTTTACTATTTTATTCACAGCTTGCATCCTTTGGTTAGTTGTTGCCTCAACTCATCGTATCTTCTCTCTTTTTATCCTCATTTTGGAATTTACCTCACCCTTACATGTCACACAAGTTTCACTTATGCGAGTGGTAGGGTAAGATTTGTGCAACGCCCACCATTTGAGAGAGCTGAAGGCTCTTATTGAAATTAAAAAAGAACCCTGGGCAAGCAAAATAGTAATCTGAGTTCGACGAAACAATCCTTGAAAGCGGGAGTTTTTTGAGGCCAATGGAGACTTTATTGGGCTTGAAGACATAAGCTATGAGGCCAGCCAGTAACTTAAATAGGAATTATGATGCCCTCACTCTCCAGTTAGCTGAGTAAAGTACCTGGGAGTTACGTTCTGTCTTACATATTAGCCCCACATAACCATCTCCTTTTTTAGTGTGTGGGATACACTCACGCACAAGCTTATATCACCAAGCTTGTGAATCGCGTTTTTTGGAGGATCAAAGAGATTTTTCAACAAATAGACTTAGTCGCCGGTTAAGATCCGATCCACCAGTTCTTGAACTGTGGGGATATGTCCATGGGCGTAGAAAGGATCAGACGCAAATTTATAGGCACCATGACCCGCAAACATAAGCTGAGTTTCTACATCATCCGTGTGGATTATTGCTTGAAGGGTTTTTTGAATGCAAAAAGAGCGAGGATCAGCTTTCTTCCCCGTGGTTCCTTCTTCAGATTGGGCCCAATTACTAAACTTGCAAGCGCTCAAGCACCCCATACAATCTACCTGGTCTTGCCTTATTTCTTGGGCTTTTTCCGGCGTCACAAAGATCAAAGTAGAATCAGGCGTTTTAAGAGTCTCAGTGTACCCTGCGACCATCCACTGTTGGGCACGATCACGATCGCCCTCAACTAAGTACACCAACCGCTGACGTGGCCCAATTGGAAAGGGGGTAGAATGCTCGCCTTTTGGCTCCACAGAAAAGACAATCTGCCTATCAGCCCGTCCCTTCAGTTCTTTAATGTACGCGTTATCTACCGCCGAAGAATAGAAGCCCGTGGGACTGAAAGCGTTGAGATAAACATCACCAGGCTTCAAGGTCAGTAATTTTTTCTTCCACGCTTCAGAAATAGGACTTTCTTGAGTCAACAAAGGACGCGTTCCAAACTGAAAGGCAATAGGCCCCAGCTCTTCATTGTTAATCCAATTTTTCCAATCCCTCAAATACCAAACCCCACCCGCCATCACTATAGGCACGTGATTAAGACCCGCTTCATTCATCACGGCGCGTAGTGCAGCTACCCTTGGGTATGGATCTTGGGGTTCTACAGGGTTCTCACTATTACTGAGGCCATTATGCCCTCCTGCCAACCAAGGATCTTCATATACCACGCCACCCAGCCAGTCTTTTGTTTTATGATACGCACGCTTCCAAAGAGCCCGAAAAGCCCGCCCAGAAGATACAATAGGATAAAAATAAACCCCGTATTGAGCGGCAATTTCTCCCAGACGATATGGCATACCTGCACCACAAGTCACCCCATGAATCAGGCCCTTGGTTCGAGACAAAATACCGTGAAGCACTTTTTCTACAGCCGCCATTTCCCACAGGACATTGATGTGGATGCGTCCGGCACCGCCAGCCACATCAAAAGCACGTCGAGCCTGAGAAATACCACTCTCGATAGAGTAGGCAATCATCTCATCATGACGATCTCGACGGGTTTTGCCTTGATAAACAAGAGGCACATACACCCCATTATCATCCAATAAATCAGCATTAACTCCAGAAAATGTCCCTACGCCCCCCGCTTTAGCCCAGGCACCTGCCGTTAGACCATTAGATACACCAACACCCTTTCCGCCCTCGACTAGAGGAAAGACCTGAGCACCTGATAACAAAAGAGGCGATACAATAGACATGGTTTTCTATACCTCGAGGGACAGTAATAATACTACAAAAATCCTTAGGCTCCTTCTGCAGAAGATGGGGTAGGCGCATCAACAGCTTTGATGCTCAATCGCACACGTCCTTGATCATCAATACCCACCACCTTAACCTTCACCGTATCTGACACATTCACCACATCAGTGACCTTGTCTACCCGGTTGGCTGCAAGCTCACTAATATGCACAAGACCCTGTTGAGCCCCTAAAAAGGCCACAAAGGCACCAAAATCTGTAGTTTTGACAACCTTACCTGTATAGATCTTTCCGACCTCAGCTACAGCAATGATGTCATTAATACGTGCAAGAGCCGCTGCAATGGATTTTTCATCTATACCAGAAATCCGGGTGGTTCCATCATCAGTGATATCAATCTTAACCCCAGTGGTTTCTGTGATCTCTCTGATAACCTTTCCGCCCGTTCCAATGATGTCTCGGATCTTATCCCGAGGTACCATGATCGTATGAATTCTAGGCGCATTGTCGCTCACATCTTCTCGGGCTTGGGACAACCCCTTACTCATTTCTTGCAAGATGTGTTGTCTTCCATGACGAGCTTGCTCTAAAGCTTTGCCCATAATATCAGCGGTAATGCTAGTAATTTTTAAATCCATCTGTAAGGCGGTTATTCCTTTTTGGGTACCAGCTACTTTAAAGTCCATATCTCCTAAGTGATCTTCATCTCCTAAGATATCGGAAAGAATAACCACATCATTTCCTTCTTTAACCAATCCCATGGCAATTCCAGCTACTGGAGATGGAAGAGGAACACCCGCGTCCATTAAAGCCAATGAAGCACCACATACGGTAGCCATGGACGAAGATCCGTTGGATTCAAGTATTTCTGATACCACGCGAATGGTATAAGGAAAATTTTCCTTGGTTGGCAACATAGGACGGAGCGCACGCCACGCAAGTTTACCATGGCCAATTTCTCTCCGACCTGGTGAACTCATACGTCCCACTTCTCCCACAGAAAAACTCGGAAAGTTATAATGAAGCATAAATCTCTCTTTATATTCGCCTTCCAAAGCATCAATTATTTGCTCATCTTCTCCCGTTCCCAAGGTGGTCACCACCAAAGCTTGGGTTTCTCCACGGGTAAACAAAGCGCTTCCATGGGCTTTGGGCAAAACATGCACGTCAGCTACAATAGGCCGAATGGTAGTAGAGTCGCGCCCATCAATACGTATCCCGGTTTTAATCAAGGCACCACGAACAATTTCCTCACGGAGGACTTCAAACTCTTTTTCTAAAGTATGGGTTTTTACATGACCGGCCACCGTGTCTTCCATAAAAGCAGCAAGAAGCTTGGCACGCACCGCGTCAATAGCTTTATAACGCTCACCTTTTTCACGCTCTTGATAAGCCTTTTCTAGATCTTGCTTCGCCACAGTGTGGATTTTTTGAACCAAGCCTTGTTCAATAGGATCTTCTCCTGTTAAATCCCAAGGATCCTTGGCCGCCTTCTCCGCTAAACGAATAATAGCGTCAATGACCGGTTCCATCTCTTTATGTCCAAAAGAAACCGCACCTAACATCACTTCTTCACTGAGCTCATAAGCTTCTGATTCGACCATTAAAACCCCTTCTTGGGTTCCTGCAACAACCAAATCCAAAAGTGATCCTGCTTGTTCGTCAATCCTCGGATTCAATATATAAGCACCGTCCTTATATCCTACCCGAGCGGCGGCCACAGGGCCCAAAAAAGGAACCCCTGAGAGAGTTAATGCAGCTGAAGCTCCTATTAAAGCAACAATGTCCGGATCATTTTCATGATCATGACTTAAAACTGTACATACGACTTGGGTTTCATTTTTAAACTCTTTCGGGAAAAGAGGACGAATAGGCCTGTCTATCAACCGAGAAGTAAGGGTCGCTTTCTCGCTAGGCCGACCTTCCCTTTTGAAAAAACCACCTGGTATACGACCCACAGAAAAAGTTTTTTCTTGATAATGAACAGAAAGAGGAAAAAAATCGAGTCCTGGGGTCGCTTTTTTATTAGCAACCACAGTGCATAAGACCACCGTATCACCATAACTCATTAAAACCGCTCCGTCAGCTTGACGAGCCATACGACCAGTTTCAAAAACCAGAGGTCTTCCTCCCCAGGTAATTTCCTCTTTAACACATTTAAACATCAATTTTCCCTTCTGTGACGCCTATGGAGGCGCAATTTATTCATATGGCTACGTAGTTTTAGCGGCGCAACCCTAATGAAGCTATCAAAGCCTCATAACGCTCAGTATTTGTGGCTTTGAGATAATCTAATAAACGCCGTCTGCGACCTACCATAACGAGAAGCCCGCGGCGAGAATGCATATCTTTCTTGTGAGTTTCTAAATGGTCCGCAAGGGACAAAATCCGGTCTGTTAGAAGCGCTACTTGAACTTCAGGAGATCCCGTATCGCCCTTCTTAATGGCATATTTATCGATAATCTTTGGTTTTTCTTCTCTTGTAAACGACATCAAAATTCTCCTCGTATAAAATGTTACACCCCCTTAAAGCCACGACTTAGGTGAAGGAAGCCTTGAGATCTTCTCAGCGTCCCCATCCCCAAAGTTTGACCTTGGGATTTAATCACAACGACTTCTTCCCCTTCATGGGGTACCCCAGACTTACCTTCCCAGCATCCTCGGATGGTTTGCCCTTGGTATAATCGCTTTGCTTGATCCTGATCCACATGAAGAGCCGGGATGTCGTCCAGCAGCACATCAAATGGAAGAATCTGACTCGTAATCTTATGCCCTAGTCTTTCAAGATTATCCAGTGAAATAGCATTATCAGTGGAAAAAGACCCAACTCTCGTCCTTCTCAAAGACGCCACATACCCACAAGTACCTAGAAAATGAGCTAAATCCCGAGCTAACGCCCGAATATAAAAGCCTTTTCCACACTCAATCTCGAAACAAGCACTTTCTTGAGTACACTTAAGCAGACTGAGTCCATGAATGTCAACCAACCGCTCCTTCAAAATAACCGTGTGTCCCTCTCTCGCACTTTTATAAGCCCTTCGGCCATTGACTTTTAGGGCACAAAACAAGGGGGGCCTTTGGAGGATGGTGCCTTGAAAATGCTCAAGAGCTTCGAGAATCTCTCTTTTGTCAGGACGGGATAAACAAGTCCGAGTTACCTCTCCCTCGGCATCATCCGTAAGGCGTTCTTCTCCCCATTTTACCTCAAACACATAGGTCTTCGTGGCATCCATAACCATGGAAATCGTCTTAGTGGCGCACCCTAAAGCAATGGGCAATACCCCCGTCGCAAGAGGATCCAATGTCCCTCCATGACCGATCTTTAAAGGAAAGCGTTTTCCTTCATAGTAGGCATTCCGCAAAATGCCCTTGCACCGTGCCACCACACCAAAGGAGGACAGCCCCAAAGGCTTATCAATCACCAACCATCCTGGCACGCACGGCTCTTGATCGCCAGGATGCGCTAATACGGGTGCGGGTCCCTTCATAATAGATCCTTGCACCAAACTGTATTCAAAATGCTTATTCCTTGATATCTTTTTGAACCACCGGAGATCTAAATAAAGCTTCTATGTTTTCTACCCTCTCTTGGGTTCCGGCATATTTGAAAGTTACCTTAGGCGCGCGGCGCAATAACAGAGTTTGGGCCAGAAAATTGCGGACCATAGGCTCTGCATCACGCAATGCTTCCATAATCAAACGCTCTCGTCCTTCTTTAGACTCATCAAACCATGATACATACACTGCCGCTTGAGCTAAATCGGGACTCACGTCCACGTCACCTACGGTAATAAACGCTCCTAAGGGTAAGTTCTCAACACGACCTTGAACCAAAAGAGACGAAATGGCTTGGCGGATGGTTTCTGCTACTCGCTTAGGTCGTACGCCTTTGCCTGGAACGTGGCTTTTATAAAGAAGCTTTTCTTTGCTCTTAGACTTTCCGGTGGGCTTAAAACTGTCTCCCATAGCTTCCCCTTTTTTTTCAAATCCAAGCTTTGATGGCCTGGCTCTCCCAAGACTCTTGTAACTAACGGGATTAGGTCTTTTTCAAAAGTCAGTTAAAGGACTATAAGTGACGAGCAATACTCTCAACTTCAAAACATTCTATTTGATCTTTGACACGAATGTCCGAGTAGTTTTCAAAAGCCATACCACACTCATAAGTTTCTTTAACTTCTTTAACTTCGTCTTTAAAGCGTCTCAAGGTTTTGAGCACCCCTTCATGGATGACCACATTATCACGCAATAACCGGACTCTCGCACCCCTCTTTACTGTTCCCTCAGTCACATAGCATCCTGCCACAATACCTACTTTGGTTATGTTGAACACCTCACGAATCTCTGCATACCCCAAAGTAGTTTCCTTGAGTTCAGGCTTGAGCATACCGCCCAGAGTCTTTTTAAGGTCATCCAACAAATCATAGATAATGGAATAATATCTGATCTCAGTTTTATCTTTGTCCGCCACCTGTCGCGCTTGAGCATTGGCCCTCACGTTAAAACCAACAACAATGGCTTTAGAAGCCGAGGCTAAAGTCACGTCAGATTCATGGATACCTCCCACGCCACCATGAATCACTTTCACAGCAACCTCTTCTGTGCTTAGTTTTTCAAGAGCCGTTCGTATAGCCTCTAAAGACCCTTGCACATCAGTTTTTATCAGCAAAGGAAGCTCCTTGAGCCCACCCATTTTCACCCGAGAAAACATTTGCTCCATAGAGGTCCCAAAAGTCTTGAGATTGCGGGCTTCTTTTTCACGGTGCAGACGATATTGGGCAATTTCTCGAGCTTTTTCTTCACTCTCTACCACGTGAAGTACATCACCCGCGCTAGGAGGCGAGTTAAACCCAATCACTTCTACTGGAGTAGAAGGCAATGCTTGAGTCACCACAGTCCCCAAATCATCATGCATAGATCTCACACGGCCCCAATGACCCCCAGCCACAAAAACATCACTTTTATTCAAAGTACCTCGCTTTATGAGCACCGTCGCCACGGGACCTCGGCCTTTTTCCAATCGTGCCTCAACAACCACACCTTCCGCAGGTCTATCTGGGTTCGCCGATAAATGGAGTATCTCAGCTTGAAGCAAAATAGCTTCTTCTAGCTCGGCTAATCCTGATTTATTCTTTGCAGAAACCTCCACCGCAAGAACATCGCCGCCAAATTCTTCCAAAACGATCTCGTGGGATAATAGTTCCTCTCTTATCTTCTTGGGGTTGGCCGACGGCTTATCGCATTTATTTATTGCGACCACTACAGGAACATTAGCAGCTTTAGCGTGATTAATAGCTTCAACAGTCTGATCTTTAACACCATCATCAGCAGCTACTACTAAAACAACTATATCTGTTGCTTGTGCGCCCCGTAAGCGCATCTGGGAAAAAGCCGCGTGACCCGGGGTATCAATAAAGGAAATTTTCTGACCCGAGCCTAAAGTTATTTGATAAGCGCCAATATGCTGTGTAATTCCTCCAGCTTCTCCCGCCACCACATCCGTGCTACGCAATGCGTCTAACAAGGAGGTCTTGCCATGATCCACGTGACCCATCACCGTGACTACAGGAGGACGAGGCAGCAAAGACTCTTTTGTGTCGTCGGGCATATCGATGAGATCACTGTCCGACGCGGTGACTCTCTTGGGAATATGGCCTTCTTCTGTTACCACCAGCTCCGCTGTATCTCCATCAATGGCCTCGTTCATAGAAACCATCATGCCCATTTTCATCAGCATCTTAACCACTTGAGCGCCTTGAATCGCCATACGATTTGAAAGCTCTTGGACGGTGATAAATTCTGGAATAATCACCTCTCTAGTCACTTTTTGATGCTCTTTTTTAACCTGGGAACTCTTCTGGTGACGGGTATGAGGCCTCATTCTTCTCGGCAAAGGCGCTGCACGGCGGCGCGTCTGGCTCTGAACAGCCTCTTCAGTCTCTTCTAAAGGCTCCTCTAATCGATTTAGATCCAACCGCTGCAGGACAACCTTAATATTTTCCTCATCTCCGTACTCTTTTCTTCTTACTTTTTTCTTAGTCGAGGAAGAACCTTCCTTCTCATCTTCTCCATAGACTACTTTCTTTTCTTTCTTCCGAGTGTCCTCAGAGACAATAGAAATAGGCTCGTCGGTCACCACTGGATCTTCAGAAGCTTCAATGCGTTCTACGGGGTTTGTGCTTTTATAAGAAAGATCCACTTGCCGTTCACGAAAAGTAAGACCTGGCGCACTCGGCTCTTCTCCGTCAGCACTTTGATCTGGAATAGAAACTTCTTTTTCCACAATGGGCTGAATATCTGCCTCAGCTTCCTTGTTCTGTGCCTCTTCAAGGGATCCTTGAAGAGCCTTTTCACGCGCCTTCTGCTCCTTTGTGCTGAGATGCGAAATGGCGTCGGATTGGGGCTGAACAGTGGTTTGAACTGGTTCTACTTTAGATGAAATACCTCTTTGGAGGGTACGCTTTTTTCGGACCTCCACAGTGACCGTCTTAGAACGACCTTGGGTAAAGCTCTGCCGCACTTGGTGGGAAGGATTTTTTTTCCCCACCAATGAATTGAGAGTTAAAGTACTCCCAGAATTTGTCTCTTTTGGAGTCCCATTGTCTTCTTGATCTGCCATAATACCTTCATCTTCCCTGACGGAATATCTAACCTAAACTTACCACCTGTTATTCTACATGGGGCAATCTCATTACTTTTTCTCACTGGGTTTATTGTCCTCATCAAACCAATGAGCACGGGCCTTCATAATCAAAACCTGCGCCTCATCGAGGGAGAGCACCTCTGAACCCAACAATTCTACTACTTCGTCAGCCGCAAGATCCGCTAAATCTTCCCGGGACAAAATGCCCTTCCGAGCTAAGGGAACCAACACGTCCAAAGAAATTTCAAGGCTTGTCAAATCCGGCAACATTTTCAAAGCGCTCAATTCTTCTTCTTGAGCCACAGATTTTTTCTCCAAGGCTTTTTGAGCGCGCTGAGAGAGCTCTTGAGCAATGGTTTCATCGAAACCTTCTATCTCCGTAAGCTCTTCTTTTTCCACAAAGGCAATCTCTTCCAAAGTATTAAAGCCTTCGTTGACCAACAAATGTGCAATAACTTCATCCACATCCAATGAATCTTTGAACAAGGCCGTACGCTCACGCATTTCGTTGGACCGCCTCTCAGACTCAACTGACTCAGTGGTTATGTTTATGGTCCACCCCGTCAACATAGACGCCAAGCGGACGTTTTGACCACGCCGTCCGATAGCAATACTCAGCTGATCGTCAGGAACAACCACCTCAATTGCCCTGGACTCTTCATCAATCACTACCTTAGACACCTCTGCAGGAGTCAAAGCATTAACAATAAAAGTAGACGGATCTTGAGCCCATAAAATGATATCTACCTTCTCTCCTTGAAGCTCGTTTACCACTGCTTGTACCCGCACCCCTCGCACTCCAACACAAGATCCTACTGGATCCAAAGATGAGTCATTTGTGGTTACGGCAATCTTAGCACGACTTCCCGGATCTCTAGAAACAGACCGTATCTCAATAATACCATCATAGATCTCAGGAACCTCTTGCATGAATAGTTTCGCCATGAATTGCGGATGGGTTCTAGACAAAAATATTTGATGTCCTCGGGTTTCTCGCTGGACATCAACCACGTATGCTCGTATCCGATCTCCAGGCCTGAAAGTTTCTCTTGGAATACCTTCTTCTTTTTTCAAGATAGCCTCTGCACGGCCTCCTAAATCTACAGTAACGAATCCATAATCTACCCTCTTTACCAAACCACTTACGATATCTCCCACTCGGTCCTTAAATTCAATGTACTGGCGCTCTCTCTCGGCTTCACGAATGTGCTGTACGATAACTTGCTTGCCCGTTTGAGCCGAAACACGCCCGAGCTCAATAGGAGGCAAAAGCTCCTTTAAAGTGCCCCCTTCAACCAGATCAGGATCTATTTTTTGAGCCTCTTCCAAGGTTATTTGCTGGGCATCATCTCCGACTTCAGGTACAATTTCCCGATAGCGCCAAATCTGTATCTCTCCTGATTTGGTATCAATATGCGCTCTGATATCGAGATCACCACCATAAACACTACGGGCGGCTTTTTGAATCGCCAATTCCATAGCCGCGATAATTTCGCTACGATCAATCCCTTTTTCCCTCGCCGCTACTTCTGCCGCTTGGAGTAATTCGGGACGCACACCAGATGTGGAAATCGTATCTCTCATCGTTCTTTTACCTTTGTTAACCGTGATGGACTTTTAGAAGCATTCCCTTTCGAGTGTTGGGATTCAGATCGCTTCTTTTCCGACAGAGGCGCCAAACACGCACTCTTTATAAAATTTTGAGGGATTGTACTTGGCCACTGCCCCCCCTCTTGTGGGTCTGGGGAACCTGGCTCTTTTTCTAAAGCCACTGCGCCGTCATTCAGCCCTTGGAGCATACCCTCATACACCTTATGCCCAAAAATAGCTTCCTTTAAAACAATTTTTATACGTTGCCCTTTAAATCTCTCAAAATCAATAGCGCTTACCAAGGGCCGATTGGGTCCTGGAGAACTCACCTCAATAGAAAAGTCGACCCCAAAAGGATCTTTCTCTTCTAAAGCCGCTTGCACTAAACGGGTAACAGCCACACAATCTCTTATTCCCACAGACACTGCATCTAACCGCTCTATGCTTACCTCTAAGATCTTTCGGCCTTGCCCCTTGAGTTCCATAAGGATACACACATACCCAGCTTGCTCAAGCATAGGCCCTATTTGCTCCTGAAACAGCGTTACTTTCTCCACGCGTTTTCCTCTTTCTATTATTATAGTTTAAAGACCCTTAGAAAAAAAAAGAGGCGGACACTGCCCACCTTTTTTACGCCTTTTTTACTACTTGCCCTCAAAATACATAGTTTCGACCGCCTATGCAACAGTTATCGAAAAACCTTTCAAGAATTTTCTTCCTTATCTTACAAACTCGCGTCTTTTGCGTGCTCGATCATATATACCCTTACTTTATATCAAGGGGAGTTCCAACCCTATGAAACTAACCGATACCATCACCTGACAAAAACAGGCCGTTTTGGGATATTCCAAAACGGCCTGAACTTGTTTATTAATGTCTTTTAAGTCAACCTAGAAGCTGACGTTGACCTTATTGAATCTCAAGATCTCCCATGATCCGCACTATTTCCTCTTCACGCAATCCCAAAGTAAACTGCATTTCTGATCTAAGCATCGGAATAATTACCTGGGTAAAGTGAGCGGCTTCAATGGCCTCCAATAACCCTTCATCTCCCAGAAAATCGATACCTTGAACACCTAACTCCTGAGCAGCTCTTCTCATATCAGCTCGCACATCGAGAAGAAGAGCGTCCTGAATCGCAGAAGCATTCAGTGCATCCACTTCAGCCTCGGCGGATAAACTTTCGGCTATTAAAGAGGTAACGCGTTCGTACTCTTTAACGACCTCATGCCTTCCTTGGGCTCGAATATGGGATAACAACTCCAATGTTTGAGCATTAGCATGGACGGGACCTTGGGGAACAAGAATATCTTCATAAGGAGCGTCTGGTTGGCGCGTCTGTTCTTGACCAATATTGTGGACTGGAGCTAAAGGCAACCCCATGGATTCATCCATAGCACGCTGCACTTGCTCTTCCTCCGAAAGAACACTCAAATCTCTAGGGGCTAGAGGGCGTTGACCAGGCCATCCGGCGGATGCCGCTGAGGGTTCCAAGTAGGCAGCTCCCTCTTCTTGATCAACCACCGTCGGCATCGACGGCACCAAAGCAACGGCGGATAAATCTCGCGCAGCAAGGGACAAGTCTCCCACAGCGCCCAAGGACATCGCAATGGCTTCACGAAGAGATTCCTCATCATCAGAAGGCTCTTCATGTACCGCCAAAGAACCTAATCCGGGAACTTGGGACCCAAATGCACCCGGCGTAACTGCGAAATCTTCAGTCACGACATCAGCATCAGCCGTTGGTTGTTGAAGAGCTCTAGCTCGTCTTTCCGCTGCTTCAAGCACCTGGGCTCGGCGACGCGCTCGTTCTGATTGTTCGCTGGGATCTTGCTCCATAGCAGACGCAACGGGAGGAATAAGCTCCATAGCCACAAGCAATCCGGCTAGGGATGCCATAAAAATTTTTAATTTCATAAATAACTCCTAATATAAAATAACCGCATACAATAATAAAATTCCAAACGACATTTAGTAATACGCATACTATAAAAGAATATATACTAGAGCTTTTCTAAAAGTTCAACAATTTTATTGAAGCCTAAGTAGAGAATACAGTAAGATTATGAGGTTATAGCTTTAGCCGAACAAATTTCAAATGAATTTTAAGGACACCTTCACACAATTGTACGGATGCGAGCAGAGCGGAACTAGAAAAAGTCGTGGTTTCCTTTCCATTAGTTCAGATTTTTGCCCTTGGAATGGGGTTTTTAGATGAAAAACCTTAAAACAAAAAAAAATGCTTTAGAAAGACCTGGCAGCGACCTACTCTCCCATGCCTTAAGACATAGTACCATTGGCGCTGAGGGGTTTCACTGTCGAGTTCGGTATGGGATCGTGTGTGACACCCTCGCTAAAACCACCAAGTCATTCTAAAGCATTCTGTATCTTTGCCTAAGAAAGAGAAATATGTAAGATTATGAGGCTGTACTTAATTAATGAGTATAGAGATTTATTTCTGTACGCTAAAAAGTATCAAGCCGATGGAGTTATTAGTATCAGTAAGCTACACGCTTTACAGCGCTTCTACACCTGACCTATCAACGTGGTGGTCTACCACGACTCTCATAGGGAAAACTTGTTTCGAGGTAAGTTTCCCGCTTATATGCTTTCAGCGGTTATCTTTTCCACACTTAGCTACCCAGCGATGTAGCTGGCGCTACAACTGGTACACCAGAGGTGTGTTCATCCCGGTCCTCTCGTACTAGGGAATAAACTTCAATTTCTACACCCACGGCAGATAGGAGCCGAACTGTCTCACGACGTTCTGAACCCAGCTCACGTACCACTTTAATTGGCGAACAGCCAAACCTCTTGGGACCTGCTCCAGCCCCGGGATGATGAGCCGACATCGAGGTGCCAAACCCTCCCCGTCGATGAACTCTGGGGGAGATAAGCCTGCGGTCCCCGGCGTACCTTTATCTGTTGAGCGATGGCCCTTCACTCGGGACCACCGGATCACTATGACCGATCTCTTTCGTCTCTGCTCGACTTGTATGTCTCGCAGTCGGGCAGGCTTATTATTGCACTCAACAGCTGATTTCCGACCAGCTTGAGCCTACCATCGCGCGCCTCCGTTACCCTTCTTTAGGAGGCGACCGCCCCAGTCAAACTACCCACCATGCAGGGTCCTGACCCGGATAACGGGCCTCAGTTAGATGTCAAAGAGTAACAGGGTGGTATTTGCTGTTGCCCACAAAAAGCTTGCGCTTCTGCTTCATAGGCTCCCCACCTATCCTACACAGTCACTCCTACCATCACTGCAAAGCTATAGTAAAGGTGCATGGGGTCTTCCGTCTAACCGCGGGTACTCCGTATCTTCAATGAGAATCCACCTCGCTGAGTTGATGTTGGAGACAGTGGGAAGTCGTTACGCCATCTGTGCGGGTCGGAACTTACCTGACAAGGAATTTCTGCTACCTTAGGACCGTTATAGTTACGGCCGCCGTTTACTGGGGCTTCAATTCAGAGCTTGCACTTCCTAACCTTCCAGCACCGGGCAGGCGTCAGACCCTATACATCCTCTTTCGAGTTAGGTGAGCCCTGTGTTTTTGATAAACAGTCGCCACCCCCTATTTCTGTGCCGCCTTCAACCGGCTGCCCGAATGAAGGCACCCTTATTCCAGGTTACGGGTCAATTTGCCGAGTCTTCAACATCATTTTCAATCACCTTAGGTATACTCTACCTGTCCACCAGTGTCGGTTTGGGTACGGTTTTTAACGCTTAAAGCTATTTCCTGAAGTCCCAGGCTGCTTGCAGAATCCAATAACCACAACAACTTTCGGCCTTCGTCACTTTAAACAAGCTGAGGAATATTAACCTCATTCTATCGACTACGTCTTTCGACCTCGCTCTAGCCGGCTTACCCTGCGCGGATTAACTTGCACAGGAACCCTTGGCTGGTGTCAGGAGTTTTTCACTCTGATTATAGCCGCTACTTATGTCAGCATTCTCGCTTGATATTCTCCAGCATCCCTTTACGGGATAATTTCACAGGTTTACAGAACGCCTGTTACCCCGCATTCGTTGACACGAATGCAGCCGCAGCTTCAGGTATGGTTTTGTGCCCCCGTTACATTTTCGGCGCAGGATGACTTGTTCACCAGTGAGCTATACGCTTTCTTTAAAGGATGGCTGCTTCTAAGCCAAACCTCCCGGCTGTCTTGGTCTTCCCACTTCCTTTTCCAGCTTAACCATAACTTGGGGACCTAGCTGGCGGTCAGGGGTTGCTCTCCCCGACTACGGACCTTAGCACCCATAGTCTGTCTGCCATGCTGAACTCATCGGTATTCGGGTTTGGGTTGGGTTTGGTAAGAATCGCTTCCCCAGCCCATCCAGTGCTCTACCCCCGATGGTTACAGCTTTATCGCTCTACCTAAATAGATTTCGCGGAGAACCAGATATTTCCGAGTTTGATTACCTTCACCCTAAGGCCACAGGTCATCCCTGTCTTTTGCAACAGACGGGTTCGGCCCCTCCAGTGCGTGTTACCGCACCTTCAGCCTGCCCATGGCTAGATCACTCGGTTTCAACCTTGTCTATAACTATTGCCCTCTATTCAGACTTCGCTTCGCTGCGCTCACACCTATCGGTTTAAGCTTGCTGCTATAAACGAACTCGCTGACCCATTATACAAGAGTGTGCGCCGTCATGGACCTGAGTTGCCTCTGTCCTGCCTGACTGCTTGTAAGCGCTTGGTTTCAGGTCTATTTCATTCCCCTCATCGGGGTGCTTTTCACCTTTCCTCACGGTACTAGTTCACTATCGGTCACTGAGGAGTACTTAGGCTTGGAGGGTGGTCCTTATTATTCAGACAGGATTTCACGTGTCCTGCCTCTACCAAGGACCTAATCGCTTTTTACCCGTACAGGGCTATCACCTATGCTGCCTGCTTTTCCAAACAGTTACGGTTTTTACGATTAGGCCACTGGCCTAGTCCGCGTTCGCTCGCCACTACTAACGGAGTCTCGTTTGATTTCCTTTCCTCTGGGTACTTAGATGTTTCAGTTCCCCAGGTTTGCTTCATAAACCTATGTATTCAGTTTATGATACCGTCGAAACGGTGGGTTTCCCCATTCGGACATCCACGGATCAAAGCTTGTTGACAGCTCCCCGTGGCTTTTCGCAGTCTGCCACGTCCTTCATCGCCTCTCAGTGCCAAGGCATCCACCTAGCGCTCTTATGTGCTTGATACCTCAATTTCGCGTACAGAGATAAATCTCTCGCTAATTAATTTATGTTTTGTGCCGTAACTTACGCTACAAAAACAAAACACATTTGTATTCTCTTAAATCTTTTGATTTTTAAATATCTCTCAGAGAGACACTCGCAAAACAAAAGGTTCAGAGTACCTTATAATCTTACATATTTACAATTTCAAAGAGCCAAGTTGCATGAACCAGTGGTCATGCGTGAGTGGGTTTATATCGTCAGCTCACTCAAGTGTCAAGGGTTTTTTTATCTTATTTTTTAAAGCCTGAAAAACGCCTCGCCTAATAGTATATAATGCCGCTTTAGGATATTTCACCCCCTGGGGGTCTGTTTGTTTCTTTTTATTTTCTAACTTACTGATTTTTCTGCCTTTAAATATATGGCTTATAGGCTTTATCTCCTCGCCCGGGCAGATTCACGTGCCTAGGAGAGCTGAAAGTTTTCTCCCAAGTAGACCTTTCTCACCTCTTCGTGGACTGTCACTTCTTCTGGGGGCCCTTCTGCCATAATTACCCCCTCATGGACGATGTAAGCTCTATCAACGATCCCCAAGGCATCTCTGACATTATGATCGGTAATTAATACACCTATCCCTAATTCTTTCAGCTGACTGATTACGTCCCTTATCTCGCCCACGGCAATGGGATCTATACCTGCCAAAGGTTCATCCAGTAAAATAAACTGGGGACGGGCTGCAAGGCTCCTAGCAATCTCTACACGCCGTCGCTCTCCTCCCGACAACGACATGGCTGACGCACGGCGCAAATGACCGATAGAAAAGATAGCCAAAAGATGGTCTAAAAGACCTTCTTGCTCGTCTCGAGACAAGCCAGAGATTTCGAGTACAGCTTGTATATTCTGCTCAACTGATAACCCTCTAAAAATCGATACTTCTTGGGGCAAATAACCCACCCCTAATCGGGCTCGTTGATACATTGGCAGCATGGTGATGTCATTTCCATCCAGCAAAACTTGGCCGTAGTCAGGACGAATAAGACCCATGATGATATAAAAACAGGTAGTTTTTCCTGCGCCATTGGGGCCCAATAAGCCTACAGCTTCCCCCCGGCGGATAGTGAGGCTAATATTCCTCAGAACAGGCCTTTTTCCATAGGTTTTTCCCACTCGGTCTAAACTCAACATGCGCGCTTCTTCGTTTCCCGTTTCTGGGGGTTTTTCACTCATCTAAAGAGCCTTCCTTTTTCTAAAATCCATCTTTTTTGCATAAAAAAGTGCGCGCACTCGCTTTGAGGCGGCTAACTTAGCCCCGCAATCTGTTGGGCACTGACGCACCCCTCCAGTTTTTTCCTTCATTTGGTACCATCCACAATCTCCCACCACCAAACTCTGACCTTGAGCTATGCGCACCTTGCCTTGAAAAGTTATGGTATCCCCAAGAACTCTTGCCGTCTCCGCCTCTCCTTTGTAAGGAGGCGCTATGATCTCTACCCCTCCTTCGGCATCGGCATACTTAAGCACCAGTTTACTTTTATCCTTAGGTGTTTTTTGTTCCAGCGCGTCAGAGTCCTTTTGTTCTTTAAAATGCGCGACTATTCTTTGAGCTTTTAGAATTTGACCCGGCTCGGAAAGAACCACATTATGGGTAGATACTACCGTGTAAGCCGACCTATCAAATTCAATAATATCTCCTCTCAACGTTGACTCTCCCATGGTCACTTCAGCGGGATTTCCCTTAAGAACCAGAATATCACGCTCGGTATCGTAAGTTGCCTGGGCTCCGCTGGCCATTTCGCGTGGCGCACTGTACCGTACTTGCCCAAAAGCTTCTATTTTTCTAAGTTCCATTCTCCCCTCCAAATTGGACTCAGACGGTAACTTGGCTGATTTATGGACTAAACCAATAAGTCTGTTGGCCTTCAAGGTAGCCTCTCCCTTCTTGACCTCTACATTCCCTTCCGCAAAGACTTTTTCATCTCCAGCCTCGTACCTTAGCTCATCAGCTACGAGTTCAATGGGCCCTTGATCAATACCTTCTGCTCCTCCCAAAACCGAAACGATCGCCACCAGACAAGAAACAACCCCAAGAATCCATTGGTTATAACGTATAAAGGAGGGCAAAAAAAACATTGAGCTATCTTTCGAAGTTATAAGGATGGAGTAGGACTTTTGGTGAAAAGGACACGAGGCCTGCCTGCGTAGGTGAAAGTACCCTTGGCTTTATCCATGGTAAATCCTGTAGCTTGGATTTGAACCCCAGGACAAAGGGTACGCACCTCAAGGTCTCCTTTAGCCTCTCCTGACGAAAGATTTGCCTCAGCTGCAGGAGTTTCAAGCGCACAATCACCGTAAGTCACGACAACTTGACCTTCTAATTGTAATTTTTTTCTATGATTCGTAAATTTCCCCTTAAGAGCACGGACGGTAAATGAATTTCCCCCTCCCAAATCTAGATCACCTTTGGGCGCTATGAGGTCCACATCACCGTCTTGTTCTTCTTTGGCATAGTCGGCTGAGATTTTAAATGGTCGATCCTGAGCATCTTTACCCGTAAATACCGGCGAAAGCATTTCTTTCTGGAAATCTTGAGTCTCTTTCATTGTAAGAGCATGCTTCGAAGGCACAATGCTTTCCACGGCCGTCTCTTTTTTTTTAATCCAATGTAAATTTTTAACACCCATGGGAAAAAACAAAAAAATAGCCCCGCCTAATACGGCAACAAGAAAGAATGCGCCCTTCAATCTCTTCATCTTGCGGTGATAGGTAAAAATATCTTTCGCCCTTACCGCATTGTTTTTTATATGGAAATAGGTTTTTGACACCAAAACACCCTTTCTTCACAGCTTTTTATATCATATAAGACCAGATCGCAAACAGTCATGAATATTCAAAATTCCAACGGGAATCCGGGCTTCATTCACCACGAACAAAGACGTTATGCCTTTTTCTTGCATACAGGCTAATGCGTCCACAGCAAGATCATTCTCCTTTAGGGTTTGCCCTCCAGCAGTCATAATATCATCTACGGTTTTATCAAAGAACCCCAATACCAAATGTCTCCGAAGATCTCCATCGGTAATAACACCAATCAGCTCTTTACCCTTGACCACACCCAAACATCCGAATTTTTTTTCTGTCATCAAAGGTAGGGCTTCTTGAATTTTCATCTTAGTGTCTACCAAGGGAATCATGGGGCCAGTATGCATCAGATCTCTTGCCTGAAGCACCTTCCGACCCAGTTCTCCCCCTGGATGAAAACGTCTAAAATCATGAGCAGAAAACCCCTGACGCACCAGCAAAGCGAGGGCGATAGCATCCCCCAATACCATCATTATAGTAGTAGACGTAGTTGGGGCCAAATGATTGGGGCAAGCCTCTTCAAAAGGAGGCAATATAAGAGAAATGGTAGAAGCCTGCGCTAAAAGGCTATCTTCATTTTGGGTGATAGCCACTAAAGGGATACGGGATCTACGGGCATATTCCAAGAGATCAATAAGTTCTTTGGTTTTTCCCGAGTTCGAGAGGGCGATAATACAATCTTGACGGGTTATCATCCCTAAATCCCCATGGCTTGCCTCGCCTGGATGAACGAAAAAAGCCGGTGTTCCAGTGGAAGAAAGGGTTGCCGCGATCTTTCGTGCCACGTGGCCACTCTTTCCCATCCCACTTACTATGACGCGACCTTCTAGCTTATAGAGTAAAGAAATCACTTGCTCAAAAGAATGATCTAGTGTGGCATAAACTTTCTGAAGACCTTCCATTTCTTTTGAAAATACAGCACGGGCCACTCCAAGGTCATCAAAAACCTCTTTCTCTTCTCTATCCAGTAAGGGTGTACTATTAGTGTGCTCATTCATAAAACCGATGGTCCTCAGGCCCTGGTACGTTTTGATGGAAGTTTTCTTATTCTAATGAGATAAAATCTCTTCCGCTTTGAATCCTAAGCGATCTAACTCGAGAAGCAAAGGCAAAAAAGAAAAGAGCTTCTGTGCTATTTCCCAACGATGCTCTCTTTTAAGGAGAACCGTGAGTTTCTCTTTTAAATCGTGGAGGTAAATCACATCATTAGCCGCGTAGTTTTTTTGCTCCTCGGATAAAATATCCGAACCCCAATCTGTACCTTGCTGCTCTTTGCGCAAGTCGATATCCAGTAAAGATTTTGATAAATCTTTTAATCCATGTTTATCAGTAGAAGTGCGGGCTATTTTAGAAGCCATTTTTGTGCAAAATAGAGGTCCCCTTATAGGCACATTAAAATGTGTTTGAAGGGCGAGTAAGTCAAAACGAGCAAAATGAAAAATTTTTCCCCTGGTTTCATCTTGAAGGATCTTTTGCAAATTGAGACCAACTCCTTGCTCTCGTGTTTTATATTGAATTAAGACAGCCCCTCCATCTCCTGCAGAGAGTTGAACCAAGCATAATCGGTCGCGCCCACTCACTAACCCCATAGTTTCTGTATCTATAGCCAGTTCTTTTGAGAAACTTGGATCCAAAAAAGGGTGATTGTCAGGAAGATCATTTTGATAGATTTCAATTTTCATTATACGGAAACTCTCTTTGCAGACCATAATTGAGCGTAGACTTGTAGACTTTAAGTGATGGCGTTCCTAGCGCGATCTTAAAAGTAATGGTGCCCAGGAGAAGACTCGAACTTCCACAAGCTAAAGCTCACTAGAACCTGAATCTAGCGCGTCTACCATTCCGCCACCTGGGCAGACCGTTCCTTTTGTGCTACCTAGGTTTCATAACCCTGTCAAGGTGTATCTCTTTAGAGGTACGTCACCCACAAAATCTTTCACACCTTAGGGACCTCTTCAATGATCTACCCTTCTATACTCATTCAAGGACGCCTCATCAAACGCTATAAGCGTTTCCTTGCCGATATTCAAATTCTGTCCACCGGAGAAATGGTTACCGCTCACTGCCCTAATCCAGGGGCTATGCTTGGGGTCACCTTGCCAGGGACGCCCGTTTGGGTACGCCACGCGCCTTCTCCCACTCGCAAACTTTCATACACCTGGGAGCTCTCGCAAGAAGAAGAAACTATAGTAGGTATTAATACCCATTTGCCTAATGAACTAGTCTATGAGGCTCTTTTAAAAGACCGAATTGCTTCTTTAACAGGATATACTCTTATCCATAGAGAGCCCAAAGTTTCTAGCCGTAGTCGGCTCGACTTCAAATTACAAAATGATAGCTTGCCTCCTTGTTATGTCGAGGTCAAATCCGTACAGATGAAATGGAAGGAGCACGCTGCCTTTCCTGACTCTCCTACGACTCGAGGCAGAAAGCACCTTGACGAATTAATCACCCTAAAAGCTTCTGGCGCCAGAAGCATGATGGTTTTCGTAGTGCAACGCAGCGACGTCACCTCCTTTACCCTTAATGATGATATTGACCCCGAGTACAAAATACGTTTTTTAAAAGCCAGATCTCTCGGTGTGGAATCCTGTGCCTATAAATGCCAAGTCTCTCCTTTGGGAATTGACCTATACCAACCCTTATCCATGGTAATTTGAATTGCTTTTTGGCAAAGAATCCTCTATCAGTACTTCAACTTTACAAGAAAGGAATAGGCATGAGAGCATCTGGTGAGTCAGGTCACCGTCCGTTATCTACTGTAAACCCCGTGACCCAGTCTCAAGGATCTTCTCCTTCGGTATCGAAATCCTTTCGCTATTGGCGTTTTCGCATCCTTTACTCTTTAATGTTCGGATACGCTGCCTTTTATCTGGTGCGCCAGAACTTAGCCATTGCCCTGCCTCAAATGAGTTTGGAATTCGGCTATTCCAAAGCTCAGTTAGGGATGATAGGAAGTTCATTTGCCTTTATATATGGCCTTGGAAAAGCTATTAGCGGCACCTTCAGCGACCGATCTAATGCCCGTTATTTCATGTCCCTAGGCTTATGTCTGTCGGCCTTTGTGTGTTTCGCCACGGGGTTTATATCTAATATTTATTTATTTTTCTCTTCTGGGCCTTGAATGCGTGTTTTCAGTCTATGGGGGCTCCCCCGTGTCAAAGACTGCTTACCCACTGGTTTCATCCCAAAGAGATTGCCACAAAGTGGGCCATTTGGAATTCCTCTCATCAAATAGGTGCTGCCCTTGTAACCGTAGGCGGCGGATACCTCATTGTAGAATGGGGTTGGCGTAGCGCCTTTTGGGTGCCAGGTATTATTACGGTCTTTTTGGCCTTGGCTTTGTACAACCGCTTGCGCGATACCCCTGAATCTCTGGGGCTTCCGTCCATTGAAGAACATAAAGAAAAGAAATCCGCCTCTTTAGTAATCCAAGAAGAGAGCGATCAGACCCTTTCTTTAAGAGAGATTCTTGTCGATCGTGTCCTAAAAAACAAACTGGTATGGTACATGTGCTGGGCCAATATGTTTTTTTATGTCTTACGTTTTGGTCTTTTAACTTGGGCCCCTACTTTTCTTATAGAAAATAAAGGAAGCACCTTGGTGGGTGCGTCCTGGCAAACTGTTGGCTTTGATGTTGCCGCCATCTTTGGAGGCATTGTAGCTGGGTCTTTATCAGATCGCGCGTTCAAAGGACGTCGCGGACCTATTGCCATGGTCTTTATGGTTATCTTGATGCTTTTCTTAATCTATCTATGGCAAATTCCCTCTGGTTCAAATTTCCAAAGTTCCTTTGTTATGATAATGATAGGCTTTTTTGTTAGTGGCCCCCAAATCCTTCAAGGCGTTGCAGCAGCAGATTTTGCTTCTAAAAAAGCCGCTGGAGCCGCAAATGGACTTACAGGAACCTTTGGTTATATTGGGGCCGGTGTAGCTGGTGTGGGCATCGGCATCATTGTGGATCATTGGGGATGGGATGCTGCTTTTATAGTTTTTGCTGTTTCTTCGCTTATGAGCGCCTTTTTCTTTGGTTTAATATGGAACTACCGGAGTCCGGTATTTGGTCCCGCAAAACCAAAAAATAAAAAAAAATAGCCCCTACGCACCCTTAACTTTCCATTTTAATATAAGGGAACGGTCATGACCTATTCTTCTGCCTCTCCTTCCTATCCCACAAATACCCCGGTTGTTCTGACGGTCTCTCAGTTTTCCAGGGCCTTAAAACAAACAATTGAAACGACCTTTTCAGGGATTGGCATACGTGGAGAAATTACGGGACTAAAAAAACACACCTCGGGCCATGTTTATTTCTCCTTAAAAGAGGGAGACACTCTTTTATCTGCTGTCTGTTGGCGCGGCACTGTTTCTAGTGGATCGGTAATTTTGGAAGAGGGCTTGGAAATCATTGCCTCGGGACGCCTAACCACTTATCCGGGACGCTCTCAATACCAGTTAATCGTCGAAAAAACTCAAGTCTTTGGGGAGGGGTCCTTACTTAAACTATTACAAGAGCGCAAAGAGCGTCTGAGAGCTGAAGGGCTCTTCGGCCAAGAACATAAACGATCCTTGCCCTTTATACCCAACACTATTGGTATTATCACCTCCCCTACTGGCGCTGTGATTCAAGATATTCTTCACCGTCTTCGAGCACGCTTTCCTCGCCATGTATTATTGTGGCCCGTAGCTGTCCAAGGAGAGGGCGCTCCCCCATCCATCATTCGCGCTCTAAGGGGATTTGAATCACTCACTGCGTCCAGCCCTATTCCTCGACCGGATGTCATTATTATAGCCCGCGGTGGGGGCAGCATAGAAGATTTATGGGCTTTCAACGATGAAGCTCTTATTCGTGAGGTTTTCTCTTGTACTATTCCCGTCATATCCGCTATCGGTCATGAAACTGATACGTCTCTTTTAGATTTTGTTTCTGATTTAAGAGCACCGACTCCTACCGGAGCAGCTGAAATGGTTGTCCCTGTGCGTCAAGATCTTTTTGAGGCTCTTCTTGAAAAGCAACGTTTGCTCGTTCTCCATAGTCACCATGTTCTTCAGCGAGCGCACCTAACTTTTGCCAAAACAAATGATAAACTAAAAAATCCCTTAAGGCTTTTTGAACCAAAAGTTCAGCGGCTTGATGATTTAACAGATGCGTTAAGATCTGGTCTGCAAAAAAAGTTATCGCTCCTCAGGATTTCTCTCCTTACTACTCTTCAACGCTTTAGATTCCCCCTAAACAGAATTCACGAGGGAAATAGCTATGCTCAGAGTCTGCTGGATCGAGTCCTCCGTGCCCTAAGACAGCGCATACAGGTCGTCGAGCTCACCCTCAAACAACAACATTTATTACTCGAAGCGGCGTCCTATTCAAAAATTCTACGCAAAGGTTTTGCGTTAGTAAAAGATGCCCACACATCAAAGCCCATTCTTCGAGCCTCCACACTCTTAGACCAAGGTCCCACCTCAATCCTCATAGAATTCATTGATGCGGAAGTTGGTGCTATCACATCTTCAGATACAATCTAACTCCCCTTTATAATGGCCAATTTCTCTTCAGAACAACTAGGATGAAAAGGCATAAACCATCTGACTTTATTGAGAGACTGGGGGAAATTTCATCAAACAATCGCTATTTAAGTATCCCCTGGAGACATCCCGAGAAGTGATCAAGCAGATCTAAAAGATCATGGCTTCTGGCCAGGAAGTTTTCCAATGAGCCGCTTTTATTTTATAGTGCGGCGGGTGGTTTGTGCGGTTTTTATACAGCCTAACTACTTATTTTCTGGTAAGGTTGAGTTTGTGGGAAAGTTATACTAAAAAAATAAAGGGTATTAGGACTATGAAAATGCTTCTAAAAATAGGCGGGATTATTCTTCTCTTTCTTGCCATCTTTTATCTAGCGACGATTTTATTTCCCTCGTTCTTTTCTCCCCATATCCATAACTCACTGTCTCGCCAAACTTATCAAACTAAGTCTCCCATAATAACCCCTCGAACAGCTGAAGACTACGTCCTAATGACCTGCGGGTCGGACTGCTCTAAGTGCAATGGGTCAGGTACAGGATGCGCTCAGTATATGATTGAACAAGCCCAGCTCATGTGCTCCGACGGGAAGAAAAATGACGCGGTCTGTTATTATGATTTACTTACCTTAACAAAGGTTTGCGAGTCCTTTTGTAAAGGCCCCAAATCCTCGACCCCAGCCACTCCGGAGGCTTTGTAGTCTCACCCCGGTTCAGCTGATTTCAAAAGAGCTTCCACTTGTTCACATAAGTAGTGATACAAACAGACATGAATTTCTTGGATACGAGGGGTAGATGAGGTAGGCACGCCTAAGAAAATGTCGCATTGATTTTTAAGGGTCTTGAATCCCTTTTCGCCCGTTAAGGCAATGGTAGTCATTCCCAAATCACGGGCTTTGACGAAGGCTTTCAGTATATTGGGTGACCCTCCACTAGTGGTAATCCCCAAAAATACGCCCCCGGGTTTTCCATACGCCTCCACTTGACGTTCAAAAACCTTTTCATAACCAAAATCATTTCCTATACAAGTCAGCACCGCCGAGTCAGCTGCCAAGGAAATAACGGGATATGCCTTTCTATTTTTGTGGAAACGGCCAACCAATTCTCCCGCAATGTGCATGGAATCCGATGCAGAACCCCCATTTCCAGCCACAAGAAATGGAATCCCTTTCTTAAGAGCCATTACAATAGCTTGAATGGCTTTATCCATACCGGTTGAAAGATCTGCGCCCTCAGGAGAGCGCGCTAATTGTTCTAAAAACACACTGGATTGCAAAAACAGCGCAGTAAGGGAGTTGGGTTTGTGTAGCTCTGATTGAGAATCAGATTTATCTAAACAATCATTCACTGTAATCAAGCTCCTATCACAAAAAAGGGGAGGGCTTAGGATCCCTCCCCGATTTTTCATATTACGTGCAAAGCGAA
Organism: Alphaproteobacteria bacterium; assembly: GCA_018401675.1. GTDB lineage: Bacteria > Pseudomonadota > Alphaproteobacteria > 16-39-46 > 16-39-46 > M30B67. The sequence goes on along the minus strand of JAGYKM010000001.1, from coordinate 105,433 downwards.
TCAGATTTTTGCACCATATAGCAATCTGTCAATTCAGTTACCCGACAACTTCAAGCAACTTTGCTTTCACTTGCTCAGCCCAAGCGGACCAATGATCCAAATAAGCCTTCTGGATACCATCTAGCTCATCCCGATCTTCAGGATTCCATTTGCCACTCTTAGCATCCATGGGATCAAGCGTCACTCCATCAAACTCTGGGTTAAAGAGATACTGAACCATCAAGAAACCACCATGTTTTGCGAACATAAAGGCCACATCTACAAGAGGAGAATGGGGATGAGAAAGATTATTTTCTTTCAGGTACTTCTTTACAAGACCACCGCACTCCTTAGAACATAAGAAATGAGGTCCAACCGCCATGTGACTATGTTTTCCTCGAGCAGAACAAGATGTATAGAACTCTTCCTTCATGTATTGAAGATTCTCATCATGCCTATGTCTGGAATCAGAGTAGTTTTCTGGCTCATAGTTTGCGTTTGCATTAATAATTATAAACCCTCGCAAGCCAGTCTGCCCTGACTTCTGAGCACCTGATTGAGCCAAAACAACACTAAGAACGCCCAGATGTCCGGTCAAACTCTTCTTTGTGTCCATCTTGCGTGACTCATTCTTGTTTGTTGCCTCAAGAACTGTCCATGGGCCTTCAGGTAAAGGTACCGCGTAAATACCTACTTGAACGCTTCCTTCCACCTTGGTGCCTGGTGCAGGCAAGTTAACCGCTTGAGCTACACCTAGTAGCCCTAACAGACACGTAAAAATCAGAGATCTTAATATATGTACCATGGGATCCTCTTTTCTATAAATAACCCATCAAAAACAAAAAGCTTTTTTCTGTGGTGCCGGATGAGGGATTCGAACCCCCGACCTACTGATTACAAATCAGTTGCTCTACCAACTGAGCTAATCCGGCCCTAACCCGTAAGCTTTATCTAGGGTCTGTATAAACTATCTTTCATCTTCTTTCCAGTGACAAAAGAGTTTTTTCATAGCACGATCCAAAATATCCATAAAACGATGCTAAAATACCCAAGAGGAGGTGAGTATTTACTAAAAATAGTAACTCCTCATGGAAACTCCTTAGCCCAAGCAGGAGACCCTAGCCGTTCGGTCCTTATTTAGACCTCGGCAACTGCCTCTACCTGTGGTGAACGAGCTTCTTCCCCTTCCACACTGTCCTTCGGACTGTCTTCTTTATGAGTAGAGGATCGAGAGCGGATCTTATTTTGCGCTTCTTCCTCAGTAGGCGCTACCACAATCACCACCTTCATACTTACTTCAGGATGAAGATGCACTTCACAATTGTGAAGGCCTACTTCTTTGATTGGATGCATTAACCCAACTTGCCGCTTATCTACATTCATGCCTCTTTCAACCAACTTGTCGGCTATATCCCTCAATGATACAGATCCATAAAGATGACCACTTTCACCGGCTTGACGAATGATTGAGATAGAGAGGCCTTCAAATTTTTTGGCAATAGCTTCAGCTTCTTCCTTCTTGGATGAATTTGAAGCCTCTAGCGTTTTACGCTGTTGCGCAAACAAGTCAAGATTGGCCTGAGTAGCTCGGAGAGCCTTTTTTTGAGGAAGCAAAAAGTTTCTTGCATATCCCGGTTTTACCTCAACAACCGTGCCCATCGGGCCTAAATTTGCCAATCTTTCGAGTAAAATTACCTGCATTATATAACTCCTAAATAACCCGTTACATCCATTTGTATTTTATACGTTGCTTAAGTTTGATCCCTTGATCTAAAAATCCCAGACAAGCAACCCCTCCTAAAATCCATGGGAACAATACCACACAGACATAGAAAAATCCGAGGATATTTTTTATTTTTTTTCCCCCTGGCTGACAATAGCTTTTTACCAAGGTATGAATCACGCCCAGCCCTTGAACCATGTAGCCAAAACTTAGAATCACAAAAGCATTTTTTATAAACCGTGAGTCAGGTTCTAAAAGCATCCCAGCAGCCATAAAAAGGGTCAACACTCCGGTCCATTGGGGAAGATTCATAGAGAGGACCTGCAGGCTTGGGCGCAAACATTCTTGTCTTTTATTAAGGATAGATACAGCCAGCGAAGCATTCATAAAGAGCACACCCATCCATAGACTCAAACAAACACCCCACAAGTATTCAAATAGCCACGCCACTATCTTCTCCGCTTGGTCAAGTTGCACGGAAGACTCCGTGGGGATAATCTGCCGTAAACTTTCTAAAACAGGCTCTTTTAGGGTGTTAGCGCCTTCTCTAAGAGGGTCAAAGAATTGTGTTTCGCCCGCCAAAAGAAGTATTATTACCAAGGCCATTACCACAGAAAAACAGCGCCCTATGGGGAAATAATAGAGCATCCCCTCCACTTTTTTGCACCTAAAGGTAAGCATCAATAAACAATATCCTGCACTCATCAACCCCAAAGGCAGACAGGCTGCCCAGGGCTCTATAAGAACAAGAATCCCTATAAAGACACCACACGCCACCTTGTACCCAGATTTGCCCCATGAATACCCTGCACAAAACAGCGGGAGAACAAAAAATACCGCAGATACTAACCCTAGGAAGACTACTGTTGTGCCCGCGTAATAAAGAAACAGAGAGCTTAAACCCGCCCAAAAGGATACCACGATTCGCTTAGCCCCAAAGCTAAATGAATCTGGCAATAGGTCCTCAAAAAGCGCTTGTTTTGGTCTCACAGTGGACTTACCCTTCCATGACTCACAGTACCTCTAGGAGTCGTCTTTTGGAGAAACCCAAAGATAAAAGCCCCCCAAGAAGGAAAATCCTAGTGAGCGCTATAAGGCATAAGAGCTAAAAACCGAGCCCTCTTTATAGCAATAGCCAGCTCTCTTTGCTTTTTTGTCGACACAGCCGTAATCCGGCTTGGCAGAATTTTACCCCGTTCAGATATATATTTTTGCAAAAGACGCGTGTCCTTATAATCAATAGGCAAAGCATTTGGCCCAGAGAAGGGGCAGGTCTTACGGCGCCTAAAAAAAGGTCTTTTAACGCCTGATCGAGCTACGGTAAACTCTTCGGGGATCGCCTCTTCAGAGGTCTCAGATGTTTTTGTCATTGTGATTCCTTTATTTTAATTAAATAAGATAAACCTACAGCTGTCCTGACTCGAAACAGTCCTTTAAAAGGATGGGTTCCGTCAAGACTCACGGTTTTGTGATTCATTTTCATTGTCTGTTTCAGAAGCGCTTCGTGGATGTGCTCTGAATCCATCTCTAGGACGAGCATCCCGGCCTTCTCTCGGGCGATAGGACTCTTTACGTCCATCTCCCCCTTCATCTTCATCTCGATCTGAGCGATACCGCAACTGAATGGAGAGGCCTTCTGTATGTGCCTCTACCCTAACAACCTGAAATCTCAAAAGATCTTCATTTAATTTCATAATACGGTCAAGTTCTGCAAGGGCTGCTGGTGTAGCTTCCACATTGAAAAGATGGTAGTGACCTTTACGGTTTTTCTTTATCCGGTAAGCCAATTGGCGCACGCCCCAATATTCCTCAGAAGCCACTTTTCCGCCTTCTTTTTCCAATACGGATTTAAAAGAATTAGCCAGCGTTTCTGTTTGAGATTGGGACAGATCTTGACGTGTAATAAATACAATTTCATATAAAGGCATTGAGTCTCCTTATGGATCGGACAAAACCCTAGACTCACTCAGTCTAGGGAACAAAGCCGCGAAAGCGGCAAGGAGCACTCCCTTAAGCGGGAGGTACTTAAACATGCCTCCTTATACACACTCCTTGCAAAAAAGATCAAGGAGTATTTGCACCATAGAGCAGCTAGGGCGCACCCAAGCTTCATTATCTCGTTCAGCAATTGTGAATATACATCCTCCCAGATTCCTAAAGTTCCACATAAAAGCAAAAGAGCATGATTTATTAAATGGCTCTAGGCTGTTCTCTGAGACTTAGAAATTCTTACCTTCTCGGGGTACCCATGCCATTTTCTTTTAACTATTTAAAAATAGGGGGCTACAAAGCGGGGAGGACAACAAAACTCCCCTTCTCACCCTGGAGAGAAAACCCTCTATGTGCTTAGGGTCGAGAAAACAAGGCCATAAACTCTGCCCATTCGCCCTTAGAAAGACCGCTTGCTTCTTGGTCTACAGCACTAAATTGATGGTCTTTGAGCAGACTTTTAACCACACCCCATCCTTCTTTCGATAGAAATACGCCGCCTAGTCTATAACGCTCAAAAGCTTTGTATACGAGAGGAACCCACAGCTTTAGAATGTTCACCAATTCATCGGCATAGACTTTGATTTCGTATTGGGCATGATGGTCGGCCCGTAAAGATAAGAAGTGCAAAAAGTTATGAAGATCTATTTTCCAATAAAATTGGGTATAGCAATTGGTTGGCAAGTTCATTCGCGCTAGCTCTCTTGCTAAACCTTTATTGTCTGGGTTAACTTGCTCTCCACTTTCCGTTTCGTTTAACATTTCTTCGTAGTGATCGTAGCACTGATTGGCATCTTGCTTCAAAATCTCCAAAACCCTTTGTGCTTCCTCTCCTGAGAGCAGAGCATGTCTTCCTTGCCGGTTGTGGGTTGATTGGGCTGAAAGTTGCTCGGGCGCAGGTATGTAAAACTCCCGATCCAGAATAGAATACCGCGCTGAGTATTCGTTCACGTTGGCGGTACGATGTCTCAGCCATTGACGCGCCACAAAAATAGGCACTTTAACATGAAACTTGATTTCACACATTTCAAACGGGGTAGAATGTCTATGGCGCATCAAATAGTTAATGAGCCCTTGATCTTCGGTTGTCTTTTTGGTTCCGCGGCCATAGGATACACGGGCTGCTTGAACTATAGCGCCATCATCTCCCATATAGTCAATGACTCGGATAAAGCCATGATCAAGAATAGGAAAAGGATCATAGAGGATCTCCTCTAATGCAGCGACTGTGGGGCGTCGGGTGGAGCTCACGGTTTGACGAAGTTGATCAATTTCGTCTTTTTGCTGCTGATTTATCATGACTTACTTCCTTCTTGAGTTAAACCTCGGCCCAAAGAGCCCTTCTCTTACTCGTCAGGCCTGCGCGTATGCCCACAGCCCCGTCCTAGTTAAAACTCAAAGTACGCGTTTTTGAAAGTCTCTTCAAGAGCCACCGCTTAGAAAAGCTAAGTCTTTTCATTTTTTCCCCGGGCTTTGATTTAACATACTCTTCTGTTAAAAATTTTTCCAAAAAATTGCAATCCTCTTGATACGCCATGAGCCTTCTCCTGCATTTCCGAACGTCTCTTGTTGGAGTCCAGATAGATGTGAGACGCAAGAGGGGATGAACGAGCGCACTATTCATTAAGTGCCGTAGCGAGTTCATTCTCTCTTGCAAAAGACTAAAAGCCTCGAGTTAAGTAATTGGAACCACTAAACTCAGGAGGCTATTATGCAAATCGTATCTGCACAAGAACTTTTATAAACTCTACGCTTACTCGTACACAAGAAACTTTAGAAAAGTATAAAGGGAACTTTATCAAAACTCAGTCTCTTTAGTGGGAAAAGCTTAAGAATGAAGGCGTTTGTGTTAAAACATGCCATGAGGTAACCGGTATCTCGTTTGCTATTACCGACGAAAACTGCATCCTTAACCGTCTTTTGCGTGGTATTGTGCCTCCTTCTAAAGGCCTCAGAAAGCAACAAACCCAGATGGGAGAAGCTCAAAAACAACTGGGTCTAAACATTCGTAGAGCCAATCCTACCTACGGCAAGGAGAAAATAGCCATTATCTTGAGACGAGATCATGGTCAGACCGTTAGTGAAAGTACGGTGGGCCGTATCTTACCTCGTCTGAAGGAACAAGGTCTGATCATAAAATCTCTCTCAGCTTTGCGAACGAAGAAAACGAAACTTTAAAGCCTTTCTGACCTTGTGTTATAAGGACTATAAGACCATGATTATGGGGGAACGGGTTCAGATAGATCATATGACGGTTACCAAGTGGGTTTGCTAAACACTTCCCAGTCTTGGGATAGAAAGTCTAAAATACCTTCATGCTCAGGTGAATTCTGGCATACAAACAGCTAAAAAGAGTTCTTGAAGAGCTTATTCAGGAAAACACCTTTAGATCCAGTCCATCCAAGTAGATGGGGATCTGAGTTTATGGGAGAATTTGAAAAAGCCTGTCAGGAGCTAGAGATTCCCTTAATGGTCCTCCCTCCGAAAAAACCAGCCTACAATGGCGGTGTGGAAAGAGGCAATAGAACCTTTAGAGAGGAGTTTTATGCACTTCCATGGCTCAGAGCTGACTCGGTAGGCGCTATGAGATATGAGCTCAAGCTTGCCTTATAACCATTATCGCCCTCATAGGGCCTTGAAGGGAATGACCCCTATGGAGTACATTCGTACATCTGCTCTCGAGGTCATAGTGTCTCATATGTTATGAACTCCTACACTCTACCGATTAGCACTTGAAACACGTCTACAACCGCCGTTATAGTAAACCCCTCTTCTGAGCACTTGAGAGCAAACTAAAATTGAGAATAAAATGCCTATCCCTCGGTTTTGGAGGGCTGGCTTATCTAGATTTTGAGAGGTCTTCTGGGTCCATGTGGGTTATATTAACTTCCCCAGCTAAGTGTTTTATGCGCACTGTCAAAATAGTCTTCCTCGCTGCCTTGGCTGGGGGATTAGCCTTTTTTCTTGGTTTTGTGTATTTTCTCATTTTGCTTTCCTCTTATCCCACCTCTCCCCCTGCTCTGGATGCTTTGCCCCAGACTGATGCCCTTGTCCTTCTCACCGGTGCTCCCGGCCGCATTGAAGAAGGCATTCGTCTTCTGCATCACCATAAAGACCTACAACTTTTTATTTCAGGCGTATCTCCGAAAATCCGACGTAAAGATCTGAGGCTATTGCAAAAATTGCCCCATAGATCTTCGGAATTGGTCATTCTAGGCCACAATGCTTCCAACACTCATGAAAATGCACTTGAAATTAAACAATGGGTTATGGCCCAGTCTCTTGGCGCACCAACAAAGGCTATTCAGTCTTTATGTGTTATATCGTCTTTTTATCATCTTCCCCGAGGCCTCTTAGAGCTTAGAGCCGTGTTGCCAGATGTTTCTCTTATTCCCTATGGAGTGGGTCCCCATATATCGGTTTGGCGATTACTTTATTCTCATCCCTACTATAGAAAACATATGGTCCAAGAATATATGAAATGTATTGCGGTGCTGGGCAAACGTCTTTTAACTATGGTGCTATCATAATATGCTTTTTATTCGATCATTGATGTTCAACATTTACTTTGTTTTATTAACAAGCCTCATGGGGGTTGGATTCTTACCTTTGCTTTGCTTGCCATCAAGATCCTTAGAATGGCTCCCCTCCTTGTGGATTACCCTAACTTTTTGGGGTTTGAAGTTTTTTTGCGGCATTTCTTACAAAGTAGAAGGATATCTGCCCCAAAAACCCTGCCTCATTGCTTGTAATCACCAATCTGCTTTTGAAACCCTGGTATTTCATATAATCCTCAAACGTCCAGTTTTTATTATCAAAAAAGAACTCTTTTCAGTTCCTTTACTGGGGTGGTATTTTTTAAAAATGGGGATGATTTCAGTAGATAGATCCCGACAGCTCTCTTCACTTCGCACGTTGGCTACGCGAGTTTCAACCAAAATAGATCAAGGGTACAGTGTGATTATTTTTCCCGAAGGACGCCGCGTCGCCTTCGGCACCCGAGAACCCTTTAAGCCAGGCATTGCCTCTTTTTATACCGTCCTTAATCAATCCGTTGTCCCGGTTGCTATAAATTCTGGAAGATTTTGGGGGCGTCGCTCTTTTATTAAATATCCTGGAGTAATCACCATTCAGTTCATTGACCCCATCCCCCCAGGATTACCTTCCAAGGTCTTTTTAGCCCAGGTAGAAGAAACCATCCACGCTCACCTTTCTCACATGACTTCCAAGGAGCCCCCTTATGACCAAAACTAAGCCCCTGACTCCCTTGCTCAAGAGACGCTTGTATGTGTTTTTAGTATGTTTTTTCCTACTCGTCAGCGCGTTAATCGTCGTCTTTTACATCATGGATCAGTGGAAGCATCATATAAAAGAAAAGCTAACCGAGTTGCGTCATCTGGGCCATGAAATTACCTATACAACGTTCTCCACTTCCTTTGAATTTGATCATTTGCTCCCTGGGATTCGGTTTCATCTTGAAAATGTTGTTTTGGAAAAAAAACCTGATTTTCGGGTGGAGGCTCCTTCCTTAGATGTTAGGTTTTCTATTCTCAACCCCACAAGCACCCATATACAGTTTTCCCAAGCGTCTCTCGAGACCCTTTCCCTTCCTTACAAAATCACCCTAAGAGATGGACTGGGTTTTTTTAATAATTCAAAACTTGTATTTTCAACGACTTTTGGGGCTATCGACATTCATCAAAACCAAGTGCCTCTTATTTCTCTTCACAATATATCATGCCAGACCAAGGAAACCTCCTTTTCTTATGCACAGATGTCCCCTCAAGGCAAAGAAGTAACGGCTACTCATCCTGCCTTGGCCTTAACTATCAAAGCCGAAGGCCTTGCCATTCCCTTCTTACAAACCGCTAATCTGACACCTCCTTTTACACAACTACATTTAAACCTAATGGTCATTGAGCCAGAGATCTTAAGGAACGGGCTCTCGGCTCCTGCGGAAAGTCTTATGAAGTGGAGAGACGCCAATGGCTTCATCGAAGTGACTCACTATTCCTTGAACTGGGACGAGATACAAGCCTCAGGCGATGGAACCGTCGCTTTAGATGACCTTCTTCGTATTGAAGGGGCTGGGGGCCTTTCCGTTACTCACCTCTCGGAGCTTTTAAATAAACTAGCCACTATGAACGCTTTGCGAACTCAAGACACCATCCTCCTCAACCTAGGCCTGGGCTTGATGAACACACAAAATCACATTTTCCTCCCGCTCACTTTGCAAGGAGGCGTTCTTTCCATTGGAAGCTTCATAAAACTAGATGTTCCCTTGGGCTTTTTCCTGAACTAAATAATAGACGAAAGCCTAAACAACGCCCTTTATCATTAGAGAACCTAAGCAGTGGTTGACTCTTTACGCCCAGGTTTACCCTAGGACTCAAACGCTTTGAATCGGCCTTTGAGTCCCAACTGCCTCTCTCAGCTTTCTATTCGCTCTGTAAGGAGGCACCACCGGCACTTTAGTTTTTCTACCTATATCGGGAAAGCAGGGATGAACCTGTTATTTTATGTCCACCCTAGGACTCATGTTGTCTTTGTCACTATGTGGAACGGACGTGAAAATTGGGTTTAGCGTGGCGTCACCCACATCCTTCATTTCACGCTCTTGGGGCGACGGCTCTACACCGTCGATCTCAACCTGATCATCTTTTATCTCACGCAGACCACCCGCGGCAATCTGATCGTCAGCGTTTTCTCTAATCGATCCTTTTTTTGTGCGCTGATCGTTCCCGATAAACTTTGAGGCCGACTCAACAGGGACCGTGTATGCGACGATACCTCTACCAGTACGGTACACCTTGTTGTTAGAATCACTCCCTTGCTGGGCGCTAGCTGCGCTAGTGCCAGCCAGGCACACTAGACCAATGATACTGATTATCTTTTTCATTTTGAGGACTCCGTTTTGGTTATTATTTTTTGTTTGTTGGTTTATCACCATATTAAAGCCCTCCTAAGGCTTCTCACTGTTAAATTAATCATATCACGAAATAATGCTAAAAACCCAAGGATAACTTTTTCACTGGACATGTAAAACAACACGTTCAGCTTGGAGAAAGCGAAATTTAGCCTCCTTCCCAGCCACAAACTTTTTAATTGGATCCTATTACTCGTGCCCTCGACAGGATCAACGGATAGCCAGTGAATTCGAGAGCTTTTCAAAACTAAATCAGGATCTTGGTTTTGGAGGTCGGCCCAAGAACGTCTTGAAACCGACCAAACTGTCCCCAGGAAAATCACAGAGAAACCTAAAGTTCTCAGGCCAGGGAGTGACTTGAACTCCTCCGACCCCACGCTTAATAAGCGTGTTCTAACCATCTGGTTTTGGACAGCCCTCAAATATCTTGAGAAAATGGTGGAGGCAATTTTGGGATCAACTTATGACCCCCTGCTTGCAAAGCAGGTGCTCTCCCAGCTGAGCTACGCTCCCTCAAGATACAAGAAGTTTCTATCACTTTATTCAGAGCCCACATTTCGCCATCAACCAGAGGTATCAAGAAATAGGGCTTCTTGACTGGGGCAAAGATATGAGAGCAGTTGACCCTCAATGAGGGGTTTGTTGAAATACTGGAAATCTCTCTGAGAGGACTTGGAAGTATATCCATAGAAAGAGATCCAGCCGAAGGTCCTCACAGCTGTCTTTGAACATGACTTCACCCCAGTCGCGAATTCTACCGTGATTGACTGCCTCCTTGCGGTTAGCTCATCAGCTTAAGGTAAAACCCACTCCCATGGTGTGACGGGCGGTGTGTACAAGACCCGAGAACGTATTCACCGCGGCATGCTGATCCGCGATTACTAGCGATTCCAACTTCATGCACTCGAGTTGCAGAGTGCAATCCGAACTGAGATGGTTTTTAAGGGATTTGCGAGAGGTTGCCCTTTTGCTTCCCGTTGTCACCACCATTGTAGCACGTGTGTAGCCCAGACCATAAGGGCCATGAGGACTTGACGTCATCCCCACCTTCCTCCAGCTTATCACCGGCAGTTTCTTTAGAGTGCCCGGCCGAACCGGTAGCAACTAAAGACGAGGGTTGCGCTCGTTGCGGGACTTAACCCAACATCTCACGACACGAGCTGACGACAGCCATGCAGCACCTGTGTGGCACCCACCCGAAGTGAAGGACTCAGATTCCCGAGTCCATAGTACCCATGTCAAGGTCTGGTAAGGTTCTTCGCGTTGCTTCGAATTAAACCACATGCTCCACCGCTTGTGCGGGTCCCCGTCAATTCCTTTGAGTTTTAATCTTGCGACCGTACTCCTCAGGCGGAGTGCTTAACGCGTTAGCTGCGACACTGACAGTCTCCTGCCAACATCTAGCACTCATCGTTTAGGGCGTGGACTACCAGGGTATCTAATCCTGTTTGCTCCCCACGCTTTCGCGCCTTAGCGTCAGTATCGGACCAGTGAGCCGCCTTCGCCGCTGGTGTTCTTCCTAATATCTACGAATTTCACCTCTACACTAGGAATTCCACTCACCTCTTCCGATCTCTAGCTCGCCAGTATCAAATGCAGTTCCCAAGTTGAGCTTGGGGCTTTCACACCTGACTTAACGAGCCGCCTACGCGCCCTTTACGCCCAGTAATTCCGAACAACGCTAGCACCCTTCGTATTACCGCGGCTGCTGGCACGAAGTTAGCCGGGGCTTCTTCTGTGGGTACCGTCATTATCTTCCCCACTGAAAGAGCTTTACAACCCGAAGGCCTTCTTCACTCACGCGGCATCGCTGGATCAGGGTTTCCCCCATTGTCCAATATTCCCCACTGCTGCCTCCCGTAGGAGTCTGGGCCGTGTCTCAGTCCCAGTGTGGCTGATCATCCTCTCAGACCAGCTATAGATCGTCGACTTGGTAGGCCATTACCCCACCAACTATCTAATCTAACGCGGGCCCATCTAAAGGCGATAAATCTTTGGTCCGAAGACATTATCCGGTATTAGCTCAAATTTCTCTGAGTTATTCCGAACCTAAAGGCAGGTTCCCACGCGTTACGCACCCGTGCGCCACTAACCCCGAAGGGTTCGTTCGACTTGCATGTGTTAGGCGTGCCGCCAGCGTTCGTTCTGAGCCAGGATCAAACTCTCATGTTTATTTAAAGTACATGACTTTAATCTTGACGGACATTAATATATATTTCAACGCTGTCTAGATACATGCGCAGACAATATTACGTCTATCGACACAAACTGCTGCCTATGTATCCCTACTTACTTTTACGATGTCAAAGAACTATCTTCTTACTGAACTTTTTCTCTAGCTTGTAACGAGAGTGACTCGATCAGTAAGCGGGAGTATAGTTTACTATTATCCCTATGTCAAGCTTTTTTTTAATATTTCTTTTGTTTGCTTTCAATGAGAAATATTGGTGCGCCCGAGAAGATTCGAACTTCTAACCCCCAGATCCGTAGTCTGGTACTCTATCCAGTTGAGCTACGGGCGCAAATAACGGAAATAGACGTTTTGTGTATCGCTTACTTCCGTGCTTCCAAGTGGAGTGAACGTACTGCACCCCTTTGAAAATTTCAAGTCAAATTTGCTATAAACCTTCCCTAGGGCTAATTCTGCCCCTCAGATACCGGCTATAGTCATCTTATGTGTTTTTTAAGAACTCCCGCTCCAGCCAATGGATGTCAAAATCACCTTTTTGGATCTCTTTATTTTCAACCAAAAGTCTATGAAGGGGCAATGTGGTTTCAATTCCGCTTATAACATACTCTTGAAGCGCTCTACGCAGACGCGCAATACATTCTTCACGAGTTTGAGCCGTAACAACAAGCTTTCCAACCAGGCTATCGTATGTAGGCGGGACCGAATATCCAGCATAAAGCGCGCTCTCCACTCGTACGCCGTACCCGCCCGGCGCAAGATATTCGGTGATCTTTCCCGGAGAAGGCATGAAAGTCTCTGGATGCTCTGCATTAATACGACACTCTATGGCATGACCCTTAAATTCCACGTCTTTTTGACTAAAGGATAAGGGTAGACCAGAAGCAACACGAATTTGCTCACGTACCAAATCTATCCCAGTGACACATTCAGTAATGGGATGTTCCACCTGGAGCCGTGTATTCATCTCAATAAAATAGAATTTTCCGTCTTCATATAAGAACTCTATAGTACCCACACCTCGATATCCTATTTTCTTAATAGCTGTGGCTACCAATTCCCCTAAAGCCTCCCGCTCTTTAGCACTCAAGGCCGAACAGGGAGCTTCTTCCCATATTTTTTGATGCCTTCGTTGGACGGAACAGTCTCTTTCTCCCAGATGCACCACATTTCCATGATGATCGGCGATGATTTGCACCTCTATATGTCGAGGGCGCTCCAAGTATTTTTCCACATAGACTTCATTATTCCCAAAACATGCTTGGGCCTCATTCCGTGCGTCACGCCACGCAGCCTCCAGATCCTCGAGAGACCGGGCCACCCTCATACCTTTGCCTCCACCGCCACCAGCTGCCTTAATAAGCACAGGAAAGCCCATTTCTTTGCAAAGAGATCTCAGCTCTTCCATATCGTTTACGGCACCTTTGGACCCAGGAACCACCGGAATACCCACAGAGATCATCATCTCCTTCGCGGTAATCTTATCACCCATCACGCGAATATGCTCTGCGGTCGGCCCAATAAACGTAAACCCATGAGTTTCAACCATCTCGGCAAATCGTTCATTTTCAGAGAGGAATCCAACGCCAGGATGTATAGCATCAACATTAGTTATTTCCGCAGCCGACAACACACTTTGTATATTGAGATAGCTGTCTTTTGATCGGGCGGGACCGATGCACACACTTTCATCCGCCAGCCGCACATGCATGGCATTAGAGTCTATTTCCGAATGAACAGCCACGGTTTTTAAACCCATATCGGCACAGGCTCTTTGAATCCTCAAGGCTATTTCACCTCGATTGGCTATAAGAACTTTACGGAACATAAAGGATCACCCTTCTAATTAATGACCATGAGAATTTCGCCATACTCTATAGCTTGACCATTCGTCACGAGTATTTTTTGAATTTTTCCAGCTCTAGGCGCTCGAATGGGATTCATCACCTTCATAGCTTCCAATATCAAAAGCGTCTGACCAGCTTCCACATGATCACCTTCACCAACATAATGAGGCGCTTCCGGATCGGGCGATAAATAGGCAACCCCTACCATGGGTGACTTCACCGCGCCTGGATGCTTTGAAAAGTCAGTCTCTTGGTTTGTAACCGTGCTCTCTGGCGTTTCTTCTTGGGCAGATAAAACTGATGGAACAGTCACTTGATGGACCATGGAAGGCACACTTGAGGTTTCTGAGTGCCCTTGCCGCACCACCCGAATACGACCTCCCTCGAGCTCATATTCTATCTCAGTCAAATTGGTTTCATTTAGAATTTTAGCAAGCAATCTAACTGCTTTAGCATCAATAGAAAAAGATGCACGTTCATCTGAAGCCATCAAAACCCTCTTTAATATTTGTCACGGCCATCGCGGCGTTGAAAAAAGATATCCTTCTTTCGTTCCCCTTCTCCTTATATCATGCGTTTTAAAAGTGCAATCTTTTTCCCTTCCTTCCCTCCGGCCAGCCCTCTCGCTAGAGGGGAGATCTCCATACCCCAAGGCCCATTAAACAAGCGATACCTAAAATCACTATCCCGGGAAGAACAAAGCTGCCTTGATAGATGAGACCAGCCAGAGACACACCTCCAGCTATTCCCAAGAACTGAAAAGCCCTCATAAGGCCCGCTGCGTGCCCTTGACGATGCCCAGATATATCTATCCCTAAGGCTAAGGCCGCTGATAACATCATCCCAAACCCAAGGGCATACACCATCATTCCAAGTGCATAAAGAATTGGAAACTTTGGGGAATAAAAGCATAAAGCAACAAAGATGGCGGCGCCCAGCAATATAAGACAAATCCCTATCCTAACAAAGGACCCCAGGGCCCACTTGTGGGCCATCAGACGCACGACCAAACTCCCAAAAAAAGTACCCGATAGAGTGATGAAGAGGTAGAACCCAAAGACAAAAGGCGTAAGCCCCAACTGAGCAATAAAAATGAACGGTGAAGTAGCATTATAAATAGACAGTCCTGCGAAACCCAGAGCTGGCAAGAGAGCTACCACTAAAAAACGACGATTTCGGAGAACCTCACCAAAAGCCTTAATTTGGGACCTAATGGTAAAAACTTTTTGGTTTTCTACGGAACGTGTTTCAATCACAAAAGCAGATATCCCCATCCATAAAACGAAACTTCCTGCCACCAACAGAAAAAATATACCTCTCCATGAGAAATACTCAGTTACATTGCCACCCATTAGCCCTGCAATGCCTGGCGTCATGGGCAAAATCATCCCCCATAGCGCCAAGATCTTCGTTCCCTTGATCCCTGGATAAGCGTGTTTAATCATAGCTAAAGGGATTACAGAACATCCACTTCCACCGATAGCTTGCATTGCTTGGAGGCCATAGAGCACCCAAATGTTTGACGTAAGTCCGCTTCCCCAAGGCAGCCAATCCGAGCATTCCTACCGCCCCAAGAAGTAGCCTCTTACGGTCATAAACGTGAGATAGTGCACCGAGAACCACTACAAAAAATGCAGCGCTCACCATAACCACGCCCAGCAATAACTGCATTCTTTCTGGAGAGACTTGGAAGTGACGTTGCATCTCAGGCAAAGCTGGTAATAGAATCGTAGTACTAACTACGGCTAAAAATGCAGCGCATCCCAGACAGAAAATCCCCAAAGTTCCTTGTTTTTTATGCTTCCTCCTATAGAGATCACTCACCTTTTTTCCTCCTCAGGTCTTCGTGTCCATGCTCCTAGAGGGGCTTCCTTAAAAGGGTATAGCCCGCTTCTCACTCTCCTATTTTAACTTGGCTTTCCAGACGCCAAGACCACTCAATCCAGCGAAGCCCAAAATCAAAAACGCGGCCCATAAGAAAGAGCCATTATAAATGTACCCGGCTATAAACACACCACCGGCAATAAAGATAAATTGCACACACCTCAATAAAGCGGCCCCATGCCCTTTTTTATCGCCACAAAAGTCTAACGCTAAGGACGTACTTGACGTAAGAACCATTCCAAACCCCAGACCATACACCATCATAATCAAAGAGAACCCGATAGGCTCCATACTATTCAAGAGCCCCGCTGAAACAAAGAAAAAGCCACTGAGTATCATGACCGCCACGCCCCATTTTATAAACCGCGACAAGGCCCATCTTTCCACAAATGATCTAACAAATAAGCTACCCCCGACCATACCAAAGAAGGTAACAAATAGAAGTAGCCCATAGCCACTGGGCGACATGCCATTTTTCTCAATAAACACGAAGGGTGCTGTAGTCGTATAAGCAGAAAGACCGGCAAAACCCAATCCCGGTAAGATAGCTATACTTCTGTATCTTTTATCCAGTAAGAGGGCTTGAAAGCTATGCAAATGCCGCTTCAAGGAAAAAGGAGGATGGGTGGTCACTGAGGTGGATTTTCCTATAACAACCGAAATCCCTACCCACAACACACTGGCGCATAGAGCAAATAAAATAAAAATAGAATGCCAAGACCACATCTGGGTAAGCACTCCTCCTATGGATCCCGCAATTGCTGGCGCCATGGGCATAATAATTCCCCACGCAGATAAAATTTTCGTCCCGCGCACGCCTGGGTACACTTCTTTAAGAATGACCAAAGGAATCACAGAACACGCACTGGTTCCGATAGATTGGACCCCTTGAGCGAGAAACAAAAGCAACAAGCTACTTGACAAGGCGCTACCAAGGGCACCGAAGAAAAGCAAACTTATTCCTATTAAATAGAAAAATTTTCTTCCATATGACTGAGACAAGGCGCCGAAAATGAGCACAAATAAAGCAGAAATGAACATATTCATACTTATTAAATTTTGCATCATTTCCGGCGTCGTTCGGAAATAAATTTCCATAGCGGGCAACGCAGGACTCAACATCGTCAAAGACACAATGGATAAAATCGCAGAAAATCCTAGAAACCACGGGCCCAAAATATCTCTTTTTGATCGGATCATACTATGCCTCTTTCCCCATCAGCTTTGCGTTTACCTGATTCGAAGTTTTCCTAAATTAAAATGAAGTCTCCTAGCTATGTCTCCAGAAAAAGGACTGAGCTATCTTTGAGCAGTTAGTTAAGCTCCCGGATTAGCTTTTTCCTCTGGCTCTTCCACAATGACTCTCCACCAAACCATTACCCCTACCACGAGGCCAAAAAATACAATCAGAAGCGCTGGATACATGAAAGTTTTTTTGAAAACCAAAGCGGCTAGGGAAATCCCCATAGAGGCACACAGAAGAATCGATGATCGATAGAAAGCCGCTCCATATCCCTTCTTTTTCTTAGAAAGATCTATAGCCATAGATGCCCCTGCAGAATATATAATTCCAAACCCGAATAAATAGCCCATCATCATGAGAGCGTAAGGAAAAGGAGATGTACACCCCATCCAGGTCACTATTAGAAAATCGATAGATGACACGATTAAAAAGATAGACCCTATGCGGATAAAGGTTGCCAGTGGCCATCTATGTACAAATCGATTGAGAAAAAAATTACCCAACAGTATTCCTGAAGCCGTCAGCAAGGGATAAAATCCGTAATGACTCGCCGATACCCCTAGCTGTTGGATAAATACAAAAGGTGCCGTACTATAATAAACCCACACCCCCATAGAAGCAAAACAAGAAATCATAACAATTCTCATAAACGTCCCATTCATTATAAGCGCAAAATACCCTTTGACCTGGGTGCGCAGAGACATTTTCTCCCTATCTGCTGGATCTAGGGTCTCGGGAACCCAGGCTCGCACACCAAAAAACAGAGAAGCCCCCACCAAAGCAACCACAAGATATATCCCCCTCCAGGAGATATACTGAGTAATGTACCCCCCGCATAACGGCGCAAGGGCTGGAGCCAAAGGAATCATGAGACCTAAGCTCGCAATAATTTTTGTCCCCTTTTTTCCTTGATAGATATCTTTAATGAGAGCCAAGGGAAGAACGGAGCATGCGGCCATGCCTGCCCCTTGAAGAATTTGAAAAATGAACAGAAAATTCAAGCTCCAAGCACACATATTTACCAAAGAAGCACAGACTATTAGGGCTAACCCTCCGAGCAATAATCGCTTTCTCCCCAATACTTGAGACAAAGATCCGTAGATAATTCCAAAAATGGCAATTGTACAGAAGCTCGCACTCACCAGTCCTTGCATAACTTCAGCTCTGGTGTTGAAATAGATCTGCATACTCGGCAATGCGGGCAATAAAATAGAAGAGGACATAGCTGACAAAAAAGCGCCTACCCCCGCCAAAAAAGGGATGATAAATTGTGACCGCTTCACTTTTAGAACGAACTTCTCCAACACACCTTGATATCCTATTATTACCTCTAGTCATTGACTTTCTGAACGAAGCATCGAAAGAACTTCCATCCTTTGCTCGTGCAAAAAACTTTTATTGCGTCTACTCAAACACTCAGTATCTATACCACGCTCCCTCTGATTTATCCATTTTCTTATTTGAAAATTTTTCAACAGATTCTTTATATCGGCCCATCTTTTTTATGAGTACCCTCCTTGCCTCATCCATCATTATTTCTTATTTCCAGATCAATTTTTTACACTACTTGCAAATCATTCTCCTATTTTGTATGGTCAGTCAGTTTTGAACGTGAATGAGCCCGCTTGGTGGAACGGTAGACACAACAGACTTAAAATCTGTCGGCCTATGGTCGTGCCAGTTCGAGTCTGGCAGCGGGCACCATTTTCAAACCCTTTAGAGACACGGATTCAGGATGCCCCATAAAAGCAGGATTACTGTTAGTAGCTCTCGAAATGGGGCTCATTTTCCTTATAGTACCGTCAAATTGGGGGTAAATCTCAACGCAAGCATAGCCTCCGAATATGAGGAACGACTTGGAAGTGCCTAATCTGTTCAGAAGAAAATTAAAACCGCCTTCCACTCCCCTTTCTTCCTGGACTAATCCTTCTTCTGTCTGCTCATTTTGCGCATCACTTGCAAGGCATATCTGGCGTAGCCTGAGCTAGAAGCATATACATAGTAATTTGTTGCGAGCATAGAATATATATGAGATGTTTTAACTTGAGCCATTAATTATTCCGACGCCAACTCATCCACTTTATAAAAATAAAAACCCAAGGGAGACACAATGAGGCCTTTATGTAAGAATATATATGCCATAAGGATGCTGGTTTGCGCCCTTCCAGTCCTTTGTCTTGAAGCACAAGCACAAAATATGAGTGAAGAGTCACCTTTATCTCACCTTGACTGTCTATCCACACGGCCCTATGGCACCTTACCCTCCCATTGTAAAACAGCCCACAAAGAAACCATACCCTCCTCTTACAAAAAAGCTGGGCAGTTTTCTGGATCTCCAGCCCCACAATTACCTACAGCTCGCCAATGCAGTTGTTCCAGATTTAAGGGCTTTCGTATTGGGTATAGAGGGCAACCGCACTGATGACGCGTCCAGCGCAGATGACCTTTCCACCTCCGATGAGTCCAGCACAGATCAGTTCTTCAGTGTTCCCCCACCTCCGATGATCTACCTCAGACGGATTCGCCACCTGATGATCTTTCCAGTATGGACGGATCTGCCTATGACAACTCCATTCCTGATGCTGGAGGGAAACTTAAGGGCTGTGGTGTTGCAGAACATGAAGATCCTGAGCCGATGACCTTAGACACTATGGCCGAAAGACTAAGACAGGCACTTGCACAAAGAAATCGTGCCCTAGTGCACAATAGCTCTGAAGGTACCTCCACCTCCGATGAGTTCACCTCAGACGGATTCACCTCCGATGATCTTTCCAGTATGGACGGATCTGCCTATGACAACTCTATTCCTGACGCTGAAGGAAACTTAAGGGCTGTGGTGTTCGGGCAGAACATGAAGATCCTGGAGCCGATTAATTTTTAGACACTATGGCCGAAAGACTAAGACGGCACTTACACAAGAAACTGTGCCCTAGTGCACACAGCTCTGAAGGCACCTCCACCTCCGATGAGCTCACCTCAGACGGATTCACCTCCGATGATCTTTCCAGTATGGACGGATCTGCCTATGACAACTCTATTCCTGATGCTGAAGGAAACTTAAGGGCTGTGGTGTTCGCAGAACATGAAGATCCTGAGCCGATGACCTTAGACACTATGGCCGAAAGACTAAGACAGGCACTTGCACAAAGAAATCGTGCCCTAGTGCACAATAGCTCTGAAGGCACCTCCACCTCCGATGAGTTCACCTCAGACGGATTCACCTCCGATGATCTTTCCAGTATGGACGGATCTGCCTATGACAACTCCATTCCTGATGCTGAGGGAAACTTAAGGGCTGCGGTGTTCGCAGAACATGAAGATCCTGAGCCGATGACCTTAGACACTTTGGCCGCAAGACTAAGACAGGCACTTGCACAAAGAAATCATGCCCTAGAGCACAATAGCTCTGAAGGCACCTCCACCTCCGATGAGTCTTTTTCCACTGAATTAAGCTCTAGTTACTCAACAGACCCTTCAGAGGGGAGTCGTTCAGATGAGGGCGACTCACTGCTTACCCATGGAGCTAATGCCGATGGCGTCCGCCGTGACCATGAGGAGTCCGTCCAACTCTATGAAGAAGAACAAGGAGACGAAGAAGACGAAGAGCGAGATGTTTCTTTAGAGCTCGACGAACACTCGGAGGCGGCAGAGTAAGAGTATTATGCACCTAGAAAAAGCAGTATTTAATTCTGCTTGTTCCGAGTAATCCATGGCAGAAAGCTCAAATTAGTTGTTAAACCCATCTTATCCCTGTTCAACAGCGTATATTCTAAAACTCATAAAGGCTCCATCCCTTTTAAACCGCGCCCTATGACAAGACTCGTGGGACTGGCTTATAAATATTCAGAACCCAGGAGACAAGGACCCCCTTTCCCTATTTTCCCTACTGTCAGTAAGTTACACACCTGGCCTAATAAATCGCCACTATAATAAAACTTCTCGACCCAGTCCTATCTTAGAATGACCTATCCCCTATATCAAGATACTTCATTTGGTACGATTTACTCCTACCTCCTTGTATTGAAATATTTTTGATGTTATCTTTTTGCACAAGTAGGATAGAAGTTGTCTCTTATAACTTGTGGGGACAAGTTCTTTCCATCAACCATCGTAAGGAAAATCAAAATGAAAAAAACTTTAGCTTCCTTTGGAGCATTAGCTGTTATTACCATCTTTCTCGGGCCACAAGACGCCATTACTGCAAAACCATCTAAAGAAGTGATGCATACTACTTATAATAAGTTGCCTCTTTCTATTAGAAAAGCTGAAGGCGCTTTACTCCAACAAGCTGCAGTAAATGCAATGGATTTGTCTTATCAGGTAAGACAAGCACATTGGACACTAAAGGGGGAAACCTTCTTACCTGTCCATCAGTTCTTTGATACATTGCAAGCTGAACTCCATGAGTTTATTGATATACTTGCCGAAAGACAGATGCAACTTGGCGGCACTATCTATGGAACGCTTAGAGTAGCAGCGGGTACATCAACCCTTCCTGAATACCCATTAGACCTTGTCAAAGTAAAGGATCATGTCCAGGCAATTTGCAAAGTGTTAAGTGCTTATGCCGAGCTATGCAGAACGAATATACGCGTATGCCAAGACCTGGGAGATGACGTTACCAGTGAGATTTTTGTAACCATTACTAGGGCTCTTGACAAACAGTTATGGTTATTGGAATCCAACCTCGAGCCAGATATGATCCCGAAGAACTAATTTTTTATCGATCAAGGGAGAAGGGCAACCCACCAGATGCTATAATGGGTATTAGTGAAAAAAACGCCCTTCTCTCACCGGATAAAGGAGTTACGCTCGTCCTTTATTCTGATCATGGACGAGCCTTGGGTTCACAAACTTTTGGGCACTCTCTCCAGAATCCCTATCCTAGTTTGACTCAGGTGGGATTGTGCCTCCCTTTTTTTGGACAATATACGTATGGAAAAAATCTATATTCCAGTAATTATCTCCCTCCTCTGGGAGCTGTGAAATAATTTCCATATAATGGGCCAGGTCTTCGTCAGTTAACAATTCTTTCTTTTTATCTTTGTTAGCTATTTCTGTAATACCCTCCTTGTAAAACTTCTTTGCCATTTTCAACGGGATATAGATATCCTCGGCCCTATGAACAAGCTTAGAAGGACGCAATTCTTTGAATAGGGCCTCCAAGTTGGGCGCGAAATTATAATCCAACCCTAGTTTTTCTCCTATTTTTGATTTAAAATCACACAACGCGCCGGCATAAGGATATTTCTCTATCATTTCCGCTTTACGTTCCGGTGTATCTTGAGGCTCTTGAACAATAAAAATAGCTCCCGGTTTAAGCTTGTTATATATTCTATGAATAAACTCTTTTTGCTGTTTTTGGTGCATCACCACATAGCGCATATAAACCACATCTGCCGTAGCAATCGCTGCTTCCGCCTCAGGAGAATCTTCGCCTCCGAGAATATACCGTTTCCCTTTGAATCTTTTGTTAGTAAGAGCAATATGTTCTTTTGATCTATCAATGCCTATATATGTTCCCCTAGGACCCAGGAAAGAATAAAGCGTCTCGTAAGCACTGGAGGACCCACACCCAAAGTCCACCACAGTTGAGCCCTTAAGTGGAGCCATGGTACTGGCAGTTTCCAGAGCATGGATCAGATGCTTCTTAACCAAGGTATTTTGAAAATCAAGTCGCTTCTGGGCTGATCTCCCTTCCCCAAGTGCATAGTTCGTACTTTTTTTTGGGATAATGGGCGCCCTTGGTGGAAGAACCTTTTTGATCATTTTGGAATGCCTTCTTTTTAAAACGTTCATGGAAACAACAGCTCCCTTGGAAATTCTTATCGAGCTAGGGGACTTTGACTTTTTTTCTGGTCTTAAATTATAAAATATACTCTTAGTCAAAGGACTCGTGGGCTCATTGGGGTATGCTGTTCACTTTGAAAATAAGGCCCTTCTTTACAAAAGGGGCAGGGATTTCTTCTGTATTTAGTAACGACTGTCCCTCACTTCCACTTAGCTCAATCTGAGATGTATCAAGAGCTTGGCCAGAAGCGGCCTGCCAATAATCCACAATACCTCGTTGCACGTTCGCTAGGGGAACGCTGCCATCGTCATTGGGAACAACTGCCACACTCAGATGCCCTGATGAAGTTCCGCCTGAACCTAAAGCCATCTTATGATCTACATCATAACAGTTTACCACCATTATTTTTGTTTGATTTTTATCTCCAAAAGCCGCACGCACCTCAGCAAACACACCACTTAAGATGGCCCATCCTATAACAATCCTAATAATTAACTGCTTCATTTTTTTCTCCTCAAATTGTGGGACCATGAGAGTTGTTCTTATATGCAAAAAGGGTATATTTCCCTTAAGTCTGAGTCAATCCTTTCTTTTCAAGTGCAAGAAGTCTGCTTAAGGCCCTTGGCCTTTACCTGGGTCTCTTCACCTATGCCCTTTGCTTAGATAATTTATAAAAATGGGTTTTCCTAAGAGTAAAAATAACTTATTCTAAATTCAGTTCCTAAGAAACCCAAACATGGTTCCTGCTTGGGAGTCTACTCCTTCAAGAACCAAAAAGAAAAGAAGGGATAACTTAATGTCGTTATTAGGCCGCCTCATTAAAAACAGATTTTCACACGGCACTCTTCGCCTCCGCCATCCCCACGGGCAAGAGGAGCTATTAGAAGGGGCAGAAGGAAGATTCCCCGAAGTTGCTATTAGAGTGAACGATCCCTATCTATTGTTAAAGCTTTGCAAATCACCTAACTTGGGCTTCGGGGAGGCTTTCATGAATGGAGGATTTATCATTGAATCTGGCTCACTCCATGATTTGTTGAGTTTGTGTACTCAAAAAAACTTATCGTCCACTCCCACTTCTTTAGCAAAAGCCTGGGATCGCCTTCTTAGATTAAGCCGCTTAGCCCAAAGTCATAATACGCTCACGCGTTCTTTGCGCAATGTATCTCACCATTACGATTTAACCGAAGAGTTTTATAGTCTCTTTTTGGATCCTGACAAGCAATATTCTTGCGCTTATTTTTCTGAAGAAACTGACCCCCTTCACGAGGCTCAACGCCAGAAAAAAGATCATATCGCTGCCAAGATGGATTTAAAACCAGGTCAAAAAATATTAGATATAGGCTGCGGATGGGGTGGCATGGCGCTTTACTTAGCGCAACAAGAAGATGTAGAAGTCACAGGGCTCACACTCTCTAAAGAGCAACTAAAAGTCGCTGTCCGTCGAGCAAAAGAGCTTAATCTTCAAAAAAGGGTAAAATTCCATTTAAGAGACTATCGTTCAGAAACAGAAAAGTATGATCGCATAGTTTCGGTAGGTATGTTTGAGCATGTTGGTCCCACCCAGTACCCTACCTTTTTTCACGCCGTTAAAGAGCGCTTATTGCCTACAGGAAGAGCTCTTCTACATTCTATAGGATCAGGTTTTGGCCCATCAAGTCCTTGTCCTTGGGTGCAAAAGTATATTTTTCCAGGAGGGTATTGCCCAGGGCTATCTGAAGTGCTCGCTTGCGTAGAAGACAAAAAGCTCTTCGTCCATGATATTGAAGTTCTTCATGATCATTATCCACTTACTTTACAAGCCTGGCGCAGAAGATTTACTCAAGCCTACGAACAAGTATCTAAAATTTATGATGAGAGATTTTGCAAAATGTGGGAGTACTACCTAACTTGTTCAGAAGTTGCGTTCCAACATCAAGGTTTCATGGTATTTCAAATCTTGCTTCATAAGGACCGTAGCACTGTCCCTTTAACGAGAAATGCCCATTATGAACAAGAGATGCGCTATCACACCGCCACTGTGGCCTAAATGTAGAAAGATACTTTATGAACCAAAGGCCCTTTGAAACCTTAACCACACAAGAGGCGATTGATGAGTATATTCATCTTATTGAGCGTATTGAGTCCCACAACAAGGACTATTTCCAAGAAGATGCGCCGACGATTTCGGATGAGGAATATGATCTTCTTAAAGAGCGTCTAAAAGGCCTTGAAACTTATTTTCCAACCATCAAGAAATCCCACTCACCCTCAGACAAAGTAGGCTCAGCGCCTAAGAAAGGTTTCTCCAAGCTGAAGCACGATACCCCTCTTCTGTCTTTGGACAATGCCTTTTCACGAGAAAAAGTAGAGGATTTTTTCGCCCGCTCCCATAAGTATCTGGGATTACCCGTTGGTGCATGGTTAGAGTATGTGGGAGAACCTAAAATCGACGGCTTATCTTGTACCATCCGCTACGAACAAGGCAAGCTTATTTCTGCAGCTACTCGGGGAGATGGCTGGATAGGAGAAAACGTTACAAGTAATGTGGAAACAATTAAAGAGATCCCCCCACACATCAGCGCACAATTTTTGGATTTACTTCCAGAAAAGTTCGATGTGAGAGGCGAAGTGTATATGGATCACGCCACTTTCTCGGATTTAAATTCACGCAGAGCCCATACTCAAGAGCCCCTTTTTGCCAATCCCCGCAATGCCGCTGCAGGTTCTTTGCGTCAACTCGATCCCTCGATCACAGCCAAAAGAAGATTGCATTTTTTTGCCTACACTTTCGTCCCGATTTCTCCTATAGCACCTCCTTCCTTCCCCACTACCCAATGGACGACTCTTTCTCTTTTAAAGAAAATTGGCTTTCCCACTAATCCCCTCTCCCGCCTTCTGAGCACCAAAGAGGCTCTTTGGGAATTTTACGAAACTATTAAAAATACCCGACATGAATTACCCTATGACATTGATGGCATTGTGTTTAAGATAAACGACATTAACACCCAAAACGACTTAGGTTTTCTTTCCAAATCTCCTCGCTGGGCTTTGGCTTATAAATTCCCCTCACGAACCGCGCGCACTAGGCTTTTGGATATACAAATCCAGGTAGGCAGAACAGGCGTTCTTACTCCTGTGGCTATCCTTGATCCTATCACCATAGGGGGCGTGGTGGTTTCTCGGGCTGGCCTTCATAATGAAATGGATTTAATTCGTAAAGATATCCGAGTTGGCGACATTGTAGTAGTTGAACGGGCAGGAGACGTTATTCCTCAAGTCAAAGAACCCATCTTGGCAGAACGACCCAAAGTATCGCACCCGTTTGTTATGCCGAAACGATGCCCAGTGTGCGAAAGTCCAGTCCTTCAAGAAGAAGGTTTCGCCTCTTATCGGTGCACGGGAGGAGCCGACTGTCCTGCCCAAGCTTTAGAAAAACTCATCCATTTTGTCTCTCGGCATGCCTTTGATATCGACGGTCTGGGTAAAAAATATCTGGAAGTTTTTTTTAATCAAGGATGGGTTCGAACACCCAGTGATATTTTTCATCTAGAGGAAAAAAATTCCTCTAGAGACCATCCTTTGGAAACATGGGATGGGTGGGGCGCGTTATCCGCTCAAAACCTCTTTAGATCCATCTCTGAGAAAAAGGTAATATCGCTTGATCGCTTTCTGTATAGCCTAGGAATTCCCCATGTTGGAGAGCAATATGCGAAGATCTTAGCGCGCCATTTTATCTCACTTCAAGCCTTGCTTGATTTTCTTGAAGAAGCAAAAGACCCCTCTTCTCCAGCCTATGCAGAGCTCATTTCTATTGAAGGATTTGGTACCATTCTTGCAAACGCCCTGATTCAGTTTATGACAAGCGAAAGTACAAAAAAAATTCTTCGTGACCTCCTGGGGACCACCAATGACCCTCCTCTCATAGAGATTCTTCCTTTTACGCCTTTAGCTCAAGGCCCAGAACCCTTTTTAGGGAAAACCATTGTCTTTACGGGGACCCTTCAGAAGCGGACACGCCAAAAAGCGAAAGACGAGGCTGAACGTTTGGGAGCTAAAGTAGCTTCAAGTGTGAGTAAAAATACAAACTACCTTGTCTATGGTCAAACACCGGGAAGCAAATATAATCAAGCTCTACTCCTTGGAATTCCCATACTTACTGAATCCGAGTGGGAAGCTCTCATAACTTAGGCATGCTGGAGAGGCTTTTAGACATTCTTGCCTTTATGGACAATCCCAGGCCCCACACGCAATAGTTTGATTTGACTGCGTGTGCGTTCAACGATCTCTATTCGGAGGCCATGGATCAAAAAAACCTGTCCTTTCTCCGGAATGCGTTTAGTTTCGTAAAGAACCAATCCTCCCAGAGTAGAGGCCTCTTCATCGGGAAGATCCCAACTAAAATACCTATTGAGATCCCGTATGGTAACATACCCCTCAACCAGATAAACTTCACCATTTTCCTTAACAATACCTTCAGTGGTAACATCGTACTCATCGGTAATATCACCCACGATCTCCTCAAGAATGTCTTCTAAAGTAACGGTACCCAGCAATGCGCCATATTCATCGACTACCAGGGCAAAATGCTCATGCCGATTGCGAAAAGCTTGAAGTTGATCCAGAAGCTTAGTGGTTTCTGGGATAAACCAAGGAGGAGTCGCAAGCGTTAGAATATCTATCTTATTAATCGATCTTTGGCGCAAGCGCATGGCTTTTAAAAGCTCTTTAATGTGAAGAATTCCCAATATATTATCGGGATTATCTTTCCAAATAGGCAATCTGCTATAAGGACTCGCTAGAGCTTCATCTATGATTTTTTGAGTCGGCAATGATCCATCTATTTTAGCCACATTTTTCCTGTGTACTATAATTTCACCTACGGTCACCGTAGCCAACTCTAGAATACTTCTTAACATATGACTTTCTTGGGCCACACCTTGCAAGGAGTCCACATGATAATCAATCACCCCTTTTAGCTCGTCTTGTCCTGAGATGGAAGCCACTAATGGATTGATTTGTATCCCTAACCAAGATAGCCCCCGCTGAGCCAGATATCGCAAAAATCCTGTCAGAGGACGGGCTGCCCAGACTAAACCCCTGACTATCGAGGATACTTTCAAAGCCACATTTTCAGGGTTATTCACCGCAAACATCTTAGGCACCACCTCGCCAAAAAACAAAACAAGAATGGTCATTAAACAAGTAGCGTAAGCCACCCCCGCTTCCCCGAAGAGAGAGATCAAAAGGCTGGTTGCCAAAGAGGATGCCAGAATCATTGCCAGGTTGTTATACATAACCAACGCCGCAATCACTTGCTCGATATGGGTTTGCAAAAACTCCACATACTTGGCTTTTTTAGAACCATTTTTTTTCAGCTTAAATAATTTCACTCTGGATGCAGCCAAAAGAGCGGTTTCAGAGGCAGAAAGAAACCCAGCACAAAATATCAAAAGAGATATTACTAAAAAAACTAAAATAATGACCATGCTTTTGGATTTCCTCTGTATTCTATAACTGTTACGCTAAGATGAACTATTTAGACTCGGAAATAGGAATCCGAACACGATATCTCAATTCAATGGTTTTAAGGGGAGGAAGATGAAGCGTCCAGATAAACGTTTCTTCCCCTAAGGTTTCATGAGCGAGAGATTCTTTCAGCAACTTTCCATCCCGAGGAAGTTTCAAAAAGAGTTTCACATCCATAGAGCTACTTGCTTTGTTTGTAAAAGTATAGAGATACCCCGATTCGTACACATTATGATACAGCTGCTTAAAGTCAGTTTGAGTTCTAGTTGCCTTAATATCTTCGGTATTTCCAATAAGAAAAGGAATCTGCTCGACCCCCTCTTTCTCTCAAATGGGTTTCTCCCAAGAACTCAATAGCTTCTGTGTTATTCCGCTTATAAAGTCTGAGTTGCCCTTCAGGAATAATATTTCTAAACTCTAAAGGCTTTTCCAAAGTACCCCATTTCTCGACGGCAACAGGGACTTCTTGCCCTTCTAGATTTTGAGAAAAATCTTGTCCTGCTTTGAGACGGTAATCCAAAGTCAACGGCAGATTTATAATTCGAAACAACCTGACTTTCTTTTCTTGATAGGCAGCAAGAGTGACAGGTTTTTCAATTCTGTATAAAAGCGTGGATTCTGGATCATTAAAGCCAGTGCCTGCTCCCAAAGGATTTTGGGCAGATAATTGAACATGAGCGTCGGGATAGTCTCCTTCGCTGTTGTTAACAATGGAGACCCACCCATCAATATTAAGCGAAGACTCATTTTCGTTCAGCTCCCCAATGTAATAGGCTTGCCACCCAATCCCCTTAGCTAGATAGTTGATTTCTACAAGAACCTCTTGAGCCTTGGGAGAATCCATCCTTATGGACAAAGAGGGGTTTCCCTTAAGTGCGGCAACCCTTTCTAGAAATACAATTTGCTCAGGCAATACAGAAAAAATGGTTCCTTCTTCTTCCACGACCACCTGAGGGACAACGGCCAGAAGCCGACCGCGATGAAAGTGTGATCGATTGATATCAGATGCTGATTGCCTTATAAGTACGTCCTTCCCCATGGATCTAGAAAACATATTTCCTAATAAAAAAGGATCTCCAGAAAAAAATTGCTCTTCAATTTCCACGTTTAATTCAGGATCCAGAATATGTATAAAAAAGGATTCAGGCAAAATGGTAGAACTTAAACCTTCGATAGTAACCCTATTTTCGCCCGATACGAGCTGAAGTCGTCTCACCTCATGGATAGCGGCAATATCCTCTTTCTTTTCATTGGATATACCCATATTTTGAGAATAAATAGTGATGCCCAGATTATTTAGAGAAATCTGATTTGTTCCCGGAACTCTGGAAGCAACGAGGGGGTTTTCTGCAGCTTCAGCAACTCCCAAACCCATTAGACCCATCCACACTAAAAGCCACCCACCTGCTTTGGCATACCAGGAATGGGTTTTAACTCTTTCTTGATTAATGTCTACCACCTTATCCTCACCTTATTCATTCAAAGCCTGCTGAGTCCTATTTCAGTTCTTGAATTACCGGCTCAAGCTGGACCATATTCATTAGCGCGGGTCCTATTCTACCCAACTTGTATAGCCTTCCCAAAGGCAAATTAGTCGAGCACCACTCCAATGTCTCATAGAATTATTAGCTGACAACCCTATCATAGTAAAGAGAGTCCCTAAAAAGCAGATACTTCCTTATACTGTCCCCACCCCTCTATCTATGGACGCTCTTTGAAGGTTTTTGAAAAAACACAAATCTCAACAGACATCAAGTGGGCCATCCATCCCATCGTGGATAGTCCACCAGAGCCTTCTATTCCCGGCATCTATAGTATCCGGAAAGCCAACTATCTTTTTTTGACGCGGATCTTTATCGCTCACTATCTTCGAGATTGTGCCTGATCTTATAGAGACGATAGCCTTAAACCCACGGTAATATTGTCAAAAAGAATAATCTTTGCTAGTCTCTGTTTAAAGAACTATAACAAAGAGGGAACATCTTAATGTATAAAGTAAAAACTAAGAGCTGCGTTGCGGCTGTTTTAGGCCTCCTATTAATTCCAGTAGAAGGATTTTGTGCTGAATCAGAATCCTCACCTACCCATTATAAATCTTGTGAGTCAACTCAAGATCGCATTAACGCAAGTATAAATCTGGTTAATTCTGCAGTTGCCTACTATGAAAAGCATGGCCTAGAAGAGTCTTTAAAAACGTTTACCAATCAAAAAGGGGCTTATTGCACCAAGTATGAGCATCAGTATTCTGGTTTGATAATCTGGGATACCCAAGGGAAAGTTATCTCCTATTGTAAACTCCCAGGACTGATAGGAAAAGTTCAGCTTGCCTGGAAAAGTCCTGATGGCCGACATCCAATAGCTGAAGCCCTAAAGACATTTCAAGAACATCCCCATGGTGCGTTTTTTCATTATCTTGCTAACTTGAATCCCCTTACTAATAAGCCTGGATCCGCAACATTTTATGGGCGCCAAGTTGGTAATTTGATTTTTGCATGCCCTGCCTATCATGCAGAGCCTATACATAAAGACCTAGCCCCGGAGGAAGACGTCATGAGCTATACGAAGGCTACATGAGGTTCTTTTCATCCTCCACACGGTTTTCTGGTGCCATGACGGAAAGAAAGTCTAAGATGTGAGCTCACTAAATTTTTCTTACGATACCTCCTTTAGGCTCTTGGAATTGGATAAGGGACGGTAGACGCAAATCCAGGGGTGAATTTTTGTTTTCACCCCCGGATTTGCTTAGATTCCCTCTCACTTTTTGCCCATGAATTTTTTTGAGGGACCCATAAAAGTCCTAGCTCTTTTCGCCGTTGTTAAACTGCTACCCCTTACTCTTGTCTCCCCTTGAAAATTTAGCATAGATTAGGTTTTATTTTAGATTGACTCACTCTTGAAGTTCTTCCAAAAAAGACTTTATTTTGTCGGGGGGCTCTCCTTTTACGCTCACCCTTAGCCTTCTTTCTTCTTTTTACACAAAAGAATGGGCTTCGTCTGTTGCGCCTTATTGTCAGGGCGCTTTTTTTCCGGTAGATTTCAAATAACCTATGTGGGTTTCTTTGGACCCTAATTTAACCTCCCAACTTTTGAATCTGGATTTTGATGGCTCTAACGTTAGTTTTCCTCCTCATTATCTGTATTTTCTTGGGATATTTTCTTGGAAAAGCACGCGCCCGTTTTTTCCGTAAAAAGAACCTCCTTCCCTCACCTATTCACTACTATGGCTATTTCTACGCCCTGTGCTTTTTCTTAATTTGTAGTCCTGTTTTTTTTATGGGATATATTTACTTTGCTTCTTCTTTTTCTCCATTTTCTCAAAATGCAGTACTCCTTTATACCGCCGGAGCTTTCATCCCTTTCGTTATTGGGTTGTATCTTATTCGCCGTCTCACAATTTCTTTCAATCCTCGCAAACCCCTTGAACGACTCTTGAAAGCGCTTCTTGCTCTTTCTTTAATTTTTACTCTCGCCTTGTCCGCTTCTATTCTCTTTTCTTTGCTGTTAGAGACTTTTTCTTTTTTCCGGACAGTTCCCTTCTTTTCATTCTTCTTCGGGCTTCATTGGAGCCCTCAACTTGCCCCTCATGCTCCAGCGGAGGCTTTTGGTTTTATCCCTTTGCTTCTCGGAACTTTTCTCATTACTTGTATTGCTCTTCTCTTCTCCATACCTTTGGGTATTTTTGCTGCCATTTATTTGTCAGAAATTGCTTCGTCCAGAAAAAGAAAAATCTTAAAACCTCTTTTGGAGATGCTAGCGGGCATTCCTTCAGTGGTTTATGGTTTTTTTGCCGTCATGGTGGTCATCCCTTGGCTCCAAACAGGCTCCCACTGTTTAGGAATTACCATATCATCCCAAAGTGCCCTTGGCGTAGGGCTTGTCCTTGGTATTATGCTTTTGCCATACATATCCTCTTTATGTGATGATGTATTCAGATCGGTTCCTAACGCCTTAAGAGATGCAAGTTTGGGTTTAGGATCTACCCGAGCGGAAGCCATATGCCGCGTGGTTATCCCCGCGGCATTTCCAGGAATAATGGCCTCCATTTTATTAGCCCTCTCTCGGGCTATGGGCGAAACCATGCTGGTGGTCATGGCAGCCGGCCTCTCTGCCACCCTCACTCTAAATCCTTTAAATTCGGTGACTACGATTACTGTCCAAATTATAACTTTACTCACGGGAGATCAAGAATTTGGAAGCCCCCAAACTCTTGGCGCTTTTGCGCTTGGATTCATGCTTTTTGGCATGACTTTTCTCATCAATATGGGAGCTCAGATGATTGTCCGGCGATTTGAGGAAAAATATGACTAAAGAATTAACTCCCTCCTATACACTGCCTAAAAAGCGCCTCTTTCGTCGCCATCTTCTCAATCGACTCTTTGCGTTGGTGGGTCAATTAGCTGTTTTTTCAGCTGTGGGTATTCTTGTAAGTATGCTTGTAGCCATTGTGTGGTGGGCCCTTCCCACCTTCACCTCCTTAGCTTTAGAAGTAACTATTCCCTCGGTACAAGTTTCTCACCACACCTTTAGTACGTCATCCTCCCAAGACGTAGTATCCCCCGCCCTTCACGCCACATTTCCCATACTGAATGAGCCTCAATTTAATCATCCACAATATGAACGCCAAGCTGAGAGGTTATTTTCTTATCTTTTATTTCGTGAAATTACCTCTTCGCAAGAGTCTGCCCCCCTTTTACGCGCATCTCCCAACACAACGGCCTGGGTAACCGCCAGCCAAGAAGTGGTGGAGACGCTTTCCCATCCAAGTCCACACCACGTAAAACTTTCATCTTTTCAAAAAGCCCTTCTCCATACTCTCGAGGACAATGAAAAAATGAGATGGCAATTTAATTGGTACTTCTTTACGGGATCAGATGCTCAAAATTCTGAGATCTGTGGTATCTGGGGGGCTTTGTTGGGGACTCTTTATGCCTTAGGCGTAGCCCTTTGTATAGCTTTACCCATAGGCGTTGGCACCGCTATTTATCTTCAAGAAATAGCCAAAGATTCATCCTGGACGAGGTTCGTTGGGGTAAACTTGAATAATCTGGCGGCTGTCCCATCTGTGGTTTTTGGTCTTTTGGGCCTGGCGCTTTTTTTGACTTTTTTAAAGCTCCCTCGGTCTTCAGCCTTGGTGGGAGGCCTTACTTTGGGGCTTATGTTTCTGCCTATTATTATAGTTTCGACTCGTTCTTCTTTAAAGGCGGTCCCGAAGTCTCTCCGTCACGCAGCTCTGGCTTTGGGGGCTTCGTCTTCTCAAGTTATTTTTCATCAGGTGTTCCCCTTAGCTCTTCCGGGCATACTCACCGGCATTTTTCTTGGGATTGCCCGCATAATGGGAGAAAGCGCTTGCCTCTTACTCGTAGGCATGATGGCCTTTATTCCTTCTCCCCCTACGTCTCTCCTGTCTCCCACCACCGTTCTCCCCCTTCAAATCTATCAGTGGGTAGAGCGGCCCGAAAAAGGGTTTGATGAATTAAGTTCGGCAGCAATTCTTATTTTACTTCTATTGTTGGGAGGGTTAAGTTGGATTGCTCTGTTTTTGAAATCGAAATTTGAAAAAAAATGGTAGAGTTGTAAGACTCTTCTTTTCTGATAGAAAGCTTCTATGACCCCACCTAAACTTATCGCCACTCACCTAAATCTATTTTATGGAAACCGTCAGGCTCTATTCGACATCAATGTATCCATTGCCCGCAATCAGGTCACTGCCCTCATTGGCCCTTCCGGTTGCGGAAAAAGTTCTTTTCTGAAATGTTTAAATCGGATGAACGATCCTATTTCAGAAGCCCGAGTGGAAGGAACGATCCTCCTTGATAAGGAAAATATTTATTCCAGATCCATGGATGTGGTGCAACTTCGAGCCCGAGTGGGCATGGTTTTCCAAAAACCCAATCCGTTTCCTAAGTCTATTTTTGACAATGTGGCTTATGGCCCTCGTATTCACGGCCTTTTTAGAAGCAATCAAGAACTTGTGGAAATTGTGGAAAAAAGCCTTAAACGAGCTGGTTTATGGGAAGAAGTTAAAGATCGCTTGGACCAACAAGGCACCAGTCTTTCAGGAGGGCAACAGCAACGGCTTTGTATAGCTCGAGCCATCGCGGTTAATCCCGAAGTTATCTTAATGGATGAACCCTGCTCTGCGCTCGACCCCATCGCCACAGCTAAAGTGGATGAACTCATTGATGAACTTTCCCATCGGTATACCATTGTTATTGTGACCCATAGTTTACAACAAGCGGCTAGAGTATCTCATTCAGTTGGGTATTTTAACAAAGGATATTTGGTGGAGTTCGGAGAAACGGGAGACATCTTTACCAACCCAAAAAATGCACGCACCTTAGATTACATCACAGGTCGAACTTATAGGAGAACCTGATATGACCACCTCAGACCATATTGTCAAAGCCTATGACGATGAACTCAACCATCTCACCTTCATGATCGTCTCAATGGGGAAGAAGGTTGACGTACAATTAGACCGTATCATAGAAGCCCTGTCTGAGGGCAGTGTAGAAAAGGCCAAAAAAGTCATTGATCATGACCCAGAGATTGATCTTTTAGAAAAGGAAATCGACACCTACGCAGTGCGGTTGATTGCCTTGCGTCAACCTTTGGCCACTGATCTACGCAATGTCATATCGGCACTCAAGATTTCAGCTCACCTAGAGCGCATGGCGGATTACGTAGTCAATGTGGCCAAACGAACCTGTTCTTTAGGAACTAAACCCCTTCCTCATTATATCACCCCTATTGTTCGCCTCATCCGATCCGTGCAAAGCATGCTTCGTGACGTCCTAGACGCCTACGTTCAACGGGATGACCAAGCAGCCCACCGCGTTTGGGAACAAGACACAGAGGTAGATGAGTCCTATAATGGCTTTGTAAGAGAACTGCTTACCTATATGATGGAGGATCCTCGCAACATCACCCCTTGCATTCATTTCCTCTTTATTGCCAAAAATATTGAACGTCTAGGAGACCACATTACCAATATTGCTGAGCATATCCACTATCTCATTCATGGAACGCTGTGGACTGAAAGCCGTCATACATAATCCATGCCAACCATGCCATAATTAACGGCTTCAATAGGGGTTCTTTCTTGTCTCTGTATGGTAGATAGACTTCACAAGCTTGACTTTGGTGAGCCTAGAACTTACTTGAACCAATGGGCTTGGTCGTGGTAGTTGTTTCCATACGTCAACTTTGCTTGAGGTAAGGTATGTATCTTCTACTAAGCAATGGGGTACAAGAATGAATTTTATTTTTAGGAGCAGTATTCATGAAACTAACTTATTTTATTAACACCATTGCGCAACGTGCGGTCCTGTTAGTCCCCTTATATTTAGTCATGATCTTTATATCAGCCCCACCTCTGACTGCTTGGGAAGAATGTGGAAGCACTAAAGACCACAAAGTGTTTCATCGCATGAGACCGCCTGCTGCATCAGAAGATTGTTTTGAGTTTGCCGTAACCCGCCAAGCTAAAAGTGCAGTATCCGAGGAAGATCCTAATTACATTGGGGACAACGAAATTGTGGCTACCTTTAGTCTCATTGATACTGTTAGACAGACATTCTCCCATGGATCGGCTGAACCCTTTGAAGTATTTGAATTAGAAACTATGGGAGACCATGGGAACAGAGCGATCGAAAGCTTATTAAGTGTATATACAAGGATCGGCTATGGAGACACGCGAGCAACTACCCAAATCGGAATCCTTTTTAAGAAAGAGCATGCCGACATGGGAACCTTCTTAGGTCAAGACCCAGGTTCTCCCTTAAAAGAGTTGAATTTCGTCCTAAAAACACCCTCTGGTTCAGGACTTCATTTTTATCCTACGCTGGCTGGTGGACAAAGAAGCATTGGACAAGTCGGGGCGGTGTTAATCTCAGCATCAAGAGAGACAATCTTCGACAAAACAACAGCGTATTTTGTCTCATTGTCTGAGTCTCATTCAAACTAGGAACCTGAAAGACTGAGGGAAGAGCAGGCAGACTGAAGATTAGTAAGCTTTTTCAAGAAACCTACTTTTCCCTATACTTTTCGGAAATCCAAAGTACTTCCATAACAAATAAGGGATTCTTATCTAATTGGGCTAATTCCGTCCCTAGGAAGAGAGCTTAACTCTTTGTTATAAAGTGGCTTCAAGGATAGCGCGCCTTAGCTGGGTTATTCCTTCTTTTTTTCGAGCACTTACATAGATCTTTTCATCTAAGGCCGCTGGAAATTGGCGCAACTGTTCAGACAAATTATCTTCAAGAGCTCCTAACTCTATACCAGAGACCTTGTCTTTTTTTGTAAGCACCACTTGAAAACTTTGGCCTAGAGAGCACAAATAATCCATAAAGGTAAGATCACTGGGCTTAAATCCGTGACGCGCGTCCACCAAAACAAAAACCCGCTTAAGGGTATTGCTTTTTTTCAAGTAGTCTTCGACCAAACCACCCCATGTTTTTTGCTTTTGCTGAGAAACACGGGCATAGCCATATCCTGGAAGATCCACAAAAATTAATTGCTTACGCACTTCAAAAAAATTTAAGGACTGGGTACGCCCTGGCGTATGAGAAACCCGAGCGAGGGTTTTTCTATAACAAAGAGCATTAAGAAGGCTGGATTTCCCCACATTTGATCGCCCTGAAAAAGCCACCTCCGGCAGAACCTGTGGCTTAAGATCTTTCCCCTGTACACAGGAGTATAAGAACTCTACAGGATATTGGAAGAACCCATCCACTTTCCCATCCGGCCACTCATCGCCCATACCCTCAGGAACCTCAGGACTTTTTGAGCTTTCTGTTTCCCTTAGGAGGGGTTGGGGTGTTTCCTCTTTTTGTGTCATATTTTGTTACTAACCATTGTTGGCCTATATTTAGGACATTGCTCCAAGCCCAGTATATCACAAGTCCCACAGGAAATTGGGCTAAAAGATAGGTGAAGAAAATGGGCATGGCCATCATCATCTTGGACTGGATCGGATCAGCGGGTTGAGGGCTCATTTTTTGTTGCAACACCATAGTCACACCCATAATCAATGGCCAAGCACCAATCATGAGATAGCTGGGGGGCATCCAAGGAATCAACCCAAATAAATTAAAGATGGTTGTGGGATCAGGCGCAGATAAATCGTGAATCCAACCAAAGAAGGGCGCATGTCGCATCTCCAAAGAAATAAAGAGAACCTTATATAACCCAAAAAATACTGGAATTTGGATAATCATAGGCAAACATCCCGCCATAGGATTAATCCGATAACGTTTGTAATAAGCCATCACCTCTCGGTTTTGAGCGACTTTGTCACCTGAGTATTTTTCCTGCAGGGCTTTTATCTCGGGCTGGAGACGCTTCATGCGGGCCATGGTCTTATAGGATTTATTGGCCAAGGGCAAAAAGAGTATCTTCATCAATACGGTCAGAACCAGAATACTTATTCCAAAATTCCCCACCCACTGATTAATAAATCCTAAAAGGTAAAATAAAGGCTTGGTTATAATATAAAACCAACCAAAGTCCACGGAAAGATCTAGTTTGGGTACACCCAAGGTGGTTTCGTAAGCATCCAACAAGGAAACCACTTTTGCTCCAGCAAACAAGTGATGGGTTGTGGCATGGGTGCTATGGGGAGCAATAGATACTTGAGCCCCTACAAAATCTGTCTGGTAAAGAGGAAGTCCATCAGACCCCAGGCCAATTTCTCGGAAATAGCCATCGATGGGCAATTTAGGATCAGGGATCAAAGCTGATAGCCAGTACTTGTCAGTCATTCCAATCCAACCACCATCCGACTTATAAAGAATGGTTTTATCTGATCTAATGGTTTCGTAAGAAGTTTCTTTTAAGGAATTACCTAACACACCAATGGGGCCTTCATAGAGAGCATAATACCCAGAGACAGGCACATCTCCCCCTCGCAAAATCAAACCATAGGGGTATAGTTGTAAGGTAAGCGTCGTCGGGTTATCCACGCGATCCACAACTGTGAATAGGTATTCACTATCCACAGAGATTATTCTTTCGAATCGAATGCCTTGACCATTGGTCCAAGAAAGCGTCAAGGGAGATTCAGGGGTTAATACCTTATCATCAGAGGCCCATACCGTTTCAGGGCCGGGAACATCAGTTTGAGAAGATGACACCCATCCAAATTCAGCATAATAGGGATTTTGAGAAGTGGCCGGCGCAAACAAAGTAATATGGGGACTCGAAGAGGAGAGAGTCTCCCGGTACTTCATGAGCTTAAGATCATCAAGACGACACCCCTTGAGGGATATAAATCCGCTCAAAAGAGGCGTTTTGATCTCTACTTTTGGCCCCTCTACTGTTGTTTCTGAGCTCTGTTGTAGCTTCTGATCAGAAGACATCTGTGGCCGGGTATCTCGGCTCATTGTCGCTTGATGGGAAGATACATTAGAGTCTGCATTGACCGATCCGGGTCCTTGTATCCCTTGAGAAGCCGATGCAGGCGCCTGAGTCGCTGAGGGTGTATCAAAAAAATAATTGTACCCAAATAAAATGCCTAAGGATAACAAAATAACAAGGATTAGATTTCTATTTTCAGCGTTCATTCTTACTCTCTATCTAATGATAAATTTAATGC
Source organism: Alphaproteobacteria bacterium (assembly GCA_018401675.1). Classification (GTDB taxonomy): domain Bacteria; phylum Pseudomonadota; class Alphaproteobacteria; order 16-39-46; family 16-39-46; genus M30B67. The sequence goes on along the minus strand of JAGYKM010000001.1, from coordinate 66,764 downwards.
CATCACTTTAAGCACGAGTTTCTCCCAGAGTCAAACCCCATCTCAAGGGACTTTATACCTTCCTCTTAGGAGTAGGTGGGGGCACTGGATCGAACCCAGATCGCCCCCAAGGGTGACATCTACTCAACCGTTTGAACCCAAGCCCCAATCCTTTACTAATCCCGTGGGTTTGAAGCGCTTCTGTCATATAGGCGGAACAAGTGGGTGCATAGCGGCACCGCGGGGCTATCCAGGGAGAGACCATCTTTTGGTAAATCCATAGGCCTCCCACCAGAAGTCTTAAAAAACCATCCTTAACAAAATTCAGCATACTATCTGAACACCTTGCCCCCAGGCTTGATTATGTACATTTCTACTCAGTGACTGAAGAAGAGTTGCCCGTAAGACGGCCCCACTTTTTCTTATGGAAAGAATGGGTTATCTGCTCACTTACTTGGTCGTAGGGTAAATCAAGGATATCTTTTTGCGCGATAAGCACATAATCTCCTTGAGTGAGTACATTCTTTTTGAGAAGATCCAGAATATAAGACCGCATCCGCCGCTTGGCGAAATTACGGATAACAGCGTTTCCTAGCCTTTTGGTGGCCGTAAATCCAATACGAACCCCTTGTTCTTCCTGGGCTTTGAGGAATTGGATGCTACACACAGTTGAAAAACATCGGTCACCCTTACGAGCGACACGAACAAACTGCGATCTTTTTTTTAAAGTCTCGTAGGGTACAGCCATTTAATCTATCCCTTCTTACCACCACGTGGGGAAGGGGATGCCTTCCCAGAAGGTTTTAAAAGATCAAATCCTAAGCTGACAACCGAGCCCGGCCCTTGGCGCGACGACGGGATAAAATTCTGCGGCCCCCTACAGTTGCCATACGGGCTCTAAATCCATGGCGTCTTTTCCGCACGAGGCGACTGGGTTGATAGGTTGGTTGCATAAAAAGCCTCTTTCTCGGTGATTATCTCAAAATAAGTTAAGGTCATTCTTCCTTATAGGACTGTGTATAAAGGGTCTCCCCCCCGAAAGTCAATGTCTTTATTTTCCTCCCAACGTCACTCGCGAGGATATTTAGCTACAAGCCCAGAGATCCAAGCCATATCTTGTCTCGTTCCCGAGTGCTGAGACAAAGGGATTGCTTTGGGTCTCATGTTGCAAGAAAAATGCCCCCTAAATGCCTCAATGAGAGCTATATTCTTGGGGGTTAATAATGCCCTCGGATCTAAATCATACCCATACCGAGCCATATAACTGAGTTGAAACTCCACTGACTCACCCTGAGGAAGCGGCTCTTTAACTGACCAATAGGGAACCATAGATTGGCTTAATTCTTCTGGGGAAAGATAAGCACCCACGCCTTTTTTAAAGAATACCTCCCAGGGAAACAAAGGGCCTGGATCTTGCTTTCTTTCGGTAATATCATCGTGACCAACCACATAGGAAGGAGCGATGTCATACTTGCGGACTACCTCTTCTTGCAAAGCAATAGAGGCTAGGATTTGATCGGCGTCATAAGGAGAATATACCCGTCTCCCACTGGCTTGAATAAATCCCGCATTAACATGTTCAATACCCAAGAAGGACGCATTTATCCCTGCCAGACCCCCACCATTAATCCCCCTCCACCCGCTGACACCGGCATGCCAGGCTCGTTTGCTTTCAGGTACTAACTGAATTATCTCACCCGCTTTTATGTCTCCCTCTACTTCCCTCTGGGTCACCACAAAATGAGAACTGACACGCCCATCTGAGACATTTGCCGTAAACGTGCGTAAGGTATCTGTAAGGCCCAATACCGTATAGTGATTCACTATCCCTTTCCAACCAGGGCTATCTGGGAGCGTTTGGGAAGGAACCACCATGTCATCCCAGTGGTTCCGGTTGGGCGTTTCGGTGGAAGGATGAACCGCATATATAGGCAACTGGGAAGCACCAAAAGACTGCCGCTCCCACTTGAGTTCTAACTCATCAAGAATCTCTGGCACACCGGCATTGACCGAAGATTGAAACAAGGAACATCCGATAATCAGAGCCATCCATCCTCGTATACTCAGCGATATTTTGGAACTCATGATTTTTCTCCTTTTCCAAAGATTATTCGATCTATATCCCATTCTGGTGAATGGATAGAGTATTCCCTCTATCTATATTCTCTATGCGCCTGGGCCAGATAGTTCGAAACTGCCCTCTGGGGCCGTGCCTCCCATCTCAACGTGACTTAATTCCACAACCGTGACCTGGGTGGATTGATCCACCACCTGCCAGCCTGCTAAAATTATGGGATTTTGTTTAAAGATAAGAGTTAAGGCACCCGCATCTGGCTCAATTTTATTGCGAACGGTAATTTGTAGATTATTCTCGGGCATAAATTCTACCTTGTCTACCAAAGTGTCTTTAAAATCAAATTTATCTTTTAGTATGAGTGAAGCGGGAGTTGTATGCAAAGGCACATAACTTACTTGATCCAAAGCCTTATCATCATAAGAAAGCCAGGTCCCATCTGAAACAATTAAGAGACCTTTTAGCCCACGATAGGCAATACGCATCAACCCAGGTTTTTGGATGTATAGTTCTCCAAAACGAATAGCCCCATCTGGGTCTTCTTGCTTAAAATGCGCATGCATAGACCGAAACCCATTGAGGTAGATTTCCACCCGACCCAACAGTTCTTTTATGGAAAAGTCCCTCGAAACCCCTAGGGGCATCATTTGGATGGGATATGACTCTAATTCAGTTTTGGAGATTTCGGCGTGTCCGCCATGACTCATCCCGAAAAAGAAGGCCACTATTCCTAGAAAACTCGCTATTTTTTTACCAAGCATACCGATCTCTCTTCTCATTTTAAACCCCGTTGTTTTTACGCTATCAAACCCATTTTTCTGAGCACTATCTCTTTTGTATCTTTTATCATTATTAACGCTGGTATGCTAGAGGGATCCACGCTTCTCTATTTTTCCAAAAACGTCACGACATACCCACTTATCGACCTAAGACCTCCCGTTTACCCACGTGATTACCACTAGAGATAATCCCTTCTTTTTCCATAATATCCACCAATCGTGCCGCGCGATTGTATCCGATTTGTAAATGACGTTGTATAAAACTTGTAGAGGCTTTTTGCTCACGCAACACCAAAGCCACCGCTTGTTCATACAAAGGATCATCCACGGATGCTTTGCCTTGGGTAATTTCTTCTTCTTCCTCTCGTGTTATATCTTCTATGTAAGAAGGAGAACCTTGAGATTTCAAATAGGCCACCACACTCTCTACTTCATTATCTTGTACAAAAGGACCATGAACCCGGGATAATCTGCCTCCTGGGGCCATATACAGCATATCCCCTTGCCCCAACAGCTGCTCCGCCCCTTGTTCTCCTAAAATAGTCCGACTGTCAATTTTAGACGTGACTTGAAAACTAATCCGTGTGGGAAAATTTGCCTTAATGGTCCCGGTAATCACATCTACCGAAGGACGCTGAGTGGCCATAATAATATGAATGCCAGCCGCCCGCGCCATTTGAGCCAACCGCTGGATTGCCGCTTCAATCTCTTTTCCCGCCACAATCATCAAGTCTGCCATCTCATCGACCACCACCACAATATAAGGCAGCAAGGTTTTGTCTAGAGGCTGCTCTTCGAACAAAGGCATACCAGTATCTGAATCAAAGCCCACTTGGACCCGTCGGGTCAATATTTCCCCCTTTGTTCCTGCCTCAGATATTCTCTGGTTATATCCATCAATGTTTCTGACCCCCAGTCGAGACATGAGTCGGTAACGGTCTTCCATCTCCCGTACTACCCATTTTAAAGCCACGATCGCTTTTTTTGGTTCAGTCACTACCGGCGCCAATAGATGAGGGATACCTTCATACACCGATAGCTCCAGCATCTTAGGATCAATCATAATGAACTTGCACTGTTCGGGTGACAGCCTGAACAATAAAGATAATATCATGGTATTGATGGCCACAGACTTCCCTGATCCAGTGGTTCCGGCCACAAGCAAATGAGGCATGCGTGCCAAATCAACGACTACGGGTGCACCGCCGATATCTTTTCAAGGGCTAATGGCAACCGGGAAGCGGTCCGCTCAAAAGCCTCAGTTTCCAATAAAGTACGCAGATAGACCGTCTCTCTATGCTCATTAGGCATTTCGATACCAATGGCGTTTTGACCCGGAATAACCGCAACACGGGCAGAAATTGCGCTCATAGAGCGGGCGATATCATCAGAAAGACCCACGATGCGAGATGATTTAATGCCAGGCGCTGGGGTTAACTCAAAAAGAGTCACCACAGGACCAGGCCGCACCCGGTTAATTTCTCCGCGTACGCCAAATTCCTCAAGCACACTTTCGAGCTCTTTTGCCCGTTCTTGTATTTCTGAATCGCTTAAACGGTATACTTTTTTAGACCCCTTTTGATGAGAATGCAGTAGATCTAAAGAAGGCATGGCATAATTAACCTGATGGCTTAGATCAATGAGTCCCGTAGACGTTTTTGAACGTTTTTCCCTTGCGGAAGCGACCCGCGCGCACAGTGCAGAGGCAATGGTTTCTTCCTCGAAACCTGAATAGAATTCCTTCTCTCCACTTTCGTCTTCTTGCCCTCTTGCCCTTTTCATCGGATCTAAAAGAGTCTCAGACGGGTCAAGCCCATCATGATCCCTAGAAAGAGGCTTATCTACCCCAGCTCTTTTTGTACGTAATCGAGGTCCTGTCAAAGAGTCTAACTTAGCACTCTGACTTTCTCCTTGAGAAGATCGATAAAAAAGAACATGCCCTATACTAGCTATGCTTCTATAAAGCGATTGGCTGCCTTTGCTTATCCAACGGAAACCGGTTGCCCAATGACGCCAGGGTATGCCTAATCCCCAATAGAAACTCAAAGCGCCTATCCCAGTATAAACTAAGGTCATCACCCCTTGGGGAACCGCCATGGAAAAATGTAAAAGCACATGACCAATTTGCCAGGAAATTATAGCGCCCAAGATCCCGCCCCTATGGTCACCTAGGAAAGTTCCCATTCCCTCAAGGGCGGAGGCCACTGACATAATGCACACCGCTGCCAATGCGCCGTACCCCAAAATCCTTCCCAGATGAGGTTTCTTAATCCCAAAAAGAAAAAATACCCCCAATCGCGCCACAAATAGGACAACCACAAAGGCAGAAAGGCCCAAAACTTGGAAAACCCCATCAGCAAAAATACTCCCTGCAGCCCCCAAAGGATTCAGAATTTCTGAATCGATAGCTGTATTCCAGCACGGATCCAAGGGACTATATCCCCATAGCGCCACAGCCATGCAGAGACTTGCCACAAGAAATAATATGCCCAAACTGTCATTGCCCAAACGGGAATATGAAGGTGCAGCTGGCTTTCCCTTAGGGGATTTTTTGGTTCTCATGAGCTTACTCCCTCTTTGCCGTTTCCCTCTATTGAAACTGACAACCAGAGGTCCTTTTGTTCGTTAAGGACGCACAAAATCTACCTCTATCTCCTCTACGTTCAAAGGAATCTCCTCGGTTAAAGAAATCTGGAATGGATAGACTTCTCCCGGTAAGATTTTATTCATAGGTGTATGCACAACCCACCGATCCACAGAGACGAGTGTACCTCCTTGTGACTCTTTCAACAGAAGGCTGAGAGGGGGGATCACAAGAGCCCTTTGGGTAGAGTTTGCTATTACACCTTTTAGCATTACTTTCTTAAGCACAGGATCCGACACAACCCATGTCACATCCTTAAGCTCTAAACCCAACGCCAAAGGATTCATATGTATGCCCACAGCAGCATATAAAGGTTCTAAGCCAGGGAAACGAATGAGTAGTTGTTCTCGGCCCACATACCCTAACGTCAGCCCCGCTAGCAGAAAGAATGCCACCATAAGCCCCCCTACTTTTAAAACAGAGAAGCTCTTTTTTTGCCCAGGATGGAATAGGTTTTGGGATGCATAGGCTAGGTCTGAGGTCATTTTGGACAATTCAGACTCGGAAGATGAATGAGATTCTACTGGGTCAAGAAGCTTCTCTTTTTTTTCCCGAAAGTCTTCGGCAAGAGGCCGGGGGCTGTCTTCAGGAGGGGTTTGTGTCCACGAATAAGAACAAGAAGAACACCTGACAACACGGCCTTGAGCCCCCAACACATCGGGATTAATCAAATAGCGCGCATGACACTCGACACAAGTTATGATCATAAGCTTTTCTCTTCGGAAAAATATGAGACCCAAAATCCCCAGATGGCAGTGGGCTAAAAGCTTAACTCTCACCCCAAAACCGACCATAGCCACCAAGATACATGTTTCACCTCCCAGACTCAAGCCTCATTAGCACTCAAGACCGCGGATAGAAAAAACGCCTTTAATTACCCAAAGATCTTGTTTTATCCTACCTTATATAAAAAAACCTTGGGCATAGATGTCTATTCAACTCGTCCAAGTCACCTCAAGGAAGGGAAGCCTACTCTCTTTTCCTCAGTATACCCTAAGGGACTCAAGAACGGTATTAGTCACTGCTCATTGCTGTCTCTTGCAATAATCTTGATATATCTTCGATCCCCAGCCGCACCAATAAGCTCATTTTACTCTGGCTCAACATAGGCAAATTTTCCAATGAGATCCAACCTCTGCCTTAAGAAACTCCCTGCCTTCCATAGGATGATGGTAACTAGTGGGATAGCCTCTCTCTAGAAAACGTCTTTTCCACATACCTTTAAATAAAAGAAATCCCCTCCATATTAAGGAACATGAAGGGGACTTTGCTCATATTAAGAAGTCTAAGAAATTTTTAGATTAGCCATCAATTCTGTCAAAAAGTTGCCCTGCTCCCCCGACGATAGGCACATCTCCATACTGAAAAGCAGGATTACGCGGGATACCCATTCCACCTTGGAAAGGGGTGGGTTGGTTGGGATCCTCCACTACACTGGTCACTTTGTTATAGACATCTGTACCATAGTGAACATTGCCATTGTAATTGGTGATTGATCCCTCAATAACCTCACCATCACCATCAGCGTAGCTAACGGGCGCTTCATATGCAGTACCCGTACCATGAACGTCGGTACCCCCATCACTGACATTTGTGCCTCCGTTTGCAGCAACCTCTACCTGCCCCACTCTCACATTGGCTGCGGTTTCATTTGTGGTGTCTGTTGTGTTGTCTGTAGTACTTCCTCCTCCACCCAGCAAGGCTCCAAACAAGCCTGCCGCTAGCGCAGGCGACGGGCCGCTACCCGCTGGAGCGGCGCTTGGACCAGCTACACTGAGGAGGGTTTTGTGCACATCCTTTGCTTCTCCACTAACAGTCACGTCCTTTCCTTCTTTAATAACTTTTACGTTATTTTTCTTTCCTTTATTCTTTAGTGTATTTTTGTCACTTTCTGATGCATCTTTCAATGTCACGGCAATGGCCTGATCCGCGGGCACCTTAGCTAGCAAAGCATTCGTCGTGGCACGAGAGTGGGTAGTGACAACTTTTTTCCCATCGGATGTCGGCTCCACGCGGGCAATCTCTCTACCGTTAACACGAATGCTGCGGCTACCCTTCTTATCTTCATAAACTTTTACCGTTGAGAGACCTTTGCTACGGTCTGCAGTTTTCCCTGCCTTTGCAGCATGATTTTTTGCTGGAGCAGCAAAGCTAACCGCAGCCCCTAAAGACGTCATGGCCACAAGAACACTTAGTGAAATTATTGTTTTTTTCATCTCAAACTCCCTTATTTTGCTATTTTTGTTATCATGTTGAATTATTATTTACGCATCTACGTCTAGATTGTATCAAGAAATTTCTAGTCGCGCAACTTTTTCTTGTGGGAGTTCATATGATATGAGACAGATCAGCCCCGAGAGTATATTGTTTAATGTACTCCAGGAGTCATTCCTTTCAAGGCTCGATGAGGACGATAAGTGTTATATTTTTCAACGGCGCGCTTAAGTTCATATTTCATAGCGCCTACTGAGTCAGCTCTCAGCCAAGGAAGAGCGTAAAACTCTTCTCTAAAGGTTCTATTTCCTCTTTCAACGTCTCCATTGTAGGTAGGCTTTTTAGGAGGCAAGACGATGAGCGGGATACCTAATTCTTGGCAAGCTCTTTCAAACTCTCCCATAAACTCAGATCCGCCATCCACTTGGAGTGAATGGATCTTAAAAGGAGTTGCTTCAATAAGCTCTTTGAGGAACTTCTTGGCGCACCTACTGGTGGCATTAGAATACACCTGCGCATAAAGGGATTTAGATTTTCGGTCCCACACCTGAAAGTGTTTAAAACAAATCCCATTCTTGGTTACAGTCATGTGATCTACCTGGACTCTTTCTCCCATAACCATATCTTTATAGTCTTTGTATGACCAGGCCTGGGCATGACGATTAAAGTGTCTTTTTCTTTTGGTCCGCAAAGCGGAGAGAGACCTTATGATCAGACCTCGTCCTTTTAAGAAGACTAGGATACGACCCACAGTACTCTCGCTTATAGTTTGACCATGGTCTCGTCTCAAGATGGTGGCTATTTTTTCCTTACCGTAAGTAGGATTAGCTCTGCGAATGGTTAGGACGAGTTGTTTTTGAGGCTCACCCCATCTGGGCTTATTAAGTTTCTGAGGTCTTTTAGACGGAGGGGTAATACCACGCAAGAGATGGTTAAGGATACGTTTTCGTCGGTAGTAAGTAGCCCGAGAAACACCAGTTACTTCTTGGCAGGTTTTAACGCAAACTCCTTCGTTTTTAAGCTTTTCCCACAAGGAGACAGAGTCTTGATAAAGATTTTTGTACTTCTCTAAAGTTTCTTGTGTACGAGAATAAGCATAGAGTTTATAAAAGTTCTTGTGCAGACATTTGATTTGCATACTGGCCTCCAGAGTTAAGTGGTTGAACTTACCTAACTCTCGAGGCCTTTTTATGTATTTGCAAGAGGGAATGAACTCGCTACGGCACTTAATGAATAGTGCGCTTCGTTCATCCTCTTGCGTCTCACATCTATCTGACTCCAACAAATTTTTCACCGTGCCTTTGAAAAGAAGGGCGGGGCCCTTAGAGAGATAGCCTGTGACTAAGAGGTTTTGTGTATCAATGCTAGATTAAGAAAGACTAAAACCACGCGACGAGTGGCGCCAGAGAACTTTTGAAGACTGAATAAGCTAATCGTTGGAGTGATGTCCGCTTTGTTCCGGGTTTGGAGCTCCGTAAAACTACTTGCTAAAAGGCTTTGATTCTTCTAAAAATAACAAAGGGGCAGAGTATGGTTGGGGCTAACGATCTGAGTTCTTTATGATCTTTACACCAGCCGGACCTAAGCTTATCGATTTCAAGTGGTGCAACGATATACCAAAGAACAGGAATAATCCATGAGCAAGGTACCTTTTAATGTGGAGCTTCTAAAGATTCTTGTGTGCCCAGTGACCAAGGGAGAGCTTGTATATGATCTAGGTGCTCATGAACTTATAAGCCGTTCTGCGGGACTTGCTTATCCCATAAAAGATGGCATACCCGTAATGCTCCTTGAACAAGCGCGTCCTATTTCAGTCTGACTTTTAGACCTTCCTTTTATCTCTAATTGGGCAGTTTCCCTCAACCATATTGTCTATCAACTAAAGGTTTTTCCCTAAATGACTCAAGAAAAGGCTTCTAAGCAAAAAATACCTCTTTATGCCTGGGTTGTGGCAGTGGTAGGCGCATTATTTTACGGATACCAGTTTATTTTACGTATTTGTCCCCAGGTGATGAATGATGAAATGATCGAAGCTTGGGGTGTGGACGTTGCTTCTTTTGGGTTTCTTATTTCTTTGTACTATTGGTCTTATTCCGTTATGCAGGTCCCAGCAGGACTTCTCTTAGATAAATTTGGACCAAAGCGCGTATTGTCTTTGGCCACCTTGGGATGTTTTTTTGGATTGATAGGGCTAGCGTTAGCTACGGGTCCATGGGTTGCCGGATTATCTCGGTTTACCGTGGGGTTTGGGTCTGCCTTTGCTTTCATAGGAGCTTTGAAGATACTTGGCAATTGGTTGCCCTCTAACAAGTTGGCTTTCGCCACAGGGCTTGTGATGACCATGGGAACCATATGTGCTTTTATTGCTGGAGGGCCGTTGGCCCTTCTTGTAGACCTTTTTGGATGGCAGCTGTGCTTATACACTCTAAGTGGTGGTGCATTATTGATCGCCGGAGCGGTATATTTTATTGTTTCTGATAGGCCCTTACCCAGTCATTTTAAGGGAAACGAAGATTATATAAAAGAAATCAAGAAAGAAAATCCTGAAGGAGACAGAGTAGACGTATGGAGCAATCTTAAGATTGTTTTCAAAAACCCTCAAAGTTGGCTCGCTGGAATTTCATTGGCCTTGCTATACTTGCCCCTTGCGTGTTTTGCTGAATTATGGGGCACGCCTTTTATTATGAAATGCAGTGGCTGCTCTCGACCTGATGGGGCAGGGATTACTTCTTTATTGTTTATTGGGATGGCTGTGGGTGCCCCCTTATTTGGGGCGTGGTCAGATCGATTAAAGCTTCGAAAATTGCCAGTGTTTGTGGGGATAACAGGAATCCTAGTGTCCTTTCTTACGTTGCTCTTGAGCGCCCCTTCCCAAGTTTATGTGGTAGGAATCTTGGTATTTCTAATGGGGTTCTTCGTAGGAGCTATGCTCATTTTATTTTCCATTATTCGCGAGAACAACCCTTCTTCTGCTTCTGGTCTATCCGTAGCCTTCGGGAACTTTATCTGCATGATTATTCCGGGTGGAATTCAGTCCTTGATTGGGTTTCTTATCGTCTGGATCTCAAATGGAGAGCCTGGAGCTAATGTGTCATCCTACAGTTTACATGCATACCAATACGCCCTTCTCATTGTTCCTGTGGGCATCGGATTAAGTTATATCTCTGTCTTTTTTATCCGTGAAACTCATGCGTCTCAAAGGAAGTTTTCCCACCAGTCGAAAGACTAGCTATTTTACTTACTGCACATGAGACAGAAAGGTAATCACTAGCTTAATCGAACCTATGCATAGTATTTGATTGCGATCTTGTCTTAATGTAGTCACAATACACCGAACTCACTTTCAGGTAAGAGTCTTATGGCCAGGCAACTTTTTCATTTTCCCTTATGTCCTTTCTCTCGAAAAGTACGTATTTTGCTTGGTGAACAAAAGTTGGAAGTGACGTTGGTGGTGGAACCATTTTGGAACCATCGTAAAGAGTTTCTGGACCTTAATCCTGCGGGCCAAGTCCCGGTTCTGGTGGACGATATATTGGTGGATCCTCGAAAACTTCCTGTGCCCAAAGTGTTATCTAACAGTGATGCTATTTGTCAGTACTTGAATGAAGCCTACTACGAGGGGGTTTTCATGAAGGGGGATGTTTTTGAAAAAGCGGAAATTAGGCGATTAACGGCCTGGTTCGATGAGAAGTTTTTTACAGAAGTCTCTGGTCCCATTCTTTATGAGAAAGTTTTTAAGAGATATCTAGGCGGTGGCGGGCCGGATTCAGGGCGCATTCGTAGGGCATTAATCGCTTGTGAACGCCATTTAGCCTACATTGATAAAATCCTTACTGATAGATATTGGCTGGCTGGTGATGGCTATAGTTTGGCTGATATAACGGCCAGCGCTCACTTATCAACTATGGACTACTTTGGGAGCGTGCGATGGGATCCATGCCCCATGGCTAAAGAATGGTATTCTCGACTCAAGTGTCGTCCTAGTTTTAAGAGTTTATTGAAAGATCGGGTAAGTGGCATTATGCCCAGTTCAAGTTATGAAGATTTAGACTTTTGATGACATTAAGGGGGCATAATTATGTCATATGAAGAGGGATCCAGGCAAAATTCTAGCTTCAACCTCTCTCAGCACCGTGTACTACAGTTGCTTCCTACTATGGATTCTGGGGGCGTAGAGGGTACGACAGTGGAGATCTGTGAGGCACTTTTGGAAGCGGGATCGGTACCTTTTGTGGCAACTCAAAAAGGGAGACTCCTCAAAAAGCTTATACAGGCAGGGGTTATGTGGATCCCAGGGTCTTATGCTACGAAAAATCCCTTTAAAATTCTTTCAAATATCTTTTATTGGCACGAGCCATTAAGAGACACCAAATCTCTTTGGTGCACGCAAGAAGCCGTGCCCCAGCGTGGAGTGGGTATTGGGCGGCACGGATAACGGGTATTCCTTTTATTACCACTTTCCATGGTACCTATAATGGCACCTTTCTTTTTAAGAAGTACTATAATTCCATTATGACCAAAGGACGGTTGGTGATTGCAAATTCCCAGTTTATTCAAGGTCATATACGGGAGCGCTACCACGTCCTTGAAAAAAAAATTCGCGTTATCCCCAGAGGGGTAGACATTCATCGCTTTAACCCAGCTCGTTTCGTGGGGGTAGAGGAAAACCTCTTGAAGGGAAATGACTTATTTGAGGCGTGGGGTTTTTCCGTTGAGGATCGTCGGTTATGCATGATTCTGCCCGGCCGTTTAACATCTTGGAAGGGGCAAGACTTCTTCATTGAGGGGTTAAAGGAGATTGATAGGGGCCAGTACCGTGCTGTCATCATCGGAGATTGCCAAGGAAGAGACGCCTATAAGAAATCTTTGGAGCTTAAAATAGAAGCCTTGCATCTCTCTGATACCATTAAGATTGTTCCACCTTCGGCCTATATGGATGACGTTTTATCTGTGGCTGACGCCGTCATATCTGCAAGCCAGGATCCAGAAGCTTTTGGACGTGTTATGGTAGAGGCTTTAGCCATGGGCGTACCGGTTATTGCTGGAGGACATGGCGGGGCTCTAGAAATTGTTGATCATGGGGAGACGGGTCTTTTGTTTTCTCCCAAAAGCTTGGATTCTTTTCGAGAGCAGATTAGCGTTTTTTTAAAAATGAAAGAGGCAGCGCGTAAAAAAATGGGATCCTTAGGGCGACAAAAAGTCGTATCGTCGTTTACGACGGAAGGTTTATGTCGTAAAACTCTTGCAGTGTATGAAGAAGTTCTCAAAGGATCTTAGGATGGCACTTTCTCAACAACAAACCACATTGATCATAAAGCTTGGGGCCATGGGGGATTTCTTGCTTGCTTTAGGCCCATTCCAAAGTATTCGTCGGGCCTATCCCCAAGATCATCTCATTTTGTGGACGACCCCTGCTTATGCTCGTGTAGCCAAGTTATCTGGGTTATTTGATGAAATATGGGCCATTCCTCGGTTTTCCAGTTGGAATATGGTTCGGTTACTTTCATGGCTCCGGAACATAAAAAGGCGTGGCGTGGATCGCATTTTCGATCTTCAAACCTCTTCCCATACGTCCAGATATTATTATGGCCTTGTTCTTATGGGATGGAGGGGAGATTTTTCTGGGATTGCCAGGGGCGCTTCTTGGCGGCACACGCGAAGTGAGCGGAACAGCATGCACACCATGGACCGCCAAAAAGATCAGCTTATGGATGCTCAAGTTCAATCGGTACCGGTGCCTAATTTAGACTTTTTGGTGGCCTCTGGTTCTCGTTCTCTCGGGGCCGTAGAATTTTCTGAGCTGATCAAAAACCGAGGCCAACCGGCGTATTGTCTCATAGTTCCAGGCGGATCCCAACATCGGCCCTTAAAAAGATGGCCAGTGGCGCAGTGGAAGAAGATATGTGATCAGTTGATCAAGAGGTCTATCTGCCCTGTCCTTATTGGGGGCCCTGATGAAAAAGATCTGAGAGGCCATTTTGAGGAATTTGGTTCTGGCCTTATAGATCTTATTGGCAAAACTTCCTTAGAAACTTTAGCGTGGATTGGAAGGAGCGCTTTGGGGGCAATTGGAAATGATACGGGCGCCATGCATCTGTTAGCCCTTAGTGGCTGTCCGACTTTGAGTCTATTCTGTACACGCGAGTCCGATCCTGGTCTTTGTGCCCCTCGAGGTGATTATACAGATGTGCTTTTTGCGCCGTCCCTTTTGGAAATTTCAGAAACACAGGTGATGGAACACCTTGACGCCTTGAGGGAAAGGGCGCAAAAAAAAGAATCATGAGCCAATCTTTGGTTTATGGAATGGGTTGAAAAAAGAGAGGTTCACCAAAAGATACCTATCTGATTTATGCCAGAATGTTAGCTAAAACCATTAAGCTACCGAGTTTAAGAAAGAGAATAGGGTATGGCGGTAAAACTTAAATTGAGAGAAGATTATGTAATAGACGTTACTGACCTGAGCACATTTGAGTCAGGGGTGACTCTTTTGGCTCCCTATCTGAAGAAAGTGTCGGGATCCGTTATGGCGTTAAAGATTAATGGCGTATTGGCAGATTTAACTACGCCTATCGAGGATGGGGTTTCAGTGGAAGTGGTGACTACCTTGAGTCCAGAAGGTCTTGATATTTTGAGGCATGATGGGGCCCATCTTTTGGCTCAAGCTGTGAAACGGCTATTTCCAGATGTTCAAGTGACTATTGGACCGTCCATCGAAAATGGTTTTTATTATGATTTTTACTGCAAAGAGCCTTTCAGTGAAGAGGACTTTGCGGCCATAGAAGCTGAAATGCGGCGTATTGTGGAAGAGGATATTCCCATTGAGCGCGAAGTTTGGGACAAGGACCAAGCTATAGCCTACTTTAAAGAACGAGGGGAAAAGTTCAAATGCGAGCTTATTGAGGCCATCGATCCCAGCCAAGAGATCTCCATGTATCGCCAAGGGGAGTTTATGGATTTATGCCGTGGTCCTCATCTTCCTTCTACCCGCACTATAGGGACTCATTTTAAGTTAATGAAGGTTGCGGGGGCTTATTGGAGAGGCGACTCCAAAAATCCTATGCTTTCAAGAATATACGGGACTATATGGCCTGATGGTAAATCATTACAGCAGTATCTTCATTTTTTAGAGCTGGCCAAGAAAAGAGACCACCGCAGGCTTGGGCAGGAGATGCACTTGTTTCATTTTCAAGACGAGGCACGGGGCAGTGTTTTTTGGCACCCTCGAGGATGGAAGCTCTACCAAGGGCTTCAAGAGTACATTCGTCGACGCTTGGAAGTGGAGGAGTATCAAGAAGTCAGAACGCCTGAGCTTCTAGATAAACGGTTATGGGAAGCTTCAGGTCACTGGGATAAATTTAGAGATGATATGTTTGTGGTGACAGATGAGAACCAATGTCTTGCCTTAAAACCTATGAGCTGTCCTGGTCATGCGCAGGTCTTTAATCAAGGTATTAAAAGTTACAAGGAGCTGCCTCTGCGCATGTCAGAATTTGGGATGTGCCATAGAAATGAATCTTCTGGAGCTTTGCATGGTTTGATGCGCGTGCGGCAAATGGTGCAAGATGATGGTCATATATTCTGTACCCCGGAACAGATTATCTCAGAAACGAAAGATTTTTGTGAGCTTCTCAAGAAAGTATACGCTGATTTTGGGTTTACGGACGTGGTGGTTCGTTTTTCTGACCGGCCAGAAAAGCGAGCAGGTGCTGATGATGTGTGGGATATGGCGGAAGAGTCTTTACGGGAGGCGGTTAAAGCAGCTAATTTAGAGGTGGTGTTAAATCCAGGAGAAGGTGCTTTTTACGGACCAAAACTTGAATTTGTCTTAAAAGATGCTCTGGGACGGTTTTGGCAGTTGGGGACTTTGCAAGTGGATTTTGTTTTGCCAGAAAGACTGGACACCAATTATGTGGCTGAGGATGGTAAGAAGCATAGGCCGGTTATGCTTCACCGAGCCATTTTTGGCTCATTTGAGAGATTTATAGGTGTGCTTTTAGAGCACAGTGGGGGCAAGTTGCCGTTTTGGCTGGCGCCATTGCAAGTAAAGGTATTGACGGTAACCCAAGAGGCTGATGCCTATGCTCAAGAGATTAGTATACTTCTTCAAAGCAAAGGTATTCGTGGAGAAGTGGATATTCGTAATGAAAAAATCTCCTATAAAATAAGGGAGTATAGCCTGCAAAAAATTCCTATCTTGCTCATTCTAGGTCAAAAAGAAGTGGAAGACAGAACGGTGACCTTGCGCTATTTTGGAACTAAGGAGCAAGAAGTTCTTTCTCTTGACGAAATGGTTGCTAAGCTATACCTAGCATCACAGATGCCAGATATTAAAAAGTGACGAGGATGACCTGTAAACGCGTGACATAACCTCGAACTTTTGATAAAAGAACAGTATAAATTTATATATAGGAGAACGCTTATTAACTCTACACCAGACAATACGACGCTTCCGCGCCCACGGGCTGTTTCATCTCCATCTTATCCCGATAGAGGGGGAAGAGATCGTGTCCCAGCCTCACGAGGACCCCGAATAAATGATGCTATTCGGGCTCTCGAAGTTCGTTTGGTGGGACTAGAGGGTGAGATGCTAGGGGTTGTTTCGAGAGCTGATGCGTTGAACATAGCCAGGGATGCTGGAGTGGATTTGGTGGAAGTGGCGCCGGACTCGTCACCGCCTGTTTGTAAAGTCCTAGATTATGGGAAATATCGTTACCAAGAGCAAAAGCGTTTGGCTGCCGCTCGTAAAAAACAGAAGATAATCGAAGTTAAAGAAATAAAAATGAGGCCTGTAACCGATGAGAATGACTTTCAAGTTAAGCTCAGGGCCATACATCGCTTCATTGATGAAGGAAACAAAGTTAAGGTGCTGATCCGTTTTCGTGGTCGAGAAGTGAGCCATCAACAATTAGGACGGAAGTTAATGGATCGTATCAAAGAAGATTTTGGAGAGGACTGTAAAATCGAGCAGGAGCCAAGATTTGAAGGATACCATATGATCATGATGGTGGCCCCGAAGTAAAATCCCTATTAGGGGTATTTCAGCAGTGATAGACCCATACTTATCTTTGGCGAAGACAGATTCTTTTTACAAAGAGGTTGTCTTTTTGCAAGGTTTTTTCTTTAAACTTGCGTCAACGCCTTATGCCGAGATCACGCTCTCGTCGGTGAAAGGAATGATAGGATCGGTTTGGGGCTTTGGATTTTTATCTCATCAGCCCTATGGATACGCCAAGGATGATTGGCTTTTTCTTTTTGAAAAACATATGCCTTGTGTTCTGACTTTAAAAAAAGAAGGTCATTTTGAAGGGTTATCTCTCAAGGAGGCTTTGTTTGAAGTAATCATGGGAGATTTTGAGCATATGAAGCAGTATGACCGTGGTTTGACCCATTTGGTGGGAGGGTTTGATCTGGCTAGGGATTTATGGTCTTCCTCTTCTTTTTTTTCGGCATTAAGGAAGGTATTATCTCATCGCATGAGTACTGCGTGGCGTGAGGTCAGTGGAGCGCCAGCTTTATCAGTCTACGCATCAACAGCACTCAGTGTGGTTTATATAAGATCGTTGTGGGTATTTACCCAAGACCATACAGAGGATCTGGCCGCAACTATGGTATCGGTAAATGAAGGATTGGGTCTTTTAGGGGCAAACTTCAAAAATGGATTTCGTGCATGCCATGATGAGGAGGAGGCATAAACATCTGGGAATATCCGCGGTAGCGGACCACTCACAGGACTAAGTGCTCTTGAAATGGTTCCTCCGGTATGTTTTATTCCTAGTTGTGTATGTATAAAATATAATGCAAATAATGTGGTGAAAGGGAATCAAGGAAATGAGCAAAAACTTAGATGTCGCTATGGCTTATTACCAAGCTTTACAGGCTAAAGATTTAGAGGCAATAGGGTCTTGTTTCCGAGACGATATTCACTTTATAGGTCCTTTGGCTAACCTAACCGGGAGAGATTCCGTTTTGGAAGGTGTAAAGAAACTATTCCCATTTTTTAAGAACTTCAACATGCGTACTCAGTTTGAGTCAGAGGATCAGGTTATGGTTGTTTATGATTTAGAGTGTTCTGATCCTATTGGTAATATTCGCGTGGGGGCTCTTTTGACCTTTAAACAAAATCTCATTTCTGTCGTGGAACTTTTCTTTGATGCCCGAGCCTTTGAAAGGTAAAATTAAAGTATGGAGGTAAAAAAGGGATCAAGGACATAAATCTTAAGATTTCTTTTAGGGTGATATCTAGTACACTCTGCAAGAGGTACGTAGCTTTGTTTCGTGTGCCATGAATAATCTAACGTATGTATGGGGCTACGTATCCAGTGGATCCAGAAGGTAGAGTAGAGATCGGTATCTGTAAGAAGATTTATCTAACTCAGCCGTACGCCGCCCTCCTGTGGTACGTCCAATGAAAATAAGAGTATAAAATGAAAAAAACAAACCCTAAAAAGAAGTCATTGAGCCAAGATCAAACAAGGTCCACCCTCCCCAACCAAGACTTTGGTCCCCTATGTGTGGATTTAGACGGGACCTTGATTTCAACAGACGTTACCTTTGAGTCTCTTCGTCTATGGCTCGTGCGCTCTCCATTTCGCGTTTTTAAGATCCCATTTATGATTATGGGAGGCCGGGCGCGTTTTAAGAGGGAGCTTTCGAAAGCAGTAACTCTGGATGTGAAAAAGCTTCCTTATAATCCGCTAGTTTTAGAGCTTCTCAAAAAGAGAAAAGATCAAAAAGAAAGATTGGTGTTGGTAACGGCTGCGGATAAGACTATGGCGGTGGCTGTATCGGAGCATCTAGACCTTTTTGACGAGGTGCTGGGAAGTGATGGTACCCATAATCTAAGAGGGCAGGCCAAAGCAAATAAGCTCATAAGCTTATATGGAGAGAAGTCATTTTCTTACATGGGAAACTCCAAAGATGATTTGGCGGTGTGGGATAAGTCCCTGTCGGGTATTGGGGTAGGTATTACGCCTAGAGTGGAAGATCGGATAAAGCGTTTGGGGCTTCCGGTGCGCATATTATCCAGACGCCCGAGTGGATTTCGAGAGTTTATGGGGCTCTTAATCCAAAGTCCCTGGTCATGGGCTTGTTTTATAATCGTGGGGGCCCTTGTTAAAGGGCTGTCCTCATCCTCCGTTTCTCATTCTCACCTATTTCTTCTCTTTCTTTTGGTAGGCGTAATGGCAACTATGCTGGCCCGTATAGTGTGCTATAGAGCGCCTCATGAACATCCAACTTCGTCAGGATCTTTTTCGGGAGACCAATTTCCTCTGAGTATAGGCTTTGCTCTTCTTGGACTCAGTGGGCTGGGTGTTTTTGTTTTGCTGTTTTTTACCTCTCTCCCAGGCTGGGGAATGGGCTTTGTTTACGGTCTTGTGTGTTATCTAGGCATACGAAGGGGAGTGACCCGCTTCACAGATTGGGGATTGGGGTTATTGGCTTTTCTTACTGGTTTGATTCTATAGCAGGGCGTAAGAGCCATTGAATGGTATTCCGTTGGGCAACAATGAGGGAATTTTTGAGCGGCGAGTCATGGGGTATGAGGGATTAAAAGTTATTGGGGTCAGGAAAAAAGGGAGCATAGGATCTTGTTCCAGGGCCAAAGTTGGCCCTTAGATTCCAATATGTCTATTCATCCACCGCTTAAGGCGTTGAGGCGAAATATTACCAAACTTGGTGGATATACGTACTCCATCGATAAGAAGAACGAGGGTCGGAAGTCCACTAATCCCATACCACTGAGTTAACTTTGGATCCGCATAGGTATTCACTGGGGTGACTTTAATTTTACCAGCTAACTGATGAGTCACATCAGCTACGGTTTGTTTCATCTGCTTGCATGGCTCACCACACCAAGGAGCCCAAAAATAAAGCAAGACTGGGAGTTTTTCTTTAAGATGCTTCTCTTTGAATCCGGGAGAACTTGAGTGGGCAAGCCCGGCCATGGAAATACAAACGCTTACCATAAGGCAAAAACTGCCTATAGAAAAACCTCGGGACATTTTTATGGAATCCTTTTTTATTTATATCCGGTTGTTGGTTTATATGGGGCGAGGATAGACTACCTTTTTAGCCAATACATTTACATAGTATCAAAACTAATGAGGGCCGTCAAAATTTCCGTCTTCCTGGGGGGATCCCATGATGTTAGAGAGGTCTTACTCAAGGGTAGGCTGGAGAGAGTTGTTGCTTTTAACAGTTATTCTTTTTATGGGCCTAGGATCTTGGGAAAACACCTCTTTTACTGAGAAGTTTTTCTAAAAGTCATTTGAAATATTGAGTTCATCATTGGGCATAGAGGATGGCGAAGCGTTCTTCCATGTTCTTATTACCCTATCTACTTTAAAGTCCCACCAAGGAATGTGCGTAGGTTTGCGCGTTGAAAGGAAGAAGGTCTTGGTCCGTCTCGCCGCATCCTATGGCCATAATAGGAATCTTAAATTGATCGCATAGACCTACAATAACCCCTCCTTTTGACGTTCCATCCAGTTTGGAAACAATGAGGCTATCTATGGATACTTTTTCTTGAAAAACCTTTAGTTGCTGGTAGGTATTTTGTCCTGTGGTGGCATCAAGAACCAGGAGAGTGAGATGGGGGGCCGACGGGTCAGCTTTTTTTAAGACCCGACTAACTTTGGTGAGTTCTTCCATAAGATTGGAATTAGTATGGAGGCGTCCAGCGGTATCGATGAGCACTATATTATGGCCATGATCTTGGGCATATTTGAGGCCGTCATAACATAACGAAGCGCTGTCTTTCTCTCCTTCCTTGGTGAAAAAAGAAAAATTACCCCGTTGGGCCCATATTTCCAACTGCTTTACAGCTCCCGCTCTAAAAGTATCTGCGGCAATCAAAAGGGGACGGTATCCTTGTTGGGCCCAAAAGGTGGCCAATTTAGCTGTGGTGGTAGTTTTTCCGCTGCCATTAACGCCCACCATAAGCACCACGAAGGGCGTATCTATTTTCGGCAAGGGAAGGGGGCATTCATAGGGCAATAGGATTTTCTCGAGATGGTCAGCCAATATGCCTTGGGTTTCAGCAAGAGTGGTGTTTTGATCGTACCTCTTGGCTCTTAAGTTAGAAAGAAGCTTCTGGGTGACCCCCATGCTGATATCGGCGCTGATGAGGAGCTCCTCCAGCTCCAAGAGCATGGAGTCACTCAAGGGCCGTTGGGTAAGAATTTGGGTAAGCCCTTCGGTTAATTTGGTACTTGTTTTAACAAGGCCTTTCCGGAGCGATTGAAACCAACCCCCTTTAGCCTTTTTTTCGTGATCCGAAGAAGCAGATGAGTCCATCGATATATCCTCAGTTGAGGGCAAGAAAAAAAATAACGGGAGCGCCAGACCCAAAGAAAGAGCTAAACCGTCTATACAAAGGTGCCCGATATGCCCGAAGGCGTGGTGCTGGGGCTAATAAAGACCTTCTGGATCTTTCCAATAGCTTCTGAGGGGGCAGTAAGGTCTAAAGCAGCATATCCTGGTGTGCGTCCTGTCTGGGCCGATTCAATGAGAACGTCAGATGTAGATCCACACAAGGACTGGGCATAGGCGTGTTGTCGAACTTTACCTTGAGAGCGGAGTAAGGCGGCCCTTTGCGAAATAATCGGCTTTGGGACGGGAGGCATCCGAGAAGCCGGAGTGCCCGGCCGCGCAGAGTAAGGAAATACATGTAGGTAAGTGAGATTCACTTCGTCGATTAAGGCCAAGGTATCTTCAAAGTGCTCTGCGCTCTCCGTAGGAAATCCAGCAATAAAGTCAGCTCCCAGTACGATCTCTGGGCGGGCCTTACGGAGTCGTTCACAAGTGGAAAGGATGTCGTCCCTGACGTGCCTGCGTTTCATGCGTTTGAGAATCAAGGTATTTCCCGACTGAATGCTCAAATGAGCATGGGGCATGAGTCGTTCTTCTCTTTCGAATAGCTCAAAAAGTTCATCATCTAAAGCTTTAGGATCTAAGGAAGAAAGCCGAAGTCTCGGTAGGTCAGGAACCATTTTTAAAAGGCGTTTTACCGCGTTGCCTAGGGTGGGCGTTCCTGGAAGGTCATGACCGAAGGAGGTAATATCCACGCCTGTGAGACTGACTTCTTTGAACCCCTTATCAACCAAGTGCTGAACGTGAGACACAAGTTGGCCCAATGGAAGGCTTCTGTTTTTTCCGCGTCCCGCAGGAATGGTACAAAAAGTACAACTATGGTCACAACCGTTTTGAATCTCAATAAAAGCTTTAGCCATACCTTCATAATGGCTGATTAAGGGTAGGGTGAGGGAATCTTGGTCATAAATATCCGACACCAGTGCTTGAGGACCTTGAGGGCTATCCAGAAGAGCGGGAAGGGCTTTAAAAATGTTAGCAGATACCTTTTCAGCATTTCCTAAAACTAAAGAAACCCCAGGTATTTTGAGAAATTTTCCTTTGTTGATCTGGGCAGCACACCCGGTGACCACCAAAGGCGTTCCCGGACGAGCTTTAGAGAGCTTACGAATCGTTTGACATGCTTTGCGCTCGGCTTCTTGAGTCACCGCACATGTATTCACTATAATGAGGTCCTTAAGGCCTGCCTCTGTGGCCAAGTGACGCATGACCTCCGACTCATAGGTATTAAGCCGGCAGCCCATTGTAATCACATCAAGTGAAGTCATGCCCTAGTGCCTTTATTGGGAAGAGAGAAAGAGAGCTATACTGAAGTTTATATATGTCCCTTGATCCAGTCGACCAGGGCAGCTCTCGAAAGGCCGCCAATTTTAGTGGCCGTAAGTTTCCCACCACTAAACAGAAGGAGAGTTGGAATACTGGAAATGCCATAAGTTGATGGAGTTTGGGGGTTCTCGTCTATATTCATTTTGGTAACAATAACTTTACCAGCCAACTCTTCAGCCACTTCATCTAAAACTGGTGCCATCATTCTGCATGGCCCACACCAAGGCGCCCAAAAATCCACCAAGACAGGGAGCTTTGCTTCAAGAACATCTTTTTGGAAAGACTGATCAGTGAGAGAGCTTAATAGGGACATGAAGGTACTCCATTGTAAAAGAGGCGGGGCCTCATTATTTTAAAAAGGCTTTCTCAGGCCTCTAGTGAAGCGGTGAGTATAAAAAAGTATGACGCTTAGGACAAGCATTTCTTCATGCTTTTTACATGTCTTTTTTATCAGTGGGCTTCACTACCGTGCCGTAACGCATCTGCATAGGTTTAGAGTTGGTTGCTGGTGCTGCAAAGTAGCTGGTGGTGTCGATCATAAAAGCTGGCTGATCTTCTCCAAACCCTAATAAGGCAGACGGGGACGCTGTTGGTTCTTTGGTCTCCACCTGATTTTTTTTTCCCTTAGGCGTTGGCCCTGGGGTAGTCGTTTTTTGACGGGGTTGATGCTTCCTCTGAGAAGGAGGTTTGGGAGAAGGATCTGGGTCAGGGGATGCCTCAGGGGGGGACTTGCACGCAGCATCACTTCCCTCAAGAGTCATCAGCGGAATGGGTGTGCGAATGAGTTTTTCAATGGCTTGGACCGCCTTCTCATCTTGTCGACTCGCAAAAAGAAAGGAATGGCCTGCCTTTCCTGCTCGTCCTGTCCGTCCTATTCTATGAACATAGTCTTCTGCTTGAGAAGGTACGTCAAAACTAAAGACATTAGGCATATCATCGATATCTAACCCGCGGGCAGCTATATCCGAGGCAATGAGAAGAGATATTTTCTGAGTTTTAAATTCGTTGAGGGTCCGAGTCCGCTTGTTTTGAGGTAAGTCCCCATGAAGAGCCAAGGACGGAAAACCTAGAGCGGTCAATTTCTTTGCTAAGGTATCCACATCCCGTTTTCGATTGCAAAAGACAATCCCTCTCGAAACCTTATGATCTTTAAGAAGAGTAAGGAGGGCTTGGAACTTTACTTCTAGGCGTTTGCCCACAGGTGTGGTTTTCGCAAAAGGGAAAATAATTTTATTTTGACTGATAGTGGATGCCACAGAAGAGGGCGCTGCAATAGAAATGATGTTCGGGTCAGTTAAAAACTTCTGACTCAGTTTTTTGATTTCTGGCGAGATGGTGGCAGATAACAAAATTGTTTGTTTGGTAGCAGGCAACATGGAGAAAATGCGTTCAATATCTGGCAAAAACCCCATATCAAGCATACGATCTGCCTCATCGAGAACAAATACAGAAACTGAAGAGAGGAGGAAATGCCCTCTTTTTTGAAGATCCAAAAACCGCCCAGGGGTGGAAATAAGGATGTCCACGCCTCTTGCTAGTGCTTTTTCCTGGGCGGAGATACTCTCTCCCCCAATAATCAACGCGGCATCTAAAGAAGAGCGTTTGCTAAGTTTCTTGAAAGCTTCCATCACTTGGGTAGCAAGCTCACGAGTGGGCTCAAGAACAATAGCGCGTGGCATCCGAGCGCGCTTCCGACCGGCAGCTAATTGATCAATAATCGGTAGAAGGAAGGAAGCTGTCTTTCCGGTGCCCGTTTGCGCACACCCCAAAAGGTCTCGTCCCTCAAGAAGACTAGGTATGGAGGATTCTTGGATGGCGGTGGGTACCGTATATCCTTGTTCTGTTAAGGTTTCTACGAGGTCAGAAGATAAGCCCAGGGCTTTAAATGGAGAGGTCATATTTATCCGTATATGTTATTGTTGTTTGATTGAGTGTGGCACATATGAGCTCTAGAAGGAAAGAAAATAGTAAATAAATATATTTATAGTCCTATAATCGATCATCTGTTTCTTAAATGAAACACGGTGAGAGGAAAGCGAAACCCTTCTATTGAAGGAAGGCGCTTGTAAGGATGGTGGCTAGGAGCGTTGAGCATTATGCTCTGCGAAGGGCCAATTTAAAAGATTTTCTAAAAACGCCTGAACGTAGTCGCCGCGGCGATTCTGGTAGTCTAAATAGTACGCATGTTCCCAAACGTCACAGGTTAGAAGAGGGGTAACATTTTTATCAGTTAGGGGGGTTTCTGCATTGCTGGTTTTGACGATTTTTAAGTGACCGTCTTCAAGCACAAGCCACGCCCATCCACTTCCAAACTGCGCAAGAGCTGCTTTTTTGAATGCTTCTAAAAAAGATTCATACCCACCAAAATCTTTTTCAAGAAGATCGGTAAGAGTGCCTGGAGGGCTAAAAAGCGTAGGTGGCGTCAACGAATGCCAATAGAAAGTATGGTTCCAAACTTGGGCCGCATTGTTAAAAATAGCTTTGTGCTCTTCTATATTATGGGTTTTAAAAATAATATCCTCTAAGGATAAAGAGACAAAAGGTGTATTTTGAACAAGCCGATTGAGATTATCCACATAAGCCTGTTGATGCTTCTCATGGTGAAAAGACAAAGTTTCGGCTGAAATATAAGGAGAGAGACTTGTTTTGTCAAAAGGCAGTGTGGGGAGTTCAAACATAGAGAATTCCTATGAGTTTAGAAAAAATAAAAGCTCGCACTTAGAGTTGCTTTTTAGAAAAGCGCCTAATTAACTCAAAAGTCAACGCAAAAAGGTTGTCTTCCTTTGGAAAAGAACCTAAATTTCTTCAGCAGAAGCAGGTCTGCAGGCGCTCTAGATCCAGTGGAGAATTTAGTTACATAAGGAAGTCATAACCATGTCTATTGGCCGTACTCTTATTTTAGGCTTTGAGGGCACCCGTCCTGAACATAAAGATGTTCAATCTCTATCCCAATTGATTTTAATGGGCCAGGTGGGTGGGGTCATTCTTTTTAAGCACAATATTGAGACGCCTGCTCAGGTGCATGCCCTTATGAAATATTTCAATGACCTTAAAGGTCCTTCCTCTATCTTTTGTGCTTTGGATGAGGAAGGAGGT
Source organism: Alphaproteobacteria bacterium (assembly GCA_018401675.1). GTDB lineage: Bacteria > Pseudomonadota > Alphaproteobacteria > 16-39-46 > 16-39-46 > M30B67. The sequence continues at coordinate 41,281 of JAGYKM010000001.1, read as the reverse complement.
ATAGTGCAGAGGCTCAAAGGGCCAGGATTCAAGAATTTTTTGTCAGCTAAAGAGGTGTCTTCTACCTTTTCGCCTGAAGAAGCCTATCATTATTATAAGGAACTTGCTCAAAACCTTCACTTTTTTGGATTTAATCTCAATTTGGCTCCTGTGGTGGATTTGGATCCCATTGAAGGAGCGCTCAACGAAATTCTAGGCGCTCGAGGCAGAACTTTCGGCAGTGACCCCGGTATAGTGAGCGCTTATGCTCGTGCCCATATTCTAGCCCATACTGACGTTGGCATATATACAGCTGCAAAGCATTTTCCAGGACATGGACGTGCTCATGGAGATACTCATGAACGGGCTGTAGATATATCCGCCACCTGGACCGAAGAAGAAATGGAACCCTATAAAGCCTTGGTCGGATCTACGTCCATGATCATGCTTTCTCATTTAAGTCACTCAATTCTTACTCAAGGGTGTGCGGGGCCTTTTTCATCTCACCTCATTGGGAATGTGCTCCGAAAGTCCTTAGGGTTTGAAGGACTTGTTATTACTGATGATTTGTTCATGCAAGGGGCTGCTCCGAAAGCATTAGGTAGGTCCGGTGTAAAAGCCATTGAGTCGGGATGTGATCTTTTGATCTATTCCTACCATCCGGCGTTACGGGCTAATATGGAAGGTTCCGTGCCGTCTTATGAGGCGCTTATCGGGGAACTAGAAAGCGCATGCCTCACTAATTCGCATCTCTCCGGTCAGCTTGAAAAGGCCCTAACTCGTATAGAAAGTCTCACTGTGGAAGGTAAACTATAAGGGTTTTGATATACCGGTGCGGCCAAAGTTTTTCGCAACCCTCAGAATAACGAATGCCGCTATAGGAGAAAAGCTGGACTAAACAGAAACGCACTCTTGACGCGGACAATCCCAGGCGCACGCAGAGGGACACGCAAGATTGGACGGGTAATCTTTGCATAAAGGAACGCGACAAACGTTTCTTTTGCAATCCCACACACATCCAGAGGGGCAGTCAGTGCTTGATGTATTTGTCCCACAATCTTGATTTTGACCTTTAGCTGCTTGACTATGGGAAATAACCGTCAACAAGGCGAGGGAGAGGGCCGTAAAAAAGAGTACGAGGCGCATGGGAGATCTCCTTTTTAAAATCACATGAGGGTAATAAGGTTTGCTTTGTGAGTCAGATTAAACGGTATCCAAATTTAGTCAATAGAGGCATTAGCCCAAGTATTGTCTTCTTGGCAGGTTTGAGAAAAACAATCCCACTTGCATCCTCCCGGACACTCAATATTACTCCCAAAGTCGGCACAGGTAGGATCTCTGCACAGGTCGTGGCGACAGTCCCATATACAGACCCCCGAACACATGTCAGGCGTTGGGTAGCTTGCACAAGTTGGTGTATCGGTAGCCATGGAGCCGTGTGCTGAGAAGAGGCCTAAACAACTTGTGAAAAGAAGGCGTTTTAAGAAAAACCTACTGTTAGTCATGGTGCATCCTATTGAGGTAATACTAAAAAATGCTGGAGAGACAACGTAGAGGAAAAATCAGACCCTCTTTAAGGCAACTCCATAGAAATTGTCGGCAGGCCCCCCAAAGGCAGAATCTGGGAGGACGGACATCTTCCCCGTCTATGGATGTAGCTTTATTTCTTAAGAAGTGAATTTTATCATAATTGTTGGTTGCGACCTCTCCCGAACTGGGAAGCATGGCCATAACGATAAGGTGGCCTCGGCGGGTCAGCGTTATTCGTACGGTGACTTCTTTGTCTTCGATCAAAGATTCAGATGCTAACGTAAGAGTGGCTCCATCGAGAATGGTTGAAATAGCTCGACCCTCAGGGGTATCGCCTAAATTAAGCCAAGAAACTGGAAGACGTAGGCCAGACTGGGCAAGGAGGGTGCCATCTATTGTGGCCAAAGACATGATTACATGGTCTTGGTCGTATTTCTTTTCGCTCACGCCTTGAATGACAGTTTCTAGAGAGGTGACATCCAGGTCCTTTAAAAGCCGATGAATTGCCCGTTCCCGTTGGGAGCAGCTTTTCTGATATTCACTAACTATACAGTTTTTTGCTGACGCCCCGGACAAGAGTCCCATAGCTAAAAAAAGGAAAACCGTACAGGTTATTCTTTTTTGAAAAGGGTGCATTAAATAGTTCCTTTATCGTAGTTGCTAAGGCTCCTGTTTTTTCGGAGTTTGCGCCTCAGTGAAATTTTTATGATCCAACAATACCCTGATTTTTTATGTCATGAAGAAAAAGCATCAAACGTGGGGCCCCAACCGCCGGGAAGGGAAGGGTATGGGATCCGGTTGTGCTGGGGGAGAGGGGAGTGTGTCTCTTGTCGTTGGCTTATTTAGATCCTCGATGAAGCGCTACCAGTCCTCCTAAACGGTTTTCATAACATACTTGCGAAAATAAGGCTTTCTCAAACAAACTACACAAGGTGTTTTGATCCACGAACTGTCTTATGCTTTCTATTAAGTAGGTATAGGCTTCGCGATCGTGGGCAATGAGGTCTCCTAAATAGGGCACAATAAAGTGGCCATAGAGGTCGTAAATGTCAGAAACAGTGGGATGGGTTATATGCGAGAATTCCAAACAGGATAAAACCCCTTGAGGCTTGAGGATACGATGGATTTCTCTTAAAGTGGGATGAAGGCTTGGCATGTTGCGTAAGCCAAAAGCGATGCAGACTTTATCGAAATGATCGTCGGGAAAAGGAAGCGTAAGGGTATGTGCCTGAACGCGTTTAGCCAAAGAAAGGTCCCCCGAGTCGTAAGCTTTATGGCATGCTTTGACGAGCATGCCATGGGAAAGATCACATTCGACCACGTACCCTGGAGTATCAACCAAGGGCCGCAGTCTTTGAGCCATATCTCCCGTGCCAGAAGCCAGATCTAGTATAATATCTTGAGGCCTCGGATTTATCCATGAAAGAAAATCGTCTTTCCAAAACCGATGGAGTCCACCGCTCATGAGATCATTCATGAGGTCATAATGAGGCACAATACGATGGAAAATATCTTGGATAAGGGACGGGTCAACTCCCTCTGTGCTCAAGGAACGCGTGTTAGTGGGACCCAAGGACTGAAAGCGATCCAAGACCTCCTTTATAAGTGGAAGCAGTGTCTTAGACAAGGATGACGGAGAGAAGGGCATGAGGGATACGCATTCTTTTTGAGTTTTAAGTCGCAACCGAATTAAGAAAAATGAAGTCCTTCAGGGGAAAGATTTAGGAAATAAGTTACGGTATTCAGGTAAAAGCCACAAGGTGGAATCGGTCTCTTTATCTAAAACTCGGCCCCTTAGGGTTTTCAATTGATTGACCTGAGTAAGCATTGTATAACGAGAACAACAGTAGCATGGGAATAGGTAATGATATTTACGTCGTTTGAAAGGCAGATCGCTTGGAGATATTTGTGGCCTAAGAAAAAAGGTCAGAAGCGAGAGGGGTTTATAACTCTTATCGGAGCCTTGGCTTTTCTTGGCATCATGTTAGGTGGCCACTCTTATTATTGTCATGTCGGTAATGAACGGGTTTCGGACTGAATTGATTGGCAAAATTATTGGTTTAACGGGGATATCTCCGTCCAAGCGTCTACTGGCCCTTTATATAACTATGAGGAACTGGCTTCAAAGATTGAGTCAGATGCGCGGGTGGATGATGTGGTCCCTTTAATAGAAGGCCAAAGTATGGCTGTTTTGGGAAAGACGGCTACGGGAATTTTGGTAAGGGGCATTAACCCAAAAGATTTAGACTGCCATAAACTGGTCTGTGAGAATATTAAGGGCGGGGCGCTCGAGAACTTTGCCGATAAAAACGCTGTGGTTGTGGGCGTGGCATTGGCTCGGTCTTTGAATCTTCATATTGGTCACAAACTTATGTTTATTGAACGCCAGAAATGAACAGCACCGCTTTTTGGAAATGTGCCGCGATACAAGGACTTCAGAGTAGCGGCGGTGTATGAATCGGGAAACAATCAATACGATAAAGGCGTGGTTTTTATTCCCCTTGAAACAGCTCAGATTTTTTATAGACTTTCCCCTGGGGCTCAAGGGGCCGACGGAGGGGGGCAAAAGATAGAGGGAGGAGCCGTATCGGGGCTGGAGGTATTCTTAAAGTCTCCGAGCTATCTAGAGCAGGTCAAAGAAGATTTGCTGGAAAAAAATATTGAGGGTATAAAAATTTTGGACTGGAGGCAGTCTAACAGAGCATTCTTTGAGGCGGTGATGACTGAGCGGAATGTGATGTTTCTCATATTAACTTTGATCATTATTATTGCCGCGTTTAATATTATATCGAGCATGGTGATTTTAGTAAAAGACAAGACCCGGGAAATTGGTATTTTACGAACCATGGGAGCCACACGAGGCGCGATTTTGAGAATTTTTTTTCTGACTGGGGCCACCTTAGGCGTGACAGGGACCGCTGGAGGTGTGTTAATAGGCCTTCTTTTTTGCTGGAATATAGAGCATATTCGTCATGGATTAGAAGCCCTATCTGGTACATCCTTATTTAGCCCAGAAATTTATTTTTTGTCTAAGTTGCCGGCGATTGTGGAGCCAGGGGAAGTTTGCATAACTGTTTTGACGGCATTGTCCATTACTTTTGTTTTTACTCTAATCCCTGCCTGGCGAGCGGCTCATTTAAATCCTATACAGGCTTTACGCAATGAATAATCCATCTTTTTTGCAAATTGATAATCTTTCAAAAACCTACCCTGATGGAGACGGGGGATCTTTGAAGATTTTGTCTGATGTCTCTTTAGCGGTGTCTCAAGGAGAATTTGTCGCCTTACTGGGTCCTTCTGGGTCTGGGAAGTCTACATTGCTTCATTTGGTTGGGTTGCTTGATGGCAGTGATGGCGGGCGGATATATTTGGATGGAAAAGTATGTTCTGGTTTGCTTGATGGAGAGCGCACGAGGATACGACGTGAATCAATAGGGTTTATTTACCAATTCCATCATTTGTTGCCAGATTTTACGGCTCTTGAAAACGTTATGATCCCTGGGATGATTCAGAATAAGCCTCTTTTAACGCTCGAGAAAGAAGCAAAAGATTTATTGGATCGGTTGGGGCTGGCTCACAGAATTCATCACAGGCCTGCCCATTTGTCCGGAGGAGAGCAACAGCGTGTGGCAATTGCCAGGGCGCTTATTAATAAACCAAAACTTTTATTGGCTGATGAGCCTACAGGAAACTTGGATTCTGTGACCTCTCAAGGTGTATTTGAAGCTTTGTTGGAGTGTGCGCACGCCTATTCATTGACTGCTCTCATAGCCACCCATAATAACGATCTTGCGGCCAAGATGCATCGTCGTGTTCGGTTGGATAAAGGGATTCTTGTAAATGAGACATCCTGATTTATCTTCCCAGCCATTCATTCATTTGCGGGTACGCACCCCTTATTCGCTTTTGCATAGTGCTTGCCGTATTGAGCATATAAAACAAAGGGCTTTGACTTTCCGGATGCCGGCTTGCGCCATAACGGATATGCATAATCTTTTTGGGATTATGGAATTCACAAAGGAGCTTGTTCGAGAGGGGATTCAACCTCTTATCGGATGTGACTTTCGTATAAAAACTTTTTTGTCCCAAGGTATGGGGTTGCCGGGGAGCCAAGGGGGAGAGGCTGTTTACGATAGTTTCTTATGTCTTGTTCAAAATCCCATAGGCTACAAAAATCTTCTCCGATTAATGGCTCTGTCTTACGAGCCAGAAAGATGCGCCAAACAGACTGCCCATATTACTTTAGAGGACCTAACTTCTGAAGGGTGCGAGGGTCTTTTAGTGCTCCTTGGAGGGACAGAGGGGGCATTAGCTCGATTAATTGAGGACAAAAATGAAACGGCCATTCAAGACTATCTGAAGAAAATTCAAAGCTGTTTTCCAAATCGGCTATACATGGAGATTTCCAGGTTAGGATATGAGAGAGAACGAGTATTAGAACCTGAATTTATTCGATTAGCTTATGAGCACTCTATACCCTTGGTGGCTACTAACAACGTTTTGTTTCGGGATGTAAAGGCCCATAAAGCTCATGATGTTTTGCAGTGTATTGCTCAAGGTCAGTATGTGTCTCAAGAGGACCGGAAAAAATATTCTCCTGAGCATGGATTTAAATCTTCTCAAGAAATGGCCGCATTGTTTGCGGATATTCCAGAAGCTTACTTAAATACCACGCTTGTGGCAAAAAGATGTGCTTTTTACCCTCAAGATATCAAAACACATTTTCCCACGTTTAATGCGGATGGCAGCGCATCGGAAGAAGGAACCTTGAGGGAGTTAGCGGCCGCGGGGTTAAAAAAGAGATTTCAAACCCGCCAAGAGGCCTATCCATCCTCATGTCACGCTGAGTATATCAAGCGGTTGGAATATGAGTTGGATGTGATCGTTAACATGGGGTATTCGAGTTATTTTCTTATTGTGGCTGATTTTATCCAGTGGGCTAAAAACAATAATATTCCTGTAGGTCCCGGTCGAGGATCTGGAGCTGGATCCTTGGTCGCTTGGGTATTGACCATAACTGACGTTGATCCCATCCATCAAGGATTGTTCTTTGAAAGGTTTTTGAACCCCGAACGAGTATCCATGCCTGACTTTGATATCGATTTTTGTCAAGAACGACGCGAAGAGGTGATTTCTTATGTTCAAGAAAAATATGGCAAAGACCGAGTGGCTCAAATCATTACTTTTGGAAAGCTACAAGCCAGAGCGGTGATTAGAGATGTGGGGCGAGTATTGGGAATGCCTTATTCTCAGGTAGATAAAATATCTAAGCTCATTCCTCAAAATCCGGCGAATCCCGTTTCTTTAAAGGAGGCTATTGCTCAAGAAAAGGAACTTCAAGAAATGCGAGGTCAGGACCCTGGGGTGGCTCGGTTATTAGAGTTTGCTTTGGAGTTGGAGGGGTTATATCGCCACGCTTCCACCCATGCGGCGGGCGTAGTGATTGAGATCGTCCTTTACAAGAGTTAGTGCCTTTGTACCGAGACTCTCGATCAGACATGCTTGTGACTCAGTTCAACATGAAGTTTGTGGAGAGTGCTGGCCTGATCAAGTTTGACTTTTTGGGTCTTAAGACCCTGACTGTTATCGAGGAGGCCTGTAAGTACGTCCGGCAGGCACAGCCTTTGTTTGATATAGGAAAAGTTTCTTTGGATGATAAAGAAACCTACGCGCTTTTGAACAGAGTAGAAACCCATGGGATCTTCCAATTGGAAAGTACGGGTATGCGGGATGTGGTCTCAAAATTGCAACCAGACCATTTCGGTGAGCTTGTGGCGCTAATAGCCCTGTATAGACCAGGACCCATGGACGACATTCCTCGTTTTATTGCCTGTAAGCATGGCCAAGAGGCTGTGAATTATTTGCATCCGCTTTTGGAGCCTATCTTAAAAGATACCTACGGCGTTATGGTTTATCAAGAACAAGTCATGCAGATCGCTCAAGAACTTGCGGGATTTACCATGGGAGGCGCTGATTTGCTCAGACGAGCCATGGGGAAAAAAATAAAATCTGAAATGGACTCCCAAAGAGCACTTTTTATCTCAGGGGCTTTAAAAAATGGGATTCAGGAGAGTGTGGCTCAAGAAATTTTTACCCAGATGGCGAAATTTGCCAGTTATGGTTTTCCCAAAGCTCACGCTGCCCCTTATGCTCTTCTTTTGTATCAAACGGCTTATTTAAAGGCCCATTATCCTGTTTATTTTTTAACCGCCCTTATGTCTTTAGACTATTCGAATACGGACAAATTGGGTGAGACAGTCCTTGAGGTAAAGCGGATGGGCATACCTCTTGAGCCGCCTGATATTAACGCTTCGGACGTTTCTTTTACGCCTATTATGAAAGATGGTGCGTCTGTAGGGATTCGCTATGCTCTTTCCGCAATTAAGGGAGTTGGAGCGGCGAGTATGGAAGATGTTGTTGCTGAGAGGGAACAAGGGGGAGCCTATGAATCTATAGACGACTTTGTGCGTCGTCATACCACTAAAGTTATTCATAGGAGGCAATTAGAAAGCTTAATCGCTGCAGGCGTTTTTGATGGTCTCCATACCAATCGTGCGGAGTTGACTCAGAGCATTGAAGGAATGGTTAAAGCAGCTCAGTCGCCGGTGGAAAAGAAGGAATCAGCGTCTCAGCCGTCTCTTTTCGGGGTAAGTACCTTTTTGGCTAAAGAATCTCGTGCTTACCTTATTCCTACCCCCGAGTGGCCGTCTATCAAAAAGCTTCAAAAAGAGTTTGAGGCGGTAGGATTTTATCTTACAGATCATCCGTTGCAGACTATGGGTCCCGTTTTGGCCTCAAGAGGGTACACGCTTCTTAGCGAATTAGATGAAGGTGCGGCTGTGCGTGGGGTGACCCCGCGAAAGGTGGCAGGAATAGTGACTCGAATCCAAAAAAAGATTTCTCGAAATGGGGCGGCTTACGCCTTTATGCAACTTTCTGACCCCACGGGTGTTTTAGAAGTCACCTTGTTTTCGAGTACGTTAGACCGGGTTCGTGACTTTTTAGCTGAAGGGGCTGTTGTGGGGGTAGATCTTCTTATCAAAAGAGAACAAGATGCCGCTCGCTACATCGCCCAAGAGATACGTTTGTTAGAGGATTTGTATGTAGAGTCTCAAATTTTAGAGCCTTTAGAGATAAAAGATATGAAGAGTTGGGAAATTTTAAGGGCCTATATAGAGCCTTATCAAGGGAAAGGAGGTACTACAGTCCGTCTGAGTTCCTATGAATTTGCTGGAGGACCTCTTAGAAGGCAAAAACGTAACTGATGTTATTATTTCTTAAAGCTTGGTCTCTTGAGTTCCCTCCTTTAGTGAGTTTCCCAGGCTAGATGATGATGCGCCAAGGTCTTCAAGTTGGTGGTGAGATGAGCAGGGAAAAATGCAAGGAAATGGTTGTGGCTTTTATTTGGTCTTTAGGGGTATTCGTTTGTTGTCAAGGAAGAAGGAGGTCACCTTCCTAACTCTTAGAGAGCAAGAGACTTTCTTAAAACACAAAACGCCTGCTTATACATAAGCTTTTGATACTTTTTCCTTGCGTGAAGTCCTCTAGACGTTTATATCAAAGACAAACACACGTGGTTATAAGCGCCAAAAGAGTTTTTGTCGCTCCGGTGCTCACCTTAGTAGGTGGGCTGAATAGACCACGGAGGGTTAACCGGAAAAGAAAGAGGAAACAGAAAAGATGTCAGCAATACCAACGTTTACGTTACGTCAACTGCTTGAAGCAGGAATTCATTTTGGTCACCATCCTCGTCGATGGAATCCTAAGATGGCCCCTTATTTGTATGGAATCCGAAATGGTGTCCATATTATTAATCTAGAAAAGACCGTACCTTTGCTCAATAGAGCTCTTACAGCTATTCGCGACGTGGTCTCCGAGGGAGGACGTGTCCTTTTTGTGGGCACTAAGTACCAAGCCTCTGCCCAAGTGGCTGAAGCTGCAAAAAAATGTGGGCAATACTATGTCAATCATCGTTGGTTAGGAGGCATGCTTACCAATTGGAAGACAGTGTCTCATTCTATCAAACGGTTAAAAGACTTAGATAAAACTTTAGAGAACACAGACGAGTCGACGCTCACAAAAAAAAGAACCTCAAATTGCAAAGAGAGCGAGATAATCTAGAGCTAGTATTGGGGGGAATCTGAGACATGGCTGACGCCCAGATATTTTGGTGGTCTTCGATGTGAATAAGGACCATATTGATAGAAGAAGCTATGAAGCTTAATATTCCTGTAGTGGGCGTCCTTGACAGTAATTCCTCTCCCGACGGCATTTCTTTCCCTGTACCCGGAAATGACGATGCAGCACGCTCATTAGGTTTGTTTGCTGAGTTATTCAGTGGATCTGTTCTAAAGGGTTTGCAAGTAGAAATGATGGGATCTGGTGTTGATCTTGGAGCAGCAATTTCCCACCCTGATGAGCCAGCTTTACAAGAAATCGTAGACGGTGTTGACTCCGGTGTGGAGCTCAGTAAAACTTCATAACGGTAGTCCTAGGAACGCACAAAGGCCTTGAGACAAACTAAGGTCCAACAGCGTTCCTTAATGCCCTTTTTATGAAAATTAATACGTCTTTAAGTTCATAATATATTGAGATATAGAGGTCACAAATGATACAGATTCCTTCACAACTGGTAAAAGAGCTGCGCGAAAAAACTGGTGCAGGCATGATGGATTGTAAAAAAGCGCTAGAAGCGGTTAAAGGTGAGTTCGAGGAAGCAGTAACGTGGCTTCGAAAAAAAGGTTTATCTCAAGCGGCAAAAAAATCCGGACGTGTGGCTTCGGAAGGTTTGGTAGGTATTTCCGTTCAGGGCTTACGTGGTGGGCTTATAGAAGTGAACTCAGAGACTGATTTTGTGGCTCGCAATGAACAGTTCCAAGATTTTGTGAGAACATTGGTTAATTTATCTAGTGGCGTTGCGTCAGCACCTTTATCTATTGAAGATCTAAAGAAGGTCACCTATCCAGGTTCTGAGAGGACTGTAGAAGATGAGTTAACTCATCTTATTTCCACCATTGGAGAAAACATGTCAATTCGACGTTTGGGGCAAGTAGAGGTGAAGGAAGGATTGGTTGTATCTTACATTCATACTCAAGTGGCGCCTCAGCTAGGGCGTATTGGAGTTTTAGTGGGTCTGTCTTCTTCTGCGCCCAAGGAGATATTAGAAGAACTTGGTCTTAATCTTTCCATGCAAATAGCGGCTACCCGGCCAGAAGTGATCCATGCGGAGGAGCTTTCTGAAGAGGTCCTGGCTCATGAGCGGGAAATCTTTAGAGCTCAAACAGCCGCATCAGGCAAGCCAGAGGACGTTATCGACAAGATGGTTGAAGGGCGTCTTAAGAAGTTTAAAGAAGAAGTTGTGTTGATGGATCAAACCTACGTTCTTGATGGGAAGACAAAAATTCGATCAGTTATAGAAGAGACATCCAAAAAAAGTGGCCACCCTATTAGCCTCACTTCCTTTTTACGGTACAATCTTGGAGAAGGCATTGAAAAAGAGACCACAGACTTTGCCGCAGAAGTAGCTGAACAGCTTTCGAAGTAATTTTTAACCCATGGGGAGGGGCTCGGTGGCACAGGGAAAAAAAATTCTCATTAAATTATCAGGGGAATCTTTTGGAGGCGCATCGGGTAGGGGGATTTGTGGTGTCTATTTACAAGGCGTAGCACAACTTCTAACAGATCTCTTGGCCCGTGACTTTAGGGTAGCTCTTGTTGTGGGTGGAGGAAATCACTTCAGAGGTCTTCAAGGTGTTTCGGAAGGGATAGAACGTACTCTGGGCGACTCCATCGGCATGCTTGCTACGGTTATGAATGGCCTTGCGCTTCATGCGGTTTTATCTAAGAAAGCTATGCCTTCTTGCGTACTCACACCCTATGCCATGGGAAATATGACTTCCCTTTACCGAATAGAGGAAGCGCGAAGCTACTTGCTCCAAGGATCTGTTATAATCCTTGCGGGTGGTACTGGGAATCCTTTTATGACCACGGATACGGCGGCGGTATTGCGCGCCCTTGAACTTGAGTGTGAGGTAGTTATAAAAGCCACCCATGTAGACGGGGTATATAGTGAAGACCCTCACAAAAATCCGAACGCCTATCGGTTTGATTCTCTTTCATACACCGCCGTGTTGGAGAAAAATCTTAAAGTTATGGATGCAGCGGCCATAGCGTTAGCCCGAGATAATAATATGGCGGTCAGAGTATGTTGTGCTCAAGATCCCCATGAGATTTTAAAAGCTTTGATGGGAGAAGCACCATCCACACTTATTCAGTCCTAGGAAGAGTAACAGCGGTCTGAAGATTTTAAACCAAGGAGAAGCTTATGACTAATCCCCAAGTGATTGAAGAGATTACGGAACTTAAGAACCGGATGGAAAACACCCTTGAGGCGTTTAAAAAAGAGCTCTCTGGGTTAAGAACATCTCGGGCATCCATCTCTTTGCTCGATCCTGTGGTCGTGGATATGTATGGATCACGTATGCCTTTATCCCAAGTTGGCACAGTTAATGCACCAGATGCTAAGATGCTGACCGTTCAAGTCTGGGATAAATCTGCGGTCAAAGCTGTGGAAAAAGCTATTACTGAGGCTGGATTGGGGTTAAACCCTTTCGCGGAGGGCCAGCTGGTTCGTGTGCCTTTGCCTGATTTGACTCAAGAGCGGCGCCAGGAGTTGATCAAGGTGGCTCACAAGTATGCAGAAGCTGGTAGAGTCCGTATCAGGAATGTGCGTCGAGACGGTATGGAGGGGCTTAAAGAGCAACTGAAGAAGGGTGTTTTGTCGGAAGATGTTCATCACAATTTTGGAAAAGATGTTCAAGATTTAACTGATACCTATACACAGTCAATAGATGGATTGCTTGCGACCAAAGAGCGTGAAATTACCCAAATTTAGAAAATCGTGTGGACGGATAATACCCATGAGTCTTCATGAAACAGTGCCTTTAAAGCACATTGCACTTATTCTGGATGGTAACGGACGTTGGGCACAAACCCGTGGTCTTCCTATTACGGCAGGTCACCGCGCAGGGGCTGAAAACTTACGCCAGATTGTAAAAGACGTAACGGATCTGGGCATTCCTTTTCTGACTGTATACGCATTCTCTACCGAAAACTGGACCCGTTCTGGAGTGGAAATCAAAGGAATGATGCAGATCTTTAGGTATACTTTAAAAAAATACCTCAAAGAGTTGAGTTCTCAAAACGTCCGTCTTCGGATTATTGGAGACATGGGCCGATTTCCTAAAGATATTCAAAAAAGCGTGCACGATTTAACAGAAAAAACGCGCAATAATACTGGCCTTACCCTATCCATAGCCCTAAACTATGGATCTCGAGCAGAGATAACCCAGGCACTATGTGGGATCGCAAAGGATGTGGTTGAAAAGAAGATAAACCTTGAGGATATCGGCCCTGAAACTCTTGATCCGTATTTATATACTCAAGGTATTCCAGATCCTGACCTTCTCGTACGTCCCGGCGGGGAAATGAGGTTAAGTAATTTTTTGTTATGGCAACTATGCTATACGGAGCTTATATTCTCACCAATCATGTGGCCGGACTTTAACCGAGCCGAACTTCAAAAATGCATAGAGATATATAAATCCAGGCAAAGACGATTTGGGAGACGTCCCTTATTGGAAGAGGAAGAACAAAATTATCTATCTCGTTTTGAAGAAGACTCGGGGGAGGATAATGAACCAAATTGAGAGATAAAAGAGGGTAGAAGCACTGCCAAGAGATTCACGCCTCTTGATGCTTTTGTACAATGTGTGAGCCAAATTTCTATAAGAGCCGAAAGGCGCTTATTTGTTTCTCATCCCATGAATTTGTGATTTTTGGAGATAGATCAAAATTATATGGAAGCGAACTGTTTAGACAAAGCAGTTATTAATTTATTGGAAATAGACTCTAGAATCTTTTCGCGCTCCAAAAGGGTAATATTTTTTGAATAACTATGGCTCGCCATAGCACTAGCTTCAAAGTATCGTTCTTTGTGGGCAAGAGGATCTTCAGAATTTACCACCAATCTTAAGCGGATACGACCAGTTAAGCTGCGACTTGGAGTGGTCTCAAATAAACTATTTGAGGAGCCTTTATTTTCTGTTTCAGTATCGGTGACCGTCAGAGCCTCTAAGCAAAGTTGCGCTTTACCTTTAGGTCCATGGGCAATGAAGTGGTTGTGAGCCCAGCCTTCATATTTATCTAACATGAAATTAAGATCTTCATTGGTAGTGGGGCCTATCACCCGGCTTTCAAAGGAGAGTGTGCGGCTATCCACATAGCAAGGGGCTATTTGAGATGGGTATGAGGTGAGTGGACCTAAGGTAGGCGTCTGGCACCCAGAGAGTCCGAGGAAGGCAATGGTTAAAACGGTAAGGACTGATCCTTTTTGGCATTTAGATCTAGGTGTAGCTTTTGTGGAATCAGTTCTAGATATGAAAAAGAGCCTCTTCATTATGATGATCCTTTAAAAAATTAGAATTACTGTGCACCCGGTCTTGGTTCAGAAAGAAAGGCAAGAAATGTCTCAACTGGAGCGCTAAGAGGAATCTTGTGGGCAATAAGCGCTCGGTTTAAGCGTTCTAAAAAGGCGGGCTTCATACGTTTTGTGCAATAAGGCGAAACCTTAAAACGGCATTGAACGCATATGCCCATGTTATCCATGGATTTAACCCCCCAGATTTCGGGCGGCCCTAAGATGAGATCTTTGTAATATAGCTCCTGATTCATAGAATCGAGGACGGCTTGAATGACCTGAGAAAGTTTATCGAGGTTTACAGATGAGGGGATATTGAGTTCAAAAGAACAAAAATTATACTCCCGGGTATAGTTAGTGATTTCAGCAACATCACCAAAGGGGATAATATGCACTGCCCCTGTATCCAAATCTCTCAGTTCTACAGCACGCAAGCTTAACGATTCTACTTTTCCCTTAAACTTCCCAATTTCAACAAGATCTTTGACACTGAGAGACCCACTAAAGAGAATATTGAGCCCCGCAATTATATTCTTAATGTAAGTTTGGGATCCAAAGCTGATGGCTAAACCCAGCAAGCTGAGCCCCGCCAAAAATGGGGTAATATCAATGCCCAGCTGACTTATAATAATGAGGAAAAAAATAATAGTCAGGAGAATTCTAATAGCTTTTTGAAATAAAGGGAGCAAAGTATTGAGCCATTTTGCCGACTGAGGGATAGATATGCCGGCACTTTTATGTCTACCGGTAATATAGTTTACATAGTGGATGAAGGACGTTTCTATTAAGTCAGTAAGCACTAATCCAATAAAAATGAGAATGGTAATGTCTATGAGCACATTAATGATGTTCACATGAAATACATCATTGCTCCATTCGATGAAGTGTACTCCCCAAATATGGGAAGCTAATATAAGTGCCACGGTGCCAAGCACTATTGTCATAATAAAGCGAAGGATTGAGAGAGATTTGGAAAACTGTCTAGAAAAATTAGGAAAAAAGGTAAACATAAGTGAATTGGGCTGACAGATGACTTGTAATAAGAAGCGTAAAGCTATAATCACAGCCAAAGCCAGGGACAATATAAGTCCAGAGGTTAAAAACTTTATATAGAGAAGGTGGGTAAAGGACGTGTAAACCCATACCAGATAAGTGCTGGCGGCCATAAATATTAAAATACCCCAAAACTTTTTAGAACTAAGCAAAGAAATATTTATTTTCATGGCTGAAAGGTCTTCAATGGGGTTGTCGTCCATAAATGAGCTATGGAAAACAACAAGAAGCTTAACCAATAGGGCTATAACAATCAAACTGAAGCAGATAAAAATGAGTGAAAATAATGGGTTGTCAATTCCCAAAAAAACAAGATAACTTTGAGTGAAAATAGTTAGATAGCACCCGAAAAATACAGGCGTAATGAGATCCATAAGTTGATGCAGGCGTGGGTGATATTCTTTCATTTCTTTTAGGCAATAGGACAAGACACGCAAGAAAACTCTTAATCCTAATAGGCCTAAGGAAAAATGGAACAAGAAGAGCCAAACGGAAGAAAAAGCCTTAAAAACTGAGAAAGAAAGCATGGAAAGAACAAAGAAAAGAACTGGTTTTACCATTAAGTATCTGGCAAAAGCGATGAGTCTCGTTTTAAAAATATGAGGCGGAGACACCGACCTAAAAACCCGAGAAAATATGAGTTCCACAAGAAAAACTAGAAAGAGACACAGAGCTGTTTGAAAAAAGAGTAAAAGGCCCCGGGCTTTGAGCTCATCATTGGTGGGGTGGTTCAAGAAATCGTTCAGTTTTGTGGGAACAGTGGTGAGCTCTTCAATGTATTGAGCTAGGGGAGAGGTTTTAGAGCGTAAATGTCCTGACACATCTTTGATGGTTTCTGAGATCCCTGATGTTTCGTCTTTCAACGTGCTTCCCGGTGCAGACAGAAGCTCTTCTGGAGAACCTTCGCAATTTGCTGCCAGACTCCAAAGAGCAATTCCTAGGACAAGAAAGAAGGTTAACAAGTACGAACAATAACGAGTAGTAGCAAAGTGCATAAGGACCCCCATGGCATAAAATTTATATGGTTAGCGCACCTTACCAAAATCACAGGGTTCTGGCTAGAGTGTCAAATTTACTGGAAATAAAAATGATGAAATGTAGGGGAGGTTTTTTCAAAACGCAAGCTTATCCTGCACGCAAGTAGTTCAAGGTTTCATGGCATTGGAATAAGGTTAGGAGTGAGAGCAAAGGCGCAGAAGCAGGGCTTTCCAAGAAAGGGTCGAGGGCAAGTATTTTTTGAAGATCCTTATGAGCCATCTCGAATAGGGGGGCATGAACATAAGGATCCATGGCTTTATAGGCACCTGAACCGCTTTGAGTCGTTCCTAAGAGGGCTCCATAGCCACGCAATCTAAGATCTTCCTCTGCAATTTTAAATCCATCCTGAAGGTTTTTGAGAACAAAAAGTCTTTGGCGGGCTATGGGGGTGAGGGCATCAGAATAAATTAAGAAGCAATGAGAAGGTAAATCATTTCGGCCCACACGACCCCGAAGCTGATGAAGCTGAGACAGTCCAAAGCGTTCTGCGTGCTCAATAACCATTAAGGTAGCCTCGGGTATATCCATACCTACTTCAACCACCGTGGTGGCGACGAGAATGTGAGGCCCCTCATGAGCAAACCGAGTCATAACCTCTTGTTTTTGAGCTGGATTCATTTGTCCATGGAGTAGTGATACCTGGTCAGGAGGATAAAGACTAGAGAGGCATGTGTGACGTTGGATGGCAGCCGTGAGATCAAGCGTTTCCGATTCCTCAACCAAGGGACAGATCCAATAAATCTTTTGGTTTTTTTGAAGAAGGGTTTTTAGTTTTAAAGAGATTTCTTCAATACGCCCTTCAGAAAACAGATGAGTGCTTATGGGGAGGCGGCCTTGGGGTTTATTCCGCAATGCAGAGATATCCAAATCTCCATATTGAGTGAGTTGCAAGGTTCTGGGGATGGGCGTGGCTGAGGTAACAAGGAGATCTGGATGGAAGCCTTTTTTATATAGAGCAAGCCGTTGGTTTACGCCAAAGCGATGTTGTTCATCAATGATCATAAGCCCTAAGTCCTTGAATTTGATGTCGTCCTCTAATAGGGCGTGGGTTCCCACAACAAGATGGATAAGTCCTTTTTCTAAATCTTCCTTGAGGGCTTTTCCTAATTGGGTGGTGCGCATACCGCCTTGGAGGCATTCACAGCGAAAGCCCATTTCTTTGCACCATGCACCTAGAGTATGGAAATGTTGTTTTGCGAGAATTTCAGTGGGTGCCATGAGGGCCACTTGGACGTTATTCGTGAGACAATTAAGAGCGGCTATGAACGATACAACTGTTTTGCCCGACCCCACATCTCCTTGAAGGAGGCGTAGCATAGGAAGAGGATCACCCATATCTTTATTAATAGTGTGGATAGCATATTGTTGGCAAGAAGTCAGTGTATAGGGTAGAGAGGCTATAAAAGTGTTTATACGATCGGATTGCCCGATGAAAGATCTTCCTTTTTGATCTTGGGCCTGACGCCGGGATAACAATAGGGTAAGTTGATGAGCAAAGATTTCATCATAAGCAAGACGCGTTCGAGGCAAGCTTTGGGGATCCAGCGCGTCGACGCTCGTGGCCGTATGAACGGCTTCAAGAGCTTCTATCCAAGAGGGCCAGCCAGTTTCTTTCAGTCGTTCTTCAAGAATCCATTCGAATAAGTTTTGTTCTTCATTGGAATTGATAAGATACTTGAGGTGGAGGAGGATTCTATGGAGGGCCTTAGAAATAACGCTATGGGACAAACCAGAAGTGAGGGGATATAGAGGTGCATTTCCTACAAAAGAGGATCTTAACAAAGGGTCTCCTACAAAATCAGGATGGCTCATTTGAATGAGTTTATTATAAAGGGTTGCTTTACCAGAAATAAGCAACTCACTCCCCAGGGGAAATTTTTGCACTAAATACGGCTTGGATAGGGTGAAGTATACGATTTCAATTTGGCCCGTAGCATCTGACATTCTAATGCGGATGGGAAGACCTTTCCGTGGAGGCCACATAATTTTAGATACGGTGAGTGTTAAGGTGGCGAAGATATCTGTATCCGAGCCCTCGTTCTTTTGATGGATCAATTTGGTGGCTAGGTCTTGTATAGAGGAGAAGTAAATACGCGTTTGAATTTGAGATGGAAAATGATACAACAGATCAAGAATTGTGCGTCCCACAAGACGCGTAAGCAGTCCTCTGGTTTTGGGACTGCTGCCTTCCAAGCTTGATAAAGGCTGATTTACGTATGTGGTGATTGAGTCTGCACCCATCGAGGATACTTTCTTTAAAAGGATTATTGAAACGGCTACTTTAGAGCTTTATGGCCAAAGAGTTAAGAGACAATAAGCCATAGATCCATGGTTTGACTCAAATGACAATAATAAAGGAGAGATGAGATTATGGAAGTGCTAGATCTTGATGGTTTTAAAACTCAATATTTACCTACCTTTCAAAAAGGAGGGCGCATATTGGGCATAGATCTTGGCCGAAAACGGATAGGCTTGGCACTCTCCGATCCCAGTTTGACTATTGCGTCTCCTTACAGAGTTGTTCCTCGGGTAACCTTTGAGGGTGTTTTAAAGACCCTTCTATATCTTATTGAGAGAGAGAACGTTCGGTGTTTGGTGATGGGGCTTCCTAAAGAGCGGGATGGTCGAGAGGGTCGAGCCGTTCAAGGGGTACGTCATTTTATCTATAACCTCTCTCCCCATCTCGATCTGCCCGTTGTGTATTGGGATGAGCGTCTCTCTACCGTGGCCGTAGAGCGAGTCCTTGATCAAAGCAATCTTTCGAGAGAAGATAAAACAAAAGTGGTGGATAAGATGGCAGCTTCTTATATTCTCCAAGGATTTTTAGATGCTGTCGCTTTTGCGCCTTTGTAAAGGAATAGGTTTATAAGCCACCGTAGATGGATACAAAAGAGATGGATAAACCAGAATTCTAAGAAAGGGACAAAATAATTATGCTGGATGGAGCAACATTAACCCTATGGTGGAGTCTGCCTTTTGCAGGTGTTCTTTTTAGTTTGGCTGTAGGACCTAGTCTTTTTAAAAATACGTGGCACAAAGTTTCCATTCCTATATTAGGGTGCCTCAGTAGCCTTACGATTTTATCTCTATTCATAACTTGTGGCCTATATAAGAGTGGGTCTGTTCTCTTGCACTTGTTTGTTGCAGACTACATTCCTTTTATTTTTCTGATCTCGGCTTTGTATATTATTTCGGGTGGGATCGTTTTAGAGGTTGCAGTTAAACGATCTCCCTTAACTAATACTGTCGTGTTATTAATTGGGACCCTGTGTGCCAGCATCATAGGAACCACCGGTGCGGTGATGCTCTTTATTCGTCCTTTGATTCACGTAAATAAAGCTCGTACCCATAAAGCCCACATTATCATTTTTATCATAATACTTTTAGGTAATATGGGAGGAAGTCTTACCCCCCTAGGTGATCCCCCTTTATTCCTGGGGTATTTAAAGGGCGTGGATTTTCTATGGGTGCCTCAACATATGTTGCTTCCCTTTCTCATGATGGTTGCTCCCCTTTTAGGAGTATTTTTTCTGGTAGACACTTTTTTTCTCCACAAAGAAGGAAGGCGAACCCCTCCCGTACTCCATCCAAAAAAGCCATGGCTTAATGTTCAGGGAAAAATTAACTTTGGGTTACTTTTTCTTTTGATTCTCTCTGTAGCCCTCATACAAAGTCATGATGATTCGGTTCAGTTTAGGCTTTTGGGTGTAACTATGTATGTTCCCAATCTTCTTCGTGATGGTATTCTTCTATGCCTTGCCGGACTGTCATTATGGATCACTCCTCATCACATAAAGGCACTTAACAAATTCTCCTGGCATCCTTTAAAAGAAGTTTTATATGTCTTTTTTGCCATCTTTGTAACCGTTCTTCCTGTACTTTCTATTCTTGAAGCGCGAGAAGAGGGTGCATTGAGATTGCTGACCGATAGTCTTCTGGACACTCAAGGAGATCCCATGCCATCGTTGTTGTTCTGGATAACGGGTCTTTGCTCGGCACTTCTTGACAATGCGCCTACCTATCTTGTTTTTTTAAAGGCCACAGGGTTGAGTGTCAAAGAACTAATGGCCTGCCAGAAGCCTCTTCTTCTTGCCATATCCACAGGGGCAGTATTTATGGGTGCTTTGACCTATATTGGCAATGCTCCTAATTTCTTAGCAAAATCAATTGCTCAAGAATACGGCATCAAAATGCCGGGGTTTTTAGGATATACTCTTATTTCAGGTATACTATTGGGCCCTCTATTTGCTTGCCTATCATACTTTTTTTTTCAATAGGCTTTTTTTCGATGCTTGCATCTAAGACAAAGTCTTGCTACTGATTGACTAATATTAATAATAAAATGTTACTAGTGTCGGAGCGTAGCGCAGCCTGGTAGCGCATCACGCTGGGGGTGTGAGGGTCGTGGGTTCGAATCCCGCCGCTCCGACCATTTTAAAATACTCCACAGATCTTCTTTTGCAACGAGAGCACCTAATTGCGCTTAAAGGATGTGATTAAGGCAAAAAAAGTGCCTGAGGTTGAACTCAGGCACAAAAAGTAAGTCGTTAAGACTATTCAATGATCTCAGGAGATTGAGCCACGGCTCTTTTGCCCGTGGTAGAAAGAATTGCGGCAATATCAGCCTGGGTTCTTAAGCCAGAACAGAAGTCTATACATCCCCAATTAATGATCTCAAAGCGAACCGCGCGCACCCCATCGCTCGAGATGGCATACATGCGGCCTTCAAGAGTCAGAAGTTGCCCAAAGGTTCTTTCAAACTCATCTTTAAGGTTGTCACCGTGTACCGATGCACGGATGCGTTTTAAGGCATCAGAGTTCAACATTTTTATAGGGTTCCCTGCTAGCTTTTCACGAGTTTGGGCTGGTGTTAGATTTTCCTCAAGCCTTCCGCCGGAGAATAATTGAATAGCAATTGGGGTGACTCCACCACTCTGCATCTCAGCAAGCCCCAATCCTTGAATTATAACGACGGCATCATTTGGGGATTCGATACCTTCCTTATTCCGCAAATCCAGCATTAGTGAATTTGAGCCATACTTAGACAAAACTATTTCACCCTTTTCTGCGGCTGAATTGAGCTTTGTTACCAAAGTCCCTACGTGAGTTTGTTCCGCGAGGCTCATTGTTCTGATGTAGCGAGTGTCAGGCACGGCGAGAGTTCTGTTTTCTTGTGATTGGAGGAGAGGGGTCGAAGCAGAGGCATTGATGGGTCGACTTAGATCATCTTCATCTTTGCTTTCACCGAAGCAACATCCAAACAGTCCTGCGTGGCTTTGGGTTGCTGTTCCAGATAGAGTTGCAGCAAGAGTAACGAGCAATGAAAGTTTTTTCAAATACATAATGGACTCCTAATATTTGTAATAAATGGAATAATAATATGGTCATGGGTGGAATTAAATCAGTCTACTTCCTCAACAGTAGATTCTCCGTTATTGAGATCCTTGGGAGAAGGATCTTGCTGGGGGGGGAAGAGGTTACCAGTCCGAAGCAGTCCGATCTTGCCGCCAGGAGGGGCATAAGTTGCGCTGCTCAAAACATAGGGCGATGGCCGTAAGGGAGAGTGTGAAGAGTAACTAAGTAACCCGTCAGTTGGGGATTCGACTAGGGCGCTATCTACATAGTCGGGAGAGAAAGCAGCTGCCCCCTTTCGGTACTTAGCACCTCTATCTTCAGAGTCGGGAGAGAATGCAGCTGCCCCCTTTCGGTACTTAGCACCTCTATCTTCAGAGTCGGGAGAGAAGGCATCGGCGCCATTTCGGTATTCAATTGCAGCTTCTTCGGGAGTGTCTGGAGAGAAGGCACTTGCTCCTTCTAGGGAATGAGAACCATTCGGTGATAGGGGAGGGGTTGTTAGTGCTTCATCAGGAAGACCTTCAGGCACAGTAGGTGATGAAAGCTGCCGTAGCTCTGAGTGGGCGTTAAGAGAAAGCGTTCTTCGTTGGGATGCTCTTGCGGTCCCTGAACGTAAGTCGCCGCCGCTTCCGTCTGCAAGCAAAGGATTAAAAGATGCACCCACAGGTGTTGATATCTCTACACGGTCTTCAGCTCTACGGTTGCGAGCATCAAAGTCAGCCACAACTGTATCTCGAAGTTGTTGCAGGCATCTCTTCAATTCCTTGCGGGCAGAATGCTGATGAGTTTTTTTACCAGAAGGCCAGACTTTAGTACGCTTTTTTAGCTTAGCCAGTTCTTTCGCTTCAGGGAGTAGGTGTTCAGCTATAGCAAGAAACGCTAATGCCTCATCTTTACCCATGGAGTGAAAGTCTGTTTCTCGTAGTTCACTCAGTATACCTTCTTCTTCGCCTTTCGGGGCAGCAGCTGCTTGTTGTTCAGCAGCGACACGGTCAGCTTCTACTTGGGCAAGACGGGCGCGTTCAGCTTCCTCGGCGGCTGCTTGTTGTTCAGCAGCCACAGCTCAGCTTCTACTTGCTCAAGATGGATACGTTGAGCTTCAGCAGCAGCTTGTTGTTCAGCAGCCACACGCTCAGCTTCTACTTGCTAAGATGGATACGTTGAGCTTCAGC
This sequence comes from Alphaproteobacteria bacterium, assembly GCA_018401675.1. Lineage (GTDB taxonomy): Bacteria > Pseudomonadota > Alphaproteobacteria > 16-39-46 > 16-39-46 > M30B67. The sequence goes on along the minus strand of JAGYKM010000001.1, from coordinate 18,676 downwards.
AGCAGCTTGTTGTTCAGCAGCCACACGCTCAGCTTCTACTTGCTCAAGATGGATACGTTGAGCTTCAGCAGCAGCTTGTTGTTCAGCAGCCACACGCTCAGCTTCTACTTGGCAGACGGCGCGTTCAGCTTCCCTCGGCGGCTGCTTGTTGTTCAGCAGCCACACGCTCAGCTTCTACTTGCTCAAGATGGATACGTTGAGCTTCAGCAGCAGCTTGTTGTTCAGCAGCCACGCTCAGCTTCTACTTGCTCAAGATGGATACGTTGAGCTGGCGGCAGCTTGTTGTTCAGCAGCCACACGCTCAGCTTCTACTTGGGCAAGACGGGCGCGTTCAGCTTCCTCGGCGGCAGCTTGTTGTTCAGCAGCCACACGCTCAGCTTCTACTTGGGCAAGACGGGCGCGTTCAGCTTCTCGGCGGCTGCTTGTTGTTCAGCAGCCACACGCTCAGCTTCTATTTGGGCAAGACGGGCGCGTTCAGCTTCCTCGGCGGCTGCTTGTTGTTCAGCAGCCACACGGTCAGCTTCTACTTGGGCAAGACGGGCGCGTTCAGCTTCCCGGCGGCTGCTTGTTGTTCAGCAGCCACACGGTCAGCTTCTACTTGGGCAAGATGGATACGTTGAGCTTCAGCAGCAGCTTGTTGTTCAGCAGCCACACGGTCAGCTTCTACTTGGGCAAGACGGGCGCGTTCAGCTTCCTCAGCGGCTGCTTGTTGTTCAGCAGCCACACGCTCAGCTTCTACTTGCTCAAGATGGATACGTTGAGCTTCAGCAGCAGCTTGTTGTTCAGCAGCCACACGCTCAGCTTCTACTTGCTCAAGATGGATACGTTGAGCTTCAGCAGGTGCTTGTTGTTCAGCCCCTACACGTTCAGCGTCTACACGTTCAGCTTCTACACGTTGCTCTTCAGCTACACGATCAGCTTCTAGTTGCTGACGACGTTGTTGTTCAGCAGCAGCCTGCTCAGCTTCTACTTGGGCAAGATGAATACGTTGAGCTTCAGCAGCCATACGCTCAGCTTCTACTTGCTCAAGATGGATACGTTGAGCTTCAGCAGGTGCTTGTTGTTCAGCCCCTACACGTTCAGCTTCTACACGTTCAGCTTCTACACGTTCAGCTTCTACACGTTCAGCTTCTACACGTTGCTCTTCAGCTACACGATCAGCTTCTAGTTGCTGACGACGTTGTTGTTCAGCAGCAGCCTGCTCAGCTTCTAAACTAGACGAGCCTCTTCTTCCCGTCGGCGAAACTGATCTTGTAATTGGAGGTGCACGTTCTGTCTACGAGCAAGCTCTACTTCTCGATCTCGTTGATTTTGCAAAAAGGCTGCACATCTTTCTAGGGCGAGGTCTCTTGATATTTCTCTTCCATCGCACCTAAAGTGGTAGGGCGTATTTTGGACAGAAGCAACAATCCGATGCGCTTCCTCTTGTGTTTGAGGCGTGAAAGGATAGGGATTTTCAAAAGACCCATCTGCATTGGCATTGGCTGCATTTTGAGTAAAGTGGACATAGGCCTTGCCATCGGTCCCTTGAGTGCCTTTTCTACTAGACACGATATCCACGTCTCGAATGACTTGATCCGTCATGCGTTGCTCGAGTTTGGACAGTTTAGAGGTTTTATCTGACGTCTCACCAAAGGGGATGGTGAAGTTAATGCCTACGAATTTAGAAGATTTTCTAATATTATCGTATTGAATCTCTCCCGTAAGTTGGACGTACTTATTGATATTATAAGTAGCTCGCGCCCGGGCTCCATTCATATTTTTCACGCCAGAGCCTTGAAAGTGGTAACCGCCAGCGTATAACCGTAAGTCCTCTAGTCCAGGCATGGAGCGTCCTACCTCAGCGTCAAATCCCATCATGGGCACTTCTTTGGTGTTGGTGATAAGCGCTTCATGACCACGATATGTAAGGTTTTTAGGGAGCCCTTTGGTTCCATGAACATTTTTATTTGAAGACAAAGGAAGATAAGTATTAAAACGATAATCCCAAATCTCCGAGAGAAGCTCAGTGCCTAAGGTTATCTGATTGAGGGCATTTTTATATTGAGTGTAGCGATGGTCGAAGAATCCATAGACACCAAAAATATGTCCTGGTACGGCATCTAATGTTCTAAACCCAAGACCGAAGTTTCCTTCTTGGTTGGTTCTAGAATCCCGCATAAACCTAAAATCACCAAAGAATAGAGACGTTTGATTTTGAAGGAGAGGGGTAAATAAGCCCACTTGTCCGATATTCCGACTTGTTCCTGCCTTGAGATCAAGATTAATGCGCGGAGACCACTTGGGGTTTGAAGCCTGTTTAGCGGCCGCAGGAAAATAAACCAAAGCACTAATCACTGATATAAGAGACGCCGTAGATTTCAAGAAAGAGCGGTTCATGGAATATAATCCCTTTAATTAACAATAAGTTACAATGTGTAACGGACAAAGACAAGGTAACGGTTTAATTCAAATTCAAACACTAATAGACCATATATCGCTTATTGGTTTATAAAATCAACCCCCTTTGTTTACAATAGACCTAAATTGGACAGACCAAGTTTGTCCTGAGTATCCTCCTCGAACCACTTGACAACTATAGCCTCTTTACTGACTACACGGAGTCATAAGAGAACAAAGTGAATAGCTGGTGGCTATGGATTCAGGAGGAGATGATAGTCTAGAGATGCGAGGCGTATAAGGAGAAATCCAAGTGGGTGCTATTAGTAATCCTCCTTGGAGGAGGAAAGGTATTTTTTTGTGGGGTAGATGAGGTACCAAAAAAAATGGTCTTTGTATCTGGGTCGAAATACCATGAATGAGCTTAATCATAGAAGTGGGGGTGTCTTTCCGCTTGAGAGTCACACAGTGGGTTATGCTGGGACAAAAAGAGAGAATGCCCTTCGTCATACAAGAAATTAAAAAGGGCAGTAAGTTGGGATTTTTTCCATTAAGAAAATCCGTCATTAATTGAGCCCCCTCAGTATGCGGGTCCATGAGCCCCCAACTTTGATGCCACCCGCTCTTCTCCAGGCAAGGGACAGAATCCTCTTTCAGCAAACACAGGTCACATTTTTGTGCAGATGCCTCATGGGGGTAGAGCGTTCTGCCGCAAAAGCGACAGGCTAGAAATCCTATTGTCCCCACGCTCTGCCAACAAGCAGCACACAGAACATTTTTGCCTAGCGTTCTTACAACTCGGCACCTAGGGCAGTGAGGAGGAAGTAAAACACGGTCAATGGCTTCGGAACACCAAGTCGGGATAGTTTTGAAAATCATAAGCTCTAAAATCATCTTTTTGTATATATGCCGCCTTCAAAGTATTATAGGCGAGTAGGGCAATGGTCATGGGGCCAATTCCCCCAGGAACTGGTGTGCAATAAGAGGCAATACCCATGAAAGTGGAGATATCTGTATCTCCAATTATCTGCCGTTTTCCATTAGCCAGAGGAGAGCCTACGCTAATACCCACATCGAGCACACAAGCTCCCACGTTTATATGGTGACCTGTGACGAGGCGCGCCGACCCTGTGGCGGAAACGATTATATCAGCTTCTTTTAATAACATTTCCAAGTCTGACGAAGAAGAGTGAGCCACGGTAATGGTGGCGTGATCGTCTAAACACATAAGGGCAAGAGGCTTTCCTACCAGGACAGATCTTCCGATCATTAAAACCCGTTTTTTTATAAGAGAGCCATAAAGTTTCTTAAGAATAAAAAAACACCCCAGGGGGGTGCACGGAAAAAGCCCATGAGGATCAGATTGAAGAAGTTTTCCCTGATTGTAGGGCGTTAATCCGTCCACGTCTTTTGAAGGAGATACATGACTATAAAGAACCGATCGAGATAAATGGGAGGGCAGAGGCAATTGAATGATAATGCCTGAAACCTCCGGGTCACTATTCAAAGCTTGTATATTTTTTTCCAGATGGGAGGAAGAAATGGATTCATCAAACCAAAATTCTTTTACGGGAAATCCACATTTTTCAAAGGTCTTTATTTTATGATGAACGTATAAGGCACTTTCTGGATTATTCCCCACGCGAATTATAGCCAAAGCAGGAAGGCTGCCATAAGCGCTGGTAAAAACCGCAACCTCATTTTGAAGATGCTGTAAAAAAAGATGGGCTGTTTGCGTCCCGTCGATAATGTGAGTATTCACAGTCATCCTCTCCTTAATTTCTCTTATCCTTCCTGAGTACGCGAAAAGGAATAGCTTTTTATCAAACTAGAGTGGACATTATATTGCGAATAACACTTTGCAAGAGAGATACCAGCAAAACAAGCACAAAGGGTGATAGGTCTACGGTACCGATGGGCGGAATGAGGCGTTGAATAGGTCGAAGTAAGGGTTGAACAAGCCGATTGCAAAAAACAAATACCGACTTTACCAACGGCTGTGAGGGATTGAGAATGCCATAGTTCATGCATAAGTTCATTGCAACTGTACATAAAACAACCCAAAAATACAGATCTAAAAGGCGATAAACGATCTCTAAGAGAGGCAGAATGATAATATTCATGGTGCGGAGTCCATAAGGTAAGTGAGAGTTAAAATAAAAGCTTTCAGTTCAGAAGGATTAGACTTTCCGGTTAAGAACATAATGAACGATGTGCCTCAATCGGTCGGCTTCCGGGCCAAAAACACTTAGGTGATGAATGATGGTTTCAGAGAATTCTTCGGCAAAAGCCCGTGTAGCAGTTAGTCCCAGTAGATTCACCAAAGTTGCTTTGCCTAAAAAAACATCTTCTCTGATGCGGCAAGATTTATCTTCCAAAGAAGTGTCCATATCCAAAATATCATCAGTAAGTTGATATAAGACGCCTAGATCCTGAGCGTATTGTTCTAATGCCTTGCGCTTCTTCGCAGAAGCTTTGGACAAGATGGCCGACAGACTTACACAAAAAACCATCAAGGAACCGTTTTTAAGGCGATACAACTCAAGAATGGCTTCTTGAGTAATGGGAGTATGTTCTGTAGTAATATCTAGAAGTTGACCATAGGCAAGGCCTTCTATACCTACGCATTTGGAAAAGCTCTGAATCAAGGAGCAACGAATTTCGGGATCATCATGAAGTGCTGGGCTGGAGAGAAGGTCGGTAACCATAGACAATAAAGACACTCCAGCCAAAATAGTAGTGGGATCGTCAAAAGCCATATGGCAAGACGGTTTTCCGCGACGGGTATCAGAATTGTCAAAAGCAGGTAAATCATCGTAGATATTATGAAAGGATTGGAGAAGCTCCACGATGCAGGAGAGTTTAACAGCTTTTTCTTCTGGGAGCCGGAATAAAGTCGATGTTTCTAAGGACAATAAAGCTCTGAATCTTTGTGCTCCATGACAGCAAGCATAGGAGATAGCCTCTTGTAAAGTCTCCATGGCAGGAAATTTTTCATCTGGAGTACAGGTGGGCAGAAGATTCCTCACGCCTTCCGTTATGCGGAGGGAAGCAGAAGAAAGGGCTTCATCTAAATCAGTTATCATTCAGGTAATTTCTCATATAATTGGGAAGGATTTATAAAATAGTATGCGAAAGTATTAGGAAGAGGTTTCAAGAAAAGGACGGGTGGAGATTTCATCGGGTTCAGATACCAAAATTTGTTCTACTTTAAGGGTTGCGTCTTTTAATTTTTCTTCGCACCTTTTTTTTAAACCAACGCCTTGCTCGTATAAAGTGACGGCTTGTTCAAGGGAAGCACTTCCGTCTTCAAGGGTTTTGACTATGGCTTCTAGGCTTTTAAGCGCTTCTTCAAAGCTTAGGTCTTCGGCTTTGGGTATATCTTTATCCATGAAAATCTCCTCTAGGTCTAAATTCGAGTCCACCATACGCTATCTCCCATTTTCTGCAAATAAAAAATTGAGATCTAGGGAAAGAGCGACCCCAGAGATTGGTTTTTATACCAGTTAGAACTGTTGATTCCGAGACATTAGAATCCCATGGGGTTTATCCCCATGGGATTGGGGATATAAGCTTACCTTCGGCGTCTAAACCACTCACTTCCCGGTTTTGTCCAGATGAGGTAGAGAGCGTAGAATTGAAGAACCCACATAGCCAACTCTAGCCCCCCTGAAACGGACAAAAGTGAAGACAAGGAGAACGAAGCTGCCCCCAGGAGAGCCATGGCAGTTCCAACACCAAGTACCACGGTGTAGACAATTCGCGCCCAATTACGGCCGCTTCTAATTTTGATAATCATCCAGATGAGGAACGCCCAAGTGACTAATATGGACATGATACCAATTATCAACTCTAGCGAAAAAGGTCCATGGGCTATAAGGGATAATGCGCCCAGACCGGGGAAAATCATCTCTAAGGCGACGTTCAGAATGCCCAGTCCCACGGTAATCCATAGAGCCTTCACGGCCATTTTAATTGTTTTTGGCTTTTCCATTTATTAACACTCCCTTTAGTGGTTTATTTCTATTGCTCGTTAAGGCTAAAATCTATCATAAATGCTCAAGCGAGATCAATAGGGAACACCTCCCCTTTTTCATGGGAAATAAATAGGTTAGAAAGATATAGGCATGTTTCGCGGGGCCAAAGATCTGTCATTCGATGTTTTTTTGAAGACGCCTTGAGGCTTGAATGATATAGAAGTTAGGTATGGCTTGAAAGTAATATGACTCACTATTCCCCATGAGCTAAAGGAAAATTACCCTTCTATGAAACCATCTTCTGAACCTCATGCATATCTGGTTCTTTTTCTAATAACCCAAGATTGGTCTGTGTATTCACATCGTATAGACTTGATCAAGGACACCTTGAAAGCAGGGTATCGAGTGGCTGTTATGTGTCACTTTGGGGATTATGCGCAAGCCCTTGAGAGGGAAGGTGTTGAGGTGTACCCTTGGAAATCCATTGCAAGAGGACGGCTAAATATTTTTCGTGAATTCTTTTCGTTCATGGAAGTGTTTACGGTTTATAGAAAGCTGAGGCCGGATCTTGTTTATCAAGTATCCTTAAAGCCAGTTCTTTATGGAAGCTTTGCAGCAAAAATTCTGGGATTAACAAAAATAGTCAATCTATTGGGAGGACTCGGATATCTCTTTATGCACCAGTCTTTCTTTGTGCTTTGTCTTAGAAAACTTGTTCTATGGGCTCTAAGATTCGTGCTTTGTGGAAAAAATACCTATTTGGTCCTTCAAAACAAAGATGATTGGGCCGATTTAGACAAGTCCCTTGTTACCGCTAGAACGGTTCTTATCCCTGGGTCAGGAGTCAATACGGATAAGTTCAAGGTCGGCGCCAGAGACCATAAGCCCCCCAGGATTATTATGGTGGCCAGATTGCTGAAGGATAAGGGCCTTATGGACTATCTAGAAGCCTCGTTACTGCTCAAAAAACAAGGTGTGCAGGCTGAGTTTTTTTGTGCAGGAACAAAAGACCCGGCCAATCCAACAAGTTTAACTGATATAGAAATAGAAAAGTGGGAACAAGAAAAAGTTATTACTTTTTTAGGCGCTCAAAAAGATATGCCCGAGCTCCTTTCGCATATGGATATAGGTGTGTTGCCCTCTTATCGAGAAGGTCTCCCCAAGGCCCTTTTAGAATGTGGAGCGGCCGGACTCCCTTTGGTGTCCACCGATGTTCCTGGGTGTCGAGACGTGGTGGACTCTGGCAAGACAGGATTTCTTGTCCCTCCAAAAAACCCTAAGGCCTTAGCTCAGGCTCTGGCTATCTTGATCAAAGATGAGAAAATGCGGACACAAATGGGTGATGAGAGTAGAAAAAGGACTGAGACTATTTTTTCCCAAAAAATAATAAATACGGCTTTTCTCGACCTCTTTAAAAAAATCTTATCCTAGATATTTTGAGAGCCGAAGTATTTCCTTTTGTAAAACTTAAAGTGTCTTGGGGGAGGAACTCATATTTTTAAAAATACGCGCTAATGTGCAAAACTCTTCTAAAGACAAAGTTTCAGGTCGCCTGGTTCCGGCTATATGACTTTCGGCTAAAAGCATTTCTGGGTCATTGACCAAGGATTTGAGAGAGCTCCGTAGCATCTTTCGTCGTTGGCAAAATGCGGCTCTTAATACTTGTTCCAAGTCAGTTCTTTGGCAAGGAAAGGGGGGGGTAAGGTGTGGTGTGATGCACACAACGGAGGAAGATACTTTAGGTGGTGGTAAAAAAGCGGAAGGAGGCAATGTAAATTTCAAGACAGGGTCCGAGAGGAACTGGGTTATAACAGATAGCCTCCCGTAAGCAGAGGTAGAAGGATGAGCACATAACCGCATGGCTACTTCCTTTTGGAACATAAGCACAAATTTTTCAAAACAAGAACCATGAAACAAGGCATGAAGAAAAAGAGGTGTGCCCACATTGTAGGGGAGATTGGAAATGAGGAAACGAGGGGAGGTTCCGAGGTTTTCAAAGGAACTCTTTAAAGCATCTTGATGAAGGAGAGTGAGACGCTTCGGAAAAAGGTTCTGCAACGGGGCAAGAAGCTCCAGAGCCCGAGCATCTTTTTCTATAGCAATCACGTGAGGTATGGGACTTCTAAGCAAGCTTCTAGTGAGCCCTCCAGGGCCAGGCCCTATTTCTATAACGGTTCCTTGGGTGAGGTCCCCCGCAGCCTCTACTATTTTATCAGTTATGCAAGGGTCACAAATAAAGTTCTGCCCCAAGGAGCGCCGGGTATTAAATCCATTGCAGATCAGAAGTTCTTTAATGGAGGGCAGGCTGTCTATTTTTTGAGAACGCTCGTTAGAAGACTCCATGATGTAACTTTTATGAGCGTATATCAATAAAAGCACGACGACGGAGGTCCTTGAGAACGCGTCTAGAAACTAAGTCTAACTTTTGGTTCCGCATGCCTTCCCGGAGCATCTCTCTGGTGGGAGCTATGCCAGCACTGCTTGTTGCTTCATGCTTTTTGCAAATCACTACAAAAGAAGGGCCACTGTCAGTGGTAAATATGGCCGAAGGCTCATTTATCCCTAGATTTACTACGAGCGCTTTTAATTCAGAAGGCAAACGATCCACCAAGACATTTGGCGTCCGGATGACCGAAGCCCCGTACTTATCTGCCACAGAGTCCAGGGTAGTGCAGGAGGTAACAGAGCTCTTGATTTTTTCAAGGCGTTCTCTCGCCTGGTCGAGAGCTTCTTCTGATCGGTCAAGGAAAAGGGAAATACCTACTTGAGCCAGATCAAAGAGCATTTCGGTTTGCGCCTGGTCAGCTTTTATATCTTCCACCCAAAAAAGATAGACAGCGGTCGGCGTAACCACTGGCTCACTCATTTTTTTGAGACCTAAACTAAAGATAACTTTAGCTAAGGGTGCGTCGTAGTCACTTGGAGAAATCCATCCCAAATCTCCCCCTTTTTCTGCAGATGGGGATTTAGAGGACTCGCGGGCAAGAGTTTTAAACGATTTTCCGTTGTTGTAAGCGGCAGAGATGAGGTGCGCTTGGTTCAAAGTGGATTCTTTTTGAGAAGGATCCGCAATGGGAAGAACTATTTCATAGGCATGTACGGAGGAAATAGGGCCTTGAGAGATAATTTTTTCATATACTTCTTCCAAGTCATGATCAAGGATGGCGGCTGTGTCTCCATACCCTTCTGCAATATACCGGGCCCACATCAAGTTGGCGTAAATTTGATCCCTTAACGCTGAGTAGGGAACACCATTTTTCTTTAAGAAAATAGGGAGTTGCCCTGGGGGCATTCCATTGGCTTTTTCTATGTTGCTGATCGCCTGTATCACTTCTGACTCGTCAACGGTAATGTCGCGCAAGGTGGCTTCTTCAATTTGTAAAATCTCATCAATCATGTTTTTAATGATGGTTTCACGTAATTTTTTCAACTGTTCTGGAGGTTGTTCTCCAGGTGAAGAAATCGCAATCAACTTAAGTCGATCCTCAACATCGTTCTGCGTCAAAATAGATTTATTAACCACCGCAGCTATGCCTTGAGATGTCGCTTGTGCTGTAGGGACTGACCACATACTGAAGAGAAAAAATAAGCTTAAAAAATAAACACAGAAAAGGGTATGAGGAAAGCGAGAAGGAGTGTGTGATCGGCTTCGAGCCAACATCCAGCATGATAATCCCATAGGGAAGGTCCTTATCCAGAAGCGTTAGGTGGGGGTGAGTTAATGAACCAACACAGTTAATGTAGCATTAAGTGAAGATATACCTTTCCTTTGGAAAAAGTGCAATGTATAACTTCTTGCACCGGCTATCTTTAAAAACCTGGGTTTTAGAGATCCTGAGTATACATAAGTTTTAAAAGTATTCTGGAGCGAAAAACAAAAAAGAAAGACATGTTGAGGTGAGGTTACATTTATACATTCTTAAACACATTTGTTTGGTGGCGCTGGTCGTAACTTCCTTGTTGTTGGGTACTATTTGGTTAACCCAATCGGTTAGATTTGTGGAGCTAGCTTTGGGACAGCCAGATCAGCACGTTTGGTGGCTCATACTCAAGCTCACTTTGCTTTTAATTCCCGATCTTTTTGTGATTATTTGCCCCTTTAGTTTTTTTCTAGCAGTGGTGTATACGTACAACCGCTTTTCCTATGATCGTGAGATCACTATTATGCGTTCTATCGGTATGAGTAATCTTCAGCTGGCTTCTCCTGTTCTGACTATAGGGGCCGCTTTGGTGCTGCTTTTGACTTATCTTAATATATGGATTCTTCCTGCAACAACAACCCATTTGAAGGATATGGAATCCTCAATGAGAGGTGTTTCTTCTTTGCCATTTGTGAAAATTAATGAATTTAATACCTTTCCCAAGCTACTTCTCTATGTGAAAAGTCAAGACTCCTCGCGATCTTTTCAGGGCATATTGGCCTATGTGCAAGAACCAAATGGTCAAAGCTATACACTTATTGCACAAAGAGGTGAACTGCTTCGAGGATCAGGCAATAAGTTATCTCTTCTTCTTGAAAATGGACAAAAGCAAGATCTTAATCCTAGCACAAAGTCGCCTCAAACATTGGCTTTTGAAAAAACTTACCTGCACATTGACCAAACTTCAGAAGTGGTCAAGGATCGTTCTAGAAAATCTGCTGAATACTCCTTAGAAGAACTATTTTTTAAAAAACATGAGGGCTTGCCAGTCCATGACCAACGTCGTTTGCACGTGGAAGGATTTGCCCGACTTCTCACGCCCTTTTCTCCCTTAAGTTATATGTTATTGGGCGCTTGTGCTCTTTTGGTCTCTTCCTATCGGCGGCGAGGATTGGTTTGGCCTGTGATATTTTCTGGTCTCTTTCTTATTGTTATACATGCCATCTACATGATGTTTATAAATATAGCAGTGCAAACACTATGGGGGATCGTGGGGGCTCTTTTAATTGTTTTTGGCGGTATGGGTAGTGCTTTGTTAATCTTGTGGTTAAAGAAGATGCCTTTTCTATTTCGATTTCAACTTAAAAGAGGCCAGACATGAACTTGAGCCTTTCTCCAATCTTATCGTTTTATTTTTTTCGCGTATTTCTTATGTGGTTTGCGATATTATTTTTTATCTTTGCGGGTCTAGCCGTTTTGATTGAAAGTGCCGAGTTATTGAGACGTTGCTCTTCAAAGGCCGATGTCTCATTAGAAATTGTTCTGAAAATGGCTTTTTTGAAAGTCCCTTTACTTCTTCAAAAGCTACTCACCTTATTTGTTCTTTTTGGAGCTTTTTTTGGATTTCGGAGACTGCAGAGAAATTCAGAAGTTATCGTCGCTCGCGCTAGCGGGTTTTCGCTTATACAACTTCTATTTCCTCTAGCGTTTTGTCTGCTGATATTAGGGCTTCTTGAGGTGATGCTTATTAGTCCTTGGGTTTCTTTTTCTCAAGAGAAATTCGAAAAGATGGAAAATAAGTATATCCGACACGTGGATAGCCAGTTTATGGTTTCGGATACGGGGTTATGGCTTAAGCAACCCGAGGCAAATGGATATACCATTGTTCATGTGCAAAAGACCCATCTTGCTCAACGGACTTTCGAGGGCGTTTCTCTCTATTTTTTTCAAGATGAAGCCAGTTATCTTAGCCGGCTTGATGCTTCTTCAGCTGTGGTTAAGAATGGCTTTTGGGAGTTAGAAGATCCGTCTTATTTTTCTCATCAAGAACGACCATTGGCTTCAGGTTTGAAATTTAGGACTTTGTTTACTCCGGAAAAAATAGAAGAATTTTTTGTTCCTGCCGCGACGTTATCATTTTGGCAAATCCCGTTTTATATTAAAATGATTGAAAAAGCTGGATTTACTGCCATTAGTTATAGGGTTCAGTGGCACCGGCTGTTAGCTTTGCCCTTGGCTCTTATGGGTATGTTTTTGATAGGGGCTGCTTTATCCCTACATAATCCAAGGCAAAGCAAGGGGATGTGGAACATGGGGATTTGCTTTTTTGTGGGTTTCCTTTCGTATATTTTACAAGATATAACCCAGGTTTTTGCTTTGTCGTTTAGGATCCCTGTTGAAGCGGGTCTCTGGGGGCCTCCTGTTGTTTTTGGCTTTTTATCCCTCTTGTACGTCATATACCTAGAGCACTAACGGCTAAAAGCGCGTGCAAGAATTTTGGAAAATAATTATTCCTAGCGCAAGAGATAATCAAAGGAGAATTTAATGTCTACCCAATTGCGGTCACCTCAACGGCTTAAATTTATGAAGAATATGCTTCAAATTATTCTTTTTGTCTGGGTGGGGGTTTTTTCAAAATCCAGTTTCGGGCAAGAAGCCTCTGGTGGATTCGAGGGGGCTCCACGTGATCCTAAAGAGGGAGCACAAACGCCAATTTTGCTGGAGGCTGAAGATCTCAATTTCGATGAGGCGTCTCATACGATCCAAGCTTCTGGTAATGTTCAAATGAGTCTTCTGACCGAAGACGGTGTTCTTTTTTTGCAAGCTGATGCATTGGGCTATAATGAAGACACAAAAGTAGCCACAGCCCGAGGTAACGTTATTTTTTATGACAAAGAGGGGACAGCTTATAAGGGAAATGAAGTCGTTCTATCGGACGATATGGCCAATGGTTTTATAAAAGCTTTAGGCATGATTACTAAGGATAATAAGAGAATAAGTGCTCTTTCAGCGGTGAGAGAAAATGGAAACGTGACGCGATTCTCTAAGGCTGTGTACTCTCCTTGTAATTTATGTGACGGCGATGCTTCCAAGCCTCCCTTGTGGCAACTAAAAGCCCTTGAGATCATCCGAGATGAAAAGGCTGGAGATGTAGATTATTATCACGGATGGATGGAACTTCTCGGTGTTCCCGTTGCTTATTTTCCTTACTTTACCCATGCAGATCCTACGGTGAAAAGACGTAGTGGTGTACTCTCACCTCTTATGGGAGGCACGAGCAATATGGGTTTTTTCATGGGTATTCCTTACTATGGTGTTATTTCGCCTTCGGAAGATCTAACCATTACACCTACGGTGATGACCAAGCAGTATCCATTACTCTCTCTTGAATACCGGCGTCAATTTGACCTCGGATTGTGGGAAACAGAAGGTCAAATTACCTCCTCAAAACAAAGAACGGGGTCCTCATCTCAACTATCCTCCCACCAAGAGACCAGAGGTTTTGTACGGACCCACGGTGATTTTAGCGCTCTAGAAAAGCCTTGGGGCTGGGGTTTTGATGTTTTTAGAGCTTCAGATCGGAATTATATGCGCGCTTACAATATCCGTAATGATATGGGTGGTCAGCCGCGAACCCTCGATAGTTCTGTTTATCTTCAGAGGTTATTCCGCAATCCTGACGGATTTTTCAATGACCGTAGCTTTACGCGGTTAGATACTTGGAGTTTTCAATCTAATACGCCGGGCGTTTCTCAAAAGGCGATGCCCACTGTATTTCCCAGAGGTCTATACTCTTATCGAGGCACCCCAGATGAGTATGGAAGTGCTTTTTATGCAGATTCTTCCGTTTTGGGGTTGAGTAGGCGGCAAGGGGCCAATGTGAGGCGCTTTTCTGTAGGGTCTGGGTGGACACTGCCTGTTTCAACGGGGATAGGTGATAACGGGGCGTTCTCTCTGTTTGGAAGAGGTGACGTTTATGATGTGGATCACTCTCAGAATCGCGTTTCCGGGGATCGGGTAAATAAATCGGTCGGACGTGTGTATCCTCAGGCCGCTTTTCAGTGGCAACTTCCCCTAATTAATCGTCATTGGGGGACGCCTTTAATACTTGAGCCTAAAGTCAGTCTGCAAGCGACCCCCAATGGACTGAATAAGTCTGACATACCAAATGAAGATACCGTACCCTTCGTCTTAGACGCAGATAACTTATTCTTTCAAGATAGGGGAGAAGGTCTTGATCTTATTGATTGGGGCCAAAGAGCCTCTTATGGGTTAGATTTTACTTTATTGCCTAGTTATTTAGAAAAAATATCTGTTTTCTTTGGCCAGTCCTATGCCTTAAGTAAAAATCCTTTTGGGGCGAATGCTTTAGGCATTCATCGAGGTTTTTCCGATTATGTGGGTAAGGTGGAGGTGGTATTGCCTAATACCATTCGCTTATACTCTCAAATATTGCTGGATCGTCAGCGCTTTAACAGTAAAAGAAATCTACTAGGAACTACTTTTGGGCCTACTTATTTTAGGACCACAATAAATTATATCCAACAAGAGCCATTTAATAATGATCTTTTCCATCAACGGCAGATCCAGGTAAATTGGACATCAAAATTCACAACCTATTGGTCTGTCCATCTGGATATGACCCGTAATCTAAAGCGACCCATTTCTACTCTCACTAAAGGCGTTGGGGTAACCTATGATGATGAGTGTTTTACCTTTAAGGCTAGTTTTGTTCGGAATTACTTCCATGATGAAAAGACCGAGCCAGCTTCTATGGTTTTGTTTAACTTAAACTTTAAAACTCTTGGAGAGGTCTCTACCGGAGCTTTAAGTCCTTGGGCGAAGAGTCGTCAAGAAAAAGCGCAGAATTTATAAGGAGCAAGTGACTTTTTATAGACAATATAAACTGAGAAGAAGGAATGCTAAATGGTAGCTAATTGTAAGAGCCTAAAAAAGGTTCCCAAATACTCCAAGAAACCCTATAAAGCGGGAAGGATGACCACATTATTATGGGGCGTTTTAATTTTTGGCGGAGGCTTAATTACAGGCTGTTCTTCTGAAGACAATGGATTCTCGTCTTTAAATACTGTGGGGAACTATCCGCCGCCGCCGCCCCAAGAAGTGGCACGAATACAAATTCTTGACATGGAGCGGGAACAAGCGCTTATGGCTCAACTCTAGATTTCGGTATTATTTTCAAGTCGATGGATCTAGGGAAATCAGAGATAAATTATTTTTTTTCCCAGAACCCATTTGATGAGACATGGTTTCTCGATAGCTAAAAAAGCGAGGGTCTTTGAATGTATTGATGCTTGAGGTGTGAATAGAAGACACCCCTAAGAGCGTGAGACGGTGCGATACGTAGCTTGAAAGATCAAAGTAAAAATGGGTGAGGCGAGACGAGGGTAGAAAAAAATTTCCATTAATGGAAGCTTGATCTATAAACCGCTCATATACTTCAAGGCCGACTTCATAAGAACTTTGCATAATTGAAGGCCCAAGAGCAGCTTTAATATGTTCTACGGCGGCGCCTTGGTCTACCATGACACTTATGGCTTCCTCAGTGACGCCCAGTAGCGCGCCTCTCCATCCAGCATGAATGGCACCAATGACGCGATTCTTCGGGTCACATAGGAGTAAGGGGACGCAATCAGCAGACTTGACTCCAATGGTGAGGTTAGGCGTGGTGGTAACAAGCCCATCGGCCTCTGGTAACTCGGAGAAGGGCTGGGTGATGCTTATAACTCGGCTTGAGTGCACTTGTGTGAGTAAGGCCAAGGGGGTGGTTGAGTCAACTACGGCATCTTTAAAATAGAACCCATGGTTTACGCCACGAAGTGAGGTGAGCAAGGAAGATTTTAGATGATTCATTGAGAGGTTTTATCATGGGGGTGAGATCGACTACGGCGAAGAGCCCGAAGGAACAAAAGGCTGCCAAAGAGAACCATGGGAATACACAATATCTGTCCCCAGGTGAAGGAATTCCAGTAATATCCAATCTGAGCATCTGGTTCGCGAAGCATTTCCACAAGAATCCTAAAAAGCCCATAAAAAAATAAAAATAACCCGCTGAGAAGACCAGAAGCTTCAAAATCTTTTTTTTGTTGAGAAAAACAAAATAGTATGACGAAAAGACATGCCCCTTCCAAAAAAGCTTCATAGAGCTGACTGGGGTGTCTGGGGAAGGGACCGCCATGAGGGAAAAACATGCCCCAAGGTGCTTCCGTCACCCGTCCGAAAAGCTCTCCATTAATAAAATTAGCTATGCGGCCAAAAAATAAGCCTATGGGAATGGCACAAACACACAAGTCGGAAAGCCGGAGGAGAGGCATTCTTTTCCAAGAAGCATAAAGAAAGCTGGCTAAAGCGACCCCGACAACTCCACCATGAAAAGACATGCCCCCTTTCCAGGTGTACAATATAGATAAAGGATCGTCGACTATAACCTTTGGAGTGTAGAAAAGAATGTATCCCAGACGTCCACCTATGAGCACCGCCAGAATAATCCATGTCAGAAAATCATCAATAATTCTTTTGGGAAGAAGGTTGCCAAATTTGCAGGATAAATAAATTACATATCTCCACCCCAAGAGCATGCTTAGTGCGTAAGAGAGGCCATACCAAGTGATTTGGAGAGGGCCGAAGGTCACAGCAATGGGTGAAATATCATGGAAAGGTATAGCCATATCAGCGGTAGGGATCCTGGGTAAGAAGGTAATCTTGAATATAAAGCCTTACGCCCTCCTTAAGGGGTGTCATTTCTTTAGTATATCCCACTTTGCGTAAGGACGAAAGATCGGCTTGAGTAAAGTTCTGGTATTTATCCGATATACTTTGAGGCATGTGGATGTAACGAATATTCGGGGTTTGCTTGAGGTTTTCAAAAATAAGCTGGGCTAGGGTATTGAAACTAACAGCTACCCCTGATCCAATATTATAAAGACCATTAGGGGCAGAATTTTCATAAAACCATATTAGGACATCGGAGCAATCGCCTACCCACACGAAATCTCGTTTTTGCTCCCCATCTTGGTAATCAAGGTGATTTGACTTAAATAAGGACAATATACCTTTTTCTTTGGCAATAGGTAAAAAAGTCGCAATCAGACTCTTTTGTCCCTCTTTATGGTATTCATTGGGACCGTAGACGTTAAAAAATTTGAAGCCCGCCCACCTAGGAGGATGAAAGCCTTCTTGTGCCATGGAAAGGAGTCGCAAATCTGTGAGATGCTTACTCCATCCATAGGCATTCAATGGACGTAATTTTCCCAATTTGTCTAAAGAGGTGGTATCACTGAACCCGAGAGATCCATCTCCATAGGTTGCGGCGGAAGAAGCATAAAAGAAGGGAACGTTCGTGGTAGAACACCACGACCACAGATCCACAGTGAGGCGAAAATTTGTCCGAATGATCAAGTCTACATCGGATTCCATAGTGGAGGAAATCGCGCCTAGGTGGAAAACTGCCTTGATCTGAGATTCATGGTTTTCTAAATAAGATAAGGCAGCATCTGGGGTAACAAGATCCCAAATAGCTTTTTTACTCAAATTCTGCCATTTTTCATCGCTGCCAAAAGAATCAATAACGACAATTTTTTCCTCTTTAAATTTGTCAGACAAGGCCTTAACCAAATTTGAGCCGATAAAGCCTGCGCCACCTGTAACGATAAACATTGGGATACCTCCAAGGAAAAAAGGGGGGTAGGGTCGAGTGGCTTTTCAAAAATCAATATTTTGTGAAGCGTCACTTTTCATTCATGTTCATCTTATAACAAATGTTCCCTTTTTAGAAAAGGACTATACCGTATTATTTAATATCGTTCCCATGACCTATTGATTATGATAGTGAGAAAGGACTTTTTGGAATTTATCTCATCGAGGAATCAACCTATGAAAACGCCTTTGTACATCACGACCCCCATCTACTATGTCAACGATGTGCCCCACATTGGTCATGTGTATACTTCCATTATGGCGGATGTGATTGCCAGATTTTCGCGGTTGGATGGTCATCCGGTGGCTTTCTTAACCGGCGTAGATGAACATGGGCAAAAAGTGGAAAAAGCGGCTGAGAAGCTTGGCCTTTCTCCTCAAGAGTTCGTTGATAAAATATCCGGGTCTTTTGAAAAAGTGGTGGAAGATTTTAACATCTCCAGCACGGATTTTATTCGAACGACTCAAGAGCGACATAAGCTAGGGGTACGTAAATTGTGGGATACCTTGACGGAGAGAGGCCACATCTATCAAGGGTCTTACTCTGGATGGTATTCGGTAAGAGACGAGGCTTTTTATGATGAAGAAGAGCTTGTGGACGGCAACGCGCCAACAGGGGCGCCTGTAGAGTGGATAGAGGAACCTTGCTACTTTTTTAAACTGAGTGCTTTTCAAGAGGCGCTTTTGGAGTTTTATAAGACTCATCCTCGATTTATTGCCCCAGAAAGTCGGCGCAATGAGGTTATCAGATTTGTGGAAGGCGGCTTGCAAGATTTGTGTATTTCGCGCCGATCCTTTACCTGGGGCATTCAAGTGCCTAATACAAGCGAAGACGTTATTTACGTATGGCTAGACGCGCTAACCAACTACATGACTGGCCTGGGCTATCCGGAAGATACGGACCTTTTTGAGAAATTCTGGCCCCATGCTTTTCATATGGTGGGAAAAGATATCCTACGATTCCAT